>NZ_CP103288.1:3762660-4443991 GCF_024758005.1 Pseudarthrobacter sp. NS4 | reverse complement strand
CAATGGGTTCCCTCAAAACTTGCTTTGCCTGCATTGCCTGCAGCCCCAAGTCCGGAACCAGGATGCTGGCCCAGCTTAATCCACAGGGTTATGCACAGTCCGTGGATAATCGGCTACTGGGCCACTCTAGGGGATGAAAAGCCTAGAAGATAGCTGGCAAGTAGCTTGTGGATAATTACACCGTTGTGGTTCCGAAAAGGGCCTTGTGAGCCACTTCATCCACAGGCTCAGCGGCCAGGTTAAGCACAGCTGGGGATAGCTGCAGGACCGCCCTCCGGTTTGACTCAGGGGCTTAAATTGCCTAACGTTGTGAAGTCCTTTGTGTCCGCTTTTTGGCCCCATCTGAATCTCTCAGACGCTCCGCGTTTGAGCAGCCGGGGGAAGCGTGCATATACAAAACTTAGCGTCGGCCAGTTCTTCCCCATACTGATCGGGTGGGCGCACCTTTGATCCACTGGAGTAACTAACGTGAGCAAGCGGACTTTTCAGCCGAATAACCGCCGTCGAGCCAAGAAGCACGGCTTTCGCCTTCGTATGCGTACCCGTGCCGGCCGCGCCATCCTGGCAGCCCGCCGTGGCAAGGGCCGCACCGAGCTGTCGGCATAAATAACTGACTTGTCGGTAGACGTCTCTTTGCGAGTTTAAGGTGCTGGCCGCCCGCAACCGCTTGAGGACTGCAACCGATTTTTCAACAACTGTACGTTCCGGTGTCCGCAATGGACGCCGGAACGTAGTGTTATATGCGGCAGCCATTGCTGCCGACGAACCCAGCCGGATCGGGTTCATCGTTTCCAAGAGTGTAGGGAACGCTGTGGTCAGGAACCTCGTTAAGAGGAGACTAAGAGAAGCAGGTGCTGCCTCGCTGCGCGAGCATGGCACCGGCTTCGCCATAGTGGTCCGGGCGCTTCCTGCGTCCGCGTCTGCCAGCTGGGACCAGCTGCTGTCGGACTACAACGCTGCACTGGAATCGGCGCTGACCCGGCTGGCGGGCCGCCTTCCTAAGGCTGCCGCGAACGGTTCGGCCGCTACAACACAGGAGGGGACCCCGCGTGCGTAACACCACCGTCGTCGTCGCCCGCGCTTATCCTGTAGCCGCCGCCGTCGGGATCTTCCTGTGGAACCTGCCCCGGAACATCCTCATCGTGTTGCTCAAGGCCTACCGCAAGGTGATCTCACCCCTGTACGGCCAGGTCTGCCGTTTTTTCCCTTCATGCTCGGCCTATGCCCTTGAAGCGGTCACTGTCCATGGCGCCGTCAAGGGAAGCTGGCTGGCTGTCCGCCGCCTTGGCCGCTGCCACCCATGGAATGCCGGTGGTGTGGACCATGTCCCCGCCGGAAACCGGGAATGGCCCGAAAGCCAGGCCCCCACAATTGTTGTGCTGAACAACCCGGACAAGTACCTGGCTGCTCGGACTGATGAAGAAGGCCGCAGTGCGGCCTGACGAATAGGGATAAGTATGGACTTCTTTGAAACAATCATGTTTCCGTTCAAATGGCTTGTATCCATCATCATGGTGGGCTTCCATGAGGGCCTGAGCGCCATTGGCATGCCTGGTGCCTCAGGCTGGACCTGGACTCTCTCCATCATCGGGCTGGTGCTGGTGATCCGCGCCGCCCTGATTCCCGTATTCGTGAAGCAGATCAAGGCGCAGCGCGGCATGCAGCTCCTGCAGCCTGACCTGAAGAAGCTCCAGGACAAGTACAAGGGCAAGACCGACCAGCTGTCCCGCCAGGCCATGGCGCAGGAGCAGATGGCGATGTACAAGAAGCACGGGACCAACCCGTTCTCCGCGTGCCTCCCCATGCTGATCCAGATGCCGTTCTTCTTCGCACTGTTCACGGTGCTTTCCGGTATTTCAACGGCAAGCCGTGAGGGCAAGGGCATCGGTGCCATGAGTCCCGAGCAGGTGGTGCAGTTTGATGACTCCACCATTTTCGGGGCTACGCTGTCCGCTTCCCTGCTGCACGGCGGGGAAGGAAACCAGACCGCCGTCTGGATCCTTTCGATCATCATGATCCTTGCCATGACGGCCTCGCAGTTCATCACGCAGAAGCAGATCATGGCCAAGAACATGTCTGAAGAAGCCATGGCCAGCCCCTTCATGCGCCAGCAGAAGATGATGCTCTACATCCTGCCGATCGTGTTCGGCGTGGGCGGTATCAACTTCCCTATCGGTGTCCTCATCTACTGGACCACCACCAACCTTTGGACAATGGGCCAGCAGTTTTTCGTCATCCGGCGCATGCCGACGCCGGGATCCCCCGCCGCCAAGGCCCTTGCCGAACGCCGTGCCGCCAAGGGCCTTCCGGCCCTGTCGATCCTGAGCGGCAAGAAAGATGAAGCAGCGGACGCTGCTGCCGCGGCCGCCGTCGTCGAACCCAAGGTCCAGCGTGTCCAGCCACAACGCAAGAACAGGAAGAAAAAGTAATGTCAGCCGAGAGTACCGAACACGCCCTTTCTGAAGAGATCATCGAAGATCAGGACGAGTCCGTGAACGAGGAGACGTCCTCTCCCAAAGTGTCGGCTGTCAGCCGCCTCGAAGAAGAAGGGGACATCGCGGCCGACTACCTGGAGGAATTGCTGGACATCGCTGATATCGACGGCGATATCGACATCGAAGTCCGCAATGGCCGCACCTATATTTCCATCGTTGCCGAAGAGGAGACCGATGGGCTGGACAGCCTGGTAGGCGAGGACGGCGAAGTCCTCGAGGCCCTTCAGGAACTCACCAGGCTCGCTGTCCTGTCCGCCACAGAGAACCGGTCACGGCTGGTGCTGGACATCAACGGATACCGGCAGGAACGTACCGGCCATCTGCAGAAGATCGCCGAAGACGCTGCCGCTACCGTGAAGGAAACCGGCCAGTCTGTAGCCCTGGAGCCGATGAGTGCCTACGAGCGGAAAATCGTTCACGACGCGGTTGCAGACCTGGGCCTCGTCAGCGAGTCCGAGGGTGAAGGCACCGGACGCCACATTGTCGTATCCGCAGACTAGAGAATTGCTGACCCGATAATCATGGTTGACATCACGGCAGCTGAGCTGCTGGCCGCTGAGAAGATTTTTGGCGATCGGCTTGAGCTGGCCAAGCGCTACGTTGAACATCTGGCTACCTCCGGCACAGAGCGCGGCCTTATTGGCCCACGGGAGATTCCCCGGCTCTGGAGCCGCCATGTCCTCAACTGCGCAGTCATCGAAAGCGAGATTGCCCAAGGCAGCCACGTGGCCGACGTCGGCAGCGGCGCCGGACTCCCCGGCCTCTGCCTGGCCATCGCTCGTCCGGATCTTGAGGTGACCCTGATTGAGCCGCTGGAGCGCAGGGTAATCTGGCTCCAGGAAGTGGTGGATGACCTCGGACTGGACAATGTCACGGTGATGCGCACCCGCGCCGAGCTCGCAGTGGGTCAGGTGGAAGCCGATGTTGTGACTGCCCGGGCAGTATCTGCCCTGAGTAACTTGGCCGGGCTGACCATCCCCCTTCTCGCCGGACACGGTGAGGTTGTCGCAATTAAGGGCCGCAGCGCCAGCGAGGAAATCGAAAAGGCTGCCAAAACGATCCGTAAATTGGGCGGCGTGCAGACGTCGGTCCTTACCGTTGGTGACAACCTGCTCGAGGAGCCCACCACGGTTGTACGCATCGTTGTAAACAAGTCCCAAAAGAAACCCTAGTCCTGGCCCGGTGACCGTAGTCTGGCGGGTCAAGCAGTTAGGCTAGTCAACGGCAGCAAAATTGGCTGAACGAGAGTGAGTGTGCCCCAGTGACCAGTAGTGAAGCCTCCGCACAACGGATACCGCCGTTTGTGTCATTGGGGTCAGCTCGTTCTGTCGCTGGTCCCGTCCTGGCCCCGGGCAGAGGTGGAAATCACCCTAAGCAGGTTACTAATTCCGGTACGGCTGCCCTTGTTTCACGTGAAACAACCTCTTCAGGCCGAACCAACATCATCGATGCAATTGATGATTCCAGTCCAATTGCGCGGGAACTGGCCCATGAAACCAAGCGCCGTGAGCGTCTGATGGGACGCCGGCTCCCGACGCCGGAAAAGACCCGGATCTTCACCGTGTCCAACCAAAAAGGCGGTGTCGGAAAGACCACCACTACCGTGAACATTGCGGCAGCCCTGGCCGCCGCCGGGCTGAACGTCCTGGTGATCGACATCGATCCCCAGGGCAATGCCTCCACAGCTTTGGGTATAGAACACCACGCTGACGTGGACAGCATCTACGACGTCCTGATCAATGACATGGCATTGGCCGATGTGGTGGCGCAGTGCCCTGACATCGACAAGCTGATCTGTGCGCCGGCCACCATTCACCTGGCCGGGGCCGAAATTGAGCTGGTGTCACTGGTGGCGCGCGAGCAGCGCCTTCGCCGTGCAATTGACGTGTATGCCAAGGCGCGGGAAAAGAACGGTGAAGAACGTCTCGACTACATCTTCATCGATTGCCCGCCCAGCCTGGGACTTTTGACTGTAAACGCCTTCTGCGCAGCCAATGAGGTCCTGATTCCCATTCAGTGCGAGTACTACGCGCTCGAAGGGCTGAGTCAGCTTCTCAAGAACATCGAGATGATCCAGAAGCACCTCAATGCCGATCTTGTTGTATCCACCATCCTGCTCACCATGTATGACGGTCGGACCAATCTCGCTGCCCAGGTTGCTGCCGAGGTGAGGACGCACTTCCCGGAGCAGGTGCTTTCAGCAGTGGTTCCCCGCTCAGTGCGCATCTCCGAAGCACCGAGCTATCAGCAGACGGTTATGACGTATGACCCATCCTCCAGTGGTGCGCTGTCCTACTTGGAAGCCGCTGCTGAAATAGCAGAACGCTAAAATCTTCAAAACTGCAACGACCGGAGCCGGCAATGCTGGTTCTACCACTGGAGGGATTTACCCATGAGCGAGAAGCGACGGGGCCTAGGCCGCGGTCTTGGCGCGCTGATTCCAAGTTCCGCCGCATCCAATGGGCAGGGCAACAATGGTGCTGCCGTATCCCGTCCGGTCGACCTCTTTTTTCCTGAGGGCCGAAAGAAGACGGAACCCTCGGACGATGCTGCCGTGGAGACCGCAAAGTCCGTTGCCGACAAGCTGATCTCCGCGCCTGATTCCGAGACTTCCACGAAGTCTTCGTCCGAGAAGAAGGATTCCTCCAGGATTGTTGAATCCTCCGAGCCTGATCCCAGGGCTGCTGCCGACAAGATAGCTTCCGATTCGCCTTCTCCAGCCGAAGCGGAGCGCTCTGCCGGCAAGAGGACGGCTGCCAAGGAGACGTCCAGCGAGAACCTCGAAGAAGAGGCACCCTCTGACCCGGCTCCGGTGAGTACTGCACCTGAGCCCCTCAAGGAGTTTGCCGGCACCGACTCCGGTGTGGAACTTGTTGAGGTACCGGGCGTGCGGTTCGCCGAAATTCCCGTTTCTGATATCCACCCAAACCGTAAGCAGCCGCGTTCTGTCTTCGATGAAGACGACATGGCTGAGCTTGTTCACTCCGTTCGCGAAATTGGCGTCCTCCAGCCAATCGTGGTCCGTAAGTCAACCGAAACCGGTAGCGAGCCGTTCGAGCTCGTCATGGGTGAGCGCCGCTGGCGGGCTGTCCAGGCAGCTGGACTGGAAACCATCCCCGCCATCGTCCGGGATACCACCGATGACGACCTGCTGCGCGATGCGTTGCTGGAAAACCTGCACCGCAGCCAGCTGAACCCGCTGGAAGAAGCAGCAGCCTACCAGCAGCTCCTGGAGGACTTCGGCACAACCCATGAGCAGCTGGCGGACCGGATCGGCCGTTCACGCCCTCAGGTGTCCAATACGCTTCGGCTGCTGAAACTTCCTCCACTGGTGCAGCGCCGTGTTGCTGCAGGTGTGCTGTCAGCAGGCCATGCCCGCGCCCTCCTCTCGCTCCCCGATGCTGCCGCCATGGAGCGTCTGGCCCAAAAGATTGTGGCTGAGGGTATGTCCGTAAGGGCAACAGAAGAGGCCGTCACCCTGTACCAGGATCCGACAAAGCAAACGAAGAACAATATTCCCCGCCCTGGCGCACGCCACGAGCGTCTCGACTACCTTGCGTCGTCATTGTCCGACCGCCTGGATACCAACGTGAAGATCTCCCTTGGTGTCCGTAAGGGTAAGGTCAGCATCGAGTTTGCGAGCGTCGAGGATCTGAACCGCATCATGGACGTGCTGGCCCCCGGATCAACCAACTAGGCTGACACTAAAAAGGGGCTCGGTTCTCAAAGAATCGGGCCCTTTTTCTGTATGGCCCCACAATCTCGTCCTCTCCCTATGCAAAGGACCGCGCTACGCTCCCCCGCCAGGTTACCGGCGCTCCAGGCTGGGATTTGCAAGTCAGGTCAACTTCTTCTGCGGCGGCCGTTGTATCCAGCCAAACGCTCCCCGCCTCGGGTCTGATCGCATAGGGAAGTGAGGAATAGTGCCCTGTCTTAAGTTTCCTCTCATAAGGTTAACGCCAGTCGATTTTTGGCCTAGCTTCGGCTAGGTCCAGAAGTTTATCGGATTAGCAGGATCGGTCAGCAGTCGCGTTTTCGGTGCCGATCTGGCGCCGATGAGGTCGCGTTCTGGCGGAGCCGTTTCACGTGAAACAGTTAGTCTTGGCCTACTCTTGGTCTTCCACCCCGGTCGCTGTTGATGAGGAGGAAGGGGCACCTCGGAGTCACCGAGGGATCGCATGAAGCCGTTAGTGCAAGTTCGCATCATGGGTCTCCAAAACTGGATTTGGAGCCTAGCCTTGCGTTTCGATGACAAACTAAGACTGAACCGGTGGAGCACTTGCACTTCTTCCCTTTTGTGCGGGTTGCCCTCCTTTGATAGGCCATCGCGCTTCTCTGCCCATATAGTGCAAAAGCGGCAGCTATTAGCCGACATAGAAATGCGGGCCGCTTGAGGCTGTCGACGAGGCCTAGACGGACCTGACCTCCCACTGCCGCCGTTCGGCGGGCCCATGAGCTGTCCAGGGATGCAGCAATGACCTGCCGCATACGCGGACTGCAGAAGCCGCATGCTGGCAACACCTTAATGGGCGGTTGCTATGTGGGATCAGTCGCCGTGTTAGCGGCTAGTCACCGTGGAACTGGGACGATCCACCATCAGAAACCACGTTCACGTTGGGGCAGTGCTCGGAGTGTTTCACGTGAAACTGGCTCTAGGTGGTGCGGCCAGCAGGCCGGACTGTTTCATGCAGTCGAGATCACCATAGTGTGCAGTGGGTACATGTGCGAATGGCGGTGACCTCGCAACGTTTCACGTGAAACGCTGTCAACCGCCCTATGCCCGGTGGCGATGGCCAGTACTCAGAAGGCCCACGGTCTCCTGCTGACGAAGCCCGTGACCTTGATTTGAAGAGCAGATTGTCCTGCTGGGCTACGAGATGGAACAATGGTGTCGTGTCTCACTGCCTCCGCAAGAGTTGCTAAGCCAGCCGTGGATGGCCTTCGCCTGAATTGGAATTGCGGGCGTGGCAGTATCGCATCTAAGTCGGTATGGCCATCTATCGCTTCCAGCCACACCCGTTGCACGTCCCCCGTGCGATTTGAAACGCCAGGTCCCTACTGGAAACTCGTGAACTGTAAGAGCCGGCTATGGGCGTGCTTTGTCTGTGGTGCTCCGCTGCGGGCGTGCTTTGACTTTGGTGCTCCGCTGCGGGCGTGCTTTGACTTTGGTGCTCCGCTACGGCCGTGCCTTATCTGTGGTGCTCCGATACGGGCATGCCCTACTTATGGTGCTCCAGTACACGGGTGCCCTACCTGCATGCTTGCGAAGGTATCCCCTTCTTTCTGGGCAACAGCAGGTCGCTGAAACGGCACGGGACAGGATCATGACGGGACGCTACAATCATGCAGCTATTGGCGACTTCAATATTTGGCAATTTCCCCCAGTTCCTCTACGTAGCGCTGTCGGGACCGCTACCGCCCCTATGGTGGGCGGCCTCGAAGCGATGCTCGGACGGGAACGAATCCAGTTTTGAACAGCAGCGATTCAAGGCATGCACTGGCAGGTTGGCCGCAGACCAGGGGAAGCAGGAAACCAGCGATAGGCAAGTCAACTTGGGGGGAAGCGCTAGATGGTGTCACTTTCACTTTAGACGTCTGTGCCGCAGATATCCGACGCTCGACGGCGATCCTAAACATCCCGGAGGAACAGGGCGCTCCGCCCCTACAGTTCCTCAGGTCCCCCGCGGCGGCAGGCCTTCTCAAGTCCAGACCAAAGGTCCGTCCTGCTGTGGATTGTGTTGTGGATATCGGTGTGGATAACTGTGTGGACAAGGCCGTGGAGATGTCCGGTCACCTGCATGCGCTAGTGCTCTTGGCAGGAAGTTCTTGGCTGTCCCTGTTCGGCGACGGTTATAGGGACTACGGGTGTTTCACGTGAAACACCGACAGCGCGCAACAAAACAGGTGCACGCTTTCGCGTTTCAACCCCTCAAGGGTGCCTGGTCATTGCTCGTGACGGCGAAACCGCCCGGGATGGTGAATTTGAGAGTAGCTACAGCGAACGACTTGCTTCACGCTATCGACCTAGGCCGTGGCCCACTGGGTGGTATCAATATGTTCTTCGTCACAGGAAAGCCGCCGCCTGTGGAAAACGCTGTGCATAAGCGCCGACGGTACCTGTGGAAAACCTGTGGAACAACGCGCGACCACACCGAATTGGGAGGTGGCAGATTTGCAATTTTTGGGGTGTGGTTCCGGCTGGACCAAGACAGCGGACCCATGGTGGGACGTTGAAGGACCCCTAGGAAGCTCGTCCTTTCGGCCGAGTAATTCTTCGTGCCGAGTATTCCCGCGGCGCTATGCTCCCCGCTGCAGGGCACACAGCGCTGGGATGATTAAGTCTGTGGCGTGGTCTTGCTGCCTGGGCAGCAGTAGTACCGGAGTGGATCACAGACGTCACCGCCAGGCCCTGTTTGGCTGGACTACCGGCGTGAAACTGGGCTCGCCTGGAAACGGCTAGCTTAGTCACTTGTGGTCCGGATTCTGATGTCAGCCCTGTATTTGGACGGATTCGAATTGGGCCGGCGTTCTATATGGAAGCCTGTCGCCTACGGTACGTTTCAGCCAAAATATTCACGAATTCCTCACTGACTCAGCATCTGTGATGAGAAGGCTCGTTTGCTCTTCGTTAAGTCAAGCCTTGTGTCCGCGAGGGCTTGATCTGGCGTTCGCGGGGTGCCACGGGGCGGGATAAGGCTGTTTCACGTGAAACATCACCCTGCGCTTTCTACATCGCAAAAATGCTTCGGATACACGAGTTGCTGCAGCTTCTGCATGGCAATGAGCGGCAACTGGAACTCTCCTCCGCCCTTGCGTGGAGGCCATCGCGGTAGGCCACATGCTGGAAGGGGTACGGAAGGCGCCTGGCGGGTACACCTATATTCGATCAGGTCCACGCCGGAAGCCTGTTGCTCAGCGTGGTTGTTCCTGAGGGCGGTCTCGAAGCCGAGGGTTCCGCCTAAAAGTCGCAAGCTTCACAAAGGGCTTTCTGCCGAAGTCGAGGAATTGTTGATCGGAGGTACCTTTGTCCCCGTACCACCTGTGAGGCGCCGATGTAATGCGGCTGTATGTGGACTGGCGTTATACGCACTTAGTGCGCGGCTCACGTCTACAGAACTTTGACCACGTGCGACCTTTGTCCTGTCCGGCTGCAGCGGATTCCAGCGGTCCCTTAGCCCGGCCTGAATCTGTCTAGGGTTGGTTTAGGTGTGATACTTGGAGATGCGCGATGGGTTTCCGTTCTAGGTTCATCGAGGACCGAGCTTGAAGCTGTTATGTCGGTAGTATCCTGCTGGCTACTCTGGCCTGGGTTTCGGACGACGCGATTGCAGGTTGTTGCTGGTTCTAAACCGCGCCAGGGACGGGGCCCGCCTTAGCCAGCCCTTCGCTGCGCGCCGTGAAGCCGACCGACGTGCCTCGTCTCGTCCCAACCGTACTCCACTCGTTTTTGCCGGAACCAGGTGTTGATGTTTCACGTGAAACTACAGCTGCCCCGACCACCCGTAGCTCGAAGTCCTTTGAACACGAGAACTAGGGCCAAAGATGTGAAGCGTGGAGCACCACCACTGACGGGACCTGCTTGGGGGGGAAGCATCAAAACAAGTGCTGCTTGTGCTGGGGAGCACGCCATTATCAACGGTTAGATCTTGCTCCGCCATTCCGTGTAAGGGTCCATGAAGCGCACAATAGACGACTTCCGGGCGAATTGAGTATGGTTGCGGGTGAAGCTCTGGAGGGGATGGCCTTACCGGGTCGCTCTCCGATTATGGTCCAGGGAGTCCAGGTATAGGCCGGTTCCCCATTTTGGGAGTGATGACGGGGACGATGATTCGGAGGTAGGCGGGAACGCGAGACTCAGGTAGTGCCCGCTACCCCCAACTTCGTTCTGGCGACCGGGCGGTCGTGTTGTTTCACGTGAAACAAGTATCGTTTTCCGCCAACCCAAAGAGCGCTTTGGAGACCGAGGCCCGCGAGTGCCGTCATTTCCGCTACCAAAAGCTGTTTGAAGCCCTCGGTGTCGCCTGTCTTCCCCACCGGGGGCACAGTCCTGCTCTGCACGAGGCTCGGGAATTGCTTATGCCTGGTTGGAAGAGGTGGAGACGTCAAGTGATGACTTCAGTTTCCCCGCCAAGCCAGAAGTGCAGACGCAGGACGGAGCAGGCGCTGTTTCACGTGAAACACCTGGTTTAGAGATGCTACCCATTAGGAAGTCCAGGCCGGCGCAGAAGGTTGGATCACCATCACGAACGCGAGCGAGGGGTCCCCCGGCCAACCCAAATTGGTACCCAAACAAAAGTGGCCACCGCCCCAGGGGCAGTGACCACTTTGTTCTCCCCGGTAGTCAACCGGAGGGACGTCATGCTCAGGAAAGGACGTCCGAGAATTCCTTCTCAAAGAACTGCTTCGGCTTCGCACCGATGACGGTGTTCTTCACCTCGCCGCCCTGGAACAGGTACACGGCAGGAATGGACGTGATGCCGTATTCGGCTGCAATGGCGGGGTTGTCGTCAACGTTTACCTTAACGACATTCACCTTCTCGCTGTACTCAACGGAAATCTCATCGAGGATGGGTCCCAGTTTGCGGCAGGGCCCGCACCATTCGGCCCAGAAATCCACGATTACCGGCTTCTCGGAGGACAGGACGTCTGTCCCGAAGCTTGCGTCAGTTACGTCTTTTGCGTTGCTCATAACCTTTGTCTTTCTCTTCGGATAGCGATTGGGCGAAACTATGCGGGCAGGTCAGCCAGGTAGTGTTCTACGTCGATGGCAGCAACGCAACCGGAGCCGGAGGCGGTAATGGCCTGGCGGTAGGTGGGGTCAACGACGTCACCGGCAGCGAATACACCGGGAATGCTGGTCCTGGAACTCCGGCCCTCAACCGCGATCGTGCCCTCGGGGGTCAGCGTCAGGACGTCCTTCACAAGGTCAGTCCTGGGGTCATTGCCAATGGCGACAAACACACCCGTAACCGCAAGATCGGACACCGCACCGTCTACCAGATTCTTCAACTTGAGGCCGGTGACTTTGTCCTCGCCAACAACGTCCTCGACCGTGCTGTTCCAGATGAAGTTGATCTTCTCGTGGGCAAGAGCGCGGTCTGCCATGATCTTGGAAGCTTTGAGCGAGTCGCGACGGTGCACAACCGTAACTGATTTCGCGAACTTGGTCAGGAACAGGGCCTCCTCCATAGCAGAGTCGCCACCGCCGATGACGGCGATGTCCTGATCCTTGAAAAAGAAACCGTCACAGGTTGCACACCAGCTGACACCGTGGCCCGAAAGCCGCTTCTCGTTAGGCAGCCCCAGTTCCCGGTAGGCGGATCCGGTTGAGAGGATAACTGCTCTTGCCTGGAAGCTCTCCCCCGTGGCGATCGTCACCGTCTTGACCGGGCCTTCGAGGTCAAGCGCCGTTACATCCTCGAACTGGATTTCCGTTCCAAACCGCGCTGCCTGCTTTTCGAAGTTCTCCATGAGGTCCGGCCCCATGATGCCATCGGGGAAGCCCGGGTAGTTCTCGACATCGGTGGTGTTCATCAGTTCACCGCCCGCAGTTACGGAGCCTGCAAGCAACAGTGGCTTGAGGTTGGCGCGAGCCGTGTAAACGGCCGCCGTGTAACCAGCCGGACCGGAGCCGACAATGATGACATCACGCACTTCGGGCGCGGTGTTTTCTGCGATGGTCACTGAACGGTGAACCTCTTCCTTATTCGACGCACCTCCCTGTGGAGGCCGGCCACATGGCACAACTGCTACTGGATGCTGAATATTCCGGCGCCTGGAACCGGAAGAGCACCGGTTGGACGGCACCATGCCAACTCCGCCAGACACTCTTTCCAGATTACAGTCCCGCAGCCGCTGCCGATGACGCGGGCGTGAATGCATTACAAGTGCATAAAGACAAGCGGCCCTCCCCAGCTAAGGGAGAGGGCCGCAAAAGACGCTGGTGCTGAAGGCTACTGGACCTTGATCTCGGCCAAGCGGATCCCAAACCCATAGCGGGTCTTGGGTGCAGCAAGCCGCGGAAGTGAGTTGATCGAAACGATCACGTACTCCGCCTCTGCGGGCTCCGCCAACGGCATGTTCAGGTCGGTGGAGGTGAAGCTGTTGGTCCCTACGGCTTTTGCTCCGTCCAGGGAAGGCCGGTCATTGGTGTAGACGGTGATGTTTCCACCGGAGCCGCCAAGCTGCGAGAGCGTGATCGACGAAACCGTGGCCGGCTTCTCCAGCTTCACCATCAGCGGAACGCCCTGCGGTGCCAGACCGCCCCAGTTCTCGCTGGCAAATTCCATGTCCGACCAGTAGCTTGCCGCATTCCCGTCGTAAGCCTTTGCCAGGTCACCGTCGAACGTTGCGGCGAAGTCGAAGTTCCCCTGGCGGCTGACACTTTCAATGGCCGGCGGTACAGCCGGCGGAGCGGAGCTGGGCGCCTGGGTGGGCGCGGATGAAGCTTCCGGAGCGCTGGTGTTGGTGGCTGCCGGGGCCGGGCTGTTCGCCTGGGGCTGGGAAAGGAGGCTGCCCAGATTGGTCACGGCGAAGACGAGCCCTGCGATGAGGACCACTGCCAGGAGCCCGCCCACCAGCCAACGCATGGACCGCGGTTCACGTTCAGGCTCGTCGCTGTCACCGTCATGGTTGCCCTGGTCGGCGAAGGAAACCCCAGCAGCAGCCGGAGCTGCCGCCCGGGCAAACATGGCTGGTTTTTTGTTGACGGGCTTGGGATCCTCGGCCGGTTTTTCATCGTGGTCATCATGACCCTGCTGGTCCGCCTGCGCGTAGTCGTCATCGGACCAGAGGGATACCTTGGGCCTCCCGGACGCGGCTTCACGGGCTGAACTGCCAGAAGAAGATCCGGCGGCGGAACCAGTGGATGCAGCCTGTACCGAATGCGCGGCGGTGGCATCCGGATCAGTATCGGCTCCAGCCGCCCCGCCACGTGCTGCTTCATCGCGTGCTGCGGCACCGGCTCCGGCTGCAGCACCCGTTGCGGCTGCCCCGCCAACAGCGGACGCCCCCGCGGCTTTCCGGCCCGCTCCAGGCGCTGCCGAAGGCCTCACCGGAGGTTTTGGCGGCGCAACGGGCGCCGTTCCATAGGGGTCCACCTGGCTGCGGTGGGTATCCCCATAGTTGATGTACCCGGCGTCGACGTGATCTTCGTCGTCGTAGGGTTCCGGCTCGTGGGACCGGGGCTGGCCAAAGATCTCGCTGCCCAGTGTGTCGGTGAAAAACGGCTCCACATATGGAGGATTCGACGCCACTGCGAGGTCCAGCAGATCTGCTGCGGACGTGTGGTTGGTGATGAGGTACGTGGCTGCTTCAGTCACGCCAAGGTCCAGTACCTGGACAGTACCGGGCCGTTCACCGGTGGCAACCTCACGGGCGCTTTGGGCCACCTGGTCTGTGTTCCCGGGTCCGGCAACCAGGATGCTGACCGGCCGGTTCAGGACCTGATCCACACCATCCAGCACCAGATCGTGGTCGTGCGAAGCCAATACAGTGGCTGTGACCTTGTAGCGGCCGCCCAGTACTGATCCGACATCGATCGGGTTGGACACGTGTTCCTCCTAGACTTTCCGGGATTGCCGGCATAGATGATGCGACCGCCGTTCATGGACCAGCCACGCGGCGTGCCCCTGAATGCAACTCCCCCTGTACCTTTTCGATCCTAGCGGATTGCGTCCGGCGCACCGCAGACAAAGGCGTCGGGAAACGGCACGTCAGTTACTTTTTCCGCGGCCGCCGCCGCTTGAAATAAGGGTTCTCCCCTGCCTTGCCCTGGAAGGTGCGCCGGCCGGGCAGTTGGATCTGCTCACGGAGCAGGCCTCCGCGGGCGGTACTGGGCTGATCCTCACCTGGCAGGTAGCCGCCGTCGGGCGCCCCGTGAATGTCGGCGTCGTAAGAGTCCGCGCGGCCCGCACGGTGCTCCGGCGCGGGGCCGGCGCGGAAGGAAGCCGCATCAAATTCGCCGGAAATCCGGGGAATGAGGCCCGTGTCAACGGACGTGGTGGAGCGTTCGGCACGGGCAGGGCGTTCCACGGCGGGCCCTGCCTCCACCGAAGGCGTTCCCTCGGGAGAGGACGACGGGGGGACCCCGCCTGGTGCCGCGGGCGCCGCGGGGCGGCCACGGCCAAAGCGGCCAAGCAGCGGCCGGAGCAGGTCGCGAAGTTCAGCCACGCGGAACAGTTTGAGCAGGAAGAAGTAGACCACCAGCATCACGGGGCCCACCACGATGACCGTGATCAGCGCCGACAGCCGGTCCTGCCAAGCGAATCCGTCCGGGCTGTAGCTGCCCATCAACCACAGTGCGCCCGCGCCCGCGATGGCTGATCCCAAAGCGGCGTAACCCATCCGGATGTAGGAATTTGCGATCCTGGGTCCGTCGAGGTGTCCGAGGAGGCGCCGCAGGAAGTAGGCGCTGATGACCACGGACAAAATGTTGCCCACCATATAGAGGACTGCGATGGCGTAGATGATCTGGTTTACCGGCAGGAACTGGATGGCGAACGCGCCGGCAACGTAAACCACGGCAAGCTGCAGCTGGACGTAGAAGGGGGTGCGTGCGTCCTCATTCGCGTAGAACACCCGCGACATCATGAAGTTGGCGCTCATGAAGGGGGTGCTCAGGGCCAGGATGGTGAGCGTCTGCGCAAGCATCACGCCGTCCTGGCGCAGGCCGCCGGAGAAGAACATGCCCAGCGGGCCGGCCAGGGCAAACAGGGCCAGGGCACCAAATACAGTGGCCACGGCCATGGTCCGCAGTCCGTGCGAGAGGGCATCGCGGAGTTGGTCGCGATTGCCGTCCTGTGACGCACGTGTCATCCGGTTAAAGAGGACGGTGGCAAGCGACAGCGCGATGATGGAGTGCGGCAGCAGGTAAAGCTGGCTGGCCACTTCCAGCACCGCGTTGCCGGGCAGCATGTACGCGGCCGGGTCGCCCGCCTGCTGCAGCCGGATGCGTTCCGCGCCGGGAATGGTGGCGATGCGCATGACGTAGAGGAAGGCCAGTTGCCCGACGGCGGCCGTCAGGAGCGTCCATACGCTCAGCTTTGCCGCCTGGCCCAGTCCCACTCCCCGCCAGCCGAACCGCGGCCTTAGTCCCAGTTTCAACCGCACCACGGGGATCATCAGGATGGCGGTCTGGGATACGACGCCGATGGTGGAGAACCCTGCCACCAGCAGTGTTTGGGTGTCGCCCCAGTTGTCCAGCGTGTGCGGGTTGAACTCGTTGGCGCCGAAAATATAGATGAACATGCCGAGGCCTGCGATGGCCACCAGGTTGTTCAGGATGGGCGCCCACATTGCAGGACCAAAAGCGCCGTTGGCATTCAGGATCTGCGTGAGCAGGGCGTACAGCCCGTAGAAGAAGATCTGTGGCAGGCACCAGAAGGCGAAGGTGACGGCCAGGGCTTTTTGTTGCGGTGAGTATCCCTGGGTGGTGAGCTCGATGACCCAGGGAGCTGCCAGTGTCACCAGGGCGGTCAGCCCCAGCAGGAGCAGTACAGCAAGCGTCAGCAGCCGGCTGATGTAGTCCGCTCCCTTGTCCGGGGCTTTGCTTGCCTTGATGATCTGCGGCACCAGGACGGCGTTGAACACACCGCCGGCCACCAGCAGGAAGATCAGGTTCGGCAGGTTGTTGGCGTTGATGAACGTGTCGTTGACCGTGGAGCCGAGTCCCAGGGCCGTGCCCAGCATCCAGGTCTTTCCAAACCCGAGGAACCGCGAAATGAGCGTCCCCGCGGCCATGATGGCGCTGGAACGCGTTTCACTCGCTTGCACGGCCCCTGGTTGGCCGCTGTCCACGGGGGCCCCGTCGAGAGGGGCGCCATCTGCAGGGACGCCAGCTGCAGCGTCGCCGGGCCGGCCGGGTTTGTCGGAAGGAAAATTGGAAGCTGACATCGAGTTCATCGTCTCACCCGAACGCCCCTATCACCGCAACACCGGCACAGGCGGCGCCTCTTAGAGGTGTCCGGGCAGGACCTCGCGGGCGAGGTCGGCGATGCGCCGCTCATTGGGGAAGGACAATTTCCGGGCCAGCTCCTGGATGGGCACCCAGGCCACGTCCACGGCTTCCTGGTCGGGATCGTTCTCGATGGTCAGCTCGCCGCCGGTAGCGCGCAGGAGATAATGGTGCACGGTTTTATGGACCCGGTGGCCGCTGACCGTGAACCAGTAGTCGATGCTTCCCAACGGGGCAAGGATGCTGCCCTCGATGCCGGTTTCTTCGGCAATCTCCCGCACCGCGGCCTCTTCGTTGTTTTCCTTGCCCTCCGGATGGCCCTTGGGCAGGCACCACTCGAGGCGCCCGCCGCGGTTAAGGCGGGCGATGATCGCAACCCTCAACCCGGCGTCGGACGTATCCACCACCACGCCGCCGGCCGAGACTTCCTCGACCGTTGGCAACGAAGCCGGTGCCGAATGCTGGGCAGGCGCAACGTGCGCACCGATTGCCGACGGCAATGGTGCGTTCGTCCTCCTGCCGGGAGCGCTCGGTACTGGATGGGCCATGGAGTCCACTCTAACGACTGTTGCCCGTTCGTGATGACCGGAACATGACTCCAACATGGACGGCATATGACGCAGTTTCGCGGCGGCGGACCGAATCAAAAGGATCTTGACAGTATTTTGGCCTGCCGGGGCGCTGGTTTCTGCCAAGCTTAAGTAACTATGGCGCACGCACATCACAAGACTGATTCCCACACCGTCGATTTCCAGGTGGACCCGGTGGTCCTGGAGCTCGGGCAGCGCTTTGTCGACGCCGGCCACGAACTGTCTTTGGTGGGCGGACCGGTGCGGGACCTGTTCCTGGGACGCACCTCGCCCGACCTGGACTTCACCACGGACGCCACCCCGGACCAGACGGTCGCCCTGATCAAGAAGTGGGCGGACAACTTCTGGGAGATTGGCCGGGCCTTCGGAACCATTGGCATGCGCAAGGACGGGTTCCAGATTGAAATCACCACCTACCGGGCAGAAGCCTATGACGCCGAGTCCCGCAAGCCGGTGGTGGCGTTCGGCTCGTCCCTGACGGATGACCTGCTGCGCCGTGACTTCACCATCAACGCCATGGCCTTGAAACTGCCCACCATGGAACTTGTGGATCCGTTCGGAGGCGTCCGGGACCTGCACGCGTCCGTGTTGGCCACGCCCGGGGCACCTGAGGCGTCCTTCTCCGATGACCCTCTGAGGATGATGCGGGCTGCCAGGTTCGCGGCCCAGCTGGGAGTGACAGTCCACGACGACGTCCGGGAAGCCATGACCCGCATGGCCGAACGCATCACCATCATTTCCGCCGAGCGGGTCCGCGACGAGCTGGTCAAGCTCATCTGCGGGGCTCAGCCCCGTGTGGGTGTGGACCTGCTGGTGGACACGGGTCTCGCCGAATTCGTGTTGCCCGAAGTGTCCGCCCTCCGCCTCGAGTCCGATGAGCACCACCGCCACAAGGACGTCTACCAGCACTCCCTGCAGGTTCTGGAACAGGCAACCCAGCTGGAGACGGACGCTGACGGCCCGGTACCCGCCCCCGACTTTGTGCTGCGCTTCGCAGCATTGATGCACGACGTCGGCAAGCCGGCTACGCGGCGCTTCGAACCGGGCGGGGCGGTCAGCTTCCGCCACCACGACATGGTGGGCGCCAAACTGACGTCGAAACGCATGAAGGCCCTGCGTTTCGACAATGACTCCACCAAGGCCGTTGCGCGCCTCGTGGAGCTGCACATGCGCTTCTACGGCTACGGCGAGGCCGGCTGGAGCGACTCGGCGGTCCGCCGGTACGTTACCGACGCCGGTCCGCTGCTGGAACGCCTGCACCGGCTCACCCGTTCCGATGTCACTACCCGAAACCAGCGAAAGGCTGAGCGGCTGGCTTTTGCCTATGACGACCTCGAAGCCCGCATCGCCGCGCTGAGGGAGCAGGAGTCACTGGATGCCGTGCGCCCGGACCTGGACGGTGCCCGGATCATGGAACTGCTCAGCCTCAAGCCCGGCCCAGTGGTAGGTAAGGCCTACAAGTTCCTGCTCAACGAGCGGATGGAACACGGTCCTTTGCCCGTCGGGGAAGCGGAAGCCCGGCTGCTCCGCTGGTGGGCCGAACAGCCCGAATCGGCACCTGCCGCAGCGGAGGCCGGAATGTCTCCCGCCGCCGTCGAACCTTTCCCTTCTGAGGAGACCCAGTGACCGATCCTGCCCTTGTCCCCCGTCCCCAGCTCTGGATCCTCCGCCACGGGGAGACCGAGTGGTCCAAGAGCGGCCAGTACACCGGGCTTACGGACCTCCCGCTCACGGTGGAAGGTGAACAGCAGGCCGTGGAAGCGCGGAAGGTGCTCGACGCCGTCGACTTCGACCTGGTGCTTACCTCACCCCTGAGGCGTGCCCGGCGGACCGCGGAACTTGCCGGGTTTCCGGACGCGCAGCACGAACCGCTGGCAGTGGAATGGAACTATGGCGACTACGAAGGCATCAGCTCCGACCTGATCCGGAAGGACAACCCCGACTACCTCATTTGGACCCACGGTGTTCCAAACGGCGAGACGCTGGACGAGGTTGGCGCCAGGGCCGACAAGATTATCGGCCGGATCCTGGGATCCGGAATGGACAACGTGCTGATCGTTGCGCACGGCCACTTCTCGAGGATCCTCACTGCCCGGTGGCTGGAACTGCCGCCCACTGAGGGCCGGCACTTCATCCTTGGAACGGCTAAAGTGTGCACGCTGGGCTGGGATAAGAAAACACCGGCAATTGTGCGTTGGGGACTCTAGGAAAGTCTCTTTATAAGAACTTTGGGGGAATCTCCTGCAATAAGTAGTCACCGGAACATTCCTGGTGTACTTTTATTTCTGACCCCAGAGTAATCTGCCAAGGTCAGCGGCCCGGTTGCACGCTCTAATTGCACCGAACAGTAGAAAAGGAGGTTGGGAGAAATGATGACTTTGACTGGCGGACGGAAGACCACTGTCGACGCGTACCCGGCCTCTGCGCACAACGCGCGCCTGTTCCGGGGCCGTTCAGGCAGCTAGCCCCTGCCCTTCCGCCCTTTTCCCTGCGGCGGCAAGGTATCCCGGCTTTACAGGCGGGTTCGCAGACCTGAAGTTTCCCCTGTTCGGCAGACATCCCGCCGACGGTGGACCCAGGCGTGTGTTGCAGGCGTCTCCTGCCCGCACCCCATAATTCGGAACCAGCTTCGCGTTGGGGCTGCCGGCAGCATGCACAGGAGTTCCTTTTCCTGTTCAAACACCTTATTTATTGCTGCGCATTTGCCTGCCTGAATTTAGCCGGCAATTTCCTTTCCCATACCGCCTTTGATTTGTCGCGCCCGTTTTAGGGACAGCCATCACCCTGATGGGAGGTGAAAATCCATGATTCGAAAACTCCGGAAGCTCCTGTTTCCCCGGCCACAAGGGTCCAGCAGGAAGATGTTCAACAGGGACCTGTTGGAGCAGCAGCTGCGGGACGACGTGTTCGTCCTGTTGCACCAGCAGATGGGAGGCCTTCGCTGAACACTCCTGGCGCCGGATTGCGGTGACTGCTGAACCAGCAGCGCCGCGATCCGGCCTTCAGTATCCGCCGGTACTGTTTGCGCCTGCGGATATCCTTGCAGGCGCACCGGTAAGCTCGATTCCATGGAGGAGACCCAGCCCCCGGGGCGCCGAGGACGGGCCAGACTGGTGGTTCCCAGCCGCAGCGACATGTTGCTGCGGAACTTCACGGAAGTGGTTGGCGGTCCGCTGGGGCGCAGATCCGACCCAGGTGTCGTTTCACCCGGCATATTCACTGTGGAACGGGTACTGATCCTCCTCACCGTCGTTGCGGCACTCATCGGCGTACTGCTCAAAAGCTATTGCCGCGCCAACGGCTGGGAATCCCCCAGCCAGTTCTACGCCACCTGCTATTCGGACTTTCCTGAGCTCTTTCGGAACCGCGGGCTGGCGGAGGGCGCCGTCCCCATTCTCGGCAGCCAGTTCGAATATCCGGTCCTTGTAGGCCTCATCGCCGGGCTGACGGCCTGGTTGGTTCCGGGTACCGGGACATCGGAGGGACGGGTCCTGGCCTACTTCGACATCAATGCGGCGCTGCTGGCGGTGGTGGCCATGATCACGGTCCTCGCAACCGCCAGGACGTCCGCGCGCCGGCCCTGGGATGCCGCAATGGTGGCCCTGGCGCCCGGAATCATTCTCGCGGGCACCATAAACTGGGACCTGTGGACGGTGTGCCTGCTCGCCGTCGGCATGTATTTTTTCGCTCGTCAGCGGCTGGTACCGGCCGGGATCCTGATAGGACTCGCGACCGCCACCAACCTGTACCCGCTGCTCGTTCTGGGTGCCATCCTGCTGCTGGCCCTTCGGTCGGGCCGGCTTCGTGCCCTGCTGGTCACAGGTGGTGCAGCGGCGATGACGTGGACGGCGGTTAACCTGCCTTTCGCGGCAGCAAACTTTGGCGGGTGGACGTACTATTTTCGGTTCGCCGCCGACCGTGAAGCGGGCTACAGTTCGCCGTGGTTCGCCTACAATCTGGTGGCCGGCAGGCTGCGATGGTCCGAGCTGAGCCCCGCCGCTGTGGACCTGCTCGCGCCCGGCCTGTTTGTGGTGTTGTTTGCTGCAATTGCTGTCGTTGCGCTGGCTGCTCCCCGCCGCCCACGCCTGGCCCAGCTCGCTTTCCTCCTGGTGGCCGCCTTCATCCTCACCAACAAGGCTTACTCGCCGCAGTTTGTGGTGTGGCTGATCCCCCTCCTGGCCCTGGCCCGGCCACGCTGGCGCGACTTCCTGATCTGGCAGGGAATTGAGGGCCTGCATTGGGCCGCCGTGTGGATGTACCTTGGACAAGTGACCAGCGCAGGCTCTTCCCAGCACAACCTGGATATGCCCTACTACGTCCTCGCCGTGGCGGCGCACATGGCTGCGGTGGCCTACCTTATGCTTCGGGTGGCCTGGGACATCTACAATCCGGACTACGACCCCATCCGGCGCCACCATGTAGACGATCCCCATGGCGGGCCCTTCGCCCGCGCGCCGGATCGTTTCCGGTTGAGCCTGCGCAGGCCTGCAGATTCCCTCTTGCCCGGGAAGGCAGCCTCAAATGCCTGACGTCGCCGTGGTGGGCGCCGGACCCAACGGACTTGCAGCCGCGGCGGTCATGGCGCGGGCCGGCCTCGCCGTCGAAATCTTCGAAGCGGGCAAGACAATCGGTGGTGGCACGCGGACCACTGAACTGATGCAGCCCGGCCACTTCCACGACATCTGCTCAGCCGTGCACCCGATGGCAGTCGCTTCCCCGTTCTTCAAGGCCTTTGAACTGTCCCGCAGGGTGAACCTGATAACCCCGGAACTGTCTTACGGATCTCCCCTGGACGGTGGCAGGGCCGCCCTCGCTTACCGGTCGCTGGACAGGACAGCGGCCGCGTTGGGCCGCGACGGCGATGCCTACCGGCGGCTCATGGCGCCTCTTGTGGCCCGCATCGACGCCGTTATGGACTTCACCCAGAACCAGCTTCTCCGCATACCCCGCAATCCGCTGGCAGCCGGGATTTTCGGGCTGCGGACCCTGGAGCAGGGATCCGGACTGTGGAATGCCCGGTTCAAGGAAGACCTCGCGCCCGCCCTGCTCAGCGGGGTTGCCGCCCACGCCATCTCCCATCAGCCCTCCCTTGGCGCTTCCGGCGCCGGGTTGATGCTGGGGGCACTTGGGCATGCCGGGGGATGGCCCATTCCGGAAGGCGGCTCGGCTTCCATTGCTGCCGCATTAGCGGACGACATCGTTGCGCATGGCGGTGTTATCCACACCGATGCGCCTATCGACCGCCTGGAAGATCTTCCCGCTGCCCGTGCAACTTTGTTGAATGTCGCCCCGCAAGGCCTGCTGAACATGGCCGGTAGCGCCCTTCCCACGCGCTACCGGGCGGCGCTGGAATCCTTCAGGTACGGGAATGGCTCGTGCAAAGTGGACTACATCCTTTCCGGACCTGTGCCATGGGCGGCACCGGAACTGGCAGACGCCGGAACGGTCCACCTGGGCGGTACCCGGGCTGAGGTGGCCAGTGCTGAGAACGACGTCGACGCCGGCAGGCACCCTGAACGTCCGTACGTCCTTGTGGCCCAACAGTCACGCTTCGACACTGGCCGCGCACCGGCCGGGCACCACACCCTGTGGGCCTACTGCCACGTTCCAGCTGGCTCAAGCAAGGACATGACCGAGGCCATCACTGCCCAACTGGAGCGTTACGCCCCTGGCTTCCGCGACCTCGTGCTGCAAACCCACGTGGTCACGGCGGCGCAGCTGGCCGACTACAACCGGAACTACATCGGCGGGGACTTCAGCGTGGGCACCATGGATCTCCGGGGCCTTGTCCAGAGGCCAGTGGTGTCCCGGGTGCCGTGGCGTACTCCCTTGCCCGGAGTGTACTTGTGTTCGTCCTCCACTCCGCCGGGTCCGGGGGTCACGGGAATGCCCGGACTGCACGCCGCAAGGTACGCGCTTAAAGACATCTTCAAGCTGCCTTTACCAGCGCTGGGAGTCGACGCTTCTGCGGTGCGCTGACTTCAAAGACAAGGTGCGCAATGTGGGAAAAGGGAGTGTCAAATCCGGGGCATAATGGCGCGATGGGGAAAAAAACAAAACTTTCGGTTGCCGTAGCTGCTCTCATTCTTGGAACGTCGTTGGTGGCGTGTGACGACGGACGCAGTGGTGCTGAAGCGGCGGCCACACAACTGGCCAGTGCCGTCTCCGGGCTGGACGTAGGGTCGGTAGCCTTCGACGGCAAGGATGCCGGTGCGGCCAATGACCAGCTGAAAACTGTCTTTGCTGCCCTTGATCCGCAAAAGCCGGCGGTAGAGGCAGGCGAGCTCGCCCTGGATGGGGACAACGCTTCGGCGCCCCTGAACTACACCTGGTCCTTCGGGGATGCGGAGTGGAAGTACACGGTTTCGGCCAAGTTCAAGAAGTCCGGGGATAAATGGCTCACGGTATGGGACCCTGCCATCCTGGTCCCGGGCCTCGCGGACTCCGAAATTCTGACGAAAGGCTCCCAGTCGCCGCAACGCGCTGACATCCTCGGTGCCGGCGATATTCCCCTGGTTACCTACCGGCCCGTGGTGAACGTCGGACTCGACAAGCCGCAGCTGGGTGGGGCCGATCCGGCAGACCCGGCAGGAAAACTGGCCGCTCTGGTGGGAGTGGACCCCGCCGGCTATACGGAGCAGGTCAAGGCGGCCGGTGCGGAAGCCTTCGTTCCGGCGATCACCCTGCGTGAAGAGGGCCGTACCATCACGAACGAGCAGATCGCCGCCATTCCAGGTGCGCGTGCCATTCCTGCTTCCATGCCGCTGGCACCCAGCCGGATTTTTGCCCGCGCAGTGCTCGGCTCCGTCGGCGAGGCGACCGCTGAACAGATCGAGGCGTCGGAAGGGGCGCTGACTCCGGGAGACGTGACAGGCATTGGCGGTCTTCAGCAACAGTACGACGAGCAACTCCGGGGGACGGACGCCGTCGTTATCCGTGCCCAGCGCGCGGACCTGACCCGTGAACAGATCCAGTCTTCCGGCACGGATCCGAGGCGCGTTCTCTTCGAGGTTGCGCCAACACCGGGTACGCCGCTGAAGACCACGCTGGACCCGGGACTGCAGGCGCTTGCCGAAAGCACTTTGGAGGACGTGGGCCCGGCCTCCGCCCTCGTGGCCCTGCGCCCGTCAACGGGCGCCATCCTGGCGGCAGCGTCGGGTCCGGGCAGCAACGGCTACAACACGGCCATGCTGGGCCAGTACGCCCCCGGATCAATCTTCAAGATGGTGGACTCGCTGGCGATGTTCCGCAACGGGCTCACTCCGGATTCCAAGGTCGAGTGCAGCCCCACTCTTACCGTGGACGGACGGACGTTCAAGAACGCGGAGGGGTATCCCGAGGACTCCCTCGGTTCCGTGAGCCTCCGGGATGCCTTCGCCCATTCCTGCAACACCGCCTTCATTGCCGCCCGCAACACGGTGTCGCAGGGGCAGCTCGAGGCGGCAGCCATGGCCATGGGCCTCGCCGTGGAGGCGCCCACGCTTGGTGCTGACGCTTTCCTCGGTTCCGTCCCTGCCGAAGCAGCCGGAACGGAGCATGCCGCCTCCATGATCGGCCAGGGCAAGGTGCTTCTCTCGCCCCTTGCAGCGGCGATGATGGCCGGTTCGGTAGCCAAGGGTGCGCCGGTCTCCCCGCAGCTCGTGCTGAACCCCGACGGCGGTGCAGCTGCTGCGGGAACCACAAGCGGTTCGACAGCGCCGGCCGCACAGCCTTCGGCGACAGCCACCGCAGAAGCCCCGTCGACCGCGTCCGAGCAGCCAATCACCGCCGCAGAGGCTGCTTCCCTGGCCGACATGATGCGCGCCGTCGTCACCTCTGGACATGCAGGTTTCCTCTCATCCGTTCCCGGAGAACCCGTTGGGGCCAAGACCGGCACGGCGGAGTTCGGCAATGAGAACCCGCCCAAAACCCACGCCTGGATAGTGGCAGTGCAGGGTGACCTTGCCGTCGCTGTCTTCGTGGAGGACGGCGGCCTGGGCGCAACAACGTCCGGACCATTGCTGAAGGAATTCCTGACCGCAGCAGGCTAGCGGGTCCAACCGGATATGGGCCGCGTGGGAAGATGGACCCCGTGGCCCATATTGACGTTTCCGGTATCGATTACTTCCTCTCCGACGGCACCCAGTTGCTGAACGGGGTGACCTTCAAGGTTCCGGATGGCACCAAGACTGCTTTGATCGGACCCAACGGGACGGGTAAAACAACCCTTTTCCGGATCATCGCCGGTGACCTCACGCCGGACGAGGGCGTCATTGGACGGTCCGGAAACATGGGGATCATGCGCCAGTTCGTAGGCCAGGTCAGGGACGACTCCACCGTCCGCGATCTCCTGGTCTCCGCTGCACCGCCCGCGCTTGCTGCCGCTGCCCGCGAGGTTGACGAGGCTGAACTCGCCATGATGGAGCACGACGACGAACCGACCCAAATGCGGTATGCGCAGGCCATCGTGGACTGGGGCGACGCCGGAGGCTACGACGTCGAGACGGTCTGGGACGAGGTGTGCATGGCTGCGCTGGGACTGCCCTTTGACCACGCACAGCACCGCCCGGCGTCGAGCCTTTCCGGCGGTGAGCAAAAACGGCTGGTCCTGGAGGCGCTCTTTGCCGGCCCGGATGACCTCCTGCTGCTGGACGAACCGGACAACTACCTGGACGTGCCCGGTAAGCGCTGGCTTGAGGAAAAGCTTAACGAATCCAAAAAAACCGTCTTCTTCATCAGTCACGACCGCGAACTTCTGAACAATGCCGCGGGACGCATCGTGACGCTGGAGCCGGGAATCAACGGGGCGGCGGCATGGATCCACGGCGGCGGATTCGGCTCCTATGTCGAGGCGCGCGCGGACCGGAATGCCCGTTTCGAGGAACTTCGCAAACGTTGGGACGAGGAGCACATCAAGCTCAAGGAGCTCGTCAACATGTACAAGAACAAGGCAGCCTTCCGCTCCGACATGGCCAACAGGTACCACGCAGCCCAGACCCGTCTTGCCAAGTTCCTTGAAGTGGGGCCGCCGGAGGCGCTGCCCATCGAGCAGAATGTGCGGATGCGGCTCAAGGGCGGCCGCACCGCCAAGCGTGCCATAGTGGCGGAACGGCTGGAACTGACCGGGCTCATGAAGCCGTTCTCCACGGAAGTGTGGTTCGGCGACCGCGTGGGCGTCCTGGGTTCGAACGGCTCGGGCAAGAGCCACTTCCTCCGCCTGCTCGCCACCGGGGGAACCGATCCGGAGCGGGAGCACCTGCCTGTGTCCGATGTTGAGATCGCCGAGGTTCCCCATGAGGGCACCGTGAAACTCGGGGCCCGCATCCGTCCGGGTTTCTTCGCCCAGACGCATGTGCGGCCGGATCTGCTCGGCAAGACGCTCCTCGAGATCCTGCACCGCGGTGATGAGCACCGCTCAGGCCTTGGCCGGGAAGCAGCGGCCGGGGCGCTGGACGGTTACGGGCTAGCGGGACAGTCCGAGCAGAAGTACGAGTCCCTCTCCGGCGGCCAGCAGGCACGGTTCCAGATCCTGCTGCTGCAGCTCAGCGGCGCCACCTTGCTGCTGTTGGACGAGCCGACTGACAACCTGGACCTGCATTCCGCGGAGGCATTGGAGCGGGCCATCGACCATTTTGAGGGGACGGTCCTGGCCGTCACGCATGACCGCTGGTTCGCCCGCACCTTCGACCGTTTCCTGGTGTTCGGATCCGATGGAAAAGTGTACGAATCAGCAGAGCCGGTCTGGGACGAGAAACGCGTCGAGCGCGCCCGCTGAGCCGGACATCCCGCCGGCTTTTCCGCATCACTCCCCCACGAACCACTGATCAAGCCCTGATCAATTGATCATAAGTTGCTATCATTTGAGCATGAAGACGGAGGAGCGGCACCGTACTATTGCCGAAATCCTGCGCGGCCGGCCGGAAGTGAGCGTTGAAGAGCTGATTCTTGCCTGCGATGCCTCGGGCGCAACCATCCGCCGCGACCTTGAAGTACTGGCCGCCAACGGTGTGCTCCGACGCATCCACGGCGGAGCCAGGAGCCTGATCGCCCAGGGCATGAATCCAGGTTATGGCCAGCGCGAGCTGGAGGATCAGGACGTCAAAAAGCGGATTGCCGCAGCCGTGGCAGACCTGCTGCGGGACCGGGAGCATGTCTGGCTGGACAGCGGCAGTACCGCCACGGAGGTGGCGCGGGCAGTAGCAGGCAGGGACCTCACCTTGATGCCCATGTCCCTGCGGTCACTCAATGCGGCGGCCGGTGAAGACAGCCCCGCCGGCGTCCGGCCGTCCCTCCTGTTGCCCGGGGGAAGCCTGGTGCCGGGCGAATTATGCTTCCGCGGACCCCTGGCAGAGTCAAACATCAGGTCGCTGCGGTTTGATACCGCCGTCGTTACACCCTGCGCCGTGGACCTCAAGGACGGGCTGCTCGCCCACGACCTGGAGGATGCGGCGGTAAAACGGGCAGGTCTCGAAGCCGGTGCCCGGGTGGTGCTGGCCGCTGCTTCGGCAAAGTGGAACGCACATGCACGGGTGCTGGTGGCAGGCCTGGAACGGGTGGACGTGATGGTGACGGACAAGGAATTCAGCGCCGGGGAGCGCGCCCAACTCGACGAATACTCAGTGGAAGTAGTGAATGTATGAGCCTCAACACCGGCACGGAACAAGAAGCGGGACTGAAGGCGGCGGCGTTGGCCACGTTCCTGGTCTTTGGAATCAACGGCCTGGTCTTCGCCAGTTGGGCAGCACGAATTCCCGCAGTCACCGAGACGCTGCAGATCACCTCGGGACAGATGGGGACACTCTTGCTGTGCACCGCCGTCGGTTCGCTGCTGGCACTGCCTACTGCGGGTCTGGTGGTCGGGCGGCTCGGAACCGCCAACACAGTCCGGTTGGGTGGGCTGCTGGCCGCAGCGTCGGGGGTGGGCATCGCCCTGTCACTTTCCAATGCTTCGATGCCCGGCACAGCCGTCTCCCTGTTTTTCTTCGGCATCGCCATTGGACTTTGGGATGTGTCCCAGAACATTGAGGGGGCCGACGTCGAACACAGGATGCGGCGGACCATCATGCCGCAGTTCCATGCAGCGTTCAGCGGCGGCGCTTTCGTGGGTGCTATCGTCGGCGCGGCGCTTTCCAACCTGGGTGTGGACCTGCCGGTGCACCTGCTGGTGATCGTCGGCATCGTGGTCCTGGTCACGACGATCGCACCCCGCTACTTCCTGCCCCACATTGCAGCCGCCATCCCCGAAGGTGAAGCGAAGCCGGCCAAGGGTCCCTCCGCATGGCGGGACAGCCGGACCCTGCTCATTGGAGTGGTGGTCCTTGGGGCAACCCTGACGGAAGGCGCCGGCAACGACTGGATTGCGAAGGCATCGGTGGATGGACTTGGCACTTCAGAGTCCACCGGGGCACTGATGTTTGCCCTGTTTGTCCTGGCCATGACGGCCATGCGGTTCTTTGGTGGCCGGGTCATCGACAAGTATGGCCGCGTTGCGGTGCTGCGTGCCAGCATGGCCGCGGCCGCGGCAGGTCTTTGCCTCTTCGTGCTGGCGGGGAACCTCTGGCTTGCCGCCGCGGGCGCGGCACTGTGGGGTGTGGGAGCAGCCCTGGCCTTCCCGATGGGGATGTCAGCCGCAGCCGACGACCCGCAGCATGCAGCCGCGAGGGTTTCGGTCGTATCCACCCTTGGATATGTCTCATTCCTCGCCGGCCCTCCGCTGCTCGGGTACCTGGGGGACCTCACCGGTATCCACCTGGCATTGCTGGCCATCCTGGCGCCCATCCTCCTGGCACTGGTGCTGGCTGGTGCAGCCAAACCGCTGAAAATTAAGCAGGCGGCGGACGTCACGTAAGGACGCCGAAGGGCACGGGGCCAGTGTCGGCGGTTTGAGGGGGCGCTAAAGGTGCGGGAGCGTTGGCGTTTTGGGTGCAAAAGCCGGGAGGGCGTCGCCTGCTGCCGTGACGGTAGGGTGAGGGAATGCAGAGCAAGTGGCGTGGAAGCCATCGATGGATAGGCCGGCTGGATAGATACCTCGTCCGGCATGTTTCGGATCTGCCGGGCGGCAACCACGACGTTTTTTTCCGCCGCCTTTCGGCCTCGGCCAATCATGGCAAGTTGTGGATGGCGGCGGCTGCCGTTATGGCTGTTTTCCCCGGCAGGACCCGGAGGGCGGCACTGCACGGCCTGATAGCGCAGGCCGTAGCGTCGGCCGTCACTAACGGGGTGTTCAAGACCTTGCTCCCCCGGACCCGCCCGCTGCCCGAGCACCTTCCGGTGTTCCGGTTTGTCCTTCCGCAGCCCACCAGCTCCTCCATGCCGTCGGGACATTCAGCATCAGCTGTGGCCTTTGCGGTTGGAGTTGGCCTGGTCCGGCCCGCCCTTGGCGCCGCCCTGGCGCCGGCCGCCCTGGGAGTTGCCTACTCGCGGGTCCATACCGGCGCACACTGGCCTTCGGACGTCTTCTTCGGTTCCGCGCTTGGCGCAGGGGCGGCTTTGGTGACCCGCCGGTGGTGGCCCGTCCGCCCGCCCTTCCCGCAGACCGCCCGGACCTGGACGCCTGCTCCCGAACTGCCGGACGGCGAGGGCCTGAGTATCGCGGTCAACACCTTGGGCGGCTCGTTCACCGAGGAGACGGCGTCGGCCCTCCAGGAAGTATTCCCGAAAGCGCATATCCATACGGTTCACCCGGAAGATGACCTGCTCGGGGAAATCCGGGCTACAGCGGACTGGCCCGGAACCAAGGCCCTGGGCGTATGGGGAGGCGACGGGACCGTCGGAGCAGCGGCCGCGGCCGCCGTCGAGCGCTCCATCCCCCTCCTGGTCCTTCCCGGCGGAACCCTCAACCACTTTGCCCGTGATGCCGGAACTGGAAGCCTCAAGGAAGCCGTTGCGGCTGCCTCAAGGGGCGAGGCCGCACTGGCGGACATCGGCGTCGTCACCGTGGAACGCGGGTTGGCGGGCCAGCCTGAAGCTGCGGAGCTGATGATGCTGAATACCTCGAGCTTGGGCCTCTACCCCAATCTGGTACGGCGTCGGGAACAGCTCCAGCCCGCTCTCGGCAAGCCGCTCGCCGGGGTGGTTGCCATGATCAGGACCTTCGCTGCCGGCACACCCATCACTCTCACCGTCAATGGTGTCCGGCACAAGGTGTGGATCGCGTATGTGGGACGGGGCCGCTACTATCCCCGCGACCACGCCCCGCTGCTGCGCCCTGTCCTGGACGACGGGATCCTGGACGTCAGGCTGATCACAGCGGATGAGTCCTTTGCGCGGCTGAGGCTCCTGTGGTCGGTGCTGACCGGGACGGTGGCAAGTTCGCGGATCACGCACCTGGCGGAGGCAACAGAGGTGCGCATCGACGCCGGCGGGGCGCCAATGGCACTGGCTGTGGACGGCGAGGCCCTGGCCGGGGTGCGCAGCGTTGAGTACAGGGTGGTGCCACGGGCCCTTGCCTATTACACTCCCCATTCCTGACGGCAGGACGGCCGTGTCCTCCGGTCATCCAAGGGGACTACCCTGGTTAGCCCCTGAATCATCCCTGAGACAGGCGAAAAGCGGCGTCCGCGTCGGTAGCGTAAGGCGTACACCACGTACCTGAACCTATTCGCAGCCATGCGCTGCCGTCAGAAGGAACACACCCATGATTGAGGCAAAAGACCTGGCTAAGGTCTATGGCGGAAAAACCGCCGTGGCCGGAGTCAGTTTCACCGTCAGGGCAGGGCAAGTCACCGGCTTCCTGGGGCCGAACGGCGCCGGAAAGTCCACCACCATGCGCATGATCATGGGACTGGACCGGCCGACGTCGGGATCCGTCACCGTGAACGGCCTGCCCTACGCGAAACACAAGGCCCCATTGCACGAAGTGGGTGCCCTGCTGGACGCCAAGGCGGTGCACACAAGCCGGAGTGCCTACAACCACCTCCTCGCCATGGCCGCCACACACGGCATCCCCAAGGCGAGGGTCCATGAGGTGATCGAGATGACCGGCCTTGACGCTGTAGCGCGAAAAAAAGCCGGCGGCTTTTCCCTGGGCATGGGGCAGCGGCTGGGCATCGCAAACGCCCTCCTCGGCGACCCGCAGACACTCATCCTGGACGAGCCGGTCAATGGCCTGGATCCCGAAGGTGTGCTCTGGGTGCGGAACCTGGTCCGGTACCTGGCGAACCAGGGCAAAACAGTTTTCCTCTCCTCGCACCTCATGAGCGAAATGGCCCAGACCGCCGACCACCTGATCGTTATCGGCCGCGGCCGGATCATCGCGGACGCCCCCGTCAATGAGATCATCGCCGGCACCCGCCAGGCCCGGACACTGGTCCGCACCGACGCTGCCCTGCAGTTGTCCTCCCTGTTGGCGGGCAACGGTGTCACGGTTGACCAAAGCGAACCGGAAACCCTCACGGTGACCGGCCTCGGGCCGCGGGAAATTGCGCAGGTGGCGCTCAGCAACGGGGTTCTGGTGTATGAACTCACGCCGCAGGTGTCCTCCCTCGAAGACGCTTACTTCCACCTCACCAAGGACGAAGTGGAATACCACTCGCACCTGGCTGGAGACTCCGCTGTGCCCGCCCCCGCGACGGCAGGAAAGTAAGGACAATGAGCACCCAAACACAAACCCCTGCCACCCCCGCCCGTTCCTCCGCCGGTTCCCGCGGTGTCACCTTCGGCGGCGTCCTCCGGTCCGAGTGGATCAAGCTCTGGTCCCTCATGTCCACACGCATCCTGCTGCTCCTGACGTTGGCAGCCATTGTGGGCGTAGGTGCCCTGGCTGTCCTGATCCGCTATACGTTCCTGGACGAGATGATCCGCAACGCCAGGGACCAGGGCCAAACACTGACCCCGGAAATGATGGAACAGACCTTTCCACCGGGATCCGGGTTTGATCTGTACAACCTGCCGAACGCCGGCCTGCAGATCGGCATCCTGGTCCTCGGGTCACTGGCGGTCCTGTTCATGTCCTCCGAGTACGCCACGGGGATGATCCGCTCAACCATGAATGCCGTTCCGCGCCGCACACCGGCATTCGCGGCCAAGGCCATCATTCTCGCCGTCATCTCCTACGTCATCACCACCATCGCGGGAGTGGCTACCTTCCTGATTGCCATGCCGGTTTTCCAGGGCATCGGCTTTGACCTGGACTGGTCCACCGATGGCGTGCTGTACAGCATCTTTACCGGCGGCCTCTACGTTGCGGGCGTCGCCCTGATCGGCCTGTCGCTGGGGACGCTGCTGCGGAACTCCGCGGGGGGCATTACCGTCCTGGTGGGCATCTTCTTCGTTCTGTCCATCGCGGCAAGTTTCCTGACGCTCATCCCGGGCGAGTTCTGGAAGTATGTACCGCAGTACATTCCCAATGAGGCCGGGGGACGGTTCCTTTCCATCGGCCACACTGACGGAGTGATCGATCCATGGCAGGGGGGCCTGATCTTCCTGGGTTATGTTCTGCTGTTCCTTATTCCGGCCGTGGTTGTGCTCAAGAAACGCGACGTCTGACGCTGGATGAAAGCATGAACCGGGCGGGACCTTTGCCGAACTCACAGCCCGGCGCCGGGGGCTCATCCGGCGTTATCTCTACCGGCACCCGCGCGTCATGGACGCCGTGGTGGCGCTGAGCTATGCACACTGCTGGTGACGCCCACTGTGGCCGATACCGTGATCTCCGGCAACTGGCCCGCGGCAGCACTGCTGGTGGCGGTAGCAGCGGCCCTGTTCCTGCGGCGCTTCCATCCCGTAGGCCTGGTGGCCTTCGTGGCGGTGGTGGAGGTGGCCGTGACGCTGCTGCACCCCTGGGGATCCAACGTCTCCGCCGGTCTTTGGTTCTCGCTCTATGCCGTGGCCGTGGTGCACACCCGCCGCTTCGCGCTGATCACCATGGCGGCGGCGACTGCGCCGCTGGCCCTCCCCTACCTCCTGGCAGCCGTGGGTCCGATGGAAAACTCCTTCCTCCACGATGCCGGCGCCAACCCCGGCGACTTCCACCTCATGACCAGCATTGCCACCGGTGCCAGCATCGGGCTGTCCAATGTCATTGCCACCGGGATCGGCATCGGCGTAAAGCAACGGAGGGAGCACGAGCAGGAGGTGGCGGCATGGGCTGCCCGGACCGCGCGACTGGCATCGGTCAACGAACGGAACCGGATCGCCCGGGAGATGCACGACGTCGTGGCCCACTCGCTGACGGTGATGATCAGCCTGTCGGACGGCGCCGCCGTCGTGGTCCGGAAAAACCCGGAACGCGCCGGTGACGTGCTGGGTGAGTTGTCACGCACAGGCCGCAACGCCCTCGCCGACATGCGCCGCGTCCTGGGCGTCCTCCGAGACGATGCCGGAGCGGCCGCCCCCAGGCTGCCGATAGCAGCAGGTGGCAACAGCCTGTCCAAGCTCCTGGAAGGATTCCGCACGGCCGGCCTCCCGCTGCACTATGCACACAGCGGCCCGGCATTGCCCGACGACGCCGCTTTCCAGCTCACGGTGTACCGGATCGTCCAGGAATCGCTCACCAACGTGCTCCGCTACGGACGGTCCCTGGGCCGGGTGGACGTCAGCATTGTCCGATCCGGGTGGACGGTGACCATAGACGTGCTCGACGACGGCGCAGGGGTCCCGGGGCAGTCCAGCCCGGACGAAGGCGGGGTTCAGCACGGCTCCTTTGGTACCGGCCAGGGGCTCGCCGGGATGGCGGAGCGGGCGCGCATCTACTCCGGCACAGTGGAGGCCGGCCGGAGCGGGCGCGGCTGGCGTGTCCACGCCGTGTTGTCCCTGCCGGCCGATGACAGCTCCGAACCAAGCCCATACACCTATGAACTGCAAGGCAAGGCATGACCGAAAACGCACCCATCACCGTCCTGCTGGTGGATGACCAGCCCCTGCTCCGAATGGGATTCCGCCTGATCCTGGAGGGCGAGGAAGACCTGCGGATTGTGGGTGAAGCGTCGGATGGTGCAGAAGCTGTCCGGCTGGTCAACGACCTCAGCCCTGACGTGGTGCTCATGGACGTGCGGATGCCGGTCCTGGACGGCATCGAGACAACCCGTGCCATCACTGCCGCGGGCTCCTGTGCCCGCATCATCATCCTGACCACGTTCGATGTGGACGAATATGCCTTTGCCGGACTCCAGGCAGGCGCGTCCGCTTTCCTCCTGAAGGACGCGGCGCCGTCGGACCTGATCCACGCCGTCCGGGTGGTAGCCAGCGGTGATGCGGTCGTGGCACCCAGGATCACCCAGCGCCTGCTCGAGACGTATGTCCGGGGTGCGGCCAAACCGGTGCCCGCTCCGCCTGTGCCGGATCCGCTGCTGGCTGATCTCACGCCGCGGGAAACGGAAATGCTGGAGGCGATGGCTGAAGGCCTCTCCAACGCCGGTAGCCCACCGGTACTTCCTGTCCGAGGCCACCGTAAAGACGCACGTCCGCCGGATCCTGACCAAGCTCCACCTCCGCGACCGGGTACAGGCAGTGGTGTATGCCTACGAGACGGGCCTGGTGGTTCCGAGCAACCCGGACTACTGAGCTGTACCGGCGTTACTGATCTAGGCAAGGCGGGGCGTGGTGGCCTTTGATGGAGTCATGACCACTTCGCGCATGCCCGGAGGTCCCGGCGGGGGCGGGCAGCAGCCGCACCCGGATCACGACTGGGGACTGGAATTCGACCTGACCACCATGATGAGCCGCCGCTCCCTGGGCAGGTTCCTTGGCGCCGGTGGCGCCGTGGCTGCCCTTGCCGCCTGCACGGCCGGCGGGGAAACGGCAACCAGCCCGGCGCCGTCGTCCGTCGCATCGCCTCCGCCCGGCACAGCCGTCACATCAGCCAGCCCCACGGTGACCCGGGCGATAGCCGAATGCGGTGTTGAAATTCCGCAGGAAACGGCAGGACCCTTCCCGGGCGACGGCTCCAACGGCCCTGATGCCCTGACCGCCTCCGTGTGGTCCGCCGCGACATCACCTCCAGCTTCGGGGCGTTCTCCGGCAGGGCGGAAGGCGTCCCGCTGACCTTCACCCTGACACTTCTCGACAACGCGAACGGCTGCCGTCCGCTGGCCGGGGCAGCCGTGTATGCCTGGCACTGCGACCGGGAAGGGAAGTACTCCATGTACGACCCGGAACTGACCAACGAAAACTACCTCCGCGGTGTCCAGGAAGCGGATGCCAGCGGCCAGGTGACCTTCACGTCCGTCTTCCCCGGCGCCTACTCCGGGCGCTGGCCGCACATCCACTTCGAGGTGTTCCAGTCGCTGGGCAATGCGACGGCGGCCGGACAGGTCCTGGCCGTCTCGCAGATTGCGCTCACCAGGGCGGCCTGCGACGAGGTGTACGCAACCCCCGGGTATGAGGGCAGCGTGGCCACCATGAGGCGGACCACCCTGCAGTCGGACGTCGTATTTCGAAACGACGGCGGCATCTACCAGCTCGCAACGATGACCGGTTCCGCGGCGGAGGGATACACGGCGGGGCTCAACGTCACCCTTTAGACTCGGGACCATGCCTTTCCTTTCCTCCGCCACAGACCACATCCAGGACCTTGGCAGCTATGTCAGCGCGTCCCCGTCGAGCTTTCACGCAGTCCACGAGGCAGGCAGGCGGCTGGAGGAATCCGGGTTCACGCGGCTGGATGAGCTGGAGCCGTGGGAAGGCGGACCGGGTTCGTTCTTCGTCATCCGTGACGGCGCCCTGATCGCCTGGGTGGTCCCTGAGGGAGCCGGGGCCACCACCGGGTTCAACATCCTCGGCGCCCACACCGATTCGCCGTCCTTCAAGCTGAAGCCCAAGCCGACCACCGGCGCGCACGGCTGGCTCCAGGCGGGAGTGGAGGTGTATGGCGGACCGCTCCTCAACTCCTGGCTTGACCGGGAACTGCAGCTTGCGGGCCGGCTGGTGATGCTGGACGGCACTGAGCATCTGACGGCCACTGGCCCCATGCTTCGGTTCCCGCAGCTGGCGATCCACCTGGACCGTGGGGCAAATGACGGACTTACGCTCGACAAGCAGCGCCACATGAATCCGGTGTGGGGGCTGGGCAACCCTTCTGATGCTGATCTCCTGAAGGTTTTGGCGTTGCACGTGCCCGGCACTTCCGTTGAACCAGGAAAGATTGGCGGGTACGACGTCGTTATTGCGGATACTCAGGCACCTGCGGTTTTCGGGGGCAACGGCGAGTTCTTCGCCTCCGGGCGCCTGGACAACCTTTCGTCCACCCACGCGGGGCTTGTTGCGCTGATTGCGCACGCTTCTGCCTCTGGTGCTGGTACCTCCGGTACTGCTGCAAGCGGTCCGATTGCTGTCCTGGCGGCGTTTGACCATGAGGAGATCGGCTCCAACTCCCGCTCCGGTGCCTGCGGACCGATCCTGGAGGATGTCCTGGTGCGCATTTCCGCCGGCCTCGGGGCTTCGGAAGGCCAGCGGCGGCAGGCTCTGGCGGCGTCGTTCTGTGTTTCCGCCGACGCGGGGCATGCCGTGCACCCTAACTACACGGAACGGCACGATCCCGCCAACCACCCGGTGCTCAACGGCGGCCCGCTGCTGAAGATCAACGCCAACCAGCGCTACGCCACGGATGCGGCAGGGGCGGCATTCTGGGCCCGGCTGTGTGCGGAGGCCGGGGTGCCGTACCAGGAATTCGTTTCCAACAACACGATCCCCTGCGGATCCACCATCGGGCCGCTGACGGCCACCCGCCTGGGAATCCGGACGGTGGATGTCGGCGTGCCGCTGCTGTCCATGCACTCGGCCCGCGAGCTGTGCGGCGTGGAGGATCCGCGCCGCCTTGCTGCGGTGACGGAGCTCTTTTTCAGGACTGCGGCCAGGGAGTCTGCGTAGCCGGGTTTCGTCCGGCAGCAGGGTGAGCTGGCTGGCTGCTGGCAGTAGGTGCCCGCGGCGTGCAGGTTTGTGAGGGGTAAAGCCAGCGGACACTGCTTAAGTATTCATCGCTGTTTCTACTGGGGATTTAGAGTACCGGCCGGAGATAAGCAAAGCGTAGACCCCGGAAATAACCACGGTCACAATGAACGCGCGACAGAACCCCCTATACCTATGTTCTTGGGGTCCGCGAAACCCCCTATGCCCAAGTATTGGATTGAGCGGTAACCCTATACCTAAGTAATGGACTGCAACATAACCCCGCTACTTACGTAGAGCGAGTAAATCTTGCGGAGAAAAGGGAGTACAGGCTACTCGTGACACCCCTTGGGGCGAACCATACGCTCTTACGACAAGGACAGAGTCAAGGGCTAAGAGAGCTGGGGCCTCAGTAGACCAGACCGAGACCGACAAGCGCTAATGTCGCGCATTCATAAACGCGACATCGTCCAATATCCGGTAATTGTCATGAAGCGGTGATGCATTTGTCTATTTCCACCCAGCTCCCAATGTCCTTCTCCGAGCCGGACATCTCGTCACCCAGGGCGTCAGTAAGTGTGGTGATTCCAACCCTTAATGAAGCCATGAATCTGCCCTGGGTCATTCGCCGCATGCCCTCGTACGTGGACGAGGTTGTCATCGTAGATGGGCGCTCCCATGATCATACCGTCGACGTTGCCCGGGCGCTGCGCGATGACGTCGTTGTGGTGGACGAGCAGCGTAAGGGCAAGGGGGCCGCACTCCGGGCAGGGTTCGCTGCAGCATCGGGAGACATCATCGTCATGCTGGACGCTGACGGAAGCATGGACCCCCAGGAGATCGGTTGGTTTGTCTCACCGCTTCAGCACGACTACGACTTCGTGAAAGGGTCCCGCTACGTCACAGGGGGCGGATCCGAAGACCTGACCTGGTTGCGGAGCGCCGGCAACCGCGCGTTTACGTGGATGGCCAATGCAGTATTGCGCAGCAACTACTCCGATCTCTGTTACGGATATATTGCCTTCCGAAAGGAATGCTTGGAGGTTTTGCAGCTTGAATCAGACGGGTTCGAGATCGAGACCGAGCTGATTGTCCGCGCAGCCAGGGCAGGCCTTCGCATCGCCGAGGTACCCAGCATTGAACTCGACCGCATCTCCGGAGCGTCGCATCTGCAGACGTTCCGTGACGGGTGGCGGGTCCTGGGAACCCTCGCACGCGAATGCACGCTCTGGGAAGCGCCGACTGCCGGAGCCCGCCCCGAGGCCCTCCGGCGGGTGAAGTATACATACGCTAACGTCAGGTTTCCGCGCACACCCACGGATCCGCAAAGCGTTCTTTCCGTAGTGCGAGGAGCCTAGGATGCGCCCCCATATTGAACCTCCGTCAGTTTCCGTAGTCATCTGCTGCTACACGATGGCGCGCTGGGACACGTTGCTGGACGTCATTGGTTCCGTCCGAGCCCAGACGGTCGTCCCACACGAGGTCTTTGTGGTTGTCGACCACAATGAGGACCTCTATAAACGCCTCATCGCCACTGTTGATGACGTGACTCTTGTGGAGAGCAGCGGTGCCAAGGGGCTCTCCGGAGCCCGGAACACGGGAGTAAGCCTTTGTACTTCCGATGTCGTGGCCTTTCTCGACGACGACGCCGAAGCGGCTCTCGATTGGCTCGAACGGCTGATCACCTACTACGACGATCCGGATGTACTGGCTGTGGGCGGGCGCGTCGAACCGGTATGGGAATCCGGCCGTCCTCCGTACTTTGGCGAGGAGCTGGACTGGATCGTCGGCTGCAGCTACAGGGGAATGCCCAAGGTCGCCTCCGAGGTCAGGAACGTCATTGGCGCAAATATGTCCTTCCGTCTTGAAGTGCTCCATCAGGTTGGCGGCTTCAATCTTGACCTTGGACGCCAGGGGTCGAAGCCCCTGGGCTGCGAAGAGACCGAGATCTGCATACGTTCCAGAATGGGCACACCGGGGTCACGCATCGTCTACGAACCCGCAGCTCTGGTACGCCACCACGTGCCGGCCCAAAGGGGAACGTTCCGTTACATGCTGGCGAGGTCCTGGTCCGAAGGGATCTCCAAGGCCCAGGTCAGCCAAGTTGTGGGGCACAAGCGGGCACTGGGCCCGGAACGCCGTTACGTCCGCAGCGTCCTGCCACGCGCCGTTGTTTCCGGGATTTACGACTGGAGCAAAAACGGAAACTGGGGAGGACTCGGACGGGCAGGGGCCGTGGTTTCGGTCTTGGCCTGCACGGCGGCCGGTTATCTGCGCGGCCGGCGGTTTGCCCATGTCGCGCCAATCCCGGGAAGCCCGGTTCCCCTGGATGCAGCCTGGAGGGAAGTCCAGTGAGTGAACGAATGAATGAGCTGATACCGGGTAAGACAAGCCATCGCTTGCCGGACCGACAACCGGGGGCGCAATGGATCGTCGCCGTCCAAATATCGCAGCCTGAACATGCCGGGAGGTTGTAAATATGCGCAACCAGAATGCGTATGCGGTGGGAAGTCCCCGCGGGTCGCGGAAGCTGCGGCTCCACGCACTGCTGACAGCGCTGCTGGTTGCGCTCGCCGGCCTGGTGGTGCCGGCTGGGGCGTCGGCTGCTCCGGGTGATGTTGGCGTTGAGGGTCCGTCCCATTCGGGGACAGGGACACCGACGGGTACGAAGCGGTCAACGAGTGGGTTGTGGTTTCACGACGGGAGCTGGTGGGGGAACCTGTGGCACACCGCTAGCTCGGATTTCCACATCTTCCGGTTCAACGTCGCGACGAGTTCCTGGGTCGATACCGGTGTGGTGACGGACCCGCGGGCGAGCACGCATCATGACGTGTTGTGGGACGGGAAGACGTTGCATGTGGCGAGCTATCGGTTCGTCAATGACGGCCTGCCGGCTGAGCCGAACTACCCGACGACGATGCGGCGTTACAGCTACGACCCGGGCACTAAGAAGTACTCGCTGCTGAGTTCTACACAGATCAACAACCAGCGCGTTGAGGCCCTGACCATCGATAAGGACTCGACCGGCCGGGTGTGGGCGACGTGGCAGCAGGGGAACCGGATCTATCTGAACGTCACCGGAACGGATGGCAAGACCTGGGGGACGCCGTTCGCGCACCCTTCATCGTTGAGCAACGTGTCCGTGGATGACACCTCGGCTGTGATCGCGTTCGACGGGAAGATGGGTGTGATGTGGAGCCGGCAGGTCGGTGATTCCACCGACGGCATGTACTGGAGCCACCACGTCGATGGAGCAGCGAACACCAACTGGACCACTCCTGTCGCCGCGGTGAAGGGGCAGCGCAGCGGCGATGACCACATGAACCTGAAGTGGCTGGACTCCTCCGGTGGAAGGGTTTTCGCCGCTATCAAGACATCGTTCACATCCGCGTCCCAGCCGCTGATCCAGCTGTTGGCACTGAATAACGCGACCGCGACGTGGTCTGCGCACACCATCGCGACCGTGGCCGAGTGTCCGAACCGGGTGATCGTCCTGATTGACGAGAGCACTCAGAGGCTGCGTACCTTCGCTACCTATCCCAAGCCCAGCGGCACAACGAACGCCGGCGTCTGCACTACCTCCGGAGGCGCGATCTACGAAAAGTCCACGCCGCTGGACACGATCAGCTTCACCACCACGAAGACGGCTCGTATCGTGGACGCGGACCAGTATGTCCATAACGTGACGTCGACGAAGCAAAACCTGAACAGCACGGCACGGGGCACGGCCAACAGCGGCCTGCTGCTGCTCGCAGATGTGAACGCCACAAGCCGGTACTGGCACTTCCACGACCCCAGTGGCGGTGCTGGCGGTGCTGATACGACGGCTCCGACGGTGACGGCTACCTCTCCTGTTGCCGGGGCGACCGGTGTTGCGGTGGGCGCGAATGTGACGGGGTCGTTCTCGGAGGCGATGGATGCCGCGACGGTTACGTTGGGCACGTTCACGTTGACGGCGCCGGGGACGACGACGCCGCTGTCGGCCGCTGTGACGTACGACAGCACGGCCAAGGTTGCGACGTTGAACCCTGGTGCGGATCTGGCGGCGGGTACGACGTACACGGCGACGATCAAGGGCGGCACCAACGGCGTGAAGGACGCTGCCGGTAACCCCCTGGGGACCGACAAGACCTGGAGCTTCACCACCGCGGCTGCCACGGGCGGCGGGACGTCGGAGACGGTCACGCTGACGGTGGCCGAGGACAGCTACGTCTCGGCCGGGGCGACCGGGACGAACTATGGCACCAGTACCGTACTAGGCGTAGACGCCAGCACGGAGGGAGATCACGTACTTGAAGTTCGACCTCTCCGCGTACGCGGGCAGGACGCTGGAGAGTGCGACGCTGCAGCTGCGCAGCGCCGGGAGCGGGTCGAGCGGCACGCAGAACGTCAAGCTGGTCGCTAGTGACACTTGGACCGAGACCGGGATCACGTACAGCAACCGTCCGGCGCTCGGTGCCGGCATCGGCACGCTCGGCCCGACAACGACCAACACCAACTACAACGTCCCGCTAACGGTCAGCGGCGTGGCCGGCGAGCTCGGCCAACAGCTCTCACTGGGCATGGACTCCAGCAGCAGCGACGGCCTGGACCTCAACTCCGGTGAGACCACCACACCGCCCAAGCTCGTCCTCACCCTGGGCGGTGGCGGGACGGTGCCTGCGCCGGCTGATACGACGGCTCCGACGGTGACGGCTACCTCTCCTGTTGCCGGGGCGACCGGTGTTGCGGTGGGCGCGAATGTGACGGGGTCGTTCTCGGAGGCGATGGATGCCGCGACGGTTACGTTGGGCACGTTCACGTTGACGGCGCCGGGGACGACGACGCCGCTGTCGGCCGCTGTGACGTACGACAGCACGGCCAAGGTTGCGACGTTGAACCCTGGTGCGGATCTGGCGGCGGGTACGACGTACACGGCGACGATCAAGGGCGGCACCAACGGCGTGAAGGACGCTGCCGGTAACCCCCTGGGGACCGACAAGACCTGGAGCTTCACCACCGCGGCTGCCACGGGCGGCGGGACGTCGGAGACGGTCACGCTGACGGTGGCCGAGGACAGCTACGTCTCGGCCGGGGCGACCGGGACGAACTATGGCACCAGTACCGTACTAGGCGTAGACGCCAGCACGGAGGAGATCACGTACTTGAAGTTCGACCTCTCCGCGTACGCGGGCAGGACGCTGGAGAGTGCGACGCTGCAGCTGCGCAGCGCCGGGAGCGGGTCGAGCGGCACGCAGAACGTCAAGCTGGTCGCTAGTGACACTTGGACCGAGACCGGGATCACGTACAGCAACCGTCCGGCGCTCGGTGCCGGCATCGGCACGCTCGGCCCGACAACGACCAACACCAACTACAACGTCCCGCTAACGGTCAGCGGCGTGGCCGGCGAGCTCGGCCAACAGCTCTCACTGGGCATGGACTCCAGCAGCAGCGACGGCCTCGACCTCAACTCCGGTGAGACCACCACACCGCCCAAGCTCGTCCTCACCCTGGGCGGTGGCGGGACGGTGCCTGCGCCGGCTGATACGACGGCTCCGACGGTGACGGCTACCTCTCCTGTTGCCGGGGCGACCGGTGTTGCGGTGGGCGCGAATGTGACGGGGTCGTTCTCGGAGGCGATGGATGCCGCGACGGTTACGTTGGGCACGTTCACGTTGACGGCGCCGGGGACGACGACGCCGCTGTCGGCCGCTGTGACGTACGACAGCACGGCCAAGGTTGCGACGTTGAACCCTGGTGCGGATCTGGCGGCGGGTACGACGTACACGGCGACGATCAAGGGCGGCACCAACGGCGTGAAGGACGCTGCCGGTAACCCCCTGGGGACCGACAAGACCTGGAGCTTCACCACCGCGGCTGCCACGGGCGGCGGGACGTCGGAGACGGTCACGCTGACGGTGGCCGAGGACAGCTACGTCTCGGCCGGGGCGACCGGGACGAACTACGGCACGGCGAGCGTGCTGGGAGTGGACGGGAGCCCGATCGAGATCAGTTATCTGAAGTTCGACCTGGGGGCCTACGCCGGTCGTGAGATCACGGGTGCCACGCTGCAGCTGCGGGCCACCAGCAGTGGGTCGAGCGGCACGCAGAACGTCAAGTTGGTCAGCGACGACAGCTGGACCGAGACCGGCATCACCTACACCAATAAGCCGGAGCTCGGCATCGCGGTGGGCAAGCTTGGTCCCACCAGCAGCAACACCGACTACAACGTCACTCTGACGGCGGGCAGTCTGCCCACCGATCGGTTCCTCTCCCTGGGGCTGGACTCGACCAGCGGCGACGGGCTCGACCTTGGCTCCCGTCAGACCAGCACACCGCCCAAGCTCGTGCTCACGCTGAAGTAGGCCGACACCTCAGCACCATCAACCATCCGACCGACACTATCCACCAGCAGCACTATCCGACCGACACCATCAAACAGGGGACAACAATGCACATCAGGCAGACCAAGACCGACACCAAGGCACTGCACTTCGACATCCACGGCCGCGTCACGCTCCGCGTCGACGCAGGGGCGCCGTCAGCGCCCCAGCTTCGGAGCATGTTGGCGTGTTTCGCTACTGACACCGAGCGGCCGGCCGATATCACGGTGGATGACCAACTGGAGCCGATGCCGGATGCGGGTCTGCTTGAGCACGAGCTCGCGTACACGGAAAGCAGCCTGCGCTTCCAAGCCGAGCGGCTCCAGGTAGTGAGGGACGGAAACCAGTGGCGCATCCACGGACCGGGCGAGCTGTTGACCTCGGTGGTCCCTGTTCTGGATGCCGCCATGGTCGCTCGGGGAGCAGGCATGATCCACGCCGCAACGATGGCGTACCGGGGGCACGCGATCGCGCTTCCGGCCGCCGGAGGGACCGGTAAGACGAGCACCGCCGCCAAGCTCATGCGGCGCGAGGGGTGGTCGTTCATGGGCGATGACTGGGCATTCCTGGCCGAGGACGCCACATTGCTCGGCTACGCGAAGCCGATGTTTATTAAACCGCACCACCGGAACATCTACCCCCACCTGTTTGAAGGTGTCCGGAAGCCCCTCGTCCCGCCGCAGCTGTCCAAGAGCGTCGGCCGCCTCACCACGGTGGTGCATCCGTACGTCATCCGCTATCCGCGCCTCGCGGACTTCTCGCGGCGGTGGTCGCCGGAGCACCGCATGGTTGATGCCGGGACCGCGTTTCCAGGCCGGGAAGTGACGACGACGGCCCCGCTCGCGGCCGCCATCTATATCGAGCGCTACGAGGGCTCCCGGTCCCGGATTGTCGAGCGGACAACCGACTGGATGGTTGACCGCATGATCGGCAACTTCCACATCGAGATGGCAGGCTTCTCGCAGCATGTCGTGACAGGCCTGGCCGCCACGTCCGTTGTCCCGTGGCGGGAGCACTTCGCCGCAAAAGGGGTAGTGCTGAACAAAGCGCTCGACGGACGGCCCTGCCATCTGCTGCAGGTGCCCTCCGCGTTCACGGCCGATGAGGCGTCGGACGACATCGTCCGGTTCCTCGAGGAACTGCTGCCGTCGGTCCTCGACGAGCAGATCTGAGGGGGTGGACACAGTGGGTCACAGCCCTTCCGAGATCACCGCGGTTGTTCCGGCCCGCAACGCGGAACTCATGCTCCCGCGCTGCCTGGAGGCCCTGCGTCAGTCAGGTGTCGCAGAGATCATCGTGGTGGACGGATGCTCTACCGACCGCACCGTCGAAATCGCCGTCGCGGCCGGTGCCCGGATCCTGAGTGACGAGGGCCGTGGCCTGCCGTGGGCCCGAACGCTCGGCGTACAGAACAGCAATACCCGATGGGTCCTGCTCGTCGACTCCGATGTCGTGTTCGGGCCAACGGGGGTCGCAGACCTGCTGACGGAGCTGGTCGAAGGCGGCTACGACGCCCTCCAGGCCGGTCTGGAGAGTGTCGCTGGCCCCGGCTACTGGGGGCAGGCGCTGGCACATCACCATCGCACCGGCCGCAGCCGCAACTGGTTCGGGCTCGTGGCGACGGTCGTTGACCGGGCCCTGATGCTGGGCGTAGGTTTTGACGACAAATTCAAGTCGGGGGAGGACATCGAGTTGCGTTGGAGGATGCGGCAGTCAGGGCTGCGAACGGCGGTGTCCCAGCGGGTCGTCGTCGAACATCGCTTCGCCGCAGACGACTTCGACTTCGCGCTCGACCAGTTCCTCATGGACGGAACGGGGCTGGGACGGATGATCCGCAAGCACGGCTGGCGGGGTGCGAGGTTAGCGCTGCTGCCCGCCGCCGCGGCAGTCCGCGGCAGCGCATTGAGCCTTGCCTCGGGCCAGCCTCGGTGGCTGCGCTACTACCTCGCCTTCTGCTGGTACAACTATGCAGGCCTGGCGAAAGGTCTCGCGTCATGAGCGCCGAGGTTGGGATCGCTGTCACGGACCCCTCGACCATCCGACACTCCGCTTTGCGCAGTTCGTTCGGCCTCATTGTGGGCAAGGGCGCGCAGATTGGCTGGGGATTTGCCTTCTGGGTCGTGGCCGCGCGCGCCACGTCAGACCGTGAGGTCGGGCTCACCATGGCCGCGGTCGCGGCAGTGATGATCTGCACGCAGCTTGCGGTGCTGGGCGCCGGTTCGGCTGTGATCGTTGCGGTGGGGAGAGGGGAGCCGCCCGCGCGGGTGCTGGACGCGGCGTTCGCCATCGTGGGGGTAGCCGGCACCGTGCTGGCCCTCGGCTACCTCGTGCTGCAGTCGGCGGTGGCGCCGGACACGGCGTCCGCATCGATTCTCTTCTGGCTCACGTTCCTCGTGGCTGCCGTCACCGGCACCCTGGTTATTGTTTTGGACCAGGCGCTCGTGGCGTTGGGGCGCGGTGCCAGCGCGACCTTGAGGTACGCGCTGGGCGGCGGGGTCTCACTCGGGGCTGCAGCGCTCGTGTCCTGGCAGGCGCACGGCGCCTCCGCCGACGTGGTGATGGCCTGCTGGACCCTCGGGAATACGGTGGCGTGCATCGTCGGTGTGGTCCAGCTGCGGAGACTTATTGGCTACCGGCCGCGACCATCCTTACGCTCGGCGCGCGGCCGCCCGCTGCTGGCGGTGGGTATTCCGTACCAGCTCCTCACCCTCACCGAGCGCGCCCCCGGGCTGGTGCTGCCGCTCCTGCTCGCCCACACGGTGGCGCCGGAGATCGCTGCCTACTGGTATCCCGCGTGGATGATGGCCTGGGCCGCCTACTCCGCTCCGATGCTGATGGGCATCGTCCAGTTTTCCGAAGGTGTCCGCGATCCGCACCGCCTGGTGTCGACGACCTGGGCGAGTCTCCGTTGGTCGCTCGCCGTAGGAGGTCTGGCGGCAGTCGTCCTAGTCCTCCTCGCTCACCCGCTGCTTAGCCTGCTGGGGGAGCGGTACGCCGACGCTTCCGCTGACGCCCTGCGGTGGTTGGCTGCGGGACTTGTGCCGTACGCGGTGCTGCAGGCCTACAACGCCGTATGCCGGGCCCTAGGCCGCTATACAGAGCCGATCGTGGTCGGCGTGATAATCGGCGTCGCCCTCTGCACCTCAGCGCTGTTGGTCGCCGAAGCGGGGCCCGGCGCCATGGCCCTTGCGTGGCTGGTGGTGCTCTCCATCGGGGCCGTCGTAGTCGGCGTCCGGCTGGTCTCGGTCCTCCGGTCCGTTACAAGGGAGGCGCGATGACTGCCGTGATTGATGTGTCCAGCCGCACCCAAGGACGATGGAAGCCCCGTGATGTGTGGTGCGCACTGGCGGGAGTCGTATCGCTTGTGCTTGCCGTGGGCGCCGCCTCTACGGTGGACGTGCCCGTAAACAGCGATCTGGGGCTCGTCGGAGTGCTTCCCTACCCGTTCTGGGCAGGGCTCCTGATTCTGAACGTCGCCTTCGTCGTGGCGCTGCGGGGAGATGCCGCGGGCCCGGCGCGCCGCCCGGTCATGATGTGGCTCCTCGTCGTGCTGGTCCTGGTGCTCTTCGGGACCGCAGCCTTCGTCACGGACGTACCGCGCGGTGAGGTGGCGTTCCGTCATCTCGGTATTGCCGATGCCCTTTCACGCATCCAGGGGATTGACCCGGACATCGACGCTTACTTCAATTGGCCGGGTTTCTTCGCCCTCCTGGCGACAGTGCTAAAGGCGACCGGTCTCGACCCGGTGGCCGTTGCCCTCTGGGCGCCGGTATTCAACATGGGTCTGTGGCTCGCTGCCCTGAACGTGCTGACGCGCTACCTGACGCACGATCCGCGACGGCGCTGGCTCGTACTGTGGCTTTTCTGCCTTGGCAACTGGCAGGACCAGGACTACCTGTCTCCCCAGGCCTTCGGCTTCTTCCTGTACCTCGTGGTGATCGCGCTGGTCCTCGGCCCGTTGGCCGCGCAGCCCCCTAAGTTCCTCGGCTTCGGACGCGAAGACCTGGCGGCGTGGTGGCTGGGGCGGGCACCCGCCGAGCTTCGGCCGGGGCACCGGGTGAGCGCCCTCGCGGTGACACTCTTGCTGGTAATCGTCATCTGCGCGAGCCATCAACTGACGCCGTTCCTGGTGCTCATCACCGTTACCGCTCTCACCCTGAGCGGGCGTGTCTGGCCCAGCCGGCTGCCCCTGATCATCGGGATCGTGCTGGCGCTCTGGCTCGTCTACCCCGCCAGTGCATACCTCGCCGGGAACCCACCCCTGGCCGAAGGGGGCCTGCTGGCCGCGATCGACGCGAACGTCGTCGACCGCGTGACCGGGACCGCCGGGCACGTGCTCGTGGTGCAGCTCCGGGTCTTTCTCACCCTCGTGCTGTGGGCGCTCGCCACGGCGGGGGCGGTGCGCGACTGGCGCAGGGGACGTCTCGATATCCGGGTGGTCCTCCTCGCCGTCACCCCGCTGCTGCTCTTCCCCGTGCAGTTGTACGGCGGGGAGATGCTCATCCGCGTTTCGCTGTTCGCGCTGCCCTTCATCGCCCTGCAGGCATGCTCGATCCTGCTTCCCCCGGACGACAGCACAAGCACACACCCCTCACCCCGCGCCGCGGGGGGCCTTGCGCTCATCTGCTTCCTGCTGGCCGTGCTGACCGTGACAGGTAGGTTCGGGAACGCCCAGTATGACGTCTTCACCGACAGTGAGATCGCCGCCGTCGCCGAAGTGAAGCGTCTCGCGCCTCCCGGCGCGATGATCATCTCGGCTGCCACCCCGACGCCATGGCGCAGCGAGGCCTACCTTGAACACCGGTACCGCACCATGGACAACATGTGCGAGTCCGACTTGTCCACGGCGACGTGCGGCCCACTCGTCTATGAAGAAGCCAGGGAAAACCAGGAGGGTGCCATCGTGCTGCTCACGCGTTCGTCAGAGTCGAGCCTCGTACTCCGGGGCGTCAGCAGCGCCAGCGGCTTCGCAGAGCTGGAGACGTGGCTGAGCAAACAGGACGGCGTTGAGCTCGTGTTCAGCAACGCCGACGCGCGCGCCTACCGGGTGACGCCATGAGCGGCGGCATCAGTCGGCCCACCATGGTGCTCGGTCTCGCGGCCGTTGTGCTATCGCTGATCACGCTCGTCGGGCTGCCGACACCGCTGCAGGCGGTCGCCGCGATAGCCGTCCTCATCCTGCTCCCAGGACAGGCACTGGTCCGGCTCACGCCGGTCACCGACCTCGCGCTCGGCGTACTGCTCGTTCTGGCGCTCGGCCTCGCCGCGCTCACGGCGGTGTCCACGGCGATGTTCTATCTCGCTGTGTGGTCGTGGCAGGCGTGCGTCATCACGATGGGCGTCATCACCATCCTCGCGTGCCTGGCACGCGCACGACAGGAGACCCTATCATGATGGAGTATTTGACGGGACTGCTTGCGATTGCCGCCCTGCTCGTCGCCCTCGCCCTGCTGGTCACGCTCGTCACGCTCGAGGTCCAACGCGTTGGACCAGACGCCGAGGAGCCGACACGCCGGCTCCTCGGCCGAACGGTGACCCGCAGGGTGGTCGCCGTTATGTGGCTGATGTGCCTGTTCCTCGTCCTTCCACGCGTGTTGGAACTGCTGGCGTGAGCCGTGCGGCGCGGTGGTGGCTCCTCAGCGACCTCCATCTCGGCGTGTCGGACGACGACCCCCGGCGACCCGGCACGGTGCTGCCCGACTTCCTGCGCCGCGGGGTGCTCGGAGCCTCCGGTCCGCAGCAGCACGTCGTCTTCGTCGGTGACACGTTCGAGCTGGCCGGGTTAGACGAGGACGAGAGTCTGGCCCGGCTCGAGTCCATCCTCGCCCGACACCTCGACACGTTCCGGGGGCTGGAGGCGTGTGCGGCGGGCGGCGTGCAGCTGCACTTCGTGTGCGGCAACCACGATGTGGAGTTGGCCCGGCCCTCGGTTGCTTCCCGCCTGTCAGCGATGCTGTCACCCCTCGAGCCCACACGGGTCCGCGTGCACCCGTGGTTCCTGCACGTGCCTCAGGTGCTCGTGGCCGAGCACGGGCACCAGCACCACGCGCTGCACCGGATTCCCGAGGTGCTCCGCGCGGCGGTCAACGGCACCGACGAGCTGGACTTGCCACCGCTCGCCGCCTGGAACGCCCATCCGTCGAGGTCACGCCTCAGTCGTGCCGGGGCCGTTGCCCGGTCCTGCCTGGCATCCGAGCTGGCGGAACGCCGTGTCCGGGAGCCTGCGTACGACGAGCTGTTGCAGACTGAGTCACTGCGGCTCGCACTCGATAAGGCGGCCGTTCGGGACCTGGCACGCCTGTCCCGGTTCCGGACAGTGTCGGCGCTCCCACGCACCGCCACTCGCATCGTCCTTGCAGCCGCCGGACGTAGTACCGCCGGCGAGAAGGCTCCTGCTGCCGCGGGCCGGTTCGTGCGAACCCTTGAGACGTACGGGTCCGGGGTGGCCTGGTACGTCTCGGCCCACACGCACCGGGCCCTCGAGTCGGCGCTCGAGGGTGGCTCCGCCCGATACATCAACACCGGTACGTGGAGTTCGGACGTCCGCGGTCGCGGACCGGACCAGTCGGACCGACGGGCATTCCCATACGCCGTGGTCGAAGTCGCCCGCGACGGCGCGACCAGGGGCGGGCTCCGATACTGGCGTCCGGACGGTGACTAACGGAGGGTGGCTGACGCTCCCGCAGCGAGGCTGCCTGTGCAGCAGGGGATGACCACCGAAACCAGTGGCCGGGGCTGCAGTTTCGCGGATCCAGTCCGAAGGCCGCGCGGACCCGGGTCAAAGTTTGCGTTCATCGTCCACTAGCAAAGCCGAACCCGTCCCGGTCGATTTCGTGGGCCGGAACGCCCACCCACGTCTCGCCGTCGGGCACGTTGCTGAATACCGCGGCACCCATGCCAACGGTGGCGTACGCCCCCACCGATGTCCGTTCCCTGACACTGGAATTCATTCCGAGGTAGGCCGCCCGCCCGATTCGTACCCCGCCGCCCAGCGAGACGCCGGCGGCGAACGTGGCGAAGTCCGCCACATTGTCGTCGTGTGTGAATGTCACCGAGGGCATGGCCACCACGTGGCACCCCAGGCTGACTGACGCTGTCAGCGTGACGTTCCGCAGCAGGATGCTGCCGCGGCCGATCCTGCAGCCCTCGGGGGGCTGGACTGAGGGGTCGACTGCCGTGGCGTAGCGGGCCTCGTGCAGGCCCATGGCTGTCAGTCGCTCCACCGCTGCCTCCCTCGATCTTCCGGAGTCGATACATACGAGCACAAACGCGTGCTTGTACTTTGGGGCATCATCGATGGTTCCCAGGACCGGCGCACCGTCCACTGTAACGCCAGCCAGTTCCTTGTCGTCATCGAGCAGACCCACGACGTCGTACTGGCCGCTGCTGCGCACCATCGCCAGGACCTCGCGGGCCAGGCCGCTGGCGGCAATGAGGATGAGCTCACTCACATCCGTGCACCGGCGGCCGCACGGATGCAGCTCACGACGCGCTCGATTCCGGCGGCGTCCAACTCGTGGAAGACCGGGAGTATCAGGGTGCTGTCGGTCAGCCGTTCCGTGTTCTGCAGGCTGGCATAGCCGGTATCACGCCACCGGTACGCGGGCTGCCGGTGCGCGGCCGTGATGCCGCGCGTGGCAGAAATCCCGGCGTCCGCCAGCCGTGCCAGCAGCCCTTCACGGTCGGTGGGGAATCCCGGCAGGACTTCGAGCCAGAAGGACTGGAAGTTGGTGGTGCCGCAGAGCGGATCGGCCACAAACCGCAAGCCCTTGAGGCCCCGAAGACCGGTGACGTACTGTGCCGCGATCTCCCGCCGCCTCTCCACCACCTGCGCGAGCCGGCCCAGCTGCACAATCCCCACGGCAGCCTGCAGGTCCGTCATCCGATAGTTGAAACCGATCTCAAGGCAGACCTCCGGCGGTGGCAGCGCCGAGCCGTGCCTGTCAGTGGGCGAAACGCTCATGGAGTGCTCGCGGAGGGACCGTGCCCGGGCAGCCCAGTCGGCACGCCCCGTGGTCAGCATCCCACCTTCACCCGTGGTGAGAATATTGCATGGATGGAACGACCACACAGTCGCGTCCGCCCCGGTGCCCACGGGCCTGCCTCTGTACTGGGAGCCTACGGCGCAGGCGGCGTCCTCGACGATGGTGATCCCGTGCCGGTCGCACAGCTTTCGGATAGGGTCCAGGTCAACCGGTACGCCGCCCTGGTCCACAACGATCACAGCCCGGGTATCCAGAGTCAGTGCGGCCCGGATAGCCTCAGCTGTCACGTTACCCGTGGCCGGGTCCACGTCGCAGAACACTGGACGGGCGCCCACATAGGTCACTGCATTCGCGGTGGCCGTGAAGGAAAGGGAAGGCACGATGACGTCGTCCCCGGTTCCGATGCCAGCCACCACCAGTGCGAGATGCAGCGCAGTGGTGCAGCTGGACGTGGCGACGGCGTGTCTCGCCCCCTGCGCGGCTCCGAAGTCCGCTTCGAACTGCTTGACCTTGGGCCCCTGGGCCAAGCAGCCGGAGGCAACCACCTCCGCCAGGGCGTGGGCCTCCTCCTCGCCGATCCAGGGCTTGGTGACGTTGAGCTGGGCGAGGACTGTTTCCGCAGTCACCGGGCACCCACCTCCTTCGCCGTCAATGTTCTGCAGGCGGACACAAATGGCCAGCCGAAGGTTGCACGGCGGGACCCGGCAACTGGTACCTCTGCCATGATTACCCCTTCCCGGCGCGAACGCGTTGTGCTTTGACCATGATGCAAAGTTAGTCCCGCGAAGCCGGCTATGGTGGGAAAGCCAGGGCCTCTGTGGTGCATGAACGGAACAGTGTGGAAACTGCGGGTACCTGCAATGGCCCGTTTTTTGTCTGAGGTGACTAAAGGACGGGCAGTACGTATGGCTCCCGGGCCGCGGCTTGCTTACCTGCTGCCAGGGCGGTCAGTTGGGCGCGCGATTCCACGCCCAGCTTGCGGTAGATCGCCGTGAGGCGAACTTCCACGGTCCGGACGGACACGTAAAGCGTGGCTGCGATTTCCTTGTTCCGCATACCTCTCGCCACCATTGTTGCCAAGGCCCGCTCGTGGTCGGCGAGCATCAGCATGGCGGGGTTGCCAGGGGCGCGGACTGGTTCCACCCGTTCGTCCAGCAGCAGGGAATCCACGTGCTGGGTCCAGGCATCGGCTCCGGCTTCGTCAAACATCACTTTCGCACGCAGCAGTCCGTCCCGGGCTTCGCGAAGCCGGCCGAATGCACCCAGCCGCTCGGCGTAGCAAAGCATCGTCCGCGCCCGTTCCAGCACAGACTCATGGGCAATCCTGCCCTCCAGCGCCTGGCTGAACAGCTGCAGGGACTGGTCGCCGTCGGCCAGCATGGCCCGGCTGCGGGCAACAGCAGACATCAGCCAGGCTGAGCGCAGGCCCACGGAACGGCTCTCCAGGCGGAAGAGCGCCTGAGTCGCTTCCCGGTGCCGTCCCAGGCGGACCAGGACCTCGACCAGGTCCGCCTCGCATCGCAGTAAGGTGGGGTTGCGGAAGGCCATACCGATCTCCGCAGCCCGGGACAGCTGCGCGAATGATTCCGCAAGGTCGCCGCGCATTAGGGCAAAATGTCCCTGGCACGCGGCCAGTTGAGCTGTGAGGGCCGGGTGGCTCTCAGCGCATGAGAAATGCTGCGCCTCCGCCACATGCGCACGTGCAAGCCCTTCGTCACCCAAAGCGTGCGCCCGCCACACCCGGAAGATGTGCCGCATCCCGCGGTGGTATTTGGTTTCCGGCTCAGAGAGTTCCAGCTCTTCGATGAGTTTAATTGCCGTTCGGACATTGCCGGCGCGGATTTCATTGTCCACTGCAAGGAAGTTTGCGGTTTCCCGCCAGTTGATGTTGCTTGACCCAACGGAATTCCGGACCATGGTGAACGCCTCCCGGGCAAGCTCATGGTGTTCCGCATAGCTCAGGGAGCGCCCCTGGACCAGGAGCGTCGCCACCATCTCACCTCCGCCGGCCTCGTGGTTTCGGCCGAGGTGTTCGGCATTTCCGCCTATGGCCTCGATCAACTGTTTGGCGCGCCCCACAACGGCCAGGCAGTCCGCGGACGCTGAATCCTGAAACTTTTCGATTAATTTCAAGACGCAGGCTGCATCCTCCAGCTCCCAGCGCTCAGCATAGTAGAGGGAAGCTATGGCCAGCAGGTGTGAGGCGTATGCGGGGTCGTGCTGGCCGAATTCCTTGACCAAGCGCACCACCATGGTGGAGCGCACCACGGCCCCCTGGATGAACTGGATCTTGAAGGCAAGCCCGGTCAGGCGAAGAATCAGTGCAGGATTACGCGTCAACCGTTGTGCCCAGACCAGGTAGCGCTTGGCGTAGACAAACTCAGCCCTGTTGAACAGCAGTTCGGCCACAGTGGTGAGGCTGGCGGCAGTCTCACCATCCCAAGGATTGATGGTGAGGGCACGTTCAACATATTCGAAGGCGAGGGCTGTATCCCCGCTGCGGATCAGGTCAACGGCGGACCGGAGCAGGCCGAACGGCGTCTGCCGTTCCAACGCGGTAAAGCTAAGGTGCCACCTCCGGGCATAGGGGTCGGTGGGACCGGCCGCTTCGGCCATGGCGCGGTGGTTGGCGGTCCGCGCTGCCGGTGTCATGGCCGCGGAGACGTATCCGCGCAGCAGCTGGTCCTGGATCCGAAGGTGCGGTCCGGTCCTGCTGACCATGCCGGTGGCCAGGAGTTCGTCGACCCCGGGCCACAGCTGGCTGTACACCTTTTCCAGGGTCGCGATGTCGCTCCGGCAAGACAACGAGAGGAGGTCCAGGACGTGGCGAGCTTCCTGCGTCAGCCCTCCGACTGCCGCAGCGAACTCGGCTTCGAAGCTGCCTCTGCAGGATAACGGTACCGGAAGGGCGTATTTCCCTTCGGCCTGCCGCTCAAGCAGGCAGGTATAAAGCTCGACCGCGGCGAGCGGGTTGCCTTGGGTTGCGGCGGCAACCGCATGGACGGCCGCGGTTGCGGTCTGCGGTGCCGGGATGGACTCGAGCATCCGGACCGTGTCGTTGTAGCTCAGGGGCCTCAGTTGAAGGATTGGCAGGCTCGCGAACGTGCTATCAGGAGTTTCTTCCCGCACGCTGACGAACAGCGCCATGTCGGTTCGGGAGAGGCGGCGCGCCAGGAATCCGATCACCGCCTGGCTGCTGGGGTCCAGCTGGTCCGCGTCGTCCATGACAATGACTGTTCGGGAGGACGAGCGCTGGTGCAGTCCGCTGAGGAGCATGGTGGAGACCGTGGGAACGTCCATGGCGCCGGCGGAACCGCGGAGCAACTCGTCGGCGAAACGGTTGAGGACGGGATCATCGATTCCGTTCAGGAGCGCCGTTAGACCAGAGAACGGCCAGTCCGACTCTGATGGGCTTGCCCGCAGGAAGACAGTCCGGTTATCGGAAAGCGTGGGGATCTCGGACAGAAGGGAAGTCTTTCCCACACCTCGTCGCCCGACGACCGTGAGTGCGGACTCCTTGGGCCCCCGGATCACGGAAAGGATCCGGTCCAACTCCTTGCTTCGGCCAATTAACGACATCAGGTCCCCATCCATCGGAAGAAGGAGACCTGTATTCCTTTGTACTGTTCAAATGCGCATGTGGGGCCGCAAGCCAAATAGGCGACCAGCGGACCAACCTGCCTGGCCGCTTGTCGCGTCCAGCACGGTACCCAGCCGTTGCTTGCCAATATAAACCCTGATCCATAAACCGCACCAGAGAGATCCGGGCCTTCAAGTACTCATATTTCGGCCGTCGTTGAGACTTGCCTCCTGCGCACTGCCAGCAGACGCTTCTGAGGTCACCAGGGCTAGCCAGAGGTTCATGGTGGCAGCCAGGATGACCTGCCGAACAAGGCGAAACTTGGCGCGAGTAACGCGCTTTTCCACATAGGGGAGCCAGCGCTGTGGCCCGGCCAGCACGAATCCTAGGCTTGAGTCAAGCGAATCGCCTATCCGGCCCAAATGCACTAAGATATTGAAGTCTGTGCTGCGTCCTGCCTCCGTTCCGGCGGCGGGGCATCGCACAGCATCGCAAATGAACCTCCTGTTACGGAAATGCCGTAACCGCTTAGCCCAAAGGAGGTGGGTTCACATATGCGTCCTTACGAATTGATGGTAATCATCGACCCCGAGGTCGAAGAGCGTACCGTTGAGCCGTCGCTTCAGAAGTTCCTGAACGTCATCACCAACGATGGTGGAACCATCGAAAAGGTTGACATCTGGGGCCGTCGCCGGCTGGCTTACGACATCAGGAAGAAGTCCGAAGGTATCTACGCCGTGGTGAACTTCACCGCCAAGCCGGAAACCGCCAAGGAACTTGACCGCCAGCTGTCTCTTAACGAGACCATCATGCGCACCAAGATCACCCGCCCCGAAGAGCAGAAGGTTGTTGCTGAGTAATTTCAGCACCAATTTTCATTCTTTACCCCGCAGGAAACGCACTCTTCACCCAGGATCGAACAAGGAGGCAGTAGATGGCAGGCGAGACCACCATTACGGTCATAGGTAATCTCACCAATGACCCGGAATTGCGGTTCACACCGTCCGGTTCGGCAGTAGCGAACTTCACCATCGCTTCCACCCCCCGCACCTTTGATCGCCAGTCCAACGAGTGGAAGGACGGGGAAACCCTGTTCCTCCGCGCCGCCGTCTGGCGTGAAGCAGCCGAGAACGTGGCCGAGTCCCTGACCAAGGGCATGCGCGTTATCGTTAGCGGCCGCCTGAAGAGCCGTTCCTACGAAACCAAAGAAGGCGAAAAGCGCACCGTTATCGAGCTTGAGGTCGACGAAATCGGCCCCAGCCTGCGCTATGCCAATGCCAAGGTCAACCGCACCCAGCGCTCCGGCGGACAGGGTGCACCGGGTGGCTTCGGCGGCGGCAACAGCGGCGGCGGTTTCGGAGGAGGCGCTCCTGGGGGAAACCAGGGCGGCAATTCCGGCGGAGGCTGGGGCGGCGGCAACCAGCAGGCTGCACAGGACGATCCCTGGGCTACGCCCGGTGTGTCCAATGCAGGCGGCTGGGGCAACGGCCCCGATTCCGAACCTCCCTTCTAAACACCCATTAAGGCCCGACGACGGGACCACCCGAAGTGCCTACAGGCACCAGGGTGACTGCCGCCGTCGGACCACCACCATCCCGTGGATCAATATCCACGGGCTCCCTAGAATAGGAGCTCCACGATGGCTAAGGCTGAACTCCGTAAGCCCAAACCAAAGTCCAACCCCTTGAAGGCCGCTGACATCACTGTCATCGACTACAAGGACGTAGCATTGCTGCGCAAGTTCATCTCCGACCGCGGAAAGATCCGCGCCCGTCGCGTCACCGGCGTCACGGTCCAGGAACAGCGCAAGATCGCACAGGCAATCAAGAACGCCCGCGAAGTTGCTCTGCTGCCTTACTCCGGCGCTGGCCGCGGCTAAGGAAGGGATTAACTAACATGGCAAAGCTCATTCTGACCCACGAAGTAACCGGTCTCGGTGCTGCTGGTGACGTTGTCGAGGTCAAGGACGGTTACGCACGTAACTACCTGCTGCCCCGCAACTTCGCCCTGACCTGGTCGAAGGGCGGCGAAAAGCAGGTTGAGTCCATCAAGGCTGCCCGCGCTGCCCGCGAGCACGCTTCCCTGGAAGACGCTCAGAAGCAAGCCGCTGCACTCTCCGCCAAGCCGGTCAAGCTGGTCGTCAAGGCTGGCGAGACCGGACGCCTGTTCGGCACGGTCAAGCAGGCCGACGTCGCTGATGCTGTTGAGGCCGCCGGACTCGGCAGCATCGACAAGCGCAAGGTTGAACTGCCGGTTCACATCAAGTCGGTAGGTTCCTACCAGGCCAACGTCCGTCTGCACGACGACGTTGCTGCTGTGATCGAACTCGACGTAGTAGCCGGCAAGTAATAGCTGACTGCATGAAGACCCCCGCTGCCGGATTCCGGCGGTGGGGGTCTTCGCTTTGCAAGCAGGGGACAGGCTCCGCCGTAGGTGGTGGCATCCTCCTGGGGACGTGCTGTTTTGTAGCCCTGGAAGAGGAATGAACAGGTGCGGGAATACTCCGAAGACGCCAGCAGTTCACCATGTAGATGCAAATGCATATAAGGTGAAATGAAGTAGCAACAGGAGAATGCCATGCAAACCCGCCGCATCACAGTCCTTTCCGCCGGGCTTGGCGTACCATCGTCGAGCCGCCTGCTGGCTGACCAGCTGGCCGCGTCCGCTGAGCGGCAACTGACGGCGGCCGGCTACGACGTGACGGTGGACGTCGTCGAGCTCCGGGACGTGGCGGTGGATATCGCCAACAACTTCGTGACCGGCTACGCCGCCCCCCGCCTTGCCGAAGTGATTGCCGGTGTGGAAGCGTCGGATGGAATCATCGCCGTAACTCCAGTATTCAGCGCGTCCTACAGCGGCCTGTTTAAATCATTCTTTGACGTCCTGGACCCTAAGTCCCTTGACGGCAAGGCTGTCCTGCTGGGCGCAACCGGCGGCACTGACCGTCACCAGATGGTCCTGGACTACTCCATGCGTCCGCTGTTCAGTTACCTGCGCACCCGGACGGCCGCCACAGGCGTCTTCGCCGGTCCGCAGGACTGGGGCAGCACAGAGGACGGCGGCTCTTCTCTTGCAGAGCGGATCGACCGTGCTGCCGGTGAGTTCGCCCGGCTGCTGGACGGTCCCCAGCCCGGCCGCAAGCCCGCTCCAATGGAGTCCCTGCCGTTCGAGCAGCTGCTGGCCGGCATTTCCGGAAACCGCTAAAGGCCGCGTGCGCCGAACTTTCGAGGTGCGCCGGTCGTTGTGCGGGACATGAAATGTCCTGTGGATTCCGTAGACCTGCTGATGACCGAGCGCAGCGGGATGGAAATCGACTACTGTCCGCAGTGCCGCGGCGTCTGGCTGGACCGTGGAGAGCTCGATAAGATCCTGGACCGCGCCGCCGGCACGACGCCCGAAGCGTCGGCCAGGCCCGCGACTCCGGCAGCCGGCCCAACCCCGCCGCCGCTCTATCCCAACTTCGAGGCCCGGCGCGAGCAGCCACGCTACGACGACCGCAAGTACGGGAAGCAGGGGTACGACCGGGACTACGACCAGCGGCGGCACAAGAAAAAGGAGGGCTGGCTGGGGGAGATATTCGACTTCTAGGGTCGACTGCTTGGCATCCCTGCCTCCCAGGTGCGCCTTTAGTCGTCCAGCAGCTCGATGAACTCCCGCGCCTGCTTCATTGAAATATCAGAGTGCCGCGTCAGTGCACTGGCTGCGGCTTCCGTGTCCCCGTTGCGCGCCAAGGTACGGATCCTGCCATAGATTTCGTCATTGAGCATGTTGCTGCTCACCTCGCGGGTTACGTCGCCCTTGCTGGCAATGGCCCGGTAGCGGTAGGGGAACCGCTGGGGCTCGTTGTCCTCGTCTTCGTCCTGCTCCGGGGCGGCCGCCTCAGGGCTTCTGTAGGGCTGGGGATGGGCTGCCAGCGCCCCCACCGCGTCCCGCGAAGCCCGCAAACCATCGCCGGTGGCTTCGTAGTACAGCTTGATGGCGGCCATCGCCTGCCCCTGGGCGATCAGCGCGTAAAGCCGCCGGTGTTCTTCCTCCGACAGCTTGGCCGCGGCGGCGCGCGCCAGCTCCGGGGACGTTGCCGCCGGCTGTGCCGGTTCGGGGCCGCGCGTTGCCTTACGCCGGCTGATGGCGCGGACTGCCACAGCAACTCCCGTAACCACTGCACAGAGGATGAGGACAGGGACCACAAGCGATTCCATCGTTCTAAAAGCCGTTCTATGTATTTCCAGGCCGTTGCCGGGCCTGGTTGCGTGCGTCCTGCTGCTGGGTGTGCTGCTGTGTGTTCTGGCTGGGGCGGGTCTTGGCCTCCAACCTGGCACGTGCTGCCGTGGCAGCTTCGACCTGGGCTGCGTAATGCCGGGCTGAACGCTCAGCGAGGTCGCGCTGATATCTTTCCGCATCCGACATCCCGGTATCGCGCGGGCTGAGTGCGGTGAAAAGGCCCCAAATGAGCGCAATCAAGACAATCGCAGGCAATAGCACCAGCAGTAGTTCGCCCATACATAAAGCTTATGCCAGATCCACTTTATCCACAGCAATATTCACCTGTGCGCTTATCGGACGGTGAGAGGCAGGTCAAACGCTTCACGTGGAATATGAGAACCGCCACGGCTGATGCATGAACTTGGTCACGGGGACAGTCCAGGCGCCATCCTGCCCGAATGGCAGGTACGGCCTGTGGATGAAATTCCACAGAAGAAATATTTACTCCACATGCGGGAGAAGACGTTTTCGCTGGTCAGGGGCGGGTAGCAACTCAAAGTTTTTTTGTATCCACAGGCTTTCGCACAGGCTGTGCACAAGCTATGCCGGTTACTGCACAGCTTATCCACAGCCCTTCCGGCAACCCGGCTTTGCGGCTGGACCCCGGGCGGCTACCGTAGCGGGGTACCTGTTCTTAGGGCAGTAATTAGCTCGGGGAACTGCGGTAAAACCGCAGTTCCCCGGCCAGTTCCGGCCCTCGGGAGAGGCCTTTGTGGAAAACCTGTGGACAGTGGGGATAACTCTCGAAATCCTCATTTTCCGGAGCTGGCTGGAACATTGTCAGACCCCGCCGATAAACCTTGACAGGTGGCGGAGTGCGGATTTTCCCGACGAGGCCTCAACAGGATGGTAACCACCGGGCAACCCAGGTCCCGGTAAAAATGGAGGACGGCAGCTTTGTCAATCGCGCATCTGGACCCGGTGGAGACTTCCCGCGGATCAGACACTAGCCGAAAGCCTCCCCAGGACATCGCCGCCGAGCAATCGGTGCTGGGCGGCATGATGCTGTCCAAGGACGCCATCGCGGATGTGGTGGAGATCCTCAGGGGCCAGGACTTCTACCGGCCGGCCCATGAAACCATTTACGAAGCGATCATTGACCTGTACGGCCGCGGTGAGCCCGCCGATGCCGTGACCGTTTCCGATGAGTTGACCAAGCGTGCGGAAATCAACAGGATCGGCGGTCCGGCCTACCTGCATGAGCTGATCCAGACTGTTCCCACCGCGGCCAACGCAGGGTACTACGCGGAGATCGTTGCCGAACGGGCTGTCCTCCGGCGCCTCGTGAATGCCGGTACCAAGATCGTCCAGCTGGGTTACGGCTCCGATGGTGAGGTGGAGGACCTGGTCAACCAGGCCCAGGCCGAGGTATACGCCGTGGCAGAACGCCGCACCGCCGAGGACTACGTGGTCCTAAAGGACGTCATGGAGTCCACGGTGGACGAGATCGAAGCGTCAGGCCACCGCGGTGAGGGCATGACCGGTGTCCCCACCGGGTTCTACGAACTTGATGAGCTCACCCATGGCCTGCACCCCGGCCAGATGATCGTCATCGCAGCCCGTCCCGCCGTCGGTAAGTCCACGTTCGCCCTGGACTTTGCCCGCTCCGCCGCCATCAAGAACAACCTGGCCACGGTCATGTTCTCGCTCGAAATGGGCCGCAACGAGATTGCCATGCGCCTCCTCTCGGCAGAAGCCACCATCGGGCTGCAGGATCTCCGCAAGGGAACCATCAAGGACGAGCAGTGGTCCAAGATCGCCACCACCATGGGCCGGATGAATGACGCGCCGCTGTTTATTGATGACAGCCCCAACATGTCCCTGATGGAAATCCGGGCCAAGTGCCGGCGGTTGAAGCAGCAGCACGACCTCAAACTCGTCATCCTCGACTACCTGCAGCTGATGAGCTCCGGCAAGAAGGTGGAGTCGCGCCAGCAGGAAGTCTCCGAGTTCTCCCGCGCGCTGAAGCTGTTGGCCAAGGAACTCCAGGTCCCGGTTATTGCCCTGTCACAGCTGAACCGTGGATCGGAGCAACGCCAGGACAAGCGCCCCATGGTCTCTGACCTCCGTGAATCCGGATCCATTGAGCAGGACGCGGACATGGTGATCCTGCTGCACCGCGAGGACGTCTACGACAAAGAATCACCGCGTGCGGGTGAGGCTGACATTCTCGTGGCCAAGCATCGTAACGGCCCCACCAAGGACATCGTGGTCGCTTTCCAGGGTCACTACTCCCGGTTTGCGAACATGGCCGCTGACGCCGGCGGTGGCGGCTTCTAGCCCTGCGCCAGCAGATGGTTCGGGAGGCGGTTGCCTGGTGCAGTGCCCCGAATCTCGAGCAGTTCCCGCGCGTGGGCCTGCAGCCGCTTATCCTCCTCACTGACGGGCACCCAGGAGGGAATGGGGACGGAGTTGCCTTCGTCGTCGCGCGCCACCATGACGGTGAGGCAGTATGTGGTGAGGTTCAGTCCGCCGCCCTTGGGGTCCCCGGAGCGCACGTGGACGGCGATGTGCATGCCTTTGGTTCCCGTGTACACCAGGCGGGCCTCCACCTCCACCACATGCCCGATCAGCAGCGGCCGGTAAAAGCGCACTCCGCCCGAGAACACAGCCACAGTGTCTTTGCCGCAGTAGCGGGATGCACAAACGTAGGCGGCTTCATCGATCCACTTCATGACGATTCCGCCGTGGACCTTGCCGCCCCAGTTCACGTCTGTTGGAGCGGCCATGAACCGGAGGGTGACCCGCTCGGCGGTACCGGCGTCGGTATATTCCTGCCGGTTCATGGCTTCGACGATTTGCTCGCGGACCTTGATCCGGGCAAGGGCATGGTCCCGCTGCTCCACCTCGTCGGCGGTGACGGGCTCGAACTGCTGCACCGGGGTGGGTTTTCCGTCTTCCCCGACGGCTACGAAGATGACCATGCACTGGCTGCGCATGGTGGCCGGCCCGCCCCTGGGGTCTCCGGAGGAGACCACGGTCCGGATATGCATGGAGGACCGGCCGGTGTAAACAATGGTGGCTTCAACTTCCACCATATCGCCGCTGTTGACCGGGTCCGCGAAGTGGATGTTCCCAACATAGGCGGTGACGCAGTAGGACTTCGCCCATCCCACAGCCGCAGCGTAGGCCGCCTTGTCCACCCACTCCAGGACGGTGCCGGCATCGACCGAGCCGCTGTGGCCCACGTCCATGGGCGCGGCCAGGAATCGGAGGGTAACGGAGTTCGGGGTGCCGGTCGAAGTCATGCTGCGATCATACTGACGCCCCCGGTTACCCGCTGGTTGGGGCGGCGTAGAGACAAACGGCGCTGCCCCGCCCGCCGGAGAGGCGGACGGGGCAGGTTTACCGGATGCCGGAGGGCTATCCGGCGCGGGTATAGACAATGTCCGGCTGAGCCGGCAGTTCCATGCCTTCACCGATATAGAAGCCGGGGTGCGGCGGCTGGTTGTACGAGACGTTCTCCCGCGCCACGGACAGGCGGTACACCGGATCGTGCATCAGCGTCCGAAGCCGGACGTCGGTGCCAGCCGTGGTGGTGTAGATCCGAAGTTCCGTGCTGTCTGCGGACGGCCAGGCAATCTCCTCCCGCCAGTCACCCAGGAGGTCGGCCTGGATGGCGGGGTTGCCCTTGGTGCTGTTGTTGGTCTTGGCACCCGTTGCTGTCAGCAGCCTGTCGCTCGACTCCGTCTCCCAGTTCCACTTGGCGATGCTGGGCGTGCCCGTGTTGGTGGCGGCGTTCCAGTCATGGTCCACGATTTCGCGGAGCAGGTCGCCGTCCCACCAGGCCAGGAAGTTGGCCGCGGGAATCTTGTTGGCAATCAGCTGCCCCTTGGCCGAACGCAGTTCACCGACCGGTGAGTTCCAGGCGGCGTCGCCGCCGACTGCCCAGGCCTCGGCCCCGGCGTGCCGGGGGTCGATATCTCCCGCGGCTCCACGCCCGGTGTCCTTGGCAGACATGATGCTCCAGAGGATTTCGCCGGTCTTCGAATCGCGGAAGGTTGCACCGCGGTTTCCACTGGCTCCCATGTCCTCGTGGACCATGAACGTCTCCAGGCCCGGGCGGGACGGATCGAGGTCGCTGGTGTGGATGGCGTCACCATGGCCCAGGCGGGTGTTGTACAGCGGTTTGCCGTTGTCGTCGATGGTCATGGACCCGAAAATAAACTCGTCCTTTCCATCGGCGTCCACATCCGCCACCGACAGGTTGTGGTTGCCCTGTCCGCGATACTGGGCGCCGGCGGTGTCGGAGTCGAAGATCCAGCGCTTGATGATCTTGCCCGCTACCAGGTCGTAGGTGGCCAGCACGGTGCGCGTGTAATAGCCGCGGCTGAACATCATGGATGGACGTTCCCCGTCAAGGTAGGCCACGGCGCCGAGGAAGCGATCCACACGGTTGCCGTAGGTGTCACCCCAGGCCCCCACGTCACCGCGGGGAGGATCGTAGGCGACGGTGTCCATGACGGTGCCGGTGGCTCCGTGGAAGACCGTCAGGAACTCCGGACCCGTCAGCACGTAACCACTGCTGTTGCGGTAATCGGCTCCGGCGTTTCCGATCACGGTCCCGGCGCCGTCCCGCGTGCCGTCCGCTGTCTTCATGGCAACCTCAGCCTTGCCGTCGCCGTCGAAGTCGTACGCCAGGAGCTGGGTGTAGTGGGCGCCGGCGCGGATGTTCGGGCCCATGTTGATCCGCCAGAGTTTGGTGCCGTCCATCCGGTAGGCGTCCACATAAACCGTGCCTGTGTAGCCGGCCTGGGAGTTGTCTTTGGCGTTGGACGGTGACCACATTTGGAGGATTTCGTAAGTGCCGTCACCGTCAAGATCGGCAACGCTGGCGTCACCTGCGGAGTAGGAGTAGGGCTGTCCGTCCTTGGTGTAGTCGTCCGCGGGCTTGTCCAGCTTGACTGCCAGGTAGCCCTGCACCTGGGGGGTGAACTCGTTGGTGAGCTGTTCCCCGCCGTTGCCGACCGTCTTGACCGCGTAGCGGGAAGCGGCTGTCCCTGATGGGTCCAGGAACGTGGTGCTGTTGCGGATCGGCTCCCCGGTGAGCTGGACGCCGTCGCGGATGACATGGAACCCGATCTGTTCCGGATCCAGGCCGAGCATGCGCCAGCCCACCCGCACGCCTTCACCTGTCAGCAACGCCACAGGGGCACGGTCCAGCTGCTCCATCTGCCGGTTGACAACCGTGACTTTCTCCGTGCCAATCACCGGGGAAGGCGCTGATTCGCCGCCCTTGTTCACGGTGGTCACGCGGTAGTAGTACTCGATGGTGGTCAGCACGGTGTAGTCGGTGTAGTTCACCTCGGCGGCCCGGCCCACGTACTCAAAGGGGCCGTCCGGTGACGTTGAGCGGTAGACCTGGTAGGCGGCTGCGCCGGCCACCTTCTGCCACTTCAGCGTCACGCTGGTCTTTTCCACGGCCTTGACGTCCACCTTGCCGGTAGCCGCCGGGACGGGGGTGTTGGGGTCAACCAGTGCAGTCTCCACTGTGTTGGAGGGGACTGACTCGAGGCCGGTGCTGTCCACGGCCGTGACGAAGTACTTGTACTTCAGGCCGGCGAAGGCAGTGGTGTCCTGGAAAGATGCTGCCGTGACGTTTTCGGAGACCAGCTGTGGTTCAGCTTCGAATGATGCCTGGCGGAACACCTTGTAGCCCGCCGCATCTGCCACAGCGTCCCATGCAAGGTCCACGGTGGGTGGTTCAGCTGCGGCGTTGACGGCTGTGGTGTGCAGGTTGGTGGGTCCCACCAGCAGCGGGGTTACCTCCAGGCCGTTAAGCCGCTGGCCGGAGCCGCTGATGGTCAGGTTGAGCTGCCCGTCGGAGACCAGGACCTGGTTGATGATCTTGGTTGCCGATGATGCCCGGCCGGAAGACACCTGCCCGAAGGGAGTGCCCTGGGCGGCAACGTCCGTCCGCGTGGAGCCGATCCAGTCGCTGTGGTAGGTCTTCAGGGCGTAGGTACCGTTTGGGACGTCGAGCTGGAATTCGAAGCTGGAGCCGCTGAGGACGAAGTCCCGCAGCAGGTTGCTGGTCACCGCGCCCCGGTCCCGGTCGCTGAGGACGGAGACGTCCTTGAAGCCGAACCCCCGCTGCGGTGTGTAGGCCATGGTCCGGTTCACTTCGGTGTAGCCGGGCTCAAGCGGTGCTCCCACGGGCCCAAAGTCGAACTTGTACTTGGCCTGCTTGGTGGTCACGGCGAGGGGGTCGCTGGGTTCCGAGAGTCCTTTGCCGTTCATCGCGGCGACCCGGACGCTGTAGGCGGTGCCTTCGGCCAGTCCGCCCAGGTTGGCGGTGGGGACGGTAGAGGTGGTGGTGAGCGCGTAGGCGCTGTCCGGCTCGGAGGCCAGCTTGCGGTACACCTTGTAGATGTCCGCACCTTCGACGGGCTGCCATTTCAGGAGTGCCCCGGCGTTGGAGACGCTTCCGGTCACCAGTCCCTGCGGCTTGGCAGGAACGGACGACGGCGGCGCGACCTCCTTGGCGCGTGAGGCGAGGGGAACGCTGAGCTGCTTCACTCCGCCCGCCACCAGGCGCGCGATCTGGATGGCGCCGTATTCCTGGAAGTGTGTGTTGTCCACCGTGCCGGTAGGGCGGTTGGGGTAGACACCGGCGTCGACGTGGAGGAAGACGGACTTGGTGTCCTCCGGACCGATCGCGTCGTAGTAGGCGCGGCTGGAGGCGGAGAGGTCCACCAGTGCCACGCTTTCCTCAGCGGCCAGTTCCTGCATCCTGGCCACGTACTCCGGGAAGCTGACGCGGAATTTGCCGGTGGCTTCGTCGTAGTCCCGGCGTCCCACGGGGGTTACGAGAATGGGGGTGGCACCGCGCTGGCGGGCTCCGTTCACGTAGGTGCGGAGGTATTCCTTGTAGTCGGCAGGGGAGGCGTACCGGTCGTCGACGCCGATGGTGGCGTCGTTGTGGCCGAACTGGACCATCAGGTAGTCGCCGGGGTTGATGACGCGAAGGATCTCGTCCAACCGTCCCTGGGTGATGAAGTTCTTGGAGCTCCGGCCGCCGATGGCGTGGTTCTTGAAGGAAACGCTGCTGTCAAAGTAGCGGTCGATCATCTGGCCCCATCCCGCCTGGGGGGCGAAGCCGGGGTCGTAAGTCTGGACGGTGGAGTCGCCCGCGAGGTAGACGCCGGGGTCAGTGGTGGCGGTGCGCGGAGCACGGGCCGCGATGACCAGGGAGTTGATCTTGGCCGCCGTACCGGTGAAGTCGAGGTTGAGCTGTCCGTCCACCAGGGAGATGGGGAATTCCATCTCGAGGTACTGGCCCGCAGGCCTGTCCGTTGTCTGGACCTTGGCCATTTTCTCGGCCGTGATGGCGATGTGGGTGGCTTCGGCGGCGTCACCGGCGATGAGTTTGACCGTGTAGTCACCATTGGGCAGGTCCACCAGGAAGGAGCTTCCCTGGGCCTGCACGAAATCGGAGCGGAGGGCGTCGCCGGTGCCACGGTCGGCGCCGGAGGTGACGGCCGTGTCGGTGAAGCCGAACTTTCCGGCGGCGGAGTACTGGGTGGCGGCATCCACGCGGGTGTAGCCATCAGCCGTGGAACCCGGGCCAAAGTCGAACTTAAAGCCGCTGCCCACGGCTGGCAGTGCTGTATCCGCATGGACTGGCGGAAGGCCGCTCAGGGCGATGGCGGCAGAGGCGATAGCTGCGGTGGAAACCCTGACGCCCGAGTTGAAGATCCTGTTCCGTCGTGGCGGACCTTCTGTGGGACCGGGGATCGCTTGCGGGTGTTTGTTCACGGACATCTCCTTCGATGAGCGGTGGCAAAGCGGCCCCGGCCATCGATTGGAACGATTCAAAACGGCAGCACAGATTGACGGGGCGTATCCGTGCTGGCGGATGAGGTTCCCGGGACTGACCCGTTGAAGAAAAGCTGAGACCTGGGTGCGGTGATGCAGTTCTCACTGCAACAGTCACCTGTTTATCAGCAGCAACAGGACGCTGGCAAGCGTTTTCCCGATATTTCCCGCGCACTTTTGGTGCTAATTGTCCGAGAGTTTTAGGCCTTGGCCTCGACGGTGACGGCCAAAGCCCGACGGCGGCCAGGCACCCGGGTGCCCAGCCGCCGTCGGGCGGTGTATTGCCTGGCTTCTAGGCCAGGACTGCGAGCCTGGAGTTGTGCCGGCCAAAGAGCGCGCGGTCCACGGAGAGGCGTCCGGCACCCGTCAGTGCCAGGGCAAAGGCGGCTGCGGCCAGGAGCAGGACCAGTTCGTAACCGCCGTTCGCGGCAAAAACGCCGGCCTGGGCGTGCACCAGGAACAGGGCTCCCAGCATGTCGAGGGCAAGGAGGGCTGCAACTACCCGGGTGAGGATGCCCAGGATCAGGGCGATGCCGCCGGCGAGTTCCAGCACGGCGACCGCCGGAGCGGCGATTTCGGCAGCGGGAACACCCATTTTGGCAAAGGAAGCCTGGGTGCCGGTGATGGTCCATTCGTTGAACTTCTGCCAGCCGTGGGCTGCAAAGAGGAAGCCCAGGACAATGCGGAGGGCCGTGATGGCGGTGGTGGTCAGGCGGGACTGGTTCATGGGGTTTCACCGTTTCGGATATCGGTCGGAGCTGGGCGGGTGCAAGCGGGGCCGGATCGCGGCGTTGCAGCCTAGATAACCCAGTCTTCACCATAAATGGTTGAAGAGTCAACTATTTGTGGGAAGTGTGGGCTTTGTCATGCCGGGTCATTGCGACCGGTAGGTAATACCGCCGAAGGTTAAGCTGGCACGGTGCCCCAACCATCCACTTCCGTTCCTGTGGCGGGCAGCAGAAGCCACGCCCGGGAAATACTCCGCCTCGCCGTCCCCGCGTTCGGGGCGCTCGTGGCCGAACCGCTGTTCCTGCTTGCCGATTCCGCCATTGTGGGGCATTTGGGCGTGGCGCAGCTGGCCGGCGTCGGACTGGCGTCCGCGGTGCTGCACACCGCCGTCGGCCTGATGGTCTTCCTGGCCTATTCCACAACCCCGGCGGTGGCGCGGGCCATTGGGGACGGACAGCCGGGCAAGGCCCTGGCGGCCGGGCGCGACGGCGTGTGGCTGGCCCTGCTTCTGGGTACAGGCCTTGCTGTTGCCGGCTTCGCCGCGGCCGAACCGTTGATTGCCTTGATGGGCGCGGAGGGCGAGGTGCGGTCCTACGCCGTGGACTACCTGCGCTGGTCGATGCCCGGACTGGTGGCCATGCTGCTCATCTTCGCCGGCACCGGCGTTCTGCGCGGACTGCAGGATACGCGGACCCCGCTGGTGGTGGCGACGGCCGGCTTTGGGCTGAACATAGTCCTGAACCTGTGGCTGGTGTACGGGCTGGGCTGGTCGGTCACCGGTTCGGCGGTCGGAACCAGTGTGGCGCAGTGGGCCATGGCTGCCGTCTACCTGGTGATGGTGAGGCGCAACGCTGTCCGGCAGGGTGTCAGCCTTCTGCCCAGCTGGCACGGCATCCGCAGCATGACGCGGGTGGGGTCCTGGCTGATGCTGCGCACGCTCAGCCTGCGGGCAGCCATCCTCGTCACGGTGCTGGTGGTTACCGGGCAGGGCGCGGTCAACCTCGCTGCCCATCAGCTGGCAATGACGATCTTTTCGTTCCTGGCGTTCGCCCTGGACGCCCTGGCCATTGCCGCGCAGGCCCTGATCGGAAAGGAGTTGGGCGCCTCCAACGCGGGGAAGGCCCGGCTGCTCACGGGTACGATGATCCGCTGGGGAACGGGCTTCGGAGTAGTGACTGGCCTGCTTCTCGCTGTGGCGGCTCCCTGGGCAGGTGCACTCTTCACGTCCGACCAGCAGGTTCAGTCGGCCCTGGCCGTTGCACTGTGGATCCTGGCGGCCGGGCAGCCCATCGCCGGGTACGTCTTCGTGCTTGACGGGGTGCTGATTGGCGCGGGGGACGCCAAGTACCTGGCGCTGGCCGGGCTGGTCAACCTTGCCGCCTACGCGCCGCTTCTCGCCGCCGTTGCCTTGTCGGGTGCCGGGGGCGCGGACGGCCTGGGCTGGCTTTGGGCCGCCTTTGCGGTCGGCTACATGGCCGCCCGCGCCGTCACCCTAGGGCTCCGCGCCAGGTCCGACCGGTGGATGGTCCTGGGTTCGGCCTAGGAAAAGCTCCGCACTAAACTGGACCGGTGACGCAACCAATAACACCCGCAGGCGCCGTGCCGGAAACTGCGCCGCGGCCCGACCTCTGGAAGCCGGTCCTGCTGCGCGCCGCGGCGGCCCTCGCGTTCGGTGCCGTAACCATTTTCTGGCCATCACCCTCCATTGAGGTCATGGGCTGGGCGGGCGGACTGTACCTGCTCGCCACCGGCCTGGTTGCCCTCTGGGGTGCCCCCGCCGCCGGATTTCCGCGGGAGTCGACGCCGGGCAAACTGCTTTCCGCCGCAGGTTCCGTGCTGACGGGCGCAGGATTCGCCTTGGTTCTGCTGCACAGCGACCTGCTTTTTGGTGTCATAGCAGCCCTTGGCCTTGGCGTTGCCGGAGCGCTGGAGCTGTGGTGCGGACTGCGGTTCCGGGGCCGTCATCTCCTGGCCCGGGACTGGATTGCGTCAGGCGTCATAGGCGTTGGAACCGCCGTCGCCCTGCCCTTCTTCATCAGCCTGGGAGCCCACGCACTGCTCGGGGTGGCCGGTGGCGGCGCGATTATCTCAGGCGTTTTGTGGGTGCTCTCGGGCTTGACGCTCAGGCACGATGCCCGCGGCGCCGCCGGGAAGCCGTAAACTAGGAAGGCGCGGTTCTACTCGTTGTAGAAAAATGAGGCCGGGCGAACCACACACTACGCAAACCAGGACGGCCGGCGTGCCGCCTGCAGGGAGGACTCACCGTGGCAGACCAGCATCCAGGAAAACCGCGCAAGCTGCGGACCTCGGTGAAGGGGCCGCTGATGTTCTCCGCGTTCTGGGCCGTCGTCACCTTTGGGGCAGTGCTGATTTTTGCCTCCGGCGGCAGTGCGAAGGCCCCGCGCTTCGACCTTGCCCTGACCGGCGCAGGCATCGCCTTTATCGTCACACTGGTGATTGCGGCCATGCTGTCCATGAGCTACAAGGAGAACGCCGAGCACCTGGGCAAGGGATCCGGCATCAACCTCAGCTCGGCGAAAAAGCCGGCCCACGGCTTTGGCACGCCCGGCGCGAAGAATCCGCCGGCTTCCGACGGCGGCCCCGAACGGCCAACGGAGCGCTAACCCCGGTCCCGCCGCTAGCCTGAAGCTGCCTGCCTCGCGCGGTAGGCGGCCACATGCATCCGGTTGGCGCAGTTACCGGTGTCGCAGTAGCGCCTTGACCGGTTCCGGCTGAGGTCCAGCACGGCGGCGTCGCAGGCTTCTGCCTCACAGGTGCGCAGCCGGTCCATTTCCTTGCCACGGATGACGTCCGCCAAAGCCATTGCCGCCTCCGTGCTCATCCGGTGTGCCAGTGGGGCTTCAGGGGTGGTGGCGTGGAGGTGCCAGTCCCAGCCGTCATGCTTGACCAGCTGGGGCAGGGCGTTCGCCTCACGCAGCAGCCGGTTCACGGTGTCCACTGCTGCGTCTTCATTGGCAGTCCACAGTGCCGCAAGCTGGTGCCGCAGATGCCGGACGCTGGCCAGCTCGGCCGCGTCCCGCGTCCGGGAGCCGGAAAACCCTTCGGCGGCCAGGAAACTGTCCAGCTCCGCCTGGCTGGTGAGTTCCTCCCTGCCGTTTGCCGCAGAGTTGATGAGATTTACCACCGTGCGCAGCGCAACCTCAGTGTCAGGGGCAAAAACCATCTTGACTCCTTACAGGGCGAACGCGTACTGTCATGACCATTACCCCACTTTACTCCTGACAGGAGGCGAGAGTGCCTGCCGCCAACAACCACGCCCCGAACCGCCACGCGCCCACCGCCCGGCGGGGATTCCTGGCATCCGGACTCGGCATAGCGCTGTTCTCCTCAGCAGTCTTCGGGCTATCGGGCTCGTTCGCCAAGGCGCTGCTGGAAACCGGATGGTCTCCCGGAGCTGCCGTGACGGCCCGGCTCACCGGCGCCGCGCTGATTCTCGCCATTCCGGCCATTCCTGCGCTGCGGGGCCGCTGGCACCAGCTGCGGGACAACTGGGTGACCATCGGACTGTTCGGACTGATCGGTGTGGCGGCATGCCAGCTGTTCTACTTCAATGCGGTGGCCCGCCTGTCCGTCGGTGTTGCACTCCTCCTCGAGTACCTCGCGCCGGTGATCATCGTGTTGTGGCTGTGGGCGGCCAGCCGAAAGCGTCCCCGGGCCCTGACGTTCGGGGGAACCTTGCTCTCACTGGGCGGCCTGGTCCTGGTCCTGGACCTTACCGGCGCCGTCAAGGTGGATCCGGTGGGTGTGCTGTGGGGCATCGCCGCCGCGGTTTGCCTTGCCATCTACTTCTTTATTACCGCCAAGGAAAACGACACCCTGCCGCCCATCGTGCTGGCCTCGGGGGGCCTGATGGTGGGTGCCGCCGTGATGTGGCTTTCCGCTGCCACCGGCCTGCTGCCCATGGCCTTCAGCACGGCACACACGAAGCTGGGACCCTGGATGACCCCATGGTGGGTCTCCCTGGCCGGACTGGTGATCCTGGCAACGGTTTTGGCCTATGTCTCGGGCATCATGGCTGCACGCGCCCTGGGATCCAAGGTGGCATCCTTTGTGTCGCTGACCGAGGTGCTTTTCGCCGTGATCTGGGCGTGGCTGCTGCTGGGTGAACTGCCCGGCGCCATCCAGCTCCTGGGCGGCGTCCTCATTGTCGGGGGCGTCATCCTGGTCCGGCTTGACGAACTGCGCGCCCCGGCCGCTGGGGCGGGCGTCGGCGCGGCAGCGGGCAGGGAAGCCAAGGGCCGGGCGCCGTCGCCGCTGGAGCACGCAAACGACGTCGAACCCGTCCCCTGACTGCCGCTGAAGCGGGAGCACCGCCCCACGCAGTCTTAAACGTGCAGCCTTAAACGGGCAGGGCCCGGACATCCTGGATGTCCGGGCCCTGCCTGCAGGAACTTTGAGCAACCGGAAGGTCAGCGGGAAGCCTGGGTCTGCTCTTCGGCGTTGCGCTTCGCCTGGTTGCCGGCTTCCTTCAGCGCTTCCGCGACCTTGGTGAGCATGGTGGTGTGCGTTCCGGACCACTCCTGACGGAACTTGTCCGCATCGGGTCCCTCCCAGTTAGTGCTGCTCAGAACTTTGGTAAGAGTGGATTTCTGCGTCTCGATCTCGGACGCACCTGCCTGAAGCTTGCTGCCGAGCTGGCGAAGCTGCTCAACGTCTGCACCCCAAATAGCCATCAGTTTCTCCTAGTGTGAATCGCGGATCCGAAACAGGTCGGCATCCCCAGCGGCCCCCGGCTCATCCGGAAGATCCATTGCCTAAAACCTACCCCGGTCCCCAAAACAGTGTCGATGGGCACCCCTGCCCATGCAGCGCTCTGGACGGGTGCCGGCAAAGCCGGGCAGGAGGGGTCGATCCCAGGCGCTCCAGAGCCTAGCATGGCCTTATGTGCCGGAATATCCGAACCCTCCACAACTTCGAACCGCACGCCACCTCGGAGGAAGTGCACGCCGCAGCACTGCAGTATGTGCGCAAAGTCAGCGGCAGCACCAAGCCCTCGAAGGCCAACCAGGAAGCCTTCGATGCGGCGGTCCACGAGATTGCGCACATCACCCAGCACCTCCTGGATTCCCTGGTCTCGCAGGCGCCGCCCAAGGACCGGGAGGCCGAGGCGGCCAAGGCCAAGGCACGCGCCGCTGTGCGGTACGGCGCGGCCTGATCCGCCTCGGCCGGGGACGTTGTTCCGGCTGTTCGGGGTTACTTTCCGAAGCTGCGCAGCCGCAGGGAGTTGGCCACCACCAGGACGGAGCTCGCTGCCATGGCGGCGCCGGCCAGCATGGGGTTGAGCAGCCCCAGGGCGGCCACGGGGATGCCCACGGCGTTGTAGAAGAATGCCCAGAACAGGTTGGTCTTGATGGTTGCCAGCGTCCTGCGGGACAGTTCGATCGCCTGGGCCACCTGGGCGAGGTCGTTGCCCATTACGGTGAGATCTGCGGCCTCGATGGCCACATCGGTGCCCGATCCCATGGCGATGCCAAGGTCCGCCTGGGCGAGGGCGGCTGCGTCATTGACGCCGTCACCGGCCATGGCCACGGTGGCGCCGCCGGCCTGCAGTTTGCGGACCGCCTCGACTTTCCCCTCCGGCAGGACTCCGGCATAGACGTGCTCAGCGGGAATCCCGACGGCGGCCGCCACTTGGGCAGCCACGGCGGCGTTGTCACCGGTCAGGAGGATGGGACGCAGGCCCAGTTTCTTCAGCCGGGCCACGGCCGCTGCTGAGCCTTCCTTGACCGTGTCGCGCAGGCTGATGATGCCGGCGGGAGCTCCGTCCACCGCAACCCAAATCGCGGTGGCACCCGCCGCTTCAGCCGCTGACAGTACTGCCTGGTGCTCATCGGCAAGGGCAATGCCGTTGTGCTGCAACCAGCCGGTCCGGCCTGCCACCACGGGCTTCCCCTCAACGGTTCCCGCCACTCCGCCGCCCGGGGCGGAGCGGAAGCCCTGCACGGCAGGCAGGGGACCGCCGTCGTTCGTTGCATCCACTGCCGCGGCGGCGATGGCGCGGGCCACCGGATGCTCCGACGCCGCCTCCACTGCGCCGGCCAGCCGGAGGACCTCATCCTCCCGGAACCCGCCGAAGGCTTCGGAGGCATCAACTGCCAGGACACCCGTGGTGACGGTGCCGGTCTTGTCGAGCAGGATGGTGTCGACCGTCCGTGTGTCCTCAAGGACCTGCGGCCCCTTGATCAGGATGCCCAGCTGTGCGCCCCGTCCGGTACCGGTGAGCAGGCCCACCGGCGTGGCGAGCCCCAGGGCGCAGGGGCAGGCAATAACCAGGACGGCGACGGCGGCAGTAAACGCTTGTCGCAGCCCGCCGGCCGCCACGCCAGGGCCTGCGAACAGAAGCCACGCCACGAAGGTGACCGCGGCGATGGCAAGAACCACCGGAACGAAGACGGCGCTGATGCGGTCCGCCAGACGCGCGATGGGCGCCTTGCCGGTCTGGGCCTGGGAGACCAGTCGTGCCATTTGCGCCAGTGTTGTTTCGGAGCCAACCCGGGTGGCCCTGACCAGCAGCCTCCCGGAGGTGTTGATGGTTGCGCCCGTAACAGCGCTGTCCGGCCCAACCTCCACCGGTACTGACTCCCCGGTGACCAGGGACGCGTCCACCGCTGAATTCCCGTCAACCACCACGCCGTCGGTGGCAATTTTTTCGCCGGGCCGGACCACCAGGACGTCGCCCGCCTGAAGCTGGTCTGCGGGGATTTTGTATTCCGTGTCCTCCCTCAGCACGGTGGCATCCTTGGCGCCAAGGTTGAGGAGGGCCTGCAGGGCGTCGCCTGCCTTCTGCTTGGCATTGGCCTCCAGGTACCTGCCCAGGAGCAGGAAGGTGGTGACGACTGCCGCCACCTCAAAGTACAGGCCACCGCCGGTCTCCATCCCTTCCATGCCCGGATGTTCGGTCATGCGGGGATCCAGGAGCAGTTGCCAGGCGGAGAAGAGGTACGCTGCCGCCACACCGATCGACACCAGCGTGTCCATGGTCGAGGCCAGGTGGCGGGCGTTGATTGCGGCTGCGCGGTGGAAAGGCCAGGCGGCCCACGTCACCACCGGCAGTGCCAGGGCCGCTGCCGCCCATCCCCACTGCGGAAACTGGAACGCGGGGACCATGGAGACCAGGAATACGGGCACCGTCAGGACGGCCGCCAGGATCAGGCGGGGCCGGAACCGGGCAGCGGCACCTCCGTGAGCCATGTGGTCGCCAGCCTCGGGCAGCACGGAGGGCGCGCCCGTTTCGTCGCTGGCACCAGGGCCGGGGTCTCGCGGCTGGCTGACTTTTGCTTTGTATCCGGCAGCGCTGACCGTATCGATTAACTGCTCGTCGGTGATCCCTGCGGGAACCGTGACGTGGGCGGATTCCAGGGGCAGGTTGACCGAAGCCTGCACGCCGTCGAGTTTGCCGAGTTTTTTCTCCACCCGGTTGACGCAGGAGGCGCAGGTCATGCCCTCGATGTCCAGTTCCACCACCCGGGCGGCGGGCTGGTGGAGAAGTTCCTGGTTGCTCATTCGGCTCCCCAAATCAGTGGTGGTTTTCAGGCTTCATTGGCAACGACCAGGTAGCCGGCCTCTGCCACTGCCTCGCCGATTTCAGAGGGTGAGAGCTTTTGGTCAGACGTGATGGTGACGGTGGAGATGCCGCCGGCATTAAGTTCAACGTCCACCGCTTCCACCCCGGCGAGGGCTTCAAGCTCTTCACTGACGGCCGAGACGCAGTGGCCGCAGGTCATGCCGGAAACGCTGACAGTGGTGGTGGTGGGGGAGGTGGTGCTCATGGCTTGGCTCCTGTGGGTCTGGCCGGCGGTTGCCGGCGATGGTGTTACTGGCAGTCGTCAGCGAAGCAGCCGGCCGATGGCATCGGCGGCTTCCTTGACTTTGGCATCAATGGCTTCGGCACGCGCGGCCGGGTCGGGCTCGGAGGCGGCGCCGACTACGCAGTGGCCGATGTGCTCTTCCACGAGGCCCAGGCTGACGGCATGCAGGGCCTTGGTGACGGCGGAAACCTGGGTGAGGATGTCGATGCAGTACTTATCCTCGTCCACCATCCGGGCGATTCCACGCACCTGGCCCTCAATGCGCTTGAGGCGGCGGAGGTAGGCGTCCTTGTTGCCGGTGTACCCGTGCCCGGGCGGGTCCACTGCGGGCGCGGCGAATGCTTCTTCCGTGGGATTCATAACCCGAGTCTATACCCCACAGGGGTATCATTCAAGTACCCCCTAGGGGTATCGCCGGAGCGCATGTTTTAGGACATAAAAAAGCTCCGGAGTGCGTTATTGGGGGATACGCACTCCGGAGCAGCTCTTGGGCAGATCCTGTGTCCACTAACGTGGACCCGTCCTGCTTGAATCAGCTTACTGGCTGGTAGCGCGCTCCGCCAGCACCGCGAATAACTACTTTCGCTTTATTATTGAAGGCCCCGAACGCTGTGGGCTGCAGCGCTACGGACGGTCCTCGTGGGCGGGCGTCCGGCAGGGGATTACCAGCACCGGCCGGCTTTGATGGTGGCTTAACCATCCTCCCACCGATCCGTTCAGGGCTTCGGAGAGGCGGTGGGACAATCCGCGCTCCGACGTGCCCACGATGATCAGTTGGGCATTGATTTCCGCGGCCAGTTGTCCAATCGCGCGTGCCGCACTGCCGGAAAGGGTGCGGAGCGTCCATTCCACGGTCCCGCTCCCTGCCGGTGCCCGGTCCACTGCGTTCCGGACGTCCGCCTTGAGCGCGGTTTCCACAGCGTGGATCTTGTCGTCATCGGCATCAGGATGCAGGGAAAGCCGGTGGGCGGAGCGTGCCGGATCCCAATCCACGAGGTACCTTTCCTCATCCACGTAGGCACACACCAGGGGTGTCCCCAGCCGGGCGGCGAGGGCAGCCGCGGTCTGCAGGACCTCGGGGTGCTGCTTGGGCAGGATCCCCACCAGCAACGGTGCCGTGCCGCTGAACCGATCCGATGTCATAACTTATTGTCCGCTCCGTGAATGGCCCCTGAACAGGTTCCCGTGTTTGCGCTTCCTCAAGACACCGCAGGTGAAGCCGTGACCACAACGTTTTTTCCCCACGGGTCCTCCGTGAAACAACTGATGAGGACCAGGCGGTTGGGCACGATGTCCCAAATGGGGCTGTCCTTGAGGCTGGACTTCACATACGTGGCCACACTCTCAACCTGGTAGGACATGGCGCCGGTCGCAGTGTCGACGTCGAAGCGGTCGCCTACGGATGCGGCCGAACTCAGGTGGTTGAACGGTGCCTCCGCCCCATCCCAGCTGTGGCCGATCACATAGGTTGTGTTTGCCGAGCCATGGCCGGGCGTTCCGAACGGAGTAAGCCAGTAGCCGTCCTTTGTTTCGGGCGGCACGATTGTCTGGCTCTCCTGTGCGGCGCCGTCGGGCTGCAGGGGGTGGACCGGCACCTCGAAGCCCGCGGACGGATAGCGGATGCGCACCGGTGCCGCTGCCGGCGGCAGGGCCGGCTTCTCCACCTGCTGCCCAGGCGGGGCCGCCGTCGTGCTTTCCCCTGCGGCCCCAGAAGCAACCTGGCCTTCGGGAGCAAACGTTCCTTCCGGCGTGCCGGTCGTCGCCACGGGCACCGGCTCCCGGACGTAACCGGCAGCAGAGCCCGGTGCTGCGTTTCCGACGGCGGCAGTTTGGGTCCGGTCGAACAGCGGTGCGCCGAATGTCATGGACAGGAAGGCGAGGACACCGCAGAGGAGGATCACCAGGTCGCCTCGGTTCCAGCGGCGCCAGGTGCGCTTTGTCTGGGCCGCGTGCAGGATGTTTTCCCGGAACATTGTGCTCCTCGTCGCGTTTTGAGGGGGAAGGAAGGCGTCCCGCCGGGCACTGGTGGGACGCCTTCCTTGTCATCGGGCCGCAGTCCGCGGTATCAGCCGGCCATGGAGGAGCCGGAACGGCGGCGCACTGCCACTGCCGCTCCCGCTGCCACCAGTGCACCCAGGCCGCCGAGCCAGGCGGGAGAGCTTTCAGGTCCGCCGGCAGCCGTCTGGGCGTTGTACCCCTGGTTGGTTCCGCGGCTCGTGGTGGAGCCGGTTGTGGCAACTCCTGCCGCCTTCTGTGCCTGCTGCTGGTCGGCCTCCGGCTTCGCAGGAACCACCGGCGGTGCTGCGGCGGGCGGCGCCGCGGCGGGTTCTTCAACGGCTGGAGTCAGGACAGGCGTTTCGACAACTTGCTCCTCCACCACCGGCTGTTCGACAACCGGGTCCTGCACCACCGGCTGTTCGACAACCGGGTCCTGCACCACCGGCTGTTCGACGACCGGCTGCTTTACTTCATCCGGCTTGTCGACCACCAAGGGCAGGTCGTCTTTGGCAGGCGGGTCCACGACGACGGCGGGCGGGGAAACCGCCGCGCAACCATTTTCGTGAATGGCACGGCCTGCGTCACCCCAGTTCAAGCCGTCCTTCAGGTGTTCGTTCGGCGGGATGATGTCGTCCTCGTGCTTGTCGTGCTTCTCGTGGCCGTTGAGTCCCTGCGGCGGGATGGTGATCGAGACGAAGCCGTTCTTGACGGCGTGGCACAGAGTGATTTCACCGGCAGCCGAGGCCGGTGCGGACACGACCAACGCGGCCAAGCCCACGGCACCCAGTGTTGCTATGGTGCGTTTCATAATTTTCTCCCCAGGTTTTTGTTGTTAAACCGACCATGATGGGGGAGTGCCAGCGGTGACGCCTGTGCCCCAGCAGCACGGTCAGCTTGCTTGAGATCTCAGGCTAGGTGGGCCGGTTCGGGTGGGCGCCAGTAGGGGGTACTCGTCTTTTGGGTACTTCCGGAAGCGTGGTTACTTGCGGATACCCGAACAACAGCCGCAGCTACTTGTCGGGCAGGCTGAACCTTGTCCACGAAAAGCGCCGCGCCTAACGTGGAAGCAAACGAAAGGTGCGTGAAAGTCATGGAAATCTACATGTGGTGGCTTGACCTGGACCTCGACAGCAAGGAGTGGCTGCGGGAGAACCTTCGCGCGGAGGAACTGCCGCTTCCAGTGCTCCAGGGCATTGCCGAAGCCGGCGGACCCCACCCCGATAATCCCCGGGCAGTGCTTACGGAGGCTGACTGGGATTTCATCGAGACGCAGTCGGAGTTTGTGGACTGATTCGAGTCACCTGCTTCCCGGTCCGGGCTGCCGGGGACGCCAATTAACCGTTGCGGGCAGTCCACCCGGGTGGTTGCATGGTGGGCATGGCAACCGCAGAAAGTTTTGTCTTAGCAATTGGGACTAAAAAAGGCTTGTGGCTGGCCACCAGCCAGGACAGGCGGCAATGGTCCTTCACCGGTCCCCATTTCCTGATGAGCGAGATTCCCAGCATCGGGATCGACACCAGGGACGGCCGCACCCGGATCATGGTGGGCGTCCGGAACGAGCACTGGGGGCCCACCGTTGCGCACTCCGACGATCTCGGTGCCACCTGGTCCGAGCCCGAACTGGGCGCCATCACGTTTCCGGAGGACACCGGCGCCGCCCTGGAACGCATCTGGCAGATTTATCCTGACGCCGATTCCCGGCCGGGGGTGGTGTGGGCAGGAGCTGAGCCCATTTCGGTGTGGAAATCGACCGACGGCGGTGAACACTTCGAGCTGAACCGGGGCCTGTGGGACCATCCGCACCGCAGCGAATGGGGAGCAGGTTACGGCGGGGCGGCCGCACATTCCATCGTGGTCCAGCCGGCCGGGGAGACCGTCCACGTGGCCATGAGCACTGGCGGCGTTTACCGCTCGCTCGACGGCGGCAGCTCCTGGGAGGCGCGCAACAAGGGAATCTCCGCCTACTTCATGCCCGACCCCAACCCCGAGTTCGGGCAGTGCGTCCACAAGATCGCAGCCGATCCCGCAGTCGACGGACGCCTTTACGCACAGAACCACCACGGTGTCTACCGCACGGACGACAATGGGGACACCTGGAATTCCATAGCGGACGGGCTGCCGGCCGACTTCGGCTTTGTGATGCTGACCCACCCCCGCCGCGAAGGGACGGCATGGGTTGTCCCGCTGAAAGCAGACGGGGAACGCATCCCTCCGGATGGGGAACTCGCCGTCCACCGCACGGATAACGCCGGTTCCTCCTGGAAACGGCTCTCCTCCGGGCTGCCCACCGCCGAATACAACAGCGTGCTGCGCGATGCTGCCTCGGTGGACACGGCGGAGCCTGCCGGCGTGTATTTCGGCACGCGCGGCGGCACCGTCTACGCAAGCGCGGATGAGGGCGAAACGTTCACGGAGGTCGCTGCCCACCTGCCGGACGTCCTGTGCGTCAGGGCGGCAGCGGTGGCCGGTGCCTGACATTACGGTGGTGCTTCCCAGCGTCCTGCAGCCACTGGCCGGCGGACAGTCCGTACTGACTGCGCCCGCCGACGGGCCGGTAACGGTGGAGAAGCTGCTGGATTTCCTGACCGGCGGATACCCGGTGCTGGCCCGGCGCCTGCGGGATGAAACAGGAACCCTTCGCCGCTTCGTGAACATCTACGTGGAAGGCGATGATGTCCGGCGTCTTCAAGGCCTGGAAACCGAGGTGTCCCCGGGCCAGGAAGTACTTGTCATTCAGTCGGTGGCCGGCGGCTAGTCCGCCTCAGGCTGCCGCCACCCCGAGGAGGAAATCGCCATGACCAACCAAAGCCTTCAGTCTGCCATCGACCAGAATGGCGGCAACGCCGTTGACGTGCTGCGAAACGCGAAATCGCGGCCGTTCACCTTCCCTGTGACACCCGAGTTCACCAACTGGCGGAGCGAGCAAGCCTCCTGGCGCGACTCGTGCGCTTTGCTTGACCAGTCGCACCATATGGCGGATCTCTTTGTGAGTGGCCCGGACGCCACGAAGTTCTTTACCTGGTTCGGCACCAACTCGGCGGCCGCCTACCAGGTGGGCCGGGCGAAGCAGCTGGTCGCCGTGAACCACGACGGATACCTCATCGGGGACGGCATCCTGTTCCACCTGGAGCCTGATTCGTTCGATCTGGTGGGCCTGCCCATGCTGGCTGACTGGATTGAATACAACATCTCCTCCGGCGACTGGGACGTTACCTTGGAGCGCGACGACCATTCCCTGATCCGGAAGGGCGATCCCAAGCTGTTCCGTTACGAACTACAGGGTCCGAACGCGCTGGCAATCATCGAGAAGGTGACCGGCAAGCCGGCGCCGGAGCTTAAGTTCTTCCACATGGGCGGGATCGACATCGAGGGACGCCGGGTGGGCGTGCTGCGGCACGGCATGGCGGGGCAGCCCGGTTTCGAGCTGTGGGGCCCATGGGCCGACGCCGCGGCAGTGCATGAAAAGTTGCTGGCCGACGGCGGGGAGTTTGGCATCACGCAGGTGGGGGCCAAGGGATACTCATCCGCCAACCTCGGATCCGGCTGGGTGCCGTCACCGCCGCCTGCGATCTTCGACCCCGGGCTCAAGGCCTACCGCGAATGGCTCGACCTGTCCAAGGCAGGCTCATTCGGAGGCAGCTTCTATTCGCCGGATCCAAGGGACTACTACGTAACCCCGTACGACCTCGGGCTCGGCCGCTCCGTGTCCTTCGACCACGAGTTCCTTGGCAAGGAAGCCCTGCAACGGCATGCCGGGAACCAGCGCCGCAAAAAGGTCACCCTGGTGTGGGACAACCAGGATGTAACGCGGGTGCTGGGCAGCATTCTCGGTGAGGGCGTCCCGGCCAAGTACATCGAGCTCCCCAAGTCCCGCTATGCACTGCACCAGACCGACCGTGTCCTGAAGGACGGCGAGACGATCGGCATCTCGTTCGACGTCGGCTACCTCGCTAACGAGCAGGCCTTCCTCTCCCTTGCGACGCTCGATGCGGCACACGCGAACACTGGTACTGAAGTAGTGGTCGTGTGGGGGGAGGAGCCCAACTCCCGCAAGGCGCAGGTGGAGCGGCACCGGCAGGTCGAAATGCGTGCCACTGTGGCTCCCGCGCCCTTCTCCGACTATGCCAGGAGCGGTTACCGCGGGCCATGATTGAGGTTGTCTAACAGTCGTTTCAATATCGTTGACAATTTAGTTCTCCATCCGTAGCGTCGGTTTCAAGCGGTCGTCCCGGATCGCGCCCGTCCGGAGCAATGATGCGACAGGAAGGTGCAGGGTGGCGGCAAGCCTGAGCCTCAATGACGTGAATTTGCACTTCGGCGGCGTCAAGGTGTTGCAGGAAGTGAGCTTTGACGTGGAGCCGGGCGTCATCTTCGGCCTTGTAGGACCCAACGGCGCCGGGAAGACATCACTCTTCAACTGCATCAGCGGCCATTACAAGCCAAGTTCGGGCTCCATCACCATCGACGGCACCGAGGTCCTGGGAAGTGCCCCGTTCCGCCTCTCGCGACTTGGGCTGGCGCGCACCTTCCAGCACCCGGCGCTGCAGCTGCACGCCACAGTCCTGGAGAACGTGCTTCTTGGGGGACATATCAGGCTTCCCGGCTGGCCTGTTTCCTGGGCCTTGCGGTTGCCCTACACCGTGAACGCGGAGCGTGGGATGCGGGCGGAGGCCCTTGAATTCCTTGAGCGCGCAGGTTTGGGCTGGGCAGCCCACCTGCCCGCCGACGAACTGCCGCATGGACTGCACAAAGGCATCGAGTTGTGGCGTGCCCTTCTCTCCCACCCCTCGCTGCTGCTGCTCGACGAGCCGGCCGCCGGACTGTCCCATGGTGAAGTAGAGCAATTCATCAAGACTGTGAGGCGGCTCCGCGCGGAGCAGGACATCACGATCATCATCGTGGAGCACCACATGGGGCTTATCTCCGCCCTCACCGACCGGGTGGTTGTCCTCGACCATGGGCGCAAGCTCATGGAGGGCACCGCCGCCGAGGCCCAGTCCGACCCCCGGGTGATCGAGGCCTACATCGGGAAGGATGCGGCGGATGACGCTGCTTGAACTTTCCGGTGTGACCGCATACTACGGGCCCGTACAGGTGCTCGGCGGGGTGGATCTCAGCGTGCCGGAAGGCGGCTCCGTCGGGATCCTGGGCGCCAACGGGGCCGGCAAGACGACCACGCTGCGCGCAATCAGCGGCACGGTCCGCACCGGTGGGCGGATCAGGTTCCAGGGGCGCGACATTCGTGGCTTGCGCCCCGACCAGGTGGCAGCGCTGGGAATCGCCCATGTTCCGGAAGGCCGCGGAACCCTCGGCCAGTTGAGCGTGCGGGAGAATCTCCTCGTGGGCGCCTACCTCCGCAAGGACAGGGCAGGGATCTCCCGGGATATCGACTACTGCCTTGACCTGTTTCCGCAGTTGCAGGACCGCGTCGGCTCGCGCGGGGCTTCACTTTCAGGCGGGGAGCAGCAGATGCTCGCCGTAGCCAGGGCCTTTATGGCTAAACCCAAGCTGCTGTTGCTCGACGAAGCATCGCTCGGCCTTGCGCCGAGCACATCCAAAGCCGTATACCAGGCGATCGGGCGGCTGCGGTTGGAGTCAGGCATCGCCATGGTGGTGGTGGAGCAGAACGCAAACCTTGCGTTCTCGCTGGTGGACACTGCCACGGTGCTTGAGACAGGGCGCAATGTGCTGACTGGATCATCGGCTGAACTAAAAGGCATGGACGAGATCCGCCGTGCCTACCTGGGGGGCTGAACCACATGGGCACTTTCATCCAACTCGTGGTGGACGGGCTCTCGACCGGCTCCATCTATGCTGCTTTGGCCCTCGCCATCGTGCTCGTAAACCAGGCAACCGGCCTGATCAACTTCGCCCAAGGCGGCATGGCCGTGCTGTCGGCTTACATCGCCTACGCCTTTACCCAACTCGGCCTGCCCCTCATCCTCGCCATCCTCGTCGCGGTGGTGGTTTCCTTCCTTATCGGGGCAGTGATCGAGCGGTTCCTCGTCCGCAGGTTCGAGGGGGGCGACGCCCACACGGCGGTTGTGGTCACCATCGGCCTGCTCACCCTGGTCACCGGTATCTCCGCTGTTTTCTGGGGCTACAACAACCTGCCATTCGAGTCGCTTTTCCCGCTGACTGGCGTGGAGATCTTCGGTGCGGTGGTGAGTGTCCGGTCCATCGCCACAACGGTCACAATTCTGGCGATTATGGGGGTTCTGCAGGTGCTCTTCCTGCGCACCAAGCTCGGGCTCGCGCTTCGGGCCGTGGCAGATAACCCGGGCTCCGCTGCTTTTTCCGGTCTGCCTGTCGGCCGGCTGCTGATGGTCGGCTGGGGCCTGGCAGCGGTTCTGGGCGCGATCGCCGGCGTCCTCGTTGCCCCGCAGCTCACCCTCACGCCGGGCATGCTCGATACGGCGCTCGTCTACGCGCTCGCAGCCGTCATTTTGGGAGGCTTGAGCAGCCCGATCGGATGCGTGGTCGCGGCCTGGGCCATTGGTGTCCTTGAGAACCTGGTGGCCGTTTACGTGCCGCTCGTAGGCCATGACCTCAAGATCGCAGTGCCGTTTGTTTTGATTTTCGTCATCCTGGTCATCCGACCCCAAGGCCTGTTCGGGCGGAAGGTCGTGGTGAGGGTCTGATGCGCACGATGTCCTCCGTCCTTGCCCACAAACCCACGCGCGTGATCCTCGTAGCAGCCGTGGCCATCGTACTGATCGTTGCCCCGCTCATCCTTCCGGCGTTCACGAACCAGACCCTCGTGCGCATTGGCGTTTATGCCGTTGCGGTACTGGGGCTGAACATCGTGATGGGCTACACCGGGCAAGTAAACCTTGGGCAGATCTTCTTCGTCGGGCTCGGCGCCTACGTCACCGCCTATGGCGTCAACGCGGACTGGAACATCATCCTGGTGTTCATTGCGGCCTGCGTCGTGCCGGGCCTTGTCGGCCTGCTTGTTGCCCTGGCGGCAGCCCGGCTCGGTGGCCTTGCGATCGCGATGGTCACCATCGCCTTGCCCATCGTCGGTGTGCCCCTGGCCAAGCGGCTCGACGGGTTCACGGGGGGCTCGCAGGGCATTTCAGCACGCTTCACGGACGCTCCCGATTGGTCGGGGCTCTACAACGACCAGTGGCAGTACTACATAGTGCTGGTGGTTACCGTCGCCGCGTTCCTGCTGGGCCGCAACCTCGTACGCGGCAAGTACGGCCGCGCCTTCACGGTGGTGCGGGAGAACGAAGCCGTTGCCGCGTCCATGGGTATCTCGCCGTACCGTACCAAGGTGCTCGCGTTCACGGTCGCCTCGATATTTGGCGGGGCAAGTGGCTTCCTTTACCTCGCGGCCGTGCAGTACACCTCGCCCGAGACCCTCAGCTTCGGCCACTCCATCGGCCTCCTCGCCGCAATGGTCATCGGCGGTGCCGGAAGCATTATAGGTGCGCTTATCGGCGGCGCCTACTACGTTTTCGTTCCACAGCTGACGAACGCCATCGATCCTAACCTGACCACCATCAGCCAGGGCGCGATTCTCCTTGCGGTGCTCTTCCTGTTGCCCCAGGGCCTGGTCAGCCTTCCGCGGGTGATCCGCCGGCTCACCCGCCGCGGCACCGCCCGCGCCACACCGGGGAATCCCCCGCATAACTCTCCCGTGCATCAACCGGCTACTGAGGCCGCGCGGGAGGGACTCGAAAAAACAGAGAGGCAAGATCGATCATGAAGATTAGAAAAATGCCAGACGGGGTCCTCGGTATCGTCGCGATGGCGTCGATCATCGCGCTCTCCCTGTCAGGTTGCGCCCGCGACGGCGGTGGGCAGGGCGGCGACTCCGGGGCCAGCCCCGGGATCACGGATACTTCCATCACGCTCGGCGTCACAACTCCGCTCAGCGGTCCGACAGCAGGGCCCGGAACGTGCACTGTCGCGGGCCTCGCAGCCTATTTCGGTGCGGTGAACGCGGCTGGCGGCGTGGAGTTCGGCGACGGCAAGACGCGCACCGTCGAGATCAAGTCCTACGACGACGCGTATGACCCGCAGAAATCGCTGTCGAACTTCCAGCAGATGATGTCCGACGGCGTCTTTGCCGTCACGTCCGGCCTCGGTACCCCCACCAACCGCGCCTTCCGCGAGGCTGCCATCAGCCAAGAGGTTCCCCAGGTGCTCGTGATGACCGGTGACCCCCTGTTCAGCGACCGGGAGGAGAGCCCATGGCAACTTGGCTTCGTTCCGATCTACCAGAACGAGGGAGCAGCCTTTGGCGAGTTGCTGGCGGAATCGCAGGGGGAGCACAAGGTGGCCATCCTTTCGCAGAACGATGACTACGGCAAGGGCTACGTAGAGGGCTTCAAGGAAGCCATCGAAGGTGCGGACAATATCACGGTCGTCGGAGAACTCACGTATGAGGCCACCGATACCTCGGTTGACGCCCAGCTGACCCAGCTGGCGGCGACGGGAGCGGATGTCTTCTTCAATGCCATGTCCATCACCCCGCTGGTGATCTCGTCACTGCAAAAGGCGCAGCAGATCGGCTGGAAGCCAAGTTGGTTCCTTCCCTCGAACACGTCGAGCCCTACGGCGATCCTCGAGCCCGGTGGAGCTACCGCATACCCGGGCATCTATTCGGTGTCGTTCTCAAAGACCCCGCAAAGCCCGGCTTTCGCACAGGACGAAGACGTCGTGAAGTTCCTCGCAGACCTTAAGGAGTACGGAAACTACCCGGATATGCCGGCCTTCCCCCACTGCATGTGGAGTTACATGGTGGGGGCAACCCTGGAAGAGGCCTTCAAGAACATGGACGAACCCAACCGTGACAGCTTCATGACGGCATTGCGGGACATCAAGGGCCTGCAGGCGCCACTGATGCTGGAGGGCACGGCCGTGGACACGACCGTTGACGGGCAGCCGGCAGTGTCCACAGTGCTGGTGCAGAAGTACAACGGCAGGGGTTACGACACCGCGGAAAGCTTCGGCTAAAAACCCCCCGCTTTCACCGTTGCAGCTGCGGCGTCCTCTCCCGCTGTCCACCGGGGAGGACGCCGCTAAACGTGGACGGCTTTGGGCTCTGAGAACACGTCAAGTTCGTCGATGAGCCTGAGCCCCCTCTTCGCCCAGGCAATTTCAACCCGCGCCCGGTCAACAAGCCCCTCATACGTGAACCGTTTGAAGGCGATGGTGCGCTCGCGGTCCTCCGGCTCGGTGACTGCAAGCCGACGGATCAGCATGGGATTGGCAACCTCGCTGATCCGGAGGAGCTCACGCTCCCACTGCGCGAGCTCGCTTTCCCATTGCGAGATGTGGGCACGGAAGAAATCCCGTGCCACCCCGGGAGCCACCGACTCGAGGTACGCGGCCTTCAGATGGGCGGGATCCCGGACCCTCGCATACTCCGTCGGTGTGTGCATCCAGTCGAGGAAGGCCCGGTCCCCGGCTTCCGTCACGTGATACACGCGCCGGGTGGCGCGCTGGCCCCTCGGTTGCTCTTCGCCCTCGATGAGGTGCTCAGCCTCCATCTTGCGCAACTCCGGGTAAATCTGGGAGTCGGGCGCATGCCATACATGCCCAACCGACACGGAGAACTGCTTCTGCAGGTCGTAGCCTGAAAGCGGGCCGACGCGAAGCAACGCAAGCAGCGCGTACCGCAGGCTCATAGAGTACTCCTTCGTGACCGGACATGGCTGTAAGGAGGCAACCGCCCGAGCACAGCCCGGTTTCCAGCCTAGGCCGACTTGTAGTTCGTGCGCCACCCGCCCTGGTAGGTGGCGCGTGCGACAGCGGAGTACGGCACCGGGCTGACTACCGCGCGCACCTCGGTCTGCACGTGCGGCTCGACGGCGGCCTTCCGCGTTCCGCCGTCGGGTTCCCCCCACACGACGTTCAGTTCCGTGCCCTCCGGAACATTGGGATCAACCGTAGCGAGTGACAGTGCCCGCCGCTCATTGGCGCTGTAGCCGGTAAACATCGAGTACCCCACCACGGTGCCGTCGGCGTCGATGACGGAATCGTAGTTCGCAGAACCGTAGTTCGCGAGCGGCAGGTCGAAGTACTTGTAGCTAGGCCCTTCAGTGTTGAACAGCGATGCGAAGATCGATGTGATGTCGTCGGCGTTCCAGGCAAGGGTTACCTTCTTGCGCTGGGTGGAAGGGTCGATCTGTTCCAGTGCGTCGCGCCCGATGAAGTCATGGTCGAACTTCACGAATGAGCCGTAGCCGAGCTCCCACGGCGTCAAATAGTAGTCCTCGATGTCCTCGGACACGAAGGAGCCGGCGAGGGTCGCGGTCGCCTCGTACCCGTCGGCGGGAAGCCATTCACGGTAGCCACGCTCAGCTTCGCCGGTGTAGATCGCGGGCAGCGGTGACGGAATCCAACCGGACTCAAGGGTGTTGGAAGGGTAGGCGCGCGAACCGACGGGCACGATGCCGAACTCGCCCCCGGCTTCCAGGATCCTGTCCCGGATACGGCTGTGGTCAGCATACGGTCCCCAGATTTCAAGGCCCGGAGCGCCGGCCATGCCATGACGAAGGGTACGGACGTTTGCGCCGTCGATCGTCATTGTTGACATGTTGAAAAACTTGAGTTGCTCAAGCGGGCCGCGGTTCAGCTTTTCGATCACCTGCCAGGCGTTCGGCCCCTGGATCTGGAAACGGTAGAGCTGGCGGGTGACCTGTTCGCCGTAAGGGCGGGAGGGCGAACGGCGGTCTACTGTCATGTCCAGGTTCGGGTATCCGCCGGTTTCGCCATGGTAGAGCAGCCAGTTGGCTGCGGGTGAGCGTCCCACGTAGACATACTCCTCCTCTGCCAGGCGGAAGAGGATACCGTCGCCAATGACGTGTCCGGATTCCGTGGTGGGCACATACTGCTTGGCCCTGTTAACCGGGAAAACTGCGGTGGAGTTGATCGCCGTGGATGAGATCAGCCTGATGGCGTCAGAGCCGTTCATGAACAGGTTGTCCATATGGTGGGACTGGTCGTAAAGCACGGCGGTCTGCCGCCATGCGGTCTGCTCCTTGATCCAGTTCTGGAAGTCGGCCGGGACTACCGGGTAGATATACGACCCGATCTGCGAATTGCGGAGCAGGTCCACCGCGCCGCGGGACGAATCAAGGACTTCCTGCAGATTCCTGGGTGCCATGATGAACCTCTCGTTTCTGTGTCGGTTTGTTGTGCGGGGTCAAAAGACTATGGTTTGGTTGCCGTGCCGGACTACACGGTCTTCGGCGTGCCACTCGACGGCCCGGGAAAGCACTGCGCGCTCAACGTAGGCGCCGCGGGCCTGCAGATCGGTGGCGGTGTGGACATGCGTCACCCTGGCCACGTCCTGCTCGATGATGGGGCCCTCGTCGAGTTCCTTGGTCACGTAGTGGGAGGTGGCACCAATGAGTTTGACGCCGCGTTGCTTGGCTTTGCGGTAGGGCGCCGCACCAATGAACGCGGGCAGGAATGAGTGGTGGATGTTGATCAGCGGCACCTCCACCGTGTCGAGGAAGTCCGGGGACAGGATCTGCATGTAACGCGCGAGGACAACGAAATCCACATTGCCCGCCAGCAGCTTCAGGATTTGTTCCTCTGAGTGTGACTTGTCCGGGCCGGGCGGCGAGGGAACATGGAAGAAGGGGACGCCGAAGGATCGGACGTCCTCGGCGGTGTTGGTGTGGTTGGAGATCACCATCGGAATGGTCACCTGCAGTTCACCGCGGCGGTGCCGCCAGAGCAGTTCAAGCAGGCAGTGGTCCGACGTGGAGACGAGGATGGCCATGCGCTTGGGTACTGACCGGTCGGTGATCGTCCACGTCAGTCCCAGCCTGGTGAGGGTCTTGCCGAGGTCCGCCTCGATTTCAGGCAGTGCAAGGGCAAGGTCGGGCCTGTTGAACACCACGCGCTGGAAGAAGTCGCCCCCGGTCGGGTCGCTGGAGTACTGGTCAAGGGAAACAATATTCCCCTGGTTCCGGGTCACCAGGGCCGCCACTGCTGAGACGATCCCCGGCTGGTCCGGGCCGTGGACAATCAGGCAGGCCTGGTCCTTCTGGTCTTTGATATGGACAGCCATTGAGTCTCCTCACTCCTGCCCGCCTGTGAATCCGCGGACCCATTCGGCGGTCTCCAGGAGGCCGCCGAAGGTGTAGAAGTGGAGGCCCACCTGGCTGGGCAGTCCGTGGCTGTTGCCCGTGGAGTGTTCGGCGAGAACTGCGGCGAGGTCGTTGACAAAGTGGTCCGGGCCGGCCACGCCTATGAGGTTGGTCAGCGAAAAGCCGTACTTCTTGACGATCATTGCATTGGCCCCAACGCCAAAGCGGCGGGCAAAACCCAGAAGCCGCTTTATTCCGGCAGGTCCCGGAGTACCGACGCGGATCGGGGCGGTGATGCCCCTGGCCCGCACGGCGTCGATCCACTCAGCGACGGGGTCGGTGTCGAAGGCGAACTGCGTCAGGATGGCCGCGTTCACGCCCGATTCCCGGAGCGCTGTGTATTTGTCTTCGAGCGCCCGCCACAGGGTCTCGTCCGGAATATCCGGGTGGCCTTCGGGGTACCCCGCGAGCCCGACTTCGCGCACGCCGAACTGGTGCAGGACACCGCTGCGGATCATTGCAAGCGAGTCATGATATGGCCCCTCAGGGCGGGCAGGATCACCGCCGACGGCAAAAATGTGTTCGGCCGCGCCAACCTCCTGCAGACGGCCAAGGAACTCCTCGAGTTCCTGTTCCGACTTCAACCGGCGGGCGGAGATGTGGGGTACGGGAACGAAGCCGAGTTCCCTGACCACCTTGGCGGCGCCCACCCGCATCTCCAGGTCTTCATTGCCCAGGAACGTGACGTTGATTCGGGTGCCGGGCGGAATGTGCCCTCGCGCCTCGAGAAGGGCAGGAACATCCTTGCCGGTCATCTCCAGCGAGAAGTCCCGAACGAGTTCCAGCGAAGCTGCGCGGTTAATGCCGGGCGTGATTCGAGTCGCCATCGGACAGTCCTTTCGAGGGGTGCGACAGTGCATCCGCTACACCTCAATTTTACCTACGTAAATAGGTACCGTCCATAGTCATTCCAGCGGCGTCGAGCGGGCGAGCCGGCCCCTCAGCAGGAGGGGGACCAGGAGTGAGCAGGCAAGAGCGTGGACTTGGCGGACCGGTGGGGCCGGCGGCATCTGAACACTGCTCCCCATCGGCCCGTTCCCGGTCCCGGACCTATCCTCCTGCGCCGGTCAGCCCTCTCACAGGGCCGCAGGATCGAGGTGCGCGATTGAGCGGGTGTCCTGGAATGCCCGTACGCCCTCGATCCCCTGCTCACGGCCCATGCCGGACTGCTTCATGCCTCCGAACGGAGCGCGAAGATCCAGCCTCGTGGCACCGTGGTCGTTGACCCAGACGTAGCCGCAAACCATCTTTCCACCCACCCTGCCGGCCGCAGCGGAATCAGCTGTCCACACCGAGCCGCAGAGCCCCGACCAGGAATCGTTGGCGGCACGGATGGCCTCGTCTTCCGTGTCGAACGGAATGAGCGGAATGACCGGGCCAAACTGCTCCTGGGTGACCACGCGCAGGGACGGGTCGGGGTCGATCACGAGTGCGGGGCGCATGTAGTTGCCGCCCGCCAGGTCCGGGTCCGCCGGAAGTGTCCCGAACTCCCTGACGTCGGCGCCGGCCGCCTTTGCCTCCTCGATGATCTCGGTGACGAAGGCTTTTTGGGCCGGTTGGTGCAACGGCCCCATGGTGGTCCCCTCGTCCAGTCCATAGCCGATCACGGCCTTATCCAGCCGGGAGGACAGTCCTTCCACCACCTCGTCCAGGCGCGAACGGTGCACGTACACCCGTTTCGCGGCCATGCAGATCTGGCCTGTTGTATCGAAAATGGCGGCGTACAGGCGGTCGAGGTGGGCGTCGTCAAGGACTGCGTCTTCCAGCACCACGGCGGCGTCGTTCCCGCCCAGTTCCAGCGTGACCCGGGTCAGGGACTTCGAGGCCATCTCCATGATGCGCTTGCCGCCCGGTACGCTGCCGGTGAAGCAGACCTTTGCTACATCAGGGCTGGTAATCAGGGCGGACATGTCCGCGTCCTTGCCGGTCACGACATTGAGCACGCCCGGGGGAAGTTTTTCCGCAATTCTCTGCACGACCCGGGTTGTAGCCAGCGGTGTGGTGGGCGGGGGCTTCACAATGGCTGTGTTGCCGGCAAGAAGCGCGTGTGGCAGCGACGCCGCAAGGATCGCGATGGGCCAGTTGAACGGCACGATGACCGTCACAACGCCCAGCGGCTGGTACTGGACGGTAGTGGATACCGGAATCCCCGGCGCCGGCGGGAGCACCTTGTCCGCGTCCACTTCATCGGCCAGCGCCAGTGCCAGGTTCCACCGGATTTCGAACACAAGCGAGTCGACCCACGCTTCCATGCGGATCTTCCCGTTTTCCTGCGACAGGATGGCGGCATCTTCATCGCGGAAGTCGGCGATTCCCTCAAGCGCAGTACGCATCTGTTCCGCGCGTTCCCGCGCGCTCAATGCAGACCAATCGGGATAGGCTGCCTTCGCGGCCGCAATGGCGTCGTTGACGTCATCGGTGTCCGCCGCTGCGGCATACCCCACGATGGCGCCCGGTTTGCCCGGATCGGCCACCTCCATGGTGGCGGCGGCCTGGCGCTCGGCGCCTCCTATGTACAGGCCGGTGGTCACCGGCGCTGAAGTGTTCACTGTGTTGGTCATGACGTCGCACCTCTCTGTGGGTACTGCGGGTTTCTTATGTCGTCACTGCCGGACGACGGGAGTTCCATGGGTGTGGAACGTTTCGATGGTTTTCATGCCCCAGGCCTGCCCTTTTTTGCGCTCTTCCTGCGTCCACTCCACTACGGGCGAGTCGGGGTCCAGGAGTAGACGGGCACCGGCATTGGCGAGTTCGATGCGGTTACCGCCCGGCTCCCAGACGTACAGGAAAAAGGTCTGGTTGATGGCATGCTTGTGCGGGCCGGACTCGATGTGGATTCCGTTCTCGAGAAAGATGTCGGCCGCCTTCAGGATGTCCTCCCGGGTATCAGGGGCGAAGGCAACGTGGTGGAGCCGGTTGCCGTGCTTTAGCCAGTCGTCCGAGTAGACGATGTCGTAGGACTTGTTGTTGAAGTGGAACCACCATGCGGCATAACCGCCGTCGTCGAGCTTGATGCGCTCGCTTTCGCGTCCCCGCAGCGCAGCAGCGACAAATTCGCCGTTTGCCAGCACGTCCCTGGCGAGGAAATTTACGTGGTCCAGCCGCCGGGCGTTGACTCCTCGCCCGGGAAAGGCGGAAGCCTGGTTTTTCAGGGCGGGTTTATCGTCAGTGGCCACGTATCGTTCGGTTTCATAGTAGATGGCCAGGTCATGCCCGTCGGGATCCCGGAAGGCGTAGGCAGGACCCGTGCCAACCTCGCCGTCCACCCAGCCGATGCCAAGTCCCGTAGCTTCGATGGCCGCTACGCGGCGCTGGAGCGCCTCCTGGCTTGTGGTCCGGAACGTGGTCCGGCCAACACCGGCGTCGGTGGATGCCGTGAGTTTTACCGTGTAGAGCTGATATTCGTCCCAGGTCCGCAAGTACACCGATGTTCTCCCGGCTTCATCGGATTCAGCCACCACACGCATGGCGAGCAGGTCGCGGAAGAACCACAGGCTCTTTTCGAAGTCAGGGGTCAGCAGTTCCACGTTCCCTACGTGGGCTATGTCGAAGGAGGTGTGCTCGGTCATGCGCTTGTCCTCTCTAAAGGGCCGTCATCATAACCGCGGGCGCGGGAAAACGTACCCGTCAAAAATTTTTCGCGCCGTGCGGAGGGCGGCGGCACGGGTAACTGCCAGCCCGTCTGAGCTTGGTTCCACCGCAACGTCGACATCGAAATGCCCGGTAGGGTGCTCTATGCGCAAGGGGGCGCCGGGTGGGGGGAGTTCGGCAAGGCCGTGGCCAACCGTACCCTCAGGGAGCACTCCCGCCCCGACCGTGAGCGCCCCGAGCACACCGATCGACGTGTGGACCCGCACCGGCAGGAAGCTTCTGGTACTGATGGTCCCGCCCGCTTCCGGGGCTGACAGCAGTACAAGCTTCGGCACGGTGTCCCGGGTGACGTCTCCCATGCCCATCAGCTTGGCGGCCGAGAGCCTGAGCTCGCCGAGCCGGTCCGCCAGGCCGGCGTCGCCCTCGAGGTCTGCGGGGGATTCGTTGCCACTTGCTCCGAGGTCGGACGCCCGCACCAGAACGCTCGGCATTCCGTTGTCGACGCACGTCACCTCCATCCCTGCCACATGGTCAAGCACCCGGCCGGTGGGGAACAGCGCCCCCGTCGAGGAGCCTGCCGTGCCTTCGAAGTTGAGCCGGATGGCACCTGCGGTGCCCGGGACGCCGTCGATCCGAAGGTCGCCGTCATAGTCCACGGCACCGCCGGGAGTGGCGAAGCGGGCGGTGGCGATGCTGTCCGTGTTGACCATCCTGATGCGCACCTCGGTATGACCTTCGGCTGCTGCAACGAGGCCGCGTTCAACGGCGAACGGGCCAACCCCGGCGAGGATGTTCCCGCAGTTCTGCCGGTCGGTGACAAAGGCGGTGTCCACGCCCAACTGGAGGAAAAGATAGTTCACATCGGCGCCGTCGCCGGACGGTGAAATGACGGCGACCTTGGTCGTCAGGGGGTGCGCGCCGCCAAGGCCGTCGATCTGCCGTGGGTCCGGGGTTCCCATGATCCGCAGGAGCAGGTTGTCCCGGTCGCCGGGATCATCCGGGAGGTCCGACGCGAGGAAGAACGCACCTTTGGATGTCCCCGCACGCATGTAGAGGCAGGGGATGCCCTCAACTGCTGCCATTGTCCGCCTCATATTCCGCGGCGCTGACGTAGCGGACGCCAAGTTCGTTGAGGATGCCCCGAAGCTGGTTCCGGTCCAGGCTCAACTCGCCGGCAAGGTATGCCGCGCGGGACTCCGCCTCTTTCCTGACCCTCGCGTCCGCGGCGCCAAGGACGGCCTGGACGTAGCGGCGCGGCACGCACAGCGCACCGTCGTCGTCGGCGATGATCACGTCGCCGGCGGAGACGACGGCGCTGCCCACGGTGATGGGAACATTTACCGAGCCTGCGGTGGCCTTGACAGTGCCCTGCGCGTTGACTGCTGCGGACCACACCGGGAAGCCCATAGCCCGCAGATCAGCTACATCCCGGACCCCGCCGGTTGTCACGAGTCCGCGGACCCCGCGGTGCTGCAGCGCGGTCGCGAACAGTTCACCGAACGAACCATCAAGGGACGGGGACGCCGTAGTCACAACCAGCACGTCGCCCTCGCGGCACTGTTCCACCGCAGCATGGATCATGAGGTTGTCTCCCGGCCAGCACAGGACGGTAACGGCGGAACCGGCAATGCGGACGCCGCTCTGGATGGGCCGCAGCGAGGCGCCCAGCAGTCCGGTCCGCCCCATGGCCTCGTGGACGGTTGCCACGCCATGTGCTGCAAGCCTCTCGATGGAGGAAGCATCTGCCCGCTCCACGTCCGTCACCACAACTGTTTTCATTCCAGGACCTTGGTGACTTGGGGGTAGTAGCGCATGTAGGCCTCTCCCTTGGTGTCCACCGGCAGGCCGAGGTTCGGGCCGGCGTTGCGCTTGACCTGGACGCCGCGGCGCACCGCGAGCGACGTGTAGTAGTCCCACATATGCTGCTGGGCCGGCAGGCACTTCATAGCCTTCTCCTTGGCCGGGAAGGAGGAGGTGATGTCCAACAGGACGTCGGGCTTGAAGCCGCACTGTTCGGGCTGGTGCGGCTCGAAGAAGAACACCGGCGGTGCGCCGAGCACCTCGCCGGGGGCGTCGTAGCCGATCGCCTGGGCGAGGATCCTGGCCTCGATCGCCAGTTTCGCGGCGGCCGGGTGGTCGCCGTTGTACGGGTCCAGCAGCGGGTGCGTCAGGACAACGGTGGGCTGGACCCGCCGGTAGATCCGCACCAGCTGGTCCAGCAGTTCCCGGCTTGGCATCAGCGGATAATCGCCGGCATCAAGGAATTCGATGTCGGCACCGAGGGCGTCCGCGGCGGCCTCGGCCTCTTCCCGCCGCAGCTCCTTGATCTCGTCCAGCCCCTTTCCGGCAAGCCATTGGCTTGCGGATTCGCCACGCTCGCCATAGGAGAGGCAGACGACGACGGCGCGGTCACCCCGGGCGGTAGCGGCGGCGATGGCACCGCCGGCCCGCCAGACGAAGTCGCCGGCGTGTGCGCTCACGACCAGCACAGTGCCTCCATTGGCCATGACCAGGTCCTTCCCGGATCGCATTGCATCCGCCGCTTCCTGAAGCGGGCAGCGCCACAGTGCCAGACAACCACTCTCTGGCACCCGGGTCAAGGCGTCGGCTACAATTTTGTTACCAATCCTGGTACCGGTTTTTTACTCCCGAGACGGGCAACCGAAGGAGAAAACCTGATGGCCCAGAAGTCCCTGCAGGATGTGCTCGACGGGGCAGGCAGTACCGTCGAACTTTTGCGCAACTCCCAGCTTGGCGCCTACATCTACCCGGTGGTCCCGGCCGAGTTCACGAACTGGCGCCGTGAACAGCGTGCCTGGCGCGAGACCGCCGTCCTGTACGACCAGTCCCACCACATGGTGAACTTCTTTATGCGCGGCCCGGACGCCCTTAAGCTCCTCTCGGACACCGGGATCAACAGTTTTTCGAACTTTCCCCTCAACACGGCCAAGCAGTTCGTTCCGACGGCGTCCAACGGCGGTGTGATCGGCGACGGCATTCTTTTCCACCTGGCAGAACACGAATTCGTCTACGTCGGGCGGGCTCCCGCTGCGAACTGGCTGCAGTTCCACGCTGAGACGGGCGGGTACGACATCGAGTGCACCTACGATGACAGGTCACCGTCGCGGCCCTATGGGCAGGCAGTCCAGCGTGAGTTCTACCGCTTCCAGATCCAGGGCCCGAACGCCTGGCAAATCATCGAGAAACTTAACAACGGAAAACTTGAGCAGGTGAAATTTTTCCACATGGGCCACCTCGGCATCGCCGGGGAACAAGTGCGCACGTTGCGCCACGGAATGGCGGGCGCCCCGGGGCTGGAGCTGTGGGGACCGTACAGCCAGCACGGCAAGATCCGTGATGCCATACTCGACGCCGGTGCCGAGTTCGGCATCGAGCCCTGCGGGTCGCGGGCCTACTCATCAAACACCCTTGAATCGGGCTGGATACCGTCGCCGCTTCCCGCGATCTACAGCAGCGAAGCTGAACGGACCTACCGGGAATGGCTTCCAGCAACGAGCTACGAAGCGATCAACGCGCTCGCCGGCTCCTTCGTCTCGCAGAACATCGAGGACTACTACTTAACGCCGTGGGAGCTGGGCTACGGCTCGTTCGTAAAGTTCGACCATGACTTCATTGGACGTGAAGCCCTCGAAGGGGTCGATCCTGCCAGGCAGCGCAAAAAGGTGACTTTGGCCTGGAACGACGAAGACCTGGCGAGGATCTGGGCGTCATTCCTGGACCGCGACAGCTTGGGATACCAGTTCTTCGACATGCCAAACGCCAACTACGGCTCGTCCAACTACGACTCTGTGGTGGACGCCGACGGCAGGGGAGTGGGACTCTCGCTCTTTACCGGGGTTTCCGCCAATGAGCGGCGCGGGCTGTCCCTGGCGACGGTGGACCCCAATGTCGACATCGGCACGGAAGTTAATGTGATCTGGGGCGAGCCGGACGGCGGAACCGGCAAGACCACCGTGGAACCCCACGAGCAGTTCAGGGTGCGCGCCGTAGTGAGCCCGGTGCCGTACGCTGTCACCGCCCGGACGGAGTACCACGGGGGCTGGCGAACGGCCGGCGCTGCCACGTAATTCAGTGGAACGCTGCTGTTCCGTGGCCCGGGGAGGAAAGATCGCGAAGCGCGTCGATGACGCTCAGCAGGTGGCTGCGAACGGCGCGCTCGGCGGCTTCCGGGTCACGGGCCACGACGGCGTCGATGATCGCGATATGCTCCAGCACGGAGACTTTGGCCCGCTGAGGCCGCGACGACAGTTTGAACTGGTGCCTGACGCTCTGCGCGTGCAACCGGGACAGCACCTCGGAGGCGGTGGCATGCCGGCTCAGCTCGCGGATCCGCACGTCGAGGTACTGGTTCAGGCGCGAGTATTCGACGAGGTCGCCTTCGGAGACCGCTTCGATCATGCGGGAACGCAGGCGATGGAAGGCCGCTATATCGTCGTCGGAAATGCTTGCGGCCGTCTTCGCGGCGCACAGGCCCTCAACACCGATCCGCACCTCAAGGATCTCGATTGCCTCCTCCACCGGAACGGCCCGTACCCGGGATCCGCGGTTTGGCAGCCGTTCCACCAGGCCTTCGCCCGCAAGCTCGAGCAGCGCGGTGCGGACCGTGGCGCGGCTGGCGGAAAACGCAGCACTGAGGTCTGCCTCTATGAGCCGCTGGTTGGGGGCGTACTCACCCCGGACGATCGCCTCACGAATGATGTCAGTGACCGTCGGGTCCACGCCGGCTTCCGCTTCCGCCGCAGGTGAATGCCCGTCAGGTACCGGGGACATGTCCGTTCAACTCCCAGAATCGCCAACTGTTGGGCGCCCGGTCCGGGTAACCCATTTTGTTTACAATCTTAGGAGCAATGGAGGGAAGAATCCCCATGCGCGTTACCGTTTTAGGTCTCGGGGAAGCCGGAACCATCTATGCGGCAGACCTTGCCCGGCGGGGGATCCCGGTCACCGCGGTCGATCCGTACGTTCCTGTCCTGCCCGACCGGGTCGGCGGGGCAAGCAGTACCGGCCAGGCAGTTTCCGGAGCTGACCTGGTACTGAGCCTGGTGGGTGCCGGCGAAGCCGGGACCGTTCTCCGGGAAGCCCTGCCTGCGATGCAACCAATGGCGATTTACGCCGACATGAATACTGCCAGCCCGGCCGAAAAGCAGCGGCTCGCGCTCCGGGCCGAAGACTGCGCCATCGCGTTCGTTGACGTCGCCATCCTCGCGCCGGTTCCCCGTGCCCGGCTCGAGACCCCCGTGGTGCTGAGCGGCACCGGCACCGACCGTCTTCTGGCGATATTCACGTCCTGGGGTATCCCTGCCACTGTTGCGGACGGTGGGGCCGGCGCCGCAGCGGGGCTGAAGTTGCTGCGCAGCGTCTTTATGAAGGGCCTGGCCGCCTCGGTCTTCGAATCAGTCTTCGCAGCCCGGGCAGCAGGAGCGGAAGACTGGATCATTGAGCAGATTGCGTCAGAGCTCGGTCCGTCCGGCCATGAGCAGGTGGCACGGATACTCCAGGGCACGAGCCTGCATGCGCTGCGCCGTGAGGCGGAAATGCGGGATGCGCGGTCCTTCCTGGAAATGCTGGGTACCCCGCATCCAATGACGGACGGCGCCATTGAGTGGTTGCGTTCGCTTTCGCGGCAGGATCCTGCCTGACCCAATGCCCGGTGGCTGGCGGTTGTCCCGCGGGCAGTCCTTACTGACTACACCCGCACTGGACTGCCTGCACGCGTACCGCCCGGGCCTTGGCGCGCAGAACCAGCTTCAGGCAACCCGCCAGACGCTGCATTCGTCCGTATTGATTGCTTTCCGCAGGCCTGTGATCCGGTCCAGGATCCATACAACGCCGATGCCGGGTGCTGTTTCCTGGACGCTGCCGCGGCGGACCACCACATCGTCGTAGGAAGGCCCCACGGAAAGCCGGGCTTCGATTTCATCACCGCGGTGGAGCTGGTCCAGCGCGCGGATTCTGGTTACATGCGTGGTCGCTTTCTTCAACATGGCGGGGCCTCCTGGCTGGAGCTGGTGCCGGCTCTTGCCTGCACTACCAGTGTGGGCGGGCAATGTTGCGTGCTGGTTTCCGCACGGTTAGGTAACGGTTAGTTCTTCGAGCCGTCCTTGTTTCTCCGGCACGGCAGTTGTCCCGGGGGCGGGACGCTGCGGCCCCTAAGGTAGTGCCATGGAGATCGTGCAAGGGATCTGGGCGGCCGTGCTGGGTGCGGCATCGCTTGCGCCGCTGGCAACGTTCGGCGTGGTGCTGGTGGCCTTCCTGGCCTACCGGCAGCGGGACCGGGCAGACCGGCGGGACCAGTGGTGGAGACGCGCACAATGGGCCATCGACTCGGCCCTTAACGAGGCGGATCCGCAGCGCCGCCTGGCCGGGCTGAAGGTGCTGGTCCAGCTCATCGGAAGTGACCTGGCCACGTCGGAAGACGCCGAACTGATGAGCGCCCTCGCGGTGGGAATCCGGAACCAGGAGCAGGAGGGCCGGCGCAGCGTTACGGTTTCCGCCCCGACCGGGGAGCTGATCGTGGCTGAGGCCGATCGCCTGGTGCAGTCGGCCAATGCCGTGAGGCAGCGCTCCGGCTAGGCTGCCTGGCGGCTGCGGTACCCCGCGAGGAACGTGGAGATCCGGCCTACTGCCTCCTCGATGTCCAGTACCGACGGCAGTATCACGAACCGGAAGTGGTCCGGCGTGGGCCAGTTGAATGCCGAGCCGTGGGAGACCAGGATCTTCTGTTCCTGGAGGAGGTCCAGGACAAACTGCTCATCGCTGGTGATCGGGTAGAGCTCCGGGTCCAGGCGGGGGAACAGGTACATGGCCCCTGACGCCGGTACGCACGTGACGCCCGGGATGGCGGTCAGCAGCTTGAACGCGAGGTCCCGCTGTTCGCGCAGCCGGCCGCCCGGCCGCACCAGTGCCTCGATGCTTTGGTAGCCACCCAGGCAGGTCTGAATGGCGTGCTGGGCAGGGACGTTCGGGCACAGCCGCAGGGAGGCCAGCAATTCCAGGCCCTCCCGGTAGGCGGCGGTTGCAGCAAGCGGTCCGGTGACGGCCACCCAGCCGGCCCGGTAGCCCGGCATGCGGTAGGCCTTGGACAACCCGCTGAATGTCAGGCAGCAAACATCCTCGGCCACGGAAGCGGTATGAATGTGCCGGGCGTCCTCATAGAGCACTTTCTCGTATATCTCGTCCGAGAACAGGACCAGGTTGTGCTTCCGGGCCAGCGAGGCGAACTGTTCCAGCACGTGGCGGGGGTATACCGCCCCTGTGGGGTTGTTGGGATTGATGATCACGATCCCCTTGGTGCGGCTGGTGATCTTTGCTTCCACGTCGGACAGGTCCGGCCACCAGTTGTCGGACTCGTCACAGAGGTAGTGCACCGGTGTGCCGCCGGTCAGGGTGACTGCGGCGGTCCACAGCGGGTAATCGGGCGCCGGAACCAGGATTTCGTCGCCGTTCTCCATGAACGCCTGCAGGCACATGGAGATCAGCTCGCTGACGCCATTGCCGATGAAGATGTCCTCCACGCCGATCTGCATCAGGCCACGGGTCTGGTAGTACTGCGAGATGGCGGTCCGGGCCGAGAAGATTCCCTTGGAATCGCTGTACCCCTGGGCGCCACGCAGGTGGTGGATCATGTCCACCACCACGGACTCCGGCGTTTCCAGTCCGAACGGAGCGGTGTCCCCGAGGTTCATCTTGAGGATCCGGTGCCCCTCGGCCTCCATGTTTTTGGCAGCCTGGAGGATGGGACCGCGGAGTTCATACCGGACGTTCTGCAGTTTGCTGGAGTGTTGCATGGCGCGCATGGTTGATCTTTTCACAAAGGACGACGGCGGGGGGCCGGTTACGGTGCCAGCCGGTCGCCTTTCCGGTGCAGGCGGTACCAGCGGTACCCGTAGCGTCCCAGCTGCACGGTAAAGCTGCCGTCGGGCTCCATGGGTACGTTGTCGCCGTCGAACAGGTCCAGCAGGATGGCGTCCTTGAATGCATTCCGCTGCCCATTCTCAGGATTCAGTGAACCGCTGACCTTCACGGGCTCCTCCCCGAAGTTGTGGAGGAGCACCAGCGCCGCGCCGTCCGTGCTGCAGGTGTGTGCGAAGACCGCAGGCTCGGGCTGGTCAATGAGGGCGAATTCGCCCCAGCCCAGCTCCGCGCACTCCCGGTAGCGGCGGATCAGGGTGGCCATGAAGTTGAACAGGGAGTCCGGATCCCGCTTGGCGGCTGTGGCGTTGACGTGCTCCGGGCTGTATTCGCCCCTTGCCAGCGGTGCCACAAGCTCCGATGCCTTGGCCGTGGAAAAGCCGCCGTTCGGCTCGTCGTCCCACTGCATGGGCGTGCGCACGGCAGATCGGCCCTTTTGCCGGAGGTCCTCGCCCATGCCAATTTCCTCCCCGTAAAACAGCACGGGAGTCCCGGGCAGGGCGAACATCAGCGAGTACATCATCCGGAGGCGCGCTGCATCGCCGCCAAGCATCGGGGGCAGCCGCCTGCGCAGGCCCCGCCCGTAGATTTGCATGTTTTTCTCCGGCCCGAAGGCGGCGAAGACCTCGCCGCGCTCACCCTCACTGAGTTTGTCCAGGGTGAGTTCGTCATGGTTGCGCACGAACATGGCCCACTGGTTGTCCGGGTGGATGGGCGGGCGGCTCTTGAGCGTCTCGGCCAGCGGCCTGGCGTCCTGGCGGGCCATGGAGAGGTAGATGTACTGCATGGACATGAAGTCGAACTGCATGTTGAGTTCGTCGCCGTCCGGCCCGCCGAAGTACTCCACCTGTTCCTTGTAGGGCAGGTTCACCTCTCCCAGCAGGATGGCGCTCCCGTTGCGGCGGCTTACGAAACTGCGCAGTGCCGTGAGGTAACCGTGGGGATCCAGCCTGGCGGCCTCGTCCTTGGGCTGGCCCCGGGTTTCCAGGAAGAAGGGCACAGCGTCCAGCCGGAAGCCATCCAGGCCGAGTTCAAGCCACAGGCCCATGGCCTTGGCGATTTCGTTCCGTACGGCGGGGTTGGTGACGTTCAGGTCCGGCTGATGCCCGGCGAACATGTGCAGGTACCATTCCCCGGTGGCGTCGTCCTTGGTCCACAGGGAGTCCTCTTCGCCCGGAAACACCACTTCCGATGACGTGTTCGGAGGAGTGTCGCTCCGCCAGACGTAGAAGTCCCGGTAGGGGTTGTCCGTCGATTTCCGTGCCTCGATGAACCACGGGTGCTGGTCCGAAGTGTGGTTGACCACGAAGTCGGCGATGACGCGCATGCCACGGTCCTTCGCGGCCCGAATGAACTCCACCACGTCCCCCAGGGTGCCCAGCCGCGGGTCCACGGTGAAGAAGTCCGTCACGTCGTAGCCGTCGTCCCGGTCCGGTGAGGGGTAGAAGGGCATGAGCCAGATACACGTCACGCCCAGCGCGGCCAGGTAGTCCACGCGCTGCGTGAGGCCCGCGAAGTCGCCTGTGCCGTCGCCGTCGTCGTCAAAGAATGTCTCCACGTCCAGGCAGTAGATGACCGCGTTCTTCCACCACAGGTCGGAGGTCTCGGCGATCCTCATACCGCGGTCTCCGACGCGGACTCGGCCGAAGCTCCGGCAAGCTGCGGCACGGCGGGGGTGCGCAGCTGCGGGAGGACCTCCGCGGCGAATGCGTCGATAAAGGGCGCCTGCTCCTGTCCCACGTAGTGCAGGTACAGCTCATCGAAGCCCAGCCCGGCATACCCGGCCAGCCACTCCGCGTGCTGGTCGAGGCTTGAGGAAACGTTCACGGTGGTGCGGACCTGCTCCTCGCGCACGTGCTCGCCCACGCCGTCGAAATGCCCGGCTGTAGGCAGGTCCCAAGGGATGGGGGGATCGAAGGTGTTGGTCCGCCACTGGTCCAGCGCCACTGCTGCAGCGGCCTCTTCGCGGGGAGCCCAGGACAGGTGGACCTGCAGCACTGCCTTTCCTTGTCCGCCGTTGTCCCGGTAGGCGGCCAGCACGTCCTGAAGCTTCGCGGCGGGCTGGTTGACTGTGACCAGGCCGTCCGCCCAGCCGGCGGCCCTGCGGGCCGTGTCCACGCTGATGGCCGGCGCGATCAGCGGGGGCGGGGAGTCGGGGACGTCCCATATCCTGGCCTGCTCCACGGTGACCAGGCCACGGTGGGTGACCTCCTCGCCCCGGTGCAGCCGGCGGATCACGTCCACGCATTCCTCCAGTCTGCGCTGCCGTATGTCCTTGGGCGGCCAGGCGTCCCCGGTAATGTGCTCGTTCATGTTCTCGCCGCTGCCGGGTGCGAACCAGAACCGGCCCGGGAACATGCTGGAAAGGGTCGCGGAGGCGTGCGCGATGATGGCGGGGTGGTAGCGCTGGCCCGGGGCCGTCACCACGCCGAACCGCAGGCCAGTGGTGGCCAGGGCAGCCCCCAGCCAGGACCAGGCGAAGCCCGAATGGCCCTGGCGTGCTGACCAGGGCTCGATGTGGTCCGAACACATGGCGGCATCAAAGCCTGCACGCTCCGCGCGCTGGACGTCCTTGAGCAACTGGCCGGGACTGATCTGTTCATGTGAGGCGTGGAAGCCGACAGTAACCATCGTTAACCTCTACCGTCCGCGATGGTGCCGTGTCGAGGGGGCACCGGCGCCGCGGTGGGTCTGCAGTCCACTTGTCGGATAAGTTTGGAACTTGTAGTACTGCATTCCTGTCGATGTTGCAGGAGGCAGCAGGACGGGAAGGAAGTGTCTCACATGGGCGGCGTGCTGGTCGGGCTGGCGGTGATCGGCGTCGTCATCGCTGTGGGATACATTGCCGCGCGGTGCGGGTTGGGCGGCGAGCCCACCGTTTCGGCGCTGACCCGGACTGCCTTCTTCATCACCAACCCGGTGCTGCTCTTTACGGTGGTGCTGGAATCGGACCTCTCGGTGGTGTTTTCCGCCTACGTGCCGCTCGCGCTGATCACGGCCGCCGCCACCGCCCTGCTGTACGTCACCGTCAGCCGCCTGTGGTTCCGCCGCCCGCTTGCGGAAACAGCCATCGGCGCCATGGCAAGTTCGTATGTCAACGCAAACAACATCGGCATCCCCATCACGCTCTATGCCCTGGGCGACGCAACCCCCGTGGCGCCGGTGCTGCTGGTCCAGCTGCTCCTGCTGGCGCCGCTGGTCCTGACCCTGCTGGACCTTTCGGCGGCCGGCCGTTTCTCGCCCCGGCTTATGCTCACCCAGCCGTTCCGGAACCCCATGATCATCGCATCCCTCCTGGGTGTGGTCCTGGCCGCGTTCAATGTGGAGCTGCCCGGTCCGGTAATGGCACCGCTGACACTCCTGGGCGGCGCAGCCGTGCCGGTGGTGCTGCTGGCTTTCGGCATGTCGCTGCACGGGACGCGGATGCTGAAAAGCGGCGGGCATACTGCCGAAATCATTACTGCCACCGCACTGAAGTCCGCGGTGATGCCGGCCCTGGCGTTCGTCGTCGGACGCTTCCTGTTCAACCTGGACCAGCAAATGCTCCTGGGCGTGGTGCTGATGGCGGCGCTGCCCTCGGCCCAGAACGTGTTCCTCTTCGCGAGCAAGTACGGCCGCGGGGTGGCGGTGGCGAGGGAAACCAGCCTCCTCTCGACGGCCGCCGCCGCGCCCGCGCTGGTCCTCATCGTTTGGCTGCTGGCCCGCTGAGCGTCCGTCGCGGCAGGAGGCACGGGGGTTACGTGTCCGGCGCCTGCCGGGCAAGAATGGGCACATGGAACTTCCCGTGATGCCGCCCGTGCCGCCCATGCTCGCAAAGTCCGTCAGCGGAATCCCCGAGGGGGACCTCAGCTACGAGCCCAAGTGGGACGGCTTCCGGTCCATCATTTTCCGGGACGGCGAGGACCTGGAAATCGGCAGCCGCAACGAAAAACCCATGACCCGCTACTTTCCCGAGCTTGTGGCGGCGCTCAAGGAGAACCTCCCGGCTAGGTGCGTGATTGACGGCGAGATTGTGCTGGTGGGGGCGTCCGGGGACCGGCTGGATTTCGACGCACTGCAGCAGCGCATCCACCCCGCGGCCAGCCGGGTGAAGCTCCTGGCCGGGCAGACACCGGCCTCATTCGTGGCCTTCGACCTCCTGGCGCTGGGCGACGACGACTACACGGGCAAGCCCTTCGCTGAACGGCGCGCGGCGCTTGAAAGGGCGCTCGCAGCGAGCAAGGCCCCGGTCCACCTCACGGCGGCCACCACCGACAAGGACATTGCCGGCCAATGGTTCAAGCAGTTCGAGGGCGCGGGCCTGGACGGGATCGTGGCAAAACCCCTGGGCGGTGCCTACCAGCCGGACAAACGTGTGATGTTCAAGGTCAAGCACGAGCGCACCGCCGACTGCGTGGTGGCCGGCTACCGCGTCCACAAGAGTGGCCCGGACACTATCGGGTCGCTGCTGCTGGGCCTGTACAAGGACGACGGCGGCCTGGCGAGCGTGGGCGTGATCGGCGCCTTTCCCATGAAGCGGCGCAAGGAACTGTACGAACAGCTCCAGCCGCTGGTCACGGATTTTGAGGAACACCCGTGGGCGTGGGCCAAGCAGGAGGAAGGTGAACGGACACCGCGCAACGCCGAGGGCAGCCGCTGGAGCGCGGGTAAGGACCTGTCCTTCGTGCCGCTGCGGCCGGAACTGGTAGTGGAGGTCCGGTACGACCACATGGAAGGCGACCGGTTCCGCCACACGGCACAGTTCAACCGCTGGCGGCCGGACCGGGATCCGGAATCATGCACCTACGCCCAGCTCGAGGAGCCCGTCAACTTCGACCTCGCTTCGGTGCTGGAGACCGGCAGGCCATAGCCCGGGCGGCCTGTTGCCTGCCGGGGTACCAGCCCGAGCGCGCTGCCCGCCTAGGGCTTTGCAGTCTCCAGGACACTCCACAGCCCCTCGGCGCGGCAAGGAATCGAGGCTTCGACCAGCGCCTTGCTGTGCGCGTGCTGAGGCGCGGCGAAGAAGTCCTTGGTCTCCGCCACTTCGACCACGCGCCCCTCCAGCAGGACGGCGACCCTGTCGCACATGTACCGGACCACGTCCATGTCATGGGAGATGACGATCAGGGACAGATTGTGCTCCCGCTGCAGGCGCAGCAGCAGGTTCAGGATGGTCCGTTGCGTGAGTGCGTCCAGGGCGGAGGTGGCCTCGTCACAGATCAGGACCTGCGGGTCCAGGAGGAGGGCGCGGGCGATGGTGGCCCTTTGAAGCTGCCCGCCGGAACATTGGCCGGGGCATTTGTCCAGCAGGCCGGCGTCCAGCTCCACCTCCTTCATGGCGGCCGCTATGCGTTCGTCACGTTGCGCGGGTGTTATTCCTCCCTGCAGCCGCAGTGGCGCCTGCAGGCTGGTGCGCAGTGTCATCCGCGGGTCAAAAGCACCGTGCGGTTCCTGGAACACCAGCTGCACGGCCGTGGGCCGTTGGGGGCCTGCGCCGTCCAGCTGCCGGGTAATGGTTCCAGTGTTGGCCGTTTCCAGGCCCACGATTGCCTTGGCCAGGGTGCTCTTGCCGGACCCCGACTGGCCCAACACGCCGAGGATCTCCCCACGTTTAAGGGTCAGCGAAACGTCCTGCAATGCCGCATGGCCCAGCGTCCGCCGTGACCCGAAGTGCTTGCCTACGCGGTCCAGCACAAGGATGTCGCGCTCCCTGGAGGGCGGACGACGGCGGGACTCCGGCGCCAGCCGCGCGGCGGCAAGCAGCTCTCGGGTGTAGGCGGTCTTGGGCCGGGCAAGGAGCTCACCGGCCGCACCCGCCTCCGCGATGCTGCCGGATTTCATGACAAGCACCCGGTCCGCGTAGGCGGCCACTGAAGCGATGTTGTGCGTGATGTAGAGAATGCCCAAACCGCGTTCCCGGCGTTCCCTGTCCAGCAGCTGCAGGATCTGCCGTTCCAGCACCTTGTCCAGCGCCGACGTCGGCTCGTCCGCCAGCAGCATCCCGGGCTGTCCGGCCAGGGCCAGGGCGGTCATGGCACGCTGCGCCATCCCGCCGGAAAGCTGGTGCGGATAGGCCCGGATCCCTTTCCCGGGATCCCCGAAACCCACCTCCTCGAGCAGCTCCAGTGCCTTGCTGCGCGCCTTGGAACCGCGAAGGCCGGCATGAAGACGGAGCGGTTCCTTGAGGTGCTGTTCGATGGTCCGGTTCGGGTTGAACATGCGCTTGGGCTGCTGGAACAGCATCCCCAGCCTGCCGCCGCGCACCGAGTTGAGCTGGTGCTCGGAGGCGCGGGTCAGATCCAGGTCTCCGAGCCGGATGGAACCGCCGGTGATGCCCAGGCTGGGCGGCAGCAGCTGCAGGCAGGACATTGCGGTAAGCGTCTTGCCGGAACCGGAACTGCCCACCAGGGCCACGAATTCACCGGGCTCCACGGACAGGGAGACACCGGACAGCAGGGGCTTGCCGTGAATTTCACCGCCGGGGACCTTGTGGCTCACCTCCAGGCCGTCCAAAACCAGGCGTGTGTCCGCGGGGCTCATTTTTCGGCCACCTGCGGCATGAGCAGCGGCGCGGCTGCCATGTGGGCTGCCCGCTGGCCAATCAGGGTCACGCAGAGCGCAACCGTGAAAATGACCAGGCCCGGGGCGAGGATTCCCAGCGGGGCGCGGTCGGCGAACGGTTGCGCTGCCGCCAGCATGGAGCCCCAGTCCGACTGCGGCGGCTGGACGCCCAGGCCCAGGTAGGAGAGGGCGCCAACGCTGATGAGCAGGTGTCCGAACCGCAGCGTCGCCTGGCCAAGGATCGGGGCTGCAAGGTGCGGGAGGACGTGCCGGAAGATGATGAACCGCGGCGTACAGCCCACCACGCGGGCAGCGTCCACGAAGCCCCTGGCCGAGACGTCATACGCCAGGGTGCGGGCAAGCCGGGCAAAGGGCGTCCAGCCGGTGACCACGAGCGCGAGCAGCAGCGGACCGAAGCCCGTGCCCAGCGCTGCCACGATGAACAGCGCCACCACCATTTCCGGCAGGGCGAGCAGGACATCATTGGTGCGGGTGAGGAATTCATCCACCCAGCCCCGCCGCCTGGCGCTGAGGATGCCGATCCCCACACCCAGAAGGCAGGTCAGCACCGTGGCCAGCGCTGCCACCGACATGGAGAACCGGCCGCCTTCGAGGATCCGGCTGAGGGTGTCCCGGCCCAGGTTGTCAGTTCCCAGCCAGTGCCCGGCGGAGGGTGGTGCCAGGCGTTCCGCCAGGTTCTGCTCAGCCGGCGGGTAGGGCGAGATCCACGGGGCCAACAGCACCGCCAGCACAATGAGGGCAAGCACGGCCGCGGCCAGGGTGGTGACGTTGAACCGTTTACGCAAGGGATGCTCCAACCGTTCGGCTGAGGAACCGGTGCACGAAGTCCGCCAGGGTGGTCACGCCGACGGCGAGTGCCACCACCACAACCACGCCGCCCTGGGCGAGCGGAATGTCGCTGTTGACGACGGCGTCGAAGAGCAGCCTCCCCATGCCGGGCACGGCGAAAATGACCTCCACAATGACCGATCCCCCCAGCAGGCCCGCGAACCATACGGCGAACAGGGTGGAGAGCGGCACCAGTCCGTTCGGCACCACGTGGTGCAGGATGGCCTGGCCCTGGCTGAGTCCCCTGGCGCGGGCTGCCGGCACGTGCTCCGCGGCCGCAGCGTCCAGGATGCCGGCCCGTAGGGCCGACGTGAAGAAGCTGATGGGACGCAGGGCGAGCGTCAGGGCGGGCAGGACGGCGGACGAGAGATCGTTCCATCCGGCCGTGGGCAGCACGGACAGCTTCAGGGCAAAGACAAGCACCAGCACGGGAGCCACCCAGTATTCCGGCATGGCGATCAGGGCCTGGGTGACGGCGGTGATGGCCTTGTCCGCGGTGCTCCCCGGCCGCAGTCCGGCGACGATTCCGAGCGGGAGCGATATGGCCGCGGCCAGGACCAGCGCCATGGTGACCAGGCTGAGCGTGACCGAGAGCGCGGGAAGCACCTGCTCCACCACGGGCGTGCGGCTGACGAAGGACAGCCCCATGTCACCGCTGAAGAAGTCCCCCAGCCAACGGAAGTACTGGACCGCCAGGGGATCGTTCAGGCCAAGGCTCTCGCTGAGGCCCTGCACCGCGGACTCGTCGACGGCGTCCCCCGCCACCCGCGACCGGATGATCTTCCGCACCGGGTCGCCCGGCGTGAAGTACGGGATCAGGAAGACCGCGAAAGAGGACACCACAACGGCGGCCACCAGGGTGGCCGTCCGTTTGGTGATGAACTGCAGCATTCGCGGCGGGTTTCGGAGAGCTGGACTAGGACGCGGCCTTGCCCGTCTTCGCTGTCAGGACGTAGCGGGACAGCGGGTCCTGGACGTAGGAGAGGACGTTGGTGCGGATCGCGTCCGTTGACTGTTCGTTCACGAGCCAGGCGTTGACCGCCTTGTCCTGGAGAATCTGGCCTGCCTCGGCGTACAGCTTGTAGCGCTCGTTGGTGTCAACGGTCTTGGCGGCCTCTGCGACGATCCGGTCGTACTCAGGGTCGCAGAAGTGGCTCAGGTTGTAGGTGCCTTTGCACGTGTAATCGGCGGTGAGGAACCCGATGGGGTCCGCGATGTCGATCAGACGGTTCCGCTGGCTAAGCAGCATGTCATAGTTTCCTGCCAGGACATCCGGTTCCGCTGAGGCGTATTCCTTGGACTGGATGGTGACAGGGATGCCGATGTTCTTGAGGTTTTCCTGGACGACGGCGGCAACGTCGGCGAATTCGGCGCGTTCCACAATGGCGATGATTTCCAGCGGGCGGTCGGCGGTGTAGCCGGCGCCGGCGAGCAGCCTGCGGGCTTCCTCAAGGTCCTGCTGCTGCTTCTCCTGCTTTTCGCCCGCCCAGGGTTCGGAGGGCGCGAAGGGCCCGGTGGCCGGGAGGGCGGCACCTTCGTAGACGCTGGCAGCGAGGGCGTCCAGGTCGAGGGCCTCCCGGACCGCCCTGCGGACGTCAACATTGTCCAGCGGAGCGCGGCCGTTGTTCATGTAGAGCGTGGCAGTGCGGGGGGAATCGGCACCCAGCACGGAAACGCCGTCGTCCGCCTTCAGCGCCGCGAGGCTGGCGACGGGGATGGACAGCGAGATGTCTGCTTCGCCGGTCTGCACCTGCGCGGCACGGGTGGCGCCGTTGGTGATGAAGCGGATCTCGGCTCCGGCGAGCTGCACGTCGCCGCCCCAGTAGTTCTCGTTGCGGTCCAGGGTGAGGGACTGCTTGGCCTTTTCCGAGACGGGGGTGAAGGGCCCGGTGCAGTGGCCGAACGGGTCCAGGCCCTCGGCCTTGTAGGCGGCCGGTGCCAGGATGCCGGTGTTGACGCTGGCCAGCCGGTACGGAACCAGCGGGTTCTCGGCCGGCGTGCTGACGCGGACGGTCTGCGCATCCACCGCGGTGACGCTGCTGATCATGGTTCGGTTGAAGGCCCGGGCGGGGACCTTTGCGTCCAGGACGTGGTTCAGTGCGGACACCACGGACTCGGCGGTGAGCTCGGTGCCGTCCTGGAATTTGACGCCCTGGCGGATGCTGAAGTCCCAATCGAGGGGCGAGGTCTGCTTCCACTCGGTGGCCAGCGAAGGCAGGACCTTGCCTTCGGCCTGGTTATACGTGGTCAGCGTTTCCAGGCAACCGGACAGGGACAGGATGTAGGCGGCATCGGACTCGACGGCCCAGTTGGCTACAGGTGCCCGGAAGTTATCCACCACAATGCGCTGGCTGGTATCAGCCGCAGCGCTGGGCTGGGTGGACTGGGCCTGGGTGCCGCTGAAGCCGCAGCCGGTGAGGGTCAGGGCAGCCGCCGCGGCCATCAGGACACGGGGACGGAGGAACGAACGCACAAAAAACCGCCTTGCAGGGCTGCCGTGGGGAAGGGCAGAAATAAAAGTTGGGACGACTTAGGGTAGCCTTTCCTTCCACTAAAACGACAATTCCATGACATGCCTGCTCAGCAAGGGGCAGCTGCATCTGGTTCGTATGGCGAACGTGCGTGCGCCACGTGAACATGAGGTGTACTGTAATACCCATCACCCGGCAATACGGCCCAACGTCCAACAGCAATCCGGGTGCCGTACTAAGGGAGTTGCATGAATGACATGGAACCCGGTGGCGTGGCAGGACTGGCAAGTGCCGGCGTGACGCCGTCATTCACCCCGCCGGGGCACTTCGGCGAGGGATCGTGCAGGTCCCCGCTGCCCTTGCCGGCTATCAGCCTTTTGGAGCTGAGTCCACCGGGGCCTCGTGACCCCGCTCCACCGTTACACGTCTCTGAAGACCAAGACTTACTACCCCAGAAAGGAGCCAGCCGTGCTGCACGAAGTTAATGCCCAGGCGGACGAGCTTGTCCCGGCTGCCGAACCCAAGGCAGGACACGCCCCGCTGAACCGGGCTGTGGAAACACAGCAGGACCTCAGCGCAGAAATCAACGGCCTGGCGGACGCCTACAAGCGGGCACTCAGGGACGGCGCCCTGGCCGAGACCCAGCCGCGCCTGGACTACCCGCCGTACCGCAGCAGCATCCTGCGCCACCCCACCAAGAGCCTGCATCATGCGGACCCGGAAACGATCGAACTGTACTCGCCCGCCTTCGGGCACCAGGACGTGCACGCCCTGGAATCCGACCTGACCATCCAGCACAACGGCGACCCCCAGGGCGAACGGATCATCGTGGCCGGCAAGGTCCTGGACGGTGACGGCCGCCCCGTGGCCGGCCAGCTCGTGGAGATCTGGCAGGCCAACGCCTCGGGCCGCTACATCCACAAGCGCGACCAGCACCCCGCGCCGATCGACCCCAACTTCACGGGCATTGGCCGCTGCATCACCGGCCCGGACGGCTCCTACCGGTTCACCACCATCAAGCCCGGCGCCTACCCGTGGAAGAACCACCTGAACGCCTGGCGCCCGGCACACATCCACTTCTCGCTGTTCGGCACCGAGTTCACCCAGCGCATCATCACCCAGATGTACTTCCCCGGCGACCAGCTCTTCCCGCTGGATCCGATCTACCAGACCATCGTGGACCAGGACGCCCGCGACCGGCTGGTGGCCAACTACGACCACAGCCTCACCGAGCCGGAGTGGGCGTTGGGTTACAACTGGGACATCGTCCTGACAGGTCCCAAGCGGACTTGGACCGAGAACGAGGCGCTGGGCGCAGAGGGCGATGAGGAGTAAAGACATGAGCAACCAGACCACCCCGCTTGTCCCCACACCCGGCCAGACCGTGGGCCCGTTCTACGGCTACGCGCTGCCGTTCGAGAAGGACAACGAACTCCTCGCCCCCGGCTCACCGGGCTCCATCCGCCTCCAGGGCACCGTGTACGACGGCGCCGGGGAAACCGTGCCGGACGCCATCCTGGAGATCTGGCAGCCGGACGCCGACGGCAGGATCGTCCAGAAGACCGGTTCCCTGGTCCGCGACGGCTACACCTTCACCGGCTGGGGCCGCGGCTCCGTTGGCTATTCGGGGGTCTTCACCTTCACCACCGTCAACCCCGGCCCCACCAGGCCGGGCGCCGCGCCGTTCATCTCGGTTGCCATCTTTGCCCGCGGCCTCACCAACCGGCTCTTCACCCGGATCTACCTGCCGGAGAACGAGGAGGCGCTGGCCAACGACCCGCTGCTGTCCTCGCTGGACCCGGAGCGCCGGAAGACGCTGATTGCCCGCCGCGATGCCGACGGCGGCCTGACGTTTGATATCCGCCTTCAGGGTGAGGGCGAGACGGTTTTCCTGGATTTCCAGTGACTGACCTGGACAGTTCCGGTGGAGCAGACGTTGGCCTGCTGAGCCCCGTCTCCGCGTCGCCCCTGGTGGCCGCGCTGACCGGGGACCGTGCCGTGCTGGCGGCGATCCTCGCCGTCGAGTCCGGCTGGGCCGCGGTACTCGAAAAGGCGGGCCTGGCACCCGCCGGTTCCGCCGCCGTCGTGGCTTCCGCCGCCGACCCGGGCCGGTACGACCTCGCCGATGTCGCGGTCCGCGCCCAGGGCGGGGGCAACCCGGTGATCCCACTCCTGGCCGACCTCCGCAAGCAGGTGGCGGCACTGGATACGTCGGGCATCGGGGCCGGAAAGGCCGTCCACGCGTCGCTCACCAGCCAGGACGTGCTGGATACGGCGCTGATGCTGCTCGCACACAACACCGTCGGGGCAGTGCTCGCCGACGTGAAGCGCACGACGGCGGCGCTCGCCGCCTTGGCGGAACAGCATGCGGACACGCTGTGCGTGGGAAGGAGCCTGACGCAGCACTCCCTGCCTTATACGTTCGGGCTGCGCGCGGCCCAGTGGTTCCACGGTGTTGCCGCCGCAGGCCGCCAGCTGGAAAACCTGGAGCTGCCGGTCCAGTTCGGTGGGGCCGCAGGCACGCTGGCTGCCGGAACTGTGCTGACCGAACGCTCCCACACCACACCGTTCTTCCTCGCTGACTCGCTGGCTTCCCAGCTGGGCCTGGCCGCTGCTCCCGCGCCCTGGCACACCAACCGGCTGGCCGTCACGTCGCTGGGACACACCCTGGCAGCACTGCTGGATGCCTTCGGCAAGATCGCTGCCGACGTGCTGTTCCTTAGCAGGCCCGAGGTGGCCGAGCTGGCCGAGCCCCGGGCTGCGGGCCGCGGCGTTTCCTCGGCCATGCCACAGAAGCAGAACCCCGTGCTGTCGGTGCTGGTCCGCAGCGCCGCCCTGCAGGCACCCAGCCTGGCCGCCCGGCTTCACCTGGCCGCGGCCAACTTCAATGATGAACGGCCGGACGGAGCCTGGCATATCGAGTGGCCGGCACTCCGGCAGCTCCTCTCGCTGGCCCTTGGCGCTGCCGGCCATGTAAGGGAGCTCGCTGAAGGGCTGCAGGTGTTCCCGGATGCCATGCGCCGCAACCTGGACCTCGCCGGCCCGCTGCTGCTGGCCGAGGGCGTCAGCGCCGCCGTCGCACCGCTGCTCGAGGAAAAGGACGGCCGCAGCGGCAAGCAGCAGCTCCAGGACGTTGTGGACAGGACCCTTCAGGCACCTGCCGCGGAACAGGCAGCCGCCTACCGGAAACTGCTCCGGGAAGCCCTGCCGCCCGGCCTGGTGACGGACCTCCGCCTTGGGGAGCTCCTGGACCCCGCCGGCTACCTGGGCGAGGCAGCCGGGATCTCCCGCCGCATCCTCGCCGCCTACCCGGACTTTTTGCCCACAGCATCTGCAGAAACCGACGCGAACGGAGCCCGCCGTGGCTAAGCCTTCCCTGAAAGCCGCACTGCTGTCGCCCCAGCGACCCCTGGGCGAGCACCCCCTGCTGGTGGTCGGTTCTTCCCTGGGCACGTCCTCCCTCCTCTGGAATCGGGCCGCCTCCCTGCTGGGCAGCGACTACGACGTGGTGGCGTGGGACCTGCCCGGCCACGGCGTCTCACCGGCCGCAACCGAAGCGTTCGACGTCGCCGCGCTGGCTGACGCCGTGGTGGACTTGATTGACTCCATCGCCCCCGGTGGAGCCTTCCACTACGCAGGCGTTTCCCTGGGCGGCGCCACCGGATTGCAGCTGGGCATCAAGCACGGTGAACGCCTTAAGAGCCTCTCCGTCCAGTGCAGCGGCGCGAAGCTCGGCACACCAGAGGCGTGGCTGGAGCGCGCCGAAACCGTCCGCAGCCAGGGCACGCCGGTGATGATCCAGGGGTCCGCCCAGCGCTGGTTCGCCCCGGGGTTCATGGACCGGGAGCCCGAGCTCAGCAGCCGTCTCCTGCACGCCCTGCGCGATGCAGACCGCTTCAGTTATGCCTACTGCTGCGAAGCGCTGGCAGCCTTTGATGTCCGGGAGGAGCTGGGGAGCGTCCGCGTCCCCACCCAGGTGATCGCCGGGGCCATGGACGGCGTCGCGCCGCCGTCGCTGGCTGAGGAAGTGGCGGCAGGGATCACCGCCGGCGGAGGCACCGCGACGGCGGTCACCCTTGAGGGTGTGGCACACCTGGCCCCGGCCGAAGCGCCGGCGCACGTAGCCGGGCTGATGCGCAGCCTTCTCTCCTGGACCGAATCCCGGGGAGCAGGGAAATGAGCGGAACTGAAAGGCACGGAGTAGTCCAGCCGGAGGCCACCAGCCAGGAAATTTACGACGGCGGCATGAAGGTCCGGCGCGAAGTCCTGGGCGATGCGCATGTGGACCGCGCCAACGCCAACAAGGACGGCTTCACCGAAGACTTCCAGGACATGATCACGCGGATCGCGTGGGGTGGCATCTGGACCCGCCCGGGCCTGACCCGGCAGATGCGTTCCGCCGTCACCATCACCGCCATGGTGGCACACGGGCACTGGGAAGAGTTGGCCATGCACATCCGCGCAGCCCTCACCAATGGCCTGAGCAGGGATGAGATCAAGGAAATCCTGCTGCAGACCGCCATCTACTGCGGGGTCCCCTCCGCCAACACCGCCTTCAAGACCGCCCAGCAGGTCTTTCGAGAAATGGATACAACACCATGAACCAGGCTTTTGTGTACGACGCCGTGCGCACCCCTTTCGGGAAGTTCGGCTCCGGCCTCGCAGGGGTCCGTCCGGATGACCTTGCCGCTCATGTGATCAGGGAGTCCGTGAAGCGGGCCCCGGCGCTGGATCCGGAGCGGATCGATGAGGTGGTGTTCGGCAACGCCAACGGCGCAGGGGAGGAGAACCGCAATATCGCCCGGATGGGTACCCTCCTCGCGGGGCTGCCTGTGTCCATCCCGGGCACCACGGTCAACCGGCTGTGCGGGTCCTCGCTGGACGCCGCGATCATCGCTTCGCGCCAGATCAATGCCGGGGATGCGGAGCTGATGCTGGTGGGCGGTGCTGAGTCGATGTCCCGCGCCCCGTGGGTGCTGCCCAAGACCGAGAAGCCCTACCCTGCCGGGGACATGACGCTGGCCTCCACCACGCTGGGCTGGCGGCTGGTGAACAAGGCGATGCCCAAGGAGTGGACCATCTCCCTGGGCGAGGCCACCGAGCGGCTCCGCGAGAAATACGGCGTGACCCGCCAGGCCCAGGACGAATTCGCCGCCAACTCCCATAACCTGTCCGCCGCCGCGTGGGACGAAGGGTTCTACGACAACCTGGTGACCCCGGTCCCCGGCACTGACCTGGTCCGGGACGAGGGCATCCGCCCCGGTTCCACCGCCGAGAAGCTCGCCGCGCTGAAGACCGTTTTCCGCAACGAGCCCGAGGGCGCCGAGGTGGGCGGCACGGTCACCGCCGGAAATGCTTCCCCGCTGTCCGACGGCGCCTCCGCGGCCTGGATCGGATCCGAGAGCGCCGCCGGGCTGCTGGGCCTTGAGCCCCTGGCACGCATCGCCGGGCGCGGCGCGCACGGCAACGATCCCCAGTACTTCGGGTTCGCCCCGGTGGAGGCGGCCAACAAAGCATTGGCGAAGGCGGGCATCGGCTGGGACCAGGTGGGCGCCGTCGAACTTAACGAAGCGTTTGCCGCGCAGTCGCTGGCGTGCATTAACGCCTGGGGCATCGACCCCTCCATTGTGAACCGGCACGGGGGTGCCATCGCGATGGGCCATCCGCTGGGTGCTTCCGGAACGCGGATCCTGGGCACCCTTGCCCGGTCGCTGCAGGCCTCGGGGGAGCGGTGGGGCGTCGCGGCCATCTGCATCGGTGTGGGCCAGGGCCTGGCCGTGGTCCTCGAAAACGTCACCGCTGGAAAGGACCAGTAATGCTGAACTTCGTAGATTCAGTCCAAGAGGCCGTGGCCGGCATCAAGGACGGTTCCACCGTGATGATCGGCGGGTTCGGCAACGCGGGCCAGCCGTTCGAACTGATCGACGCCCTGCTGGACTGCGGCGCCAAGGACCTGACCGTGGTGAACAACAACGCCGGCCAGGGCGACCAGGGCCTGGCCCTGCTGATCAAGGAAGGCCGGGTGAAGAAGATGATCTGCTCCTTCCCGCGGCAGTCCGACTCCTGGCACTTCGATGCCAAATACAAGGCCGGCGAGATCGAGCTGGAACTCGTGCCGCAGGGCAACCTCGCTGAGCGCATCCGTGCCGCGGGGGCCGGGATCGGCGGGTTCTTCACGCCTACCGGCTACGGGACCATGCTGGCCGAGGGCAAGGAAACCAGGATCATTGACGGCCGCGGCCAGGTGTTCGAAACCCCCATCCACGCCGACGTCGCCCTGATCAAGGCGCTCAAGGCGGACGGGAAGGGCAACCTCGTGTATCGCAAGACCGCCCGGAACTTCGGGCCCATCATGGCAGCAGCTGCGAAGCAGACCATCGTCCAGGTCTCCGAGATCGTCCCCACCGGCGGACTGGACCCGGAGAACATCGTCACCCCCGGCATCTACGTCAACAGCATCGTCCGCGTAGCCGGCACCACAAAGAAGGCGGCCTGAGATGAGCACCGCAACATCCATCAAGACCTCGGAGACGGCCATGGGCCGCGATGACCTGGCCCGCCTGGTGGCCCGGGACATCGCCCCGGGCTCCTTCGTGAACCTTGGCATCGGCCAGCCCACCCTGGTCTCCAACTACCTCACCGAGAAGCAGAACATCACGCTCCATACGGAGAACGGGATGCTTGGGATGGGACCCGAAGCCAAGGGCGAGGAGATCGACGGTGACCTGATCAACGCCGGCAAGATCCCCGTCACCGAACTCCCCGGCGCCTCCTACTTTCACCATGCCGATTCCTTCGCGATCATGCGCGGCGGGCACCTGGACATCTGTGTGCTCGGCGCGTTCCAGGTCTCGGCGACCGGTGACCTGGCCAACTGGCACACCGGGGCACCCGGTGCCATTCCCGCCGTCGGCGGTGCCATGGACCTGGCCACCGGCGCCAAGGACGTCTTCGTGATGATGACCCTGCTCACCCGCGAAGGTGCCTCCAAGATCGTCGAAGCCTGCACCTACCCGCTCACCGGCATCGGCTGCGTCACCCGCGTCTACACCGACAAGGCCGTCTTCCTCACCGGACCCGACGGCGCCCAGGTCCGCGAAACCTTCGGCTGCACCCTCGAGGAACTCCAGGAGCTGGTCCCCGTCCCGCTCACAGCCGCCCCGGCTGCCTGAGGACGGCCCTAGGATTGATAACCATGACCGAGGCAGCAGTAGCGGGTACCCCGCAAGCCAGCGACCAGTACGTACAGTCGCTGGCGCGCGGACTGGCCGTCATCCGCGCATTCGATACGGACCACCCGGTCATGACCCTGACGGAAGTCGCCGGCCGGACTGGTCTGACGCGGGCCACCGCGCGGAGGTTCCTGCACACCCTGGTGGAACTGGGCTACGTGCGGACCGACGGCAAGACATTTGCGCTGACCGCCAAGGTCCTCCAGCTCGGCTTCGCCTACCTGTCCGGACTTTCGCTGCCCCAGCTCGCGCAGCCGCACCTTGAGGAGCTTTCGCTGAAGCTGGGCGAATCCACCTCCGCCGCTGTGCTGGACGGCACGGACATCGCCTACATCGCCCGGGTCACCACCCGCCGGATCATGAATGTGGGCATCACGGTGGGCACCCGGTTCCCGGCATACGCCACCTCCATGGGCAGGGTCCTGCTGGCACACCTTCCGCCGGCCGAACTGGAGGCCTACCTGGCCGCGGCGGACATCAAACCACTGACCCCGCGCGCGCTGGGAACCGTCCCCGAGCTGCTGGCCGTCCTGGAGACCGTCCGGGCCCAGGGCTGGTGCCTGCTGGACCAGGAGCTGGAGCTGGGACTGATGTCCGTGGCAGCACCTGTCTATGACGGACCCACGAAGGTGGTGGCCGCCGTCAACGTTTCCCTGCAGGCGCAGTCCGTCGCCGCCAAGCCGGACCCGGACGCCTACCTGTCCTCGGTGGCACAGGAAATTATGGCCACAGCCAAACTGGTCTCGGCGGATCTTACTGCCCGCGGATAAGCGGACGGCCAGTACGGCTGGTCCCTGCACCGCCCGGTCCCTTGTCTTCGGCGGCCCACCGTGCAAGTGTGGCCCATGGTCACTGAAGACGACGTGCGACGAGCCGCCCTTGAGCTGCCCGGCGTCACCGAAAGGTCCAGCTGGGGCCAGCCCGCGTGGTTCGCCAGGACCCTGATGGCGAGGATCTGGGAGCCGGGGGTCCTCACGGTCAAGACGGAGGAGCGCGAGGCCCTCGCCGGCACCGAACCTGGCATCTACTTCTGGACTCCCCACCACGAACGTTCACCCCAACTGGTGCTGGTGCGGCTTGACCGGATCGATGCCGGGCTCCTCGGGGAACTGCTGCAGGATTCCTACCTGCTTGCAGGGGGCAGGCCATCCCGTCCGCATCCCGGGCGAAGCTCCTAATGTAACTGTTTCCCACAGAAGGCAGCCCACCTACTCCCGCCGCAGCAGTGCGGGCCATAGACTCAAGCCAATTACGTGCAGCAGCGTTGCTCCGCAAAGCCCGGCCCTCCGGATTAATACCGGGGCAGGGCTTCGCAGGCCGCCGCCGCACTTGTCTGCGAGGGGAGTCAGCGGGTGAAACTGGGCATTCCGCGGGAACGCCGGGAGGGTGAACGGCGAGTTGCCGCCACACCGGAAACCGTCAAGCAACTGGCAGCGCTCGGCGCAGAAGTCCTGGTGGAGGAAGGTGCCGGTTACGCCGCCGGCCATCCTGACCACAACTACCGGCAGGCCGGTGCGCGCCTGGTCCCCGAGCTGGACCTTGCCCAACTGGATGCCCTGGCGCATGTCCGCCCGCTTGACCCGCACAATGTCCGGTCCCTCAAACGGGGGGCAGTGACGGTGGGGCTCGGGTCGCCGTCGTCCGAGCTGCCCACGGTGGAGGCGCTCGCCGACGCCGGAGTCACATCCTTCGCACTGGAACTGGTGCCCCGCATCTCCCGCGCCCAGTCCATGGACGCGTTGAGCTCCCAGGCCCTGGTGGCCGGTTACCGCTGCGTCCTGGAAGCGGCCATCCGGCTTCCGCGGTTCTTCCCGCTCTACATGACCGCGGCCGGCACGGTGCCGCCGGCCCGTGTGCTGGTCCTCGGCGCCGGTGTTGCGGGCCTGCAGGCCATCGGCACCGCTAAACGGCTCGGCGCCCGGGTCTTCGCCAACGATATCCGCCCCGCATCTGCCGACGAGGTGGCCTCCATGGGCGGCACCTTCATCCGGCTGGACCTCGAAACTGCGGAGGCTGCCGGCGGTTACGCCCGCCAGCTCAGTTCCGACGCCGGCACCCGGCAACGCCAGCTGCTGGCACCGCACGTTGCGCAGTCGGACGTCCTGATCACGACGGCGGCCATCCCTGGCAGGCGTGCCCCGCTCCTGGTGACCCGTGAGATGGTGCAGGACATGCGCGCGGGTTCGGTCGTCGTCGACCTCGCCGCGGAGTCAGGCGGCAACGTGGAGGGTGTGGCACCCGGCCAGGACATTGCCGTCCCCACCGCCGACGGCGCCGGGTATGTCACCCTGGTGGGCCTGAAGGACCCCGCCTCTGCGATGGCTTCGGACGCCTCACGCCTCTACGCAAAGAACGTGGCCAACCTCCTGGCACTCATGGTCCGGGACGGCACCATGGCACCCGACTTCGATGATGAGGTGGTGGCCGGGGCCTGCCTGACCCACGATGGCGCGGTCCGGCACCAGCCCACGGCGGAACTCCTCGCTGCCAGAACCAGGACCCGGCAGGAAGGGGTGCTCTGATGGACGGGATGAGCCTGCTGACCATTACGGTCCTGGCGGTATTTGTGGGGTTCGAGGTGGTGTCCAAGGTCTCCAGCACCCTGCACACCCCCCTGATGTCCGGCGCCAACGCCATCCACGGGATCATCCTGGTGGGCGCCATCATCGTGGCCGGGCAGGCATCCGAGCCCTTGATCCTGGCGGTGGCCCTCCTCGCGGTGGTGCTGGCCACCGCCAACCTGGTGGGCGGCTTCGTGGTCACCGACCGGATGCTCCATATGTTCCACGCCAAAAAACAAGTTGCCAGGACCCCGTGGACGAAGGCAGACAGCAAGTGAGCATCCTCGATCCCGTCTGGACCTCGCTCCTGTACCTCCTCGCCGCCGTCTTCTTCATCCTGGCGCTGCGCGGACTCAGTTCTCCCCGGACTGCCCGCCGCGGCAACCTCATCGGGGCGCTGGGTGCGCTGATCGGCGTGGTTACGGTGTTCCTGTCAGCGCAGCTGGACAACGTCCCCTGGATCCTCGGTTCCATCGCCGTGGGCACGGTGGTGGCGGCGCCGGTGGCCCGGGGCGTGAAGATGACGCAGATGCCGCAGCTGGTTGCCGTCTTCAACGGCGTGGGCGGCGGAGCCGCTGCCCTGGTGGCGCTTCTGGAACTAAGCCACGCAGGCGATCCCTGGGTGCGGCTGGCCATCGTGTTCACGCTCCTGGTTGGTGCCGTTTCCTTCGCAGGTTCAGGAGTCACGTTTGCGAAGCTCCAGGAACTGATGACCACCCGGCCGGTGGTGTTCCGCGGGCTCCCCGTGGTGATGGCGGCGGTGCTGCTCGCCGCCGTCGCCACCGCCGTCGGCGTTATCCTGACCGGTTCGGCGGCGCTCGCGGTGCTGCTGCTGGTCCTGGGGCTGGCGGCCGGGATCCTGCTGGTGCTGCCCGTGGGCGGCGCTGACGTCCCGATCGTCATTTCCCTCCTGAACGCCTTCACCGGCCTGGCCGTCGCCGCATCCGGCGTGGTGCTCGGCAACGTCCTGCTGGTGGTCGCCGGCACCCTGGTGGGCGCCTCGGGCACCATCCTCACCCGTGCCATGGCAGCAGCCATGGGCCGGAGCGTGGCCGGCATCCTGTTCGGCGCCTTCCGGGGAGGTTCGACGGCGGGGTCCACCGCTGTGAGCGAGCGTCCCGTCCGGTCTTCCAGCCCCGAGGATGTGGCCGTGCTCCTGGGCTACGCGCAGCGCGTGATCATTGTTCCCGGGTACGGCCTGGCCGTGGCGCAGGGGCAACACACTGCGGCGGAGCTGGCGCAGGCCCTGGAAGCCCGCGGCATCGACGTCGACTTCGCCATCCATCCGGTGGCCGGGCGGATGCCGGGGCACATGAACGTGCTGCTGGCCGAGGCGAACGTGCCCTATGAGTCGCTCAAGGAGATGGGGGAGATCAACCCCAAGTTCAAGACGGCGGATGTGGCCTTGGTGGTCGGCGCCAACGACGTGGTGAACCCGGCAGCCAAAACCTCCTCCGGCTCGCCCATCTACGGCATGCCCATCCTGGAGGTGGCTGACGCGCGGCAGGTGGTGTTCCTGAAGCGTTCGATGCGTCCGGGGTTTGCCGGAATCGAAAACGAACTGCTGTACGAGCCGCAGACGTCGCTGCTGTTCGGCGACGCCAAGGACTCGCTGGCCCAGGTGCTGGGGGCAGTGAAGGCGCTGTAACCCTGCCGGGCTGCTTCGAACCCGTCCCCGGGCAGGCTACTCTTTTTTCATAAGTAGCCTTTCCATTTGCCACCGAAGGACACCATGACTGCCCACAGCTCCACTAAACCCCAGCGCGCTGCAATCATCGTGAACCCCGCCAAGCCGGTGGACATCGACGTACGTGGACTCGTCGCGAAGCACTGTGTCGAAAACGGCTGGGGCGAGACGCTCTGGTTCGAAACCACGCTGGAGGACCCCGGCGTCGGCCAGGCGAAGGAAGCCCTCGCCCAGGGCGCCGACATCGTCATCGCTGCCGGCGGTGACGGCACCGTACGCTGCGTCGCCGAAGTCCTCGCCGGCGGGGACACCCCAATGGGCCTGCTTCCCCTGGGTACCGGCAACCTGCTGGCCCGCAACCTGGGAATGGACGTCACGGATTACGACGGCGCCATGGCCGGGGCGCTGCTCGGTGCCGAACGGAAGATCGATGTGGTCCGCGCCCGCCGCAGCGACCCCGACGACGAGCAGCTGTTCCTGGTCATGGCCGGTGTGGGATACGACGCGACCATCATGGCCGATACCAACCAGGAGCTTAAGCACAAGGTGGGCTGGCTTGCCTACGTGGACGCCGGAATCCGGAACCTGCCGGGCAAGCCGGTGAAGGCGACAGTGGTGATCGATGGAAAAACGGTAGTGCGGCGCGGAGTCCGCAGCGTGATGGTGGGGAACTGCGGCAAGGTCCAGGGCGGCCTGGAGATTTTCCCGGAAGCCAAAATGGATGACGGCCTGCTCGACGTGGCGGTGCTGGCTCCCCACCATGGCCGGCTGGGCTGGCTCTCCGTGCTTGCCGGCATCATTGGCAAGGGGCGGAACAAGGACACCTCGGTGGAGTACTTCCAAGGCAAGACCGTGGAAATCATTCTGGAGCACAAGGACGACTACCAGTTGGACGGTGACCACGAGGGCCAGGGCAAGCACGTCCTGATGACCATGGTGCCGTCCGCACTCACCCTCCGGATGTAGTTTTCCTACGTCAGCAGCTTGCCCCACCGCTGGTCCAGCAGCGGCGCTCCGGCGAGCCTGAGCGCGTGCCAGAGCGTGACGGCCACGGAATCCAGCACGGGAATGCCGGTGTCCTCCTCGATTTCCGCCGTGATGTTGGCCCCGTAGAGGTTGGTGCACAGGTAGACAAGGGCGTCGGGGGCAGCCTGTGCGAGTTCCCTTGAACCGGGCCGCATCTCGTCGTCGGTGACCCGGGCGAAGGATTCATTGTCGCTCAGGCCCAAGGCCCGGTGGTCCACGGTCTTGATCCCTTCCCGTTCATAGCAGGCCATCACCCGGTGGTTCACGTCCTCGGTGTACGGCGTGAAAAGGCTGATTCGCTCCGTGCCGAAGCTCCGGAACGCTTCGAGGTACGCCAGCGTGGAGGTGGTCGCCGGGATCCCCGTGGCATCCGTGATTTCCTGCGCCAGCTCACGGTCGTGGCCGGGTCCCAGCCATGACCCCGAGGTGCCGTTCCAGGCAATGACGTCCACGTCCGCCGTCGCGAGCAGCCGTGCAGCGTCGCGCATGACGGCGGGATCAAACTGCCGGTCAGAGGAGTGGTCCAGGGCGATCCGGGTGACGGGGATGCGGGTGAAATGGACGGTGACGTCCGTTCGGCCGCCCAGGATGCGGTACGTCTGCGGCTCCAGGCAGGTGTTGGAAGACGGGACGATCATGCCGATCCGCCGGGGGCGGGTTGTTGAAGGCATCAAGACTCCTAAAGTGTTGCAGCGGCGGCGTGCGCGGCGGCGGCGGGGATGGCGGACTGGTGCTGGCGGAAGCCGTTGCGGGTGATGAAGCGCCCGGCGGCGCCGGGATCGTGGAAACCTTCGGCATCCAGCACCACCCGGCCGTTCGAAATGACGACGGCGGGCCAGCCTGTGAGGGCGTGTCCATCGAACGGCGAGAAGTCGGTCCCCATGTGCAGGGCCGGGCCGTCCACGGTGCGCTCTTCCGCGGGGTCGAAGATCACCAGGTCGGCGTCGAACCCTTCGGCGATGCGGCCTTTGCCTGGTACGGCATTGATTCGTGCCGGGCCGGCGGAGAAAACTTCCACGAAGTCTTCCACGCTGGCACCGGAGGAGGTCATGGTGGTGAAGGTGACCGGCATCCGGGTTTCCACGCCAGGGAGGCCATGGGGCATGGCCCGTACGTCGTCCGTGCGCTCGCGCTTCTGTGAAAGGTCGTAGCAGGAGTGGTCGGAGGACATGGTGTGAATTGCCCCGGCAGCCAGCCGTGACTTGAGTGCCGCCACCGTTTCGGCGTTGCGCATGGGCGGGCAGCAAGCAAACCACTCGGGGAATTTCGAGCCGTAGACGGAGTCAGCCAGCGTGACGTAATGCGGGCAGGTCTCGGAGTAGGCCTCAAGCCCGCGGCGCCGGGCCTCGGTGACAAGATCAACTGCCCCCGGCGTTGATTGGTGGACAAAGTAGACGGGCGCCGTGGTGTATTCGGCCATGGCCAACGTTTCCTTGACGGAGACCTCCTCAGCGAGCTCGGGCCGGGTCCGGTGCAGGTGGCCGATGCCGATACGGCCGTCCTGGGCGTGCTGCTCGGTGCAGTCGGCAATGATCGCATCATGCTCGGCGTGGATGTAGGTCAAGCCGTCCAGCCGGACCATTTCACGCATGACCTTCAGGATGGTGCCGCCGTCGGCCATGGTGGTGCCACGGTTGGTGGTGTACATCTTCACGGAGCGCACGCCCTCGGCGGCAAGCTGCTCCAGCTGCCAGGGGACGGTTTCGTCCCAGCTGATCACGGCCCCGTGGAGCGCAACATCGCACCTGGATTCGGTGGCGAGTTCCTTTTTGTGCAGGACGGCTGCCAGCGGTGTTTCCTGGGCATCGCGGGGAATCCCGAAGTCGATGATGGTGGTGGTCCCGCCCCAGAGGGCAGCGGTGGATGTGGTCCGGTAGTCGTCCAGGGTCCGGAAGCGGCCCGTCACCTGGGCCACGTGGCAGTGGCCGTCCACGCCGCCGGGGATCACGAGCTTCCCCGAGGCGTCGATGGTTCGGGCGGCGTCCGGGGCGGCCTCAGCTGCGTCAACCAGCGCGGTGATGCGCCCCTCCCGGATAACAATGTGGGCCTCTTGGCGGCCGAGGGCGTTGACCACGGTGGCGTTGGTGATGACAAGGTCTGGCTGGTTGGACATCGGTGTCCTCCTTTGAAAAAAGCGGCTTCTAGGCAGTGGGTGCGGAATCGTGGGCCTTCTCCTGTGCTGCGGCAAGCGCGGCGCCGAGGTTTTCGGAGAGCCCTTTACGTCCCTTGACGGGTGGGGGAGCGAAGGCGCCGGCGCGGTGGGACCCGGACTGCAGGCCCACAACAGCTTCGGTCATCCGGATTCCTGCAGAGATGCCGTCCACCACCGGCACGGGAATCTGTTCCCTGAGCTCGCGGGCAAGCCCGGCCAGCGGGGCGCCGGCCAGAATGACGACGTCTGCCCCGTCCTCGGTTACGGCCTGCCGGCTTAGTGCCAGGAGGGTGTCCTTGAAGTCCTGCTGGACGGAGCCGATGCTGTTCAGGGACTCGTTGATGGACCGGATGGAGGCGAGCCGTCCGGCCAGCCCGAACCGCTCCACGCAGTCGCGGTACCAGGGCTGGATCCGGTCCGAGATGGCGATGATGGAAAAGCGGTGGCCCTGAAGCGAGGCGGCGCAGAGCGCGGCCTCGGTGATGCCGATGACCGGAACGTCCGCCAGTTCCTTAAGGGCAGGCATTCCCGGATCGCCGAACGCGGCCACCACCACGCCGTCCACGGATTCGCCGCCGGGGCGGGTGTATTCGGCGACGAGTTCAGCTACCGCTGCGGAGGCGATGAGTGACTCGAAGCGGGTCTCGATGTACTCCACGCCGTGGCCGGCGGTGCGGACCAAAAGTTCGGTGCCGGGAGCGGCGGAACGAAGTGCTTCCGATTCAATAAGGGCAGTGACATCGTCGCTGATGTTGGGGTTGATGACGAGAAGTTTCATTTCTTCTTCCGGTGAAATTCTGGTTCGGTCTTCTTGAAGTCCTCGGGGAACTGTTCGCGGTACTTGCCGATGTGGGAAGCAGACTTGGCGGCTGCCCGGTCGGGGTCGCCGCTTGCGATGGCGGCATACAGTTCACGGTGTTCCTGGATGAGTTCCGGCAGGTCGGCGACATGCCGGAAGAGCCAGTGCATGCGGCCCTGGAGGGGTTCGAGTGCTGATTTGAGGAAGTTGTTGTCAGCGATGCCGGTGATGGCGTCATGGAACTCACTGTTGGCTCGGTGGGCTTCCATAACCGCGCCTTTGGCAAGGAGGCTCTCCGCGCTGTCCAGGAGGTCTTTCAGGTGAGTGAGGTCCTCCCGGGTGGCCCGTATGGCGGCCAGCCGGCATGCCAGGACTTCCAGGGACTGTCGGACATCGAAGAGGTCCTCCACGTCTTTGGGGCTGAGCGTGCTGACCTCGGCCCCCCTCGCACCCCGGTCGCTGACGAGGCCTTCCTGGCGGAGCATGCGAAGGGCTTCACGGACCGGCAGCCGGGAAACGGAGAATTCTGCTGCAAGGTCGCGTTCCACCAACCGCGTGCCGGGAGCGTAGTGTCCTTCGAAAATCCGGGTGCGGAGCGTATCCCGGACAGCCTCGCGGAGCGGGCGTTCCTTGTCCTGGGTGTCTTCTGCAGTAAGCATGGTGCTCCATTCGGATTTCCGTGTGACGCTGCTCCCGGCAGCGGAAGCGTGGAGTGAGTGTTGCCTTGGATGGCTAGCTTAGACAGGAAGCCGCTTGTTGTAATTCAGGGTCAGGACCGAGGCGCCCATGACGATTGCGGATCCCACGAAGTAGAGCAGCGCCCAGGTGTATGACCCGGTTGCGCCCACAATGAGCCCGACGGCGATGGGAGTAACGAAGCCGGAGATGTTGCCGCTGAAGTTCATGGCCCCGCCCAGCACGCCGGCGTTGGTGCGCCCGCCCAGGATGGAGGGGATGCTCCAGAAGAGGCCCACCCAGCGCAGGAAGAACATGACCAGGGAGAGCAGTACTACGGCCGTGGTGGGGTCAGGGACCACCGTGACGCCGATGAGGCCGCCAATGACCACCGCGCTGGAGATGCCCAGCAGGGTCCGCATGACGCGGTTGGCTGAGGCGCCGGATGCGCGCCACTTGTCGGCAATGGTGCCGCCGATGATTTCACCAACGAACCCGGCGCCGAAGATCAGGAAGGTGGACCAGCCGATGGTTTTCAGGTCGAAGCCCTTGGCCTGGGCCAGGTAGAGCGGGCCCCAGGTCAGCAGGCCGTAGAACACTCCGTTGAATCCCAGCCAGCCGAAGCACATGGCCCAGAAGGAGCGGAACCGCAGGTAGGGGAGCAGTGCACGCTTGCCCTGGCTGCCGTCTGCCTTCGCCTCGGCATCCTCGGCCGCATGGGAGGCTTCAATATAGGCGGCCTCTGCCTCGTTGACGCCGCGGTGTTCACGGGGATTGTCCCGGACGTACCACCAGACCGCCAGGCCCATGAGGACAGTGGCAGCGCCGGCGATCACGAAGGCCATGCGCCAGCTGCCGGTGGAGGCGATCAGGCCGGCGATGATGATGCCGCCCAGGCCCGCGCCCAGCGGTGCACCGGCGTCCAGGATGGTTGCGCCGCGGCCACGTTCGGACTTGTGCATCCAGATGGCGTTGAGCTTTCCGCCGGCGGGCATTACTCCGGCCTCGGTAACGCCAATGCCCATGCGGGCAATGAACATGCTGAGGAACCCTCCTGCCATGCCTGAGGCCGCAGTGGCAGCGCCCCAGCCGACGCAGGATGCGGTCATGACCTTGCGGGGGCCGAACTTGTCGATCAGCCAGCCAACAGGGATCTGCATCAGGGCATAGGTCCAAAAGAAGGCTGAGAGCAGGAGTCCCACCAGCTCAGGGGCGAGGTTGAATTCCTTCTGGATGATGGGGAGCGCAACCGAGATGGAACCCCGGTCGATGTAGTTGACGGCAACCAGGACCAACAGCAGCAGGAAAAGCTTCCAGCGGACGGTGGTGCGCCTTTGCACGCCGTCCTTCGGGGGCTGTCCCGTTGTTGCATCGGTGGCGTCGCCAGCGGCAGACGCCGCTGCTGTTTCAGTATTTGGGATAGACACAGCTTCTCCTTCACGGGGAAGTTTACGGGTGGGGGAGGTATGGGGGGGAGGGTGCGGGCCGGAAATGCAGGGGTTTGAGTCTGCGAATCCGTTAGTACAAAGGCCGTGGTGGGCGATCCGGAGCGCCGTGTCCCCGGCCTTGTCGTTTGGGATCCCATTTTGGGATCCCAAATCAAAGATAAGAGTGACCCGCGCCACTGTCAAGGGTTTTGGCGAAGTCCAGTCTTCAGGTGGCCCGCAAACGGATTGTGACTGCGCGCGGTGGTACCTGCCTGCCCTCAAATCCCAACTAAGTAGCAGCAGGTGTCGTTATCACGCCTCAAAACGACACCTGCTGCGACCTGGTTGGGATGACTGGCTGCGAGCCGATGGCGCGGCTGATTCCGCGGGCGTGAACGGTTCACCGGGACGGACGAAGTTGTGTTGCGCCGCCGTTCCGATCGTGGGAAGCACGCCGGGCGTAGGATTCTGAAGGAACGTCAGCGCGGCCGCCCGTCAGACCAGCACCAGGTACCGCAGGAAAGGTGCTATTGCCACGTGAAGATGCTCGCTGAGATGTTCAGCATTGCTCCCGCCAACAAGGACCACCATCCTGCCCTGAGCTGCGCGGTAGGAGTATTTGTACCGCTCTTCTCGCTGGTACTCCTGGGGCGGCTGGACCTGGCCATCTTCGCGTCCTTCGGCGCTTTCACCGGAATCTACGGCCGCGGCGAACCCCATGCCGCCCGCTTCGCCCTGCAGATGCGGGCCGGGCTGCTGATGTTGCTGGTGATCCTCCTGGCGTCCCTTGCCGCGAGGATCGAAGCTGCTTGGGGGCTGGACCGCTCCACCACCACGTGGCTGCTGGTCCTGGCCACCACCGTGGTTGCCGGCGGCTGCTCAGTGGCGATTTCCTGGCTGCGCCTGCGCCCGGCCGGTTCCCTCTTCCACATCTTTGCCTTTGCGGCCATAGCATCCATCCCTAATCAACCACCGTTGTGGCAGGGCATGCTGGTATCGGTCCTCACCACCGGTTTCTGCCTGGTGATCGGGTTCTCCTCCCGCGTGCTGCCCAGCCACCGCACGCCGTGGGTACGGCCCCCGCCTATCCGGCGCACACCAGATGAGAAGCGGGCTGCATGGCTGGAAGGCCTCGGCTACCTGGTGGCGGCGGGGCTGGCCGGGTCCCTGGCTACGTGGGCAGGGGAACGGCTCGGATTCGGCCACAACTACTGGGCGATGGTGGCCGCCGTCGTTCCCCTGGTGGGTCACACGACCCGCCACCGGGTACGCCGTGGAATCCAAAGGATCATTGGCACTGTGCTGGGCCTGGTGATCCTGGCCGGAATAGTGCTGCTGGAACTGCAGCCATGGCAGACGGTGCTCGTCATGGCACTGTGCCAGTTCGGTGCCGAACTGTTTATCATCCGCCAGTATTTGCTGGCCCAGGTGTTCGTCACGCCGCTGGCCCTGATCTCCACACTGCTGGTGGTCCCGTCGGCACCTGCCATCCTGCTCCGGGACCGCATCATCGAAACCGTGATCGGGGCCGCCGTCGGCATCGCCGTGGTGCTGGCGCCGGACGTGCGGCGCCGGCTTCGGCAACGGACCACGATGGCCTAGCCGCCTTTCGCGTCGGAAGGTACCCTGAGGCCACAACCATTCAACGGAAGCTGGTGAGGTGTGGCGAATTCGAGGTCCGGTGATTCGGTGGTGGACCGGATCGTCCGGCTCATCTCAGCCTTTCCGCAGGATGTGAGCGCCCTGCAGCTGTCCGAGCTTTCCGTCCGTGCGGGCCTGCCACTCACCACCACCCACCGGCTGGTCCGGCAGCTGGCGGGGCATGGCCTCCTGGAGGCCGGCCCCGACGGCATGGTGCGGCCCGGGCTGCGGCTGTGGGAGCTGGTGAACCGGACCTCCCCAACCCTTGCCTTGAGGCAGGCGGCGATGCCGTTCATGGAAGACATCCAGCAGGTGCTCAACCAGAACGTGAACCTGGCGGTGCTGGACGGGTGGGAGGCGCTCTTCGTGGAAAGGCTGTCAAGGCGGGGATCCGTGGCCAACCGTGCCCAGGTGGCCGGCAGGATGCCCATCCACATCTCTTCGGCAGGGCTGGCGCTTATGGGGCACCAGGACAAGGCCCTGCAGGCTGAATATCTTGGGCAGTTCGCGGACCCCGACGGGAAGGTCACCAGGGAAGCCATCCGGGCGCTGCTCAGCGAAACTTCCCGCCAGGGCTTCGCCCAGCTGGCTGGCGTCGTGGATCCCGACACCTGGGGCATCGCCGTCCCCGTGCTCAACCGCAGGCAACGGGCGGTGGCGTCCCTCGGCGTCGTGGTTCCCTTGCGCGAGGTGCGCCTTCAAGCACTGGTGCCCGCGCTACAGACTGCCGCCCGCGGCATTTCCCGCAGCCTAGGTGATTCCTGACGCCGCTCCCATTCAACGGAATTGGCGTAACGTCAGCCACTTCTTCAAGCGCACACTGGGGGCAGACCAATTCCCCCGGCACCGCCACGCGGGCCCCGCAACGAAGCGAGAAGAACCATGGCAGCACGCAAGATCATCTCTACCCGGGTGGCCATCATGGGTGCCGGTCCTGCCGGGCTGATGCTCTCCCACCTGCTGGCGAAAGCCGGCATCGACTCCACGGTGATCGAGGTCCGCAGCCACAAGGAGATCTCCGAAACCGTCCGCGCCGGCATCCTCGAACACGGCACGGTCAACCTGCTGGTGGACAGCGGAGTCTCGGACCGGGTGCTGCGTGACGGAGACCGGCACGACGGCATCGAACTGCGCTTCAACGGCGAAAGCCACCGCGTGGACTTCAAAGACCTGGTGGGGGAGTCCGTCTGGCTGTATCCCCAGACGGACGTTTTCCTGGACCTCGCCGCCCGCAGGAAGGCCGACGGCGGTGACGTCCGCTACAGCGTCACGGACACCACCGTGCATGACCTGGAAGGAAAGCCGAAGGTCTGGTTCACGGACGCCGAGGGCGTGGAGTTCGAGATCCAGGCCGACTTCCTGGTGGGTGCGGACGGTTCCCGCAGCCACTGCCGGTTCCAGATCCCCGAGGCGCACCGCAAATGGTACTTCCACGAATACCCCTTCGCATGGTTCGGCATCCTCGCCGAGGCCCCGCGCAGTTCCGATGAACTGATCTATGCCAACTCCGCCAACGGCTTCGCCCTGATCAGCCAGCGAACGGAAACCGTGCAGCGGATGTACTTCCAGTGCGACCCCAGGGAAAACGTTGCCAACTGGGATGACGACCGGATCTGGGCCGAGTTCCGCAGCCGGGTGAACGGCAACGGCTTCGAACTCAAGGAAGGCCCGGTCATCGAGAAGATGGTGCTGCCGTTCCGCAGCTTTGTCCACACCCCGATGCGCCACGGCAACCTCTTCCTGGCGGGTGACGCGGCGCACACCGTTCCGCCCACCGGTGCCAAGGGCCTGAACCTGGCGATCCATGACGTCAAAGTCCTCTTCGAAGGACTCGACAGCCACTACAACTCCGGCTCGGACCGCCTGCTGGAGGCCTACAGCGACCGCGCCCTGGAACGGGTATGGAAGGCGCAGCAGTTCTCCTACTGGATGACCACCATGCTGCACACCCCGGCTGACGCCGACGACTTCTCCCGCGCCCGCCAACTCGGCGAACTCAGCTCCGTGGTCTCCTCACGGCACGGACTGGCCTACCTCGCCGAGGCCTACACCGGCTGGCCTGGCGCCCGCTGACGCGCGGCGGGCCGGGCGCGCCGCCGGCGGAAGCGGTCCGCCCGCCGATCAACGCACGGGGGCCGCAGGCAGCTTGCTGTCCTCGCCGGACACGGAGGCATCGGAGAGTGGCGGCGCCGCGACAGGTGCGGCCGGTGGAACGGCCGGCAGGCCCCTCCTGCCCTTGCGGCGCGCTGATCTGCCATAGACCAAGTACATGGTGACGCCGGTGATCACCATCAGGAGCACGGTGTAGACAAAAGTATTGGCAACGCCTTCCACTCCCTCGGCCCCGTCTGTGTTCGCCTTGATAACCAGACCCAGGGGCTGGACCAGCGGGTGGGCCAGGAAGATGGCGGTGTCGTAGTCGTCCAGCAGGCTGTTGAAGTTCAAGGCGGTAATGGCGGCGGCCGCGGGCAGCACGAGCGGGAGGAGGATCCGCCGGAACACATAGAGCGTCTTGGCGCCCATGATGGCTGCCGCCTCCTCCAGCGAAGAGTTCACCGAGGCAAACGAAGCCTTGAGCATGCGGAGCGTGAACGGGATCTTCACGGTGACAAAGGCGATCAGCAGGATCACAGTGGTGCCGGTGAGCACTGCGCCGCCCACCAGGGGGTTGGGGTGGTCGTAGCTGATGATCAGGCCAAGGGCCAGCAGCGCCGAGGGCAGGATCCAGGGAATGTGGAGCAGGTATTCAAAGACCGAGGCCACCCAGTTCCTGTGCTTCTGCAGCAGCCGCGCCACGAACAGCAGCCCGCCGACGGCGATGAGCGCGGCCAGCGCGCTGTACACCACGCTGACGATGAACGGCCGCAGCCCTGACTGCTGGGTAAGGACCCGCACGTAGTTGTCCAGGGTCAGGTTGCCTGGCGTGAGCTGTCCGGTCTGGATGGCGGCACCGTCCGCGAATGAATACAGCACTATGAGCAGCACCGGCAGCGTATACACGGCGAACAGCAGGTACGCCACCGCGTGCACCGCAGCATTGGCCACGGGGCTGGTGATCTGCTGCTTCTGCAGCTCGGAGGAGACCTTGGACACCGAGAAGTAGGTGCCGCCCTTCTCCATGCGGGACATCACCGCGAGCATCAGGATGGTGGCTACGCCCAGGATCACGGCCAGCAGCGCGGCGAGGTCACGTGACGTGGGGCTGTTGGTGAATGTCAGGATCATCGGCGTGATGGTCTGGAAATCGCGCCCGCCCAGAACCTGCGGAGCGCTGAGGGCCCCAAGCCCGGTGAGGAAGGACAGGATGGTCACGGCGAACAGCGTGGGCTTGAGCATCGGCAGCACGATCCGCCGCAGGATGGTCCAGGTGGAGGCGCCCAGGTTCCGCGCGGCCTCTATGGTCTGGTAGTCGATCCCCTTCAGCGCGTTGGCAACGAACAGCATGTGGTTGGTAGTGGTGGCAAAGGTCATCACCACCAGGACCGCGAAAAATCCCGAGAACCAGGCCGGATCCATGCCGGGAAACACCTTCACCAGCAGGGAGGTGACAATCCCCTTGTCCCCGTAGATGAACTTGTACCCCGCGGCCAGCACGATGCCGCCGTAAATGAACGTGGAGGCGTAGCCAAGGAAGAGGATCCGTGAGCCCCGGATGCGGAAGTAATGCGTCACCAGGACTATAAATATCCCCACCAGGTTCACGGTGATGGACAACGCGATTGCGAGCAGGAAACTGTTGCCCAGCGCTTTCATGGCGCGCTGGGACGAAAAGAGCTTCTCCGCCGCCCGCCCGGAAAAGCTGCCGTCCGGGAAGAACGTGGCCATGAGGACGTTCACGTTGGGCCACACCAGGAACGCGGCAATGAACCAGGTGAGCACAACGCCCACTATCAGCACGAAGGGCGAGCGGAGCATCCCGCGGACCGGAGTGCTGCTCATGGCAGGGCTACCGCCTGGTCCTGCTGCTGCAGGGCAGCGCCGGTTTCCGGGTGGTACTGCAGCACATGCTCCGGCTGGAGGTACACAGTGGTTTCCGTCCCGGGGCCGCGGTGGGCCCCGCCGTCCTCCTTCACCAGGAGGCGGATGTCCGCGCCGTGGCTGCGCACGATGTACCGGCTGTGCAGGCCATGGTAGGTGCGGGACACCACCGTGCCGGGAAGTCCGACGGCGGCGCCCCCGTTGGCGGGGCGGTCCAGGGACGCCTTTTCCACCCGAAGGTAGGAGTTGGCGTGCGTGCTGAGTTGTGCACCCGAAAGCCGGTTCACTTCCGCAACGAACTCCGGCGTCAGGGCCGAGCTGTCGCCGATGAAGTTGCAGACGAACTCGGTGGCGGCCTGGTCATAAATTTCCTGCGGCGTCCCCACCTGCTCCACCACGCCCTTATTGAACACTGCCACCCGGTCGCTCATGGCCAGGGCCTCATCCTGGTCATGCGTCACGTAGACGGTGGTAATGCCAAACTCACTCTGCAGGTCCTTAAGCTGCTGCCGGAGCTGGTGGCGGAGCTTGGCATCCAGGTTGGACAGCGGCTCGTCCAGCAGCAGGATCTTGGGCCGCAGCACCAGTGCGCGTGCCACGGCCACCCTCTGCTGCTGCCCGCCGGACAGCTCCGCCACGTTCTTGGCCAGCTGCTCGTCGCTCAGTTCCACGCGCCGGGCAATGTCCCGGACCAGGCGGTCGCTGTCCGCAGGTTTTTCCTTCCGCACCCGCAACCCGAATGCGATGTTCTCCCAGACGCTCATGCTGGGGAACAAGGCATAGTTCTGGAACACCATGCCCACCTGCCTCTTATCACTGGGAAGGCGGGTGACATCCCTGCCGTCCACCTGGACGGTGCCCTTGGCCGGCTGGATGAAGCCGGCCAAGGTGCGCAACGCCGTCGTCTTTCCGCAGCCGGAAGGCCCCAGCAAGGTGAAGAACTCCCCGGGCCGGACGTGCAGGTCCAGTTGCGGTATGGCGGTGAAATCGCCGAAGGAAACTTCGATGTTGTCCAAGCGGATCATGGCAAACCTGTCTGGTGGAACGGGAAGCTGGCAGGGGGACCGGGCTACGTCATGTATTCGAGTTCGATCTTTTCCACCCAGGCGCCCATGTTCTCCTGCACGAACTCCCAGTCAATGTCCTGCTGCTTGAGGTCCGCGAAGAAGTCCACCACCTCGGGATTGGCCTGGGCTTCGGCTTCCTTGTTGACCGGCATTGAGTTGAACTGCTTTGCAAACTCGCCCTGGACCTCGGCGCTGCCAAACCAGTCGATGAACTTTTGGGCCTGCTCTTGCTTTTCGGTGCCTTTGACCAGGGCAATCTGCTCCACGGCGAGCGGGACGCCCACGGAGGGAACCACGGTGTCAACGTTCACCTTGAAGGATGTCTCCCGCTCGGCGATGATCGAGGACGGCATCTGCCCCATGTCCACCTCACCGGAGGCGATGCGGGCAAAGAGATCGGTCTTTGCAACGGCGGGGCTGCCGTTCTGGAAGTACTGCTCCACCTGCTTCCAGCCTTCGTCAGAGATGCCCAGGTCGCCGGAGTCGTCACGGTAGCGGTTGAGGATCCCCGCGAAAACGAGCTGGGCGGTAGCAGTGCCCAGGCCCGTCACCCGCTCGTAGCGGTCCTTGAATTCGTCCTTCGTCCACAGGTCTGTCCAGTCCTGCGGCGCGGCGTCCTTGGAGATCTTGTCTGAGTTGTAGCCCAGGAGGATGGCCTGCTTCACCAGCGGCCAATACGTCTCGCCGTCGCCCAGCTCTTTGTCCACCTCGCCTGCCCAGGACGGCTCGTACGGTTCCAACACGTCCTCAGCCTTGATCTGCGCAAAGTACATGTTGTTCAACCCGAAAGCGACGTCCGCGATGGGGTTGTTTTTCTCGGCGATCAACTTGTTGGTGGCGTCGGCACCGCCGGCACCTACGATCTCGATCTTGAATCCGGCCTCGGCTGCCTCGGCAGTCAGCCATTCGCCGCGGCCTTCGCCGTTGGAGTTGGTGTAAACCACCAGGGTTTCGCCGGAACCTGCGGCCGGAGCGGAGGACGCATCGCCCGAAGCAGCGGGCGGGGTGGTCCCGCCGCCGCATCCGGCAAGGAGGGTGACGGCGAGGGCGGCGGCAACCAAAGTCTGCAATTTACGCACGATCAGGACTCATTTCTGGACTGGAATCGGAGCATGTCCGCACAGCCTATAACCGGGCATGCGGAATGTGGGGCCGTTTTGCTATCGATTCGATAAACAGCCCGGCTGCCCAATGTGGTCCAGTCGGGAGAACTGTCGGCGGCCTTCGGGTAAACGCCGCGTGAAAGGTCAGTCCTGGCCAAAAGTGGTTGGTACGGCGCGGCCCTTAAGCCATGGCCGTCTGGGCCGCACTTCGCGCGTTGATGCTCTTGGCATAGCAGTACGAGTGCTCCACCCCGATATACGGACCGAAGTTCGGCACCGGTTCGAACCCCGAATTCCGGTAAAAATTCCGCCCGTCCGGCTGCGCAGAGCCGGCCTCCGCCTTGATCCGCGTGATTCCCTGCTTGAAAGCCTCGGCCTCCAAAGCGGCAAGGATGGAGCTGGCAATCCCTGAGCCGCGGGTATAGGGAAGGACGTACAGCCGCTTAATCTCGGCTGTGGACGAATCCAGGAGCCGCAGGCCGCCGCATCCCACGGGCTGGCCCGATCCTTTGTCGTACGCCACGAGGAACACGGCGCAGTCGGCGCCCGACGGCGGGGGGCCGGGCTCGTGGTCCACGGTCCCGAAGCGGGCGTCGAGTTCGGCCTGCTGGGCCCGTCGCAGGTCGGCGCCAACAGGATTGGACCAGGGCACTTGCCGAATGTTCAGCCGCGGATTGGTCTGCATGTCTGTCTCGATTCGCCGAAGGGTTATGCAGTAAAAGACTAGAAGCCGGTGGTTACACCGGTGTTTCCTTCTGGTAAGCGCTTGGATAACCTGGAACCGGCCCCGCCAAGTTACTTGGTTGACTAGTTATTAGCTGGTCTAAGATCAGGTGCATGGGTTCCACAGGTAATGAAGGCTCCGGGTACTGGTACGGTCCGGACGGGCAGTTGGATTATGGTGCTGCCGTGCTGAAGTCACTGCGGGATTACCGGGCCGCTGAAACGGCCGTCCGCCGCTCCACCCGGGACTCCATGGGCATGGGCGAAACAGACATTCTGGCCTTGCGCTATCTCTTGCGCGTCCAGGCCTCGGGGAAGACTGTTGTCCCCAAAGACCTCAGCCGGTTTTTGGGCATCACCAGCGCTTCCACCACGTCGCTGATTGACAGGCTGGTAGCCAGCGGGCACGTCCGCCGCGAGGCGCACCCCACGGACCGCCGGTCCGTCGTCGTCGTTCCTACCGCTGAGTCGGACAAGGAGGTGCGCGAGACGCTGGGCGGGATGCACCGCAGAATGATGTCGGTCGCTGAAGGGCTGACTGCCGACCAGGCGCGCATCGTCGTTGATTTCCTGCAACGCATGACAGAGGCGCTCAGCATCCGGGAGGGCCAGCAGCAGGAGAAGTAACTAGCCGGACTAGCTAGTCCACCTAGTAATATGTCTGCTTACGATCAACCTTGAAAGTCTCTTTTCGATGGAGTCGTGAGCGCGTTGATCACTTTTACTGAAGTTTCACCCCAGAACCCCTGCTTCAACATGGGAAACGGCGCAGGCTCTCCAACGTCCGGCCAGGCCCCGGACCTGGCGAAGGAGCTGCGGGACAGCGCTGTCCACTGCGGGACGCCCATGGAACTTGCAACTCCTGCAACTGGGCCGGCTGCGGCCCACTACACCTTCGAACCGGATGCTGAGGTACCCATCGAACTGCCGCCGGTATGGCGCTGCCGGTGCGGATTCCAGCTGGATGCCTGGCTGCCCGCCGCCGGCACCGTCCGCTTCGCCGTGGACGCAGCCGGCCAGGGCACAGCCAGCGGCGCCCCACTTCACGCATGAGCACGCCCGCCCTGGCACCCCCGGAACAGGGGTGGCGTGCCATGCAGCCCTCCGGGGACGCCGTCGTCGCAGGCAGGTTCAAACTTGGGGAACGCCTGGGACGCGGGTCCGCGGCTGAAGTCTTCCGGGCCGCGGATCTCGCCGGTGGCCCGGATGTGGCAGTCAAAATGGCAGTTGCGCACTCGGACAAGCAGCGGGAGCGGACCGGCAATGAAGGCGCCGTGCTGGCCGCGCTTCACCACCCCTCCATCATCAGGTTCGTCGCCGAGGGCGTCATGCCTGCCGGCGGAACCCACAGCGGGCGCCCGTTCCTGGTCCAGGAGCTGGCTCTGGGCACCAGCCTTTCCGAGGCCGTCCGCAGCAACTGCCGCTGGCCGGCGGAAGTAGCGGTCTGGGCAAGCGGGCTGTTCAGCGCCCTTGCGCATCTGCACTCCCGGGGCCTGGTCCACCGCGACATCAAGCCCGGCAACCTGATGTTGAGCGGCCTGCGAAGGAGCCCTGTCCGGATCATCGACTTCGGAATCGCGGCGGAAGCCGACTCGGCGCCCGAACCCGGCATCTCCTCCGGAACAGCGCACTACATGAGCCCCGAGCAGGCATCAGGGGGAGCCACGCAACCAACGTGGGATGTCTACTCCATGGGACTGGTCCTCCTGGAGCTCCTGACCGGATCCAAGGCGTTTCCGGGGACCGCCATCGAATCCCTTGTGGCCAGGACCCTTCGCAGCCCCGATATTCCGGATTTCCTTGGGCCCCGCTGGAGTCCGTTCCTCCGTTCCCTGACGGCAATGGACAGTGCGGAACGCCCGACGGCGGAAGAGGCGGCTGCAGTTGCCGCACGCCTTGTCCCGCCTGCGCCGGCCGTCAAGGTGGCCGTTTCTGCCGGGTGGCAGCGGCCGGCAGCCGCCGATTCCGGCAGTGTGCCTGACGCCAGCGTGGCGGGATACTGCTAGGGACGCGTTATCCGGCCGGTGGGGTCTTCGGCGGTGGGATCGGCGAGAGCCAGTCCGCCTAGGGGGCTGCCGTCCCAGTGGATCAGCTTCCAGCCGGCATCAGGATCGCCTTCCAGGGCGACGATTCCGGTGTTGGCCAGGACGTGGCGCGCCGCAAATTCATGGTCGGCATCCTCTGCGCGGCGCCCCGCCCAGGTGCGGATAGCGGCACCGTGGCTTACCACCGCTGCCGTGTCATGCTGCTGTTGGGCTGCCCGTTCCACTACCTGCGTTATGGCCGCATCGAATCGATCGAAGAATGCATGGCCGTCAGGTCCGGCCGGCATTCGGAGGTTAAGATCTCCGGCTGCCCAGGCGATCACCGTTCCCATGTATCGCTTGTGCGATTCGTGGTCGGTCAGTTTCTCCAGGGCACCGGCCTCGATCTCGTGAAGGCCATCAAGGACCTCCACGTCCAGGCTGTGCAGCTTCCCAAGCGGCGCTGCCGTGATCTGGGTGCGGATCAGCGTGGAGGCATACAATGCACCAATTGGCTCGTTGGCCAGCGACCGGGCCATCGTTTCGGCCTGCCGCTCGCCGAGTTCCGTGAGCCCAGGCCCCGGATGCGCGGTATCCAGCTGGCCGAGGACGTTGCCGGGGGTCTGTCCGTGGCGGATGAGCAGCAGCTTCATGCTCTCCAGTTTCGCACTCCGGCCGCGGCACAGCAGACCGGTCCACCCTAACCTCAGTAACACGAAAGGCGCCGGGCTGTTCAAAAGCCCGGCGCCGCCGTCGTACCTTTTCCTGCTGCCTTCCTGCCTGCTGCGGCCGGACTACTTCAGGTGGTCCACCAGCTGGTCCGCGATGCCCGTGTACTTTCCGGGCGTCAGCGCGAGCAGGCGCGCTTCGGCATCGGCCGAAAGGCCAAGGCTCTGCACGAACTCCTGCATGCGGGCAGCGTCCACGCGCTGGCCGCGGGTGAGGTCCTTGAGCCGTTCGTAGGGGTTTTCCATGCCCTCGACGCCCGCAATCGCCTCGGCCCGCATGACCATCTGGATTGCCTCGCCCAGCACTTCCCAGTTGGTGTCGAGGTCCCCGGCCAGCACGTCTTCAGCAACATCAAGGCGTTCCAGGCCCTTGGCTACGTTGGAAATGGCGAGCAGCGAGTGGCCGAACGCCACGCCAATGTTGCGCTGGCTGGAGGAGTCCGTGAGGTCCCGCTGCCAGCGGGAGGTGACCAGCGTTGCGCCCAGGGTGTCCAGCAGGCCGTTGGAAATTTCCAGGTTGGCTTCGGCATTTTCGAAGCGGATGGGGTTGACCTTGTGCGGCATGGTGGAGGAGCCGGTGGCGCCGGCCACGGGAATCTGCGCGAAGTAGCCGATGGAGATGTAGCTCCAGATGTCCGTGCAGACGTTGTGGAGGATGCGGTTGAAGCGCGCGACGTCGGCATACAGTTCTGCCTGCCAGTCGTGGCTTTCGATCTGCGTGGTAAGCGGGTTCCAGGTCAGCCCCAGCCCTTCCACGAAGGACTTGGAAACCTGCTGCCAGTCCGCACCGGGAACTGAAGCAACGTGGGCGGCGTACGTGCCCGTGGCGCCGTTGATCTTGCCCAGGTATTCCGTCCTGGCGATCCGGTCCAGCTGGCGGGTGAGGCGGTGCGCGATGACCGCCAGTTCCTTGCCGAGGGTGGTGGGGGTGGCCGGCTGGCCGTGCGTCCGGGACAGCATGGGCACGGAGCGGTTGTCCTCCGCCATCCTGCTGATCTGGCCTGCCAGGGCACGTGCTGCCGGCAGCCACACGTCCTCCACAGCCCCCTTGATGCCCAGGGCGTAGGAGAGGTTGTTGATGTCTTCGGAAGTGCAGCCGAAGTGGACCATGGCCGTCAGGTTTTCAATGCCGACGGCGGGAAGCCGGCGGCCGATGTAATACTCCACAGCCTTCACGTCGTGGACGGTTACGGCCTCGATTTCAGCCAGTTCGGCCACGGAAGCGGCATCGAATTCGGTGACGATGGCACGCAGCTGGTCCTGCTGCTCAGGCGTGAGCGGACCGGCGCCCGGGAGGACATTGTTGCTGGCCAGATGGATGAGCCATTCAACTTCAACAGCCACACGGTCCCGGTTCAGCGCAGCTTCCGACAGGTAGTCGATGAGCGGGGCGACGGCAGTCTGGTAACGGCCGTCCAGGGGGCCGAGCGCGATTTTTTCCGGTGACGCGGCGAGGGCCAGGCGTCCCGAGGGCGTACGTGTGTCAGCTGTGGCGGCAGTTTCAGGCATGTGCTGATTCTTTCACGAAGTCCGACGGTGCCTTAAGCGTGGCCTTTCAGGTTACTTGTCCACATAGCAGGCGCCGGTGCTTAAGACTGCACACCGTCTTTCGTAGCGTGGACGCAGCAGCAGGCAGGGCATGACATCAGCAACCGGGGAGGCCCGGGCGGGGGAGCGGGCATGGGCAACGATCCGGGAAGCGGCATCTGGGGTGTGGCCGCACAGCGCAGCATCGAAGTGCAGCAGTTGGCGGCAAGGATGACCCTTTGTGAGACCCGGACCGAAGAGGTGCTCGCCGCACTGTGGGACATCCAGCTGGCGGAATGGCAGTCGCCCGCCGGGCAGGCTTACCGGAATTCGCTCAGCCTCCAGGCGGCAGCGATTCGCCGTGCAGCTGACCGGCTGCATGAAGCGGCCGCTGCGGCGGCTTGCCACGCAAGGGCGATCCTGTCGTCCGAATGCTCGTACGGCGGGCCGGCCTGATGGCGGACCTGACCCCATCCGGCACCGGAGGAAATTTTCAGCTGCCAGGTCCGGCCAGGGACGGCAGCCTTGTCATTTCCGGAGGCATCGGAGGAATCACCTTCCAACTTGAGGAGCTTGCATCCGGAGCGGAGAGGCTGGACGGCCTTGCATCCAGGCTCGGTGCCATCGAGGGGGAGGTACACCGCATCTGGGAGGATCTCTGCCCGTACCAGAACGAGCCCCGGACCACCGGAACCGCTGCGCTCCTCTCGGTGTGGGATGCAAAAGACAGCGTTCAAGCCGTCAGGACCGAATTTCAGCGGATCAGCAGCCTTGTTCGCGACTGCAGGCGTGACTACGAAAAAGCGGAAGCCTTCGCCCGCACCTGGAGAAGCCTGGGGGTTTGGAGCCCGCAAGAGGAATTGGGGAAGCACGCGGATTTCTGGCGGACTGGTTTCCTCAACGGGAAAGCAGCCGAAATGCTGGCGGGTAAATCCGTCTCGACCATGCCGTGGGCCAAGACCTTGCTCGAAGGCGCGATTCCGGCCCTGAAGCCGACCCCGCCCACCGTCCGCCAGGAGGAAAGCATCCCCATCGAGCTCGATTCATCACCGGCAGGCCTGCTCGAGCGGATTCGGCTGATCGACGCGCGAGGCAGGGGCTACATCGAAGTCATAGAAGTGGCTGACGATGGCCGAAAAGCCTACGTTGTGGTTATTCCCGGCACCCAAATGGAGGATGCCGAATCCGGCACCAATCCCTTCGACCTCGGCGGCATCGCGGAAGGGCTTGGCAGTAAATCCTCCGGGGTTAACGCATCTGTGCTGGAGGCGCTCCAGTCCGCGGGGGCGGAGAAGGGATCTCCGGTCGTCGCAGTGGGGTACAGCCAGGGCGGAATCCATGCCATGAACCTGGCGGCCGACGAGTTGTTCCGCTCCGAGTACGACATGAAATACGTCATCACAGCGGGCTCACCCGTTGCCCTCATAACACCCCCGGACGATGTCACAACCCTTCACCTGGAGCACCGGACCGACTGGGTTCCCGGAAGTGAGGGCTCACCAAACCCGGACGCCAGGAACCAGGTCACGGTCACCATGAGCGATGACCTGTATGTGCAAACGGGGGAGGACGTTGGTCTTGGGCCGGGTCATAGCCTCAGCGGGTACCAGGAGGGCGCGCGGCTGGTCGCGGCCAGCGGGGACCCGACGTTGGTGCAGTCCACGGGCGTACTCGGGGGCGTGCTGGGCGCCGGTGGAGCGGCAACAGCCACCCGGTTCTCCCTGTCGCGGCCCAAGGCGCCGTCTCCGGCCATTCCATCACCGGATGCACGGGTCCGGGAACGGGCACTTGGCGGGCGGTAACCGCGGGCGTTGGTTGTGCGCAGCCTGGGTCAGCGCCTGCGGCCTCCGGGCAGGATTCCTGCCACCAGCGAGACCAGGGAAATGATGATTGCCGCAAGCACGGCCGTCCAGAAGAAGGAATCGATGCTGAACTCCACCGGCGTGTAACTGCTGATCCAGGACGTCAGATAAAGCATCGCGGCGTTAATGACGATGGTGAACAGGCCCAGCGTAAGGATGGTGATGGGCAGCGCCAGGAATCTGACCAGCGGCCGGACGAACGCGTTCACAATGCCAAAGATGGCACCGATGAACAGGTAAGCCACAATGATCCCGATGGTGTCCGTGCCCTCCGTGACTCCAGTCCTGGCTACGGCCTCGGACGCCGCGGAGCTGGAGATTTCCAGTCCCGGCAGGACCCAGCCCGCAACCCAGAGCGCAGCGGCGTTAACGAAGACACGAAGAATGAACGAACCCATGCCCCCATGCTTGCATAAGGGACTGGATGCGGGCCCGGTCCCTGGAAAGCAATGCATTGTATGCCTTCCACCCGCCCCGGCGGGGAGAAGTAGGCTAGCTTGCATGACCTCCTCAGAGACCCTGGCCGGCGGAATCACGCCGCGGCCGGTGGTAGGCCGGCTGCCCCGCTATGCGGCCGGGAAGCCGCCCGCCGCCGTCGACGGACTGGCCAGCTACAAGCTGTCCTCCAACGAGAACCCACTCCCGCCGCTGCCCGCAGTCCTTGAGGCGATCGCACACCAGACTGACTTCAACCGCTACCCGGACCCGCTCAGCAGCAAACTGCGGGCAGCGCTTGCGGACTTCCTCGGCGTTCCGGCGGAGGACATCGTCACCGGCGCAGGCAGCCTGGGCGCCCTCAACCAGATTCTCGCCACGTTTGCCGGCCAGAATGAGGACGGCAAGCCCGACGAAGTCATTTACGCCTGGCGCTCCTTCGAGGCCTATCCCATCAGCGTGGGCCTGGCCGGGGCAGAGAGCGTGCGGATTCCCGTGACCCGCGACGGCCGGCACAACCTGGATGCCATGGCGGCGGCTGTCACCGCGCGGACTAAGGTGGTCCTGCTGTGCACACCCAACAACCCCACCGGGCCGGCCCTCACCGCCACCGAGACGGAAGCTTTCATCCGTTCGGTGCCTTCCCACGTAGTGGTGGTCATTGACGAGGCGTACCAGGAGTTCGTCCGCACTGCCGATGCGGTGGACGGGATAGCCCTGTACCGCAAGTACCCCAACGTGGTGGTGCTCCGTACCTTCTCCAAAGCACACGGCCTGGCCGGCCTCCGCGTCGGCTACAGCCTCTCCAATCCCGGGCTGACACAACACCTCCGGGTGGCTGCGACCCCATTCGCCGTGTCGCAGATTGCCGAAAAAGCGGCCATTGTTTCCCTGCAGAATTTCCCCCAGGTTGTAGAAAGGGTACAAACGCTGGTGGACGAGCGGAGCCGTGTGACTGCCGGTCTGCGTGAGCTTGGCTGGGCCGTCCCTGAGGCCCAGGGAAACTTTGTATGGCTGGACCTAGGCGCCGACAGTGCCGGGTTTGCAGAGCTGGCGGGTGCCCAGGCACTCTCAGTCCGCGCTTTTCCCGGCGAGGGGGTCAGGGTGAGCATCGGCGAGTCGGAGGCCAACACGAGATTCCTCCAGGTGTGTGCGGACTATACAAAGGCTCCGCGGGGTTCCTAGCGCTTAACAAGTAATCCAGCGGATACCTACTGAAGATAAAGTTAGGATCAGTAAGCCAATGTATATGCCGCGTCGGGAATGTATTCCTCACGAGGCATATATCCCAGCGACATTTGCATTGATCCGGATGCGGCAAGCGAGGAGACGGTATGGGCACACATCTGCCTTCCACCGAGTTCGACGAAACAGCGGTAGACGACCAGCGGGAAGCTGATGCGGAAGCCGTTATGGGCGAGCCCCTGGCACCGATGGTGCAACTGCTGGGACCCGACGGAAAGCTGGGCGCAGATCCGGTGTTCACCGAGTATGCCGACAGGCTCATGCCGGAGGCGCTGCGCGGACTTTACGCAGACATGGCCGCCATCCGCCGGTTCGACGTCGAGGCCACCGCCCTGCAGCGGCAGGGACAGCTGGCACTCTGGGTGCCCCTTACCGGCCAGGAAGCAGCCCAGATCGGCTCGGGCAGGGCCAGCCAGCCGCAGGACTACATCTTCCCCACCTACCGGGAACACGGTGTGGCGCTGACGCGCGATGTGGACCTGGCCGAACTCCTCCGCCAGTTCCGCGGCGTGTCCAACGGCGGCTGGAACCCCAAGGACACGAACTTCCACCTCTACACGTTGGTCCTGGCGGCGCAGACGCTCCACGCCGTGGGCTATGCGATGGGCATCCAGCGGGACCAGAAGCTCGCCGCTGCCTCCAGCACCGGCGGGCGGGAGCGGGACGCCGCAGTGATCGCGTACTTCGGCGACGGGGCCAGCTCGGAAGGCGACGTCCATGAATCCATGGTCTTCGCCTCCTCCTACAACGCTCCCGTGGTGTTCTTCTGCCAGAACAACCACTGGGCCATTTCGGTCCCCACCAACGTGCAGACCCGCGTTCCGCTGTCCAACCGTGCCAAAGGCTACGGCTTCCCCGGCATCCGGGTGGACGGCAACGACGTCATCGCCGTGCATGCCGTCACCGAGTGGGCGCTCGAGCACGCACGCCAGGGCAAGGGTCCGGTCCTGATCGAGGCCTTCACCTACCGTGTCGGCGCCCACACCACAGCCGACGACCCCACCAAATACCGCCCGTCCTCGGAAGAGGACGCTTGGCGCGCCAAGGATCCACTCCTCCGGCTGGAGAAGTACCTGCGCGCCGAAGGCCTCGCCGACGACGCCTTCTTCGCCAAGGTCAAGGCCGACGGCGATGAACTCGCCGCCTACGTCCGGCGCACCACCCATGATCTCGAAACGCCGGACATCCGCTCCGCTTTCGCCAACACCTATGCCGAAGCGCATCCCCTGGTGGCGGAGGAGCTGGCATGGTTCGAGGAATACTCCGCAGGGTTTGCCGGTGAGGAACCCGCGGCGGAACCTGCCGGTCAGGCAGCAGCAAAGGCAGGCCACTGATGACCACAATGACCATTGCCAAGGCCATCAATGAAGGCCTCCGCGCCACCCTGGCCGGTAACCCCAAGTCCCTCCTGATGGGCGAAGACATCGGCCCGCTGGGCGGCGTGTACCGGGTGACTGACGGGCTGATCGGGGAGTTTGGCCCTGACCGCGTGGTTGACACGCCGCTCGCGGAATCCGGCATCATCGGCACCGCCATCGGTCTGGCCCTGCGCGGATACAGCCCGGTCTGCGAGATCCAGTTCGACGGGTTCGTCTTCCCCGGCTTCAACCAGATCACCACACAGCTTGCCAAGATGCATGCCCGCAGCAACGGCAACCTCACCGTCCCGGTAGTCATCCGAATCCCGTACGGCGGCGGCATCGGTTCAGTGGAGCACCACTCCGAATCGCCCGAGGCCCTGTTCGCCCATACCGCCGGCCTGCGGATCATCACCCCGTCCAACCCGCACGACGCCTACTGGATGATCCAACAGGCCGTGGAGTGCCAGGACCCCGTGATCTTCTTCGAACCCAAACGGCGCTACTGGCTCAAGGGCGACGTGGATGTCGAGACCCCCGGCCCGTCAAGCGATCCATTCAAGGCCCACGTTCTCCGCGCCGGCACCGACGCCACCATCGTGGCCTACGGACCGCTGGTCCCCGTGGCCCTCGCGGCCGCCAACGCGGCGGAGGAAGATGGCCGCAGCGTCGAAGTCATCGACCTCCGTTCCATCTCGCCCCTGGACTTCGACACTGTGACGGCATCCGTGCAGAAAACCGGACGGCTGATCGTTGCCCACGAGGCGCCGACGTTTGGCGGGATCGGCGGCGAGATCGCGGCACGGATCAGCGAGCGGGCCTTCCACTCGCTCGAGGCCCCCGTGATCCGCGTGGGCGGCTTCCACATGCCCTACCCCGTTGCGAAGGTGGAGGAAGACTACCTTCCGGACATCGACCGCATCCTGGAGGCGCTGGACCGCGCCCTCTCCTACTGAGGACACCATGACTCTCAAGAAGTTCAACCTGCCGGACGTCGGCGAGGGCCTCACCGAGGCGGAAATCGTCTCCTGGAAGGTCAAGCCCGGTGACGCCGTCGCGATCAACGATGTCCTGTGCGAAATCGAAACCGCAAAGTCCATCGTGGAACTGCCTTCCCCCTTCGCGGGGACAGTCACCGAACTGCTGGTACCCGAAGGGGTGACCATCGACGTCGGCACCGCCATCATCAGCGTCAATGATGACGTCGCAGGCGACCCCACACCCGCTGACGTGCGTGCCCCGGAGACTCCGGTGCAGCCGCTTTACGGCAAGCTTCCCGCCGGGGACGCCGACGCTGCAACGGCCGACGCCGGAACCCAGGAGAGCGCCCTGGCCGGCGGTCCGCTGGTGGGTTCCGGACCCAAGGCCGACGCCGTCAAGCGCCGTCCGCGCAAGGCTGCACCGGCCGCCGGCGCGCTGACGGTCAACGCCCCGGAAGTGGAGCCCGTCCAGCCCCATACGCCGGACGCCGTCACGGCTTGGACGCAGGTGGAAACAGCAGGCGCCGGCAAGGAAGCTCCAGGCCAAACCACCGGCGACCCTGTCGATAACCGTCCCACCCTGGGCGGCACCATCAGCGGGCTGGTCAACCGTGTCCTGGCCAAGCCTCCGGTGCGCAAAATCGCCCGGGACCTTGGCATCGATCTCGCCGATGTGGTGGCCACCGGCTCCCGCGGCGAGGTCACCCGCGAGGACCTGGTCAGCTACCAGGCCCAGCGGGACGCAGAACTGGACAAGGCGGACGGTTTCTGGGGCAAGGCGGGCAAGCCGCAGGACCAGCGCATTGAACGGATTCCGGTCAAGGGGGTCCGCAAGGCCACTGCCAGGGCGATGGTGGAATCGGCCTTCTCGGCGCCGCACGTCAGCATCTTCGTGGACGTGGATGCCAGCCGCACCATGGAATTCGTCAAGCGGCTCAAAGCCTCCCGGGACTTCGAGGGCATCAGGGTTTCGCCGCTGCTCATCCTGGCCAAGGCCGTGATCTGGGCGGCCGCCCGGAACCCCAGCGTTAACGCCACGTGGGTGGACAACGCGGACGGCACTGATGCCGCTGAGATCCACGTGAAGCACTACATGAACCTGGGCATCGCGGCCGCGACACCCCGTGGCCTCATGGTGCCGAACATCAAGAACGCCCAGGATCTGTCCCTGAAGGAACTGGCGCTGGCGCTGAACAACCTTGCCACCACCGCCAGGGCCGGCAAGACCCAGCCCGCAGAAATGCAGGGCGGCACGCTCACCATTACCAACATCGGTGCCCTGGGCATCGATACGGGCACGCCCATTATCAACCCGGGCGAGGTCGCCATTGTTGCCTTCGGCACCATCAAGCAAAAACCCTGGGTCCTTGACGGTGAAGTGATTCCGCGCTGGATCACCACGCTTGGCGGCTCGTTTGACCACCGCGTGGTGGACGGTGACCTCTCCGCCCGCTTTATGGCGGACGTCGCCGCCATCCTGGAAGAGCCTGCGCTCCTCCTTGACTAAGGACGCGGGCACCAACAGCAGCACCATCCGCACGAAGAACAGGACAGCCAGGTGGCTGACCGAGACGTTCCAGCCGCCCGTGGTGGTGAGCATCCAGCTGCTGGTCAGCCCGCTCCCGCAGCCCGGGTTCCCGGGAACCATGGCATACGGGGCGCTGGCCGCACTGTTTGTTTGCGTGCTTCCGCTGTTTCTGCTGCTGGTGCTGGTCCGGCTGGGGAAGGTCACCGACCATCACGTCAGCGACCGCAAGCAGCGGGCGCCCGTGCTGCTCATGGCCTTGGGCTCGATCCTGGCGGGACTGCTTGTCCTGGAGGCGGTGGACGCACCAGAAAGCGTCGTCGCCATGGTCCTGGCCGTGGTGGGCGGAGTGGTGGTGCTGGCGGGCGTGAGCCCGTTCTGGAAGATCAGCGGGCATGCCGCCGCCATCTCCTGCTCGGCTGTCATTGGCGTGTTGATGCTCGGGGCGGCATGGACTCCGCTGCTGCTCCTGATCCCGGCCGTCGGCTGGTCCCGGGTGGTGCTGAGGGCCCATTCGGTGGCTCAGGTGGTGGCCGGCTCACTCTTTGGTGGAATCGTGATGGCCGGAATCTGGTGGCTACTGCAGGCCATGATGGTGCCGTAGCAGCGCAAAACTACGCCCGCCCAGGCACTTAGGCGGCTGGAGCGGGCAGGGCCGTTCCCCTAGAACGAGGAATAGGAGTATGCGCTCAGCAGTTCCAGGGTGGCCGGATCCGTGGTGGCGCCGAGGCCTACTGCCGCAGCGGTCATCAGGACAGCCATGGCGGCCGCCATGCCGGCCCAGGCCGTGAGGAGTTTCCAGTCTTCGCGCAGGACGCTTCCCACCGTCTCTGGGAGCTGGAGGCCGGGGGCAATGAGGTTCGGTGCGCTGTCCACGCTTCCGTCGTCCAGCAGTGCCACCACGGTGCCGTTGCTGCGGTCAACCCGCATGGAGCAGATGTGGTTTCCGTGGCGGGCCAGGAGTATGTCGTGGCCCACGAGCTGCCGGCGCTGGAGAATAATCAATGGTGCCCCTCGATAGTGGTGGTTGCTGGGTGTCCGCACCGTTGAGGGTTTATTCAATTTTATCGTTGCACCATGGGCTTAGCGGCCTATTTGCCGTGAGAACGGACACCCCCCGGGGCGACCTGTGCCACCACGGGGAGTGTCCTGGATAACTGCTAGTCGGCGTCGTAGGTGTTGGCGATGTAGACGTCGCAGGGTGCGTTGTGGGCCACGCTGTTGGCCACACTGCCCAGGACGCGGCCAATACCCTGCATCCTGCGGTTTCCCACCACGATGATGCGGGCCTCCATGCGGAGTGCTTCCTTGATCAGGGCATCTGCCGGCCGGCCGCGGGCAGCGGAGTAGGTTACCTTGACGCCGCCGGCAAGGGATTGCGCGACGGTCCGGGCCACGTGTTCGGCAGCGTCGGCGTCTGACACGATCCATTGGTCGCTGCCGCTGCCAAACACCTCGGTCCGGTCGCTGTCGAAGGCCGACACAACGTGGAGTGAGGCGTCGAGGGCTGCTGCGAGGTCACGGGCGGACTCGGCTGCCTTCTTCGCGGTTCCGCTGCCGTCAACCCCTACAACGATGATTCCGCTCATATATTGCTCCTTTGCTTGGTTACGCGGCACTGGTGAGGCCAACGCTACAGCGCGGCGATGGCTTCCTGAAGCACCGGCGCCAGTCGGCGTACACCTTCGGTGATCGCTTCAGGGGGAACAGCACTGAAGGCGAGGCGCAGCTTGTTGGACGGCTCGTCCGACGGCGTGAAGGCGGCGCCGGGGATGAACACCACACCGGCCTCGATCGCCTTGTGCAGCAGCGGATAGGTGTCCAAGCCTTCCGGCAGAGTCACCCAGACGAAGAAACCACCCTCCGGGCTGGTCCAGGTGGTTCCGGCCGGCATATGTTCCTGCAGCGCAGCAAGCATCGCTTTGCAGCGCTCGGCGTACAAGCCGCGGTAGGTCTCGATCTGGCCATTCCAGTCGTAGTCCCTGAGGTAGGCGGAGACCAGCATCTGGTTCAGGGCGGGCGGGCACAGCGTCACCGATTCGGCCGCAAGGTAGTAACGGCGCTGAAGGTGTTCCGGCACCAGCGCCCATCCGATGCGCAGGCCCGGCGCGAAAATCTTTGAGAAGGAGCCCATGTAGATGACGTCGCCGGGGTTCCCTGCCCGCAGGGGTGACAGGGGCTCGCCGCTGAAGCGCAGCAGCCCGTACGGGTTGTCCTCCAGGATCAGGATATTCGCGTTGCGGCATATATCGACAACCTGCTGGCGCCGTTCCTTCGCAAGGGTGATCCCGGATGGGTTGTTGAAGTTGGGGATGGTGTAGAGGAACTTGATGTTCTTACCGGCTACCTGAAGGGCTGCGATCTTGGCTTCCAGCAAGTCCGGAATCAGGCCGGACTCGTCCATCGCCACTGATTCCACCTGCACCTGGTAGGCCTCGAACGTATTCAGGGCGCCCACGTACGTGGGGTCTTCCACAAGCACCACATCGCCCGGGTTGCAGAAAACCTTGGTGGCCACATCCTGGGCCGACTGTGAACCGGCAGTGATTACTACGTTCTGCGGCACAGCGTCGAGGATTCCTTCGGCCGCCATTACCTCGCAAATCTGGGTGCGCAACTCCTCCGTCCCTTGCCCTGTGCCGTACTGCAGGGCCGTGAGGCCGTCCTCCGCGATGATTTTGGCGGCCGTGGCCGCAAGCCGGTCCAGCGGGAGGGATTGCAGGTAGGGGCTCCCTCCGGCGAGGGATACCAGCCCCGGGCGCATGGAGATGTCGAAAACATCCCGCACGGCAGATTGCCGGATGTTGGCGGCACGCTCCGAAAACAGCTCCTCATGGCGGTGGGCTGATGTTGCAGCACGTTCAATTGCATCAATGGCTTCAGCTGGCAGCGTCTCTGCTGCGTCGAGTGTCTCGTGGCTCACACCCTCAGGATACAGCCGACGGTTGCCCCAAAAGCAACATCTGTTGTTCCTGGATGTACGGGTGGGTCATCTACTTGTGCATCAGCGATTCGGCGAGGGGACGTCCGTTCACGTAAACCTCGGCCCTGATGGCGTCAAATGCTGCTACCGCAGTCTGCGTCAGTTGCGCTTCAATGCGGGGAACGTCGCAAACCCCGCCCGGGCTAAGCGTCCCCACGAGGTAGACCGTAACAGTGGTTCCATCAAAAGTGCCGGACAGGAACTTCAGCCCGGACCCCGCCAGCGCGTTGTACATCCCGCGTTCGGGCTTGGAGCCGGACGCCGGCGCTTCGCTTCCGCTTGTGCCATCCAGCAGCGCGCTCATCGCGGCAGGGAGCGGATCCTCACCGTCAGAGGCTGGTCGTTCCATGCCCACCAGGCTGTCGTTGCAGCCAAAGCGCACGCCGTTGCTGCCGCCGTCGTCCAGGAGCACGTAGTACGCCGTCACCGCACGCGGTGCGGCAATACCCGGTGCCGGGGCCTGGGGTGTTGGCGCAGGAGTTTCTGTAGCGGGTGCCCGGCCGGCTCCAGGGATGGTCGCGTCTTCCGGCGCTACTGGCTGGGCGAACGAGCCCGGGGAAGGCCCGCCGGGGGCAGCGGAAGGGGTGGGTACAGCCGGTTTTGATGCAGTTTCTGCCGGCAGTGGGTCCTGCGGCTGCGGCTGCGGTGCCGGGGCTGCGGGAGGTGGCGCGGGGAGCGTGCTGCGGCCGGGCCCGGGGCCGGGGGGAAGGAAGGCCTCAGTGCCCGGGGCCGGCGACGGCGGGCTGACGCAGGCGCCGAGCAGCAGTGGAAGGACCAGGCATGCCTTTGCCGCTGCCTGCATGCCCGCGCCCCGCCTCCCGGCACTCCATCCTGCTGCCAACACTGAACCACGATCCCGTTTACGTTCCGTGAATTAACGTTACGGCTGGCCCTTCCGGCGGAGTATGTCCGGCAGGTACCGGTTGGGACAAGAGTTGGTCACGGCGGCACCTTGATCCAGCAGCGCCCGGTACGCAAAGCCGCGAACCGGGCGCTGCGGCGCTATGTCCTTAAGCTGCAGGTGCGGCAGCGGCAAGGGCATCGAAAACGCCCTTGATCTGCTCCACTACCTCGGCGTCATCCTTCGGGTGGATCTCGGCGAACCGCACCATGGAACCGGGTACGGCGAGCTTGACGTCCTCCAGGACCTGCGCGCCGGCGATACCGGCGGCCTTGCGCGCCTCATCCTGTGCCCACACCCCGCCAAACTGGCCAAAGGCCGTGCCGACGACCGCTGTGGGCTTTCCGGCGAGGGCTCCGGCGCCGAACGGGCGGGACAGCCAGTCGATGGCGTTCTTCAAGGCTGCGGGAACGGTGCCGTTGTGCTCCGGGGTCACCAGCAGGACGGTGTCGGCCTCGTTGGCTGCGGCGCGCAGTGCGGCAGCAGCGGCGGGAACCTTGCCTTCGACGTCGATGTCCTCGTTGTAGAAGGGGATGTTGCCCAGGCTTTCGTGGATGACCACTTCCACCTGCTCGGGAGCGTTGAGCTGGATGGCCTCGGCGAGCTTCTGGTTGGTGGACTCGGCGCGCAGGCTGCCGACGAGGGTGAGTACGGTGCTCTTAGTCATGGGAACTCCTCTGGGGTAGGGGCAGCGGGAGGGCCCGTGCCGGTCAAAGCTGAAGCGTTGTCATGCCTTCACCAGACTAAACGGACCATGGTCCGGTTAATATTCCCGGGGCTAGAATGTGGCTGTGAGTTCCATCCCACTGCGGCCGGGAATGACACCGGTGACGGCCGCTGAGCGCAGTGATGCCGTACGTAACCGGGAGCGGCTGCTGGCGGCTGCCCGGGAGCTGATCCAGGAGTGCGGAACCGCCGGCCTCACTATGGACCGGCTGGCGGAACGGGCCGGCGTCGGCAAGGGCACCGTGTTCCGCCGCTTCGGCAGCCGGGCCGGGCTGATGCTGACGCTGCTCGATGATTCGGAATCTGCGTTCCAGGCCCGCTTCCTTTTTGGACCCCCTCCCCTGGGGCCCGGCGCTCCCGGACTTGAACGGCTGGTTGCTTTCGGTACAGAGCGGATCGCCTACCTCCTGGAGTATGGCGACCTGGTGCTCGCTGCGGAGAATGCGTCGCGTGGCCGGTTTGAAGTGCCGGCCGCAGCGCTCTGGCAGCGGCACATCGAAGTGCTGCTGCAGGAGGAAGGGTTTGACGCCGATCCCTGGCTCATGGCCGGATCGCTGAGCGCCACCCTGGATCCGGAGCGGCTCCTGAACCTCGTCCGTGGGCATGGCATCAGTCCGGAGCGACTGGCGGCATCATGGCGGGATCTTGTCACACGGGTGGTCAAAGCGGCGTAGATTACGCTCTCTTGAACCCTGCGCCCAGTCACACCGGCTTCACAGAATTGTTCATAACAATCTGATACGGGCGGGTAGCTTTCCGTGCGGTTACCCACATTTTGCCTTGCGGCTTGTGATAGTTTCCTCTGGAATGTGACCCGCGACATAGTCCACCAGGACCGCCCTGCCAGGGCTGCGGGAGGCCAGCTACCCGCTGGCACAGGACCCCGGTGAGGCGGCACAACCCCCGCCAATCCAGGGAAAACGGAAGGATCCTGCGCGTGATTGTTGATTTGCCCCGCATTACGGCATGCCGGCGGATACACGAGTGTCGCTTCGCACAGCGCGCGGCGGCCCAGAAGTAGCGCCCCATGCTCAGGTACCTCGCCCGGCGCGGCCTCACGTACGTGGTCATGATCTTCCTGACCACTTCGGCCGGATATTTCCTGGCTGTGACTTCCCTCAAGCCAGCCCTGCTGGAACAGGAGCGCATACCCCGCCCCACTCCTGAACAGGTGGCAAATTCAATGCGCCTGAAGGGCCTGGACCCGGAGCTCAGCCCCTGGGAGCGGTACGTCGAATGGCTTACGGCCATCGTGACCCGGTGGGACTGGGGCAGGAGCCCCAACGGGGCGTACATCAATGCCGAATTCGGTGACCGCGTCTGGATCTCCACCCGGTTGTTCCTGGCGTCCATCATCCTGACCCTTGTCATCGGCGTGGCCCTGGGCGTCTATTCCGCGGCCAGGCAGTACAAGTTCCAAGACCGGGTGATCACCTCCTACAGCTACCTCGCGTACATCGTGCCCGCGCCCATTGCCTACTTCCTGGTGCAGCTCGGTGCCATCAACATCAACGAAACCGTGGGCGAACGCATCTTTTTCGTTACCGGCATTTCCACGCCGGGCATAGAACCTGGCTGGGCGCAATTTGTTGACATGCTGGCGCATTATGCGGTTCCCACCGTCGCCATCACGCTCGTCGGCTGGGGAACCTACCAGATAGCCCAGCGCCAGTATCTCCTGGATAACGTGAATGCGGATTTTGTCCGGACGGCGCGCGCCAAGGGACTCAGCCGCAACCAGGCCATCACCCGGCACGCGCTCAGGGTTTCATTTATCCCCGTGGCCCAAAGCATCGCCTTCACCATTCCGGCCATCTTTGCCGGTGGCTTCTTCGCGGAAAAGATCTTCGCCTGGCCGGGGGTGGGGTCCTGGAGTATTGACGCGATTTCCCTCCAGGATGTCAACGCAGCCACCGCCACGCTGGCCTACGGTTCCGTCATCTTCGCCCTGGGTGCCATCCTGGCCGACTTCGCCACCACGCTGGTTGATCCGAGAGTGAGGGTGCAGTAGCCGTGACAAACCTCAACGCCGTTGACCCGGCAGCCGTAGCCCAGGACGCGCACCTGGAAAGCGCCGACGTCGTCATCGGCAAATCCACCATCATCTTCCGCCGCTTCCTGCGCAACAAGACAGCCGTGGCGGGCCTTGCCATCTTCCTTGCCCTGACCATCTTCTCCTTTGTGGGCGGGTACTTCACCCCTTGGGACAAGGAAACGATCGACCCCTTCAATATCGGAATGCCGCCTTCCGCCGAGCACTACCTGGGCACCTCCCAGGCAGGCATCGACCTCTACGCGATGACCGTGGAAGGCACCCGGATCTCCATCCTGATCGGCCTGATCGTCGGCCTGGTTTCGGTCCTCATCGCCGCGGTCTACGGCTGCACCATGGCCTACTTCGGGGGCAAAGTGGACAAGGTGATGCTCTTCGTCCTTGAAGCACTCATCATGATGCCTGCACTCCTGGTGGTGGCGGTGGCCACCAGCGGCGGCGGGGAAGGGCTCAAACGGGACCTGCCCTCATGGCTGCTCCTGATCATTGTCCTGCTGGTCTTCAGCTGGATGGGAACCGCCCGGCTGATCCGTTCGCTCTCCATGTCGCTCATGCAGCGGGACTTCGTCAAGGCAGCCCAGTACATGGGTGTTCCGCCACGCCGCATCGTCTGGCGGCACCTGGTGCCGAACATCGGCTCGCTGCTGGTCCTGGACATTACCCGCGGCGTCACCGGAGCCATCCTCGCCGAGGTCGCCTTTTCCTTCATCGGAATCGGCATTAAGGTCCCGGACGTCAGCCTCGGCGTGCTGATCGGCGGTGCCACCTCCCAGGTGCAGACCTTCCCCTGGATGTTCTGGGTGCCCCTGACGGTGATGTTCCTCCTCACAGGCTCGCTGGCGATGATGAACGACGGCCTTCGTGACGCGTTCGATCCCAGCTCCAGTTCCACGGGGAACGCCAGGAAAACCAAGGCCAGGACCGCCCGCGCGAAGAAGAAGGCGTCATGAGCAGCGAAACCACCACCGGACCGGCAGAGCCCGCAGGGTCACCGGTTGAGCGGCTGCACGTTGCCGGACTCCATGGCCCTGCCGATGCCGTGCTGTCCGTCCGGGACCTCAACGTGCGGTTCAACTCCGAAAACGGCGTGGTGCATGCGGTCCGCGGCGTGGACTTCGACCTGATGCCCGGTAAGACGCTGGGCATTGTGGGCGAGTCCGGATCGGGCAAGTCCGTCACCTCCCTGGCCATCATGGGTTTGCTGCCCCCCACCGCCGAGGTCTCCGGCTCCGTCCGGCTCAAGGGCCGCGAACTGCTGGGCCTCAGCGACAAGGCCATGTGCGGGTACCGCGGCAATGAACTGGCCATGATCTTCCAGGACCCGCTGTCTTCCCTGACGCCCGTGTATACGGTGGGCACCCAGATCGTCGAAGCGCTCACCATCCACAACCCCACCATGAGCAAGCAGGCCAAAGAAGCCCGCGCCGTCGATCTCCTGGCCATGGTGGGGATACCCAGCCCCAAAGAGAGGCTGAAAGCCTTCCCGCACGAATTCTCCGGGGGAATGCGCCAGCGCGTGATGATTGCCATTGCCATCGCCAACAATCCGCGGGTCCTCATTGCGGACGAGCCGACGACGGCGCTGGACGTCACCATCCAGGCCCAGGTCCTCGAGGTGCTCCACACGGCGCAGGAGGAAACAGGCGCCGCCGTCGTAATGATCACCCACGACCTTGGCGTGGTGGCAGGCATGGCAGACGACATCATGGTCATGTATGCCGGCAAGCCCGTGGAAAGCGGCGCCGTGGACGACATCTATTACAACCCGCGGATGCCGTACACCATGGGCCTGCTGGGTGCCGTTCCCCGGGTGGACGTCGCGGAAAAATCATCGCTGGTGCCCATCGAGGGCATGCCGCCCAACCTCATCCACCCACCCACCGGCTGCTCGTTCGCGCCGCGTTGCCCGCTGGCTTCGGACGCCTGCCTTGCCGGAGAACCTGCGCTGCTGCCGGTGCCGGGAGGGTCGCAACACCGCGCCGCGTGCATCAAGTCCGAAGCCCTGGGCGCCGATGTGAATGTCCAGGACGTGTTCGCGGCTCCGCCGGTGCCGGTCTCGCGCTTTGATTCCATCCCCCGGGACGAGCGGTCCACCGTGCTGCAGCTCAAGGATGTCCGCAAGCACTTTCCGCTGACCAGGGGTGCGCTGCTCAAACGCCGCATCGGCACTGTCAAGGCCGTGGACGGCCTGAGCTTCGACATCCGCGAGGGCGAGTGTTTCTCCATCGTGGGCGAGTCAGGATCCGGAAAGACCACCACGCTCCTGGAAATCATGGAATTCCATAAAGACCAGGACGGCGAGGTGGTTATCGGGGGCATCAGCAACAAGCAGGCTGCCGATGCCAAAACCAGGAACGCCATGCGAAGGGAACTCCAGATGGTGTTCCAGGACCCCACCGGAGCCCTGGATCCGCGGTTCACGGTGTACGAAGTCCTTGCCGAACCCCTCCAGAATGCCGGCATGGACAGGCATGCCATCAAAAAGCGGATCATGGAGCTGATGAAGCTCGTTGGCCTGCAGCCGGACCACGTCAACCGCTTCCCCAACCAGTTTTCCGGCGGGCAGCGGCAGCGCGTCGGTATAGCCAGGGCGCTGGCCGTGAACCCGAAGCTGGTTGTCCTGGACGAGCCCGTCTCAGCACTCGATGTGTCCGTGCAGGCAGGGGTCATTAACCTCCTGGACAAGCTCCGCGCGGAGCTGGGCCTGAGCTATCTGCTGGTGGCCCACGATCTGTCCGTAGTCCGGCACATCTCCAACCGGGTGGCCGTGATGTACCTCGGCAAGATTGTGGAGATCGGCGAGGTTGACCGCGTCTTCGACAACCCGCGCCACCCCTACACCAGGGCCCTCCTTTCCGCTATCCCGGTGCCGGATCCACAGCTGGAGCGCACCCGGGAACGCATCATTCTCCAGGGCGACCTTCCCTCACCGCTGGACGCTCCCAAGGGCTGCAACTTCGCCACCCGCTGCCCGGTCTTCGCTGCGCTTCCGGCAGCGAAGCAGGAAAAGTGCCTCACTCTGGAGCCACCACTGGAACTTGCTGCTCCCTCCCCGGCCGTGCAGGCCCTGGAAGCGGCTCCTGTGCCTTCGCCGGACCAACGCTTTGCCTGCTTCTTCCCGGACGGTGAACTGGACGACGACATGCTGGTGGTCCACGACTCGGCGGACCACCATGCGCCCTAGGATTATTCGACCCATCACAAGCACCACCACCCGCACCAACGAAGGGAAAACCATGAGGAATCTGAACAGGATCGGCGGAGCTGCGGCCATTGCTGCTGCTCTGGCGCTGACGGCCTGCGGCGGTGGTGGCGGTGCCACCGGGCCCGAAACGGCAAAGGGGCAGGAGGCAGGCAGCGACCTGTCCAAGCTCATCAGCGTCAACGAAAAGCCGGCAGCTGATCTTGAACAGGGCGGAAAGGTTACCCTTCCGCTGGGCAACATCGGTCCGGACTTCAACGGTTTCTCCAACAACGGCAACAGCGCAGACAACTCCGCGCTGCAGATTCCGATGAACCCGGTGGCCGTGAACAGCGGCGGCATCGGCGGCTGCTGGAAGGTCGACTTCGAGGGTAAGGCCACCCCGAACAAGGACTTCTGCGAGTCTGTGGAGAGCGAGATGGTGGACGGCACCCAGACTGTCACCATCAAGGTCAATGAAAAAGCCACCTACAACGATGGCACGCCCATCGATATCAAGGCGTTCCAGAATACCTGGAACATCCTGAAGAGCCCGGACGCCGGCTACGACATCGTCACGTCGGGTGCCTACGAGTTCGTCGAATCCGTCGAGGCGGGCAGCAGCGACAAGGAAGTCATCGTCAAGATGAAGCAGCCGGTGTACCCGCTGGAGGACCTCTTCTTTGGCCTGATCCACCCAGCCGTCAACACCCCGGAGATCTTCAACGAGGGCTTCAACGGGGAACTGCACCCGGAGTGGATGGCAGGGCCGTTCAAGCTGGACCAGTACGATACCGCCGCCAAGACCGTGACGCTGGTGCCGAACGAGAAGTGGTGGGGCAACAAGCCGGTGCTGGAGAACGTGGTGTTCCGCCAGCTGGAAACCAGCGCACAGATCGCCGCCTTCAAGAACGGCGAGATCGATGCGATGTCTGCCAACACAATCGCCCTGTACAAGCAGCTTGAGGGCACCAAGGACTCCGAAGTCCGCCGCGGCCAGCGCCTCTTCGCCGGCGGCATGAACATCAACGCCCAGAAGATCACCGATGTGGCCGTCCGCAAGGCCATCTTCGCCGCGGTGGACCGGGAAGCCCTCCGCAAGGTGCGCTTCAACGGCCTTAACTGGGAAGAGCCCAGCTCCGGCTCCATGATGCTGCTGCCCTTCTCCGAGTACTACCAGGACAACTACCCCGTCAAGGAAACCGGTCCGGAGGCCGCCAAGAAGGTGCTGACCGACGCCGGCTACACCGAGAACGCCAACGGCATCATGGAGAAGGACGGCAAGCCCGCTGCCTTCAGGATCAGCAACTTCGGCGACGACCCCACCACACTCGCGTTCACCCAGACCCTGCAGAAGCAGCTGCAGGCAGGCGGCATGGACGTTGGCATCGACCAGCGTGCCTCGGCGGACTTCGGCAAGGTCATCGGCGGCCGCGACTTCGACATGAGCGTCTCCGGCTACACCGTGGGTGCGGACGCCACGTCCGCCGTGAAGCAGTACTACGACTCCAAGACCAACGAGAACCAGCTCGGCGACGCCGAACTGGACAAGAAGATCGCCGACCTCGCCTCCATCGAGGACAACGCCGAGCGCAACAAGGCAGCCATGGAAGTGGAAAAGGAGCACATGGCGAAGTACTTCTCCATGGGCGTGGTCATGAACGGCCCGCAGATCTCCTTTGTCCGCACCGGCCTGGCCAACTACGGTCCATCCCTGTTCCAGAGCCTGTCCCAGGTTCCGGACTGGACCACCATCGGCTGGGAAAAGAAGTAACAGGCCCCTGTAACGCTCTCTCACTTACTGCAGGTTTTTCTGCAACGCTCTCTCACTGCCCGATGATGCTTGACGGGAAGTGAGAGAGCGTTTGTGTGTTTGGGGCAGGAAGTGAGAGAGCGTCCGGAGTAGCGTAGTCCCATGACCGGGACTGAAGCCGCACAGCGCACCATCCGTACCGCCGTCGTCGGATACGGCCTGGCAGGGAGCGTCTTCCATGCTCCGCTGATCGCGGCGAACGGTGACTACTCGCTGGACGTCATCGCCACGTCCGACGCCGGCAGGCAGGCGGCTGCCACCACCAGCTTCCCGGGGGTGAAAACAGTGCCCGACGCCGCCGCTGTGCTGGACCTCGCCGACGACCTGGACCTCATGGTCCTGGGGACGCCGCCGGCCACCCATCACCCGCTCGCCAAGGCTGCCCTCGAAGCGGGGCTGGATGTGGTGGTGGACAAGCCGTTCGCGGTCACCAGCGCGCAGGGGCAGGAGCTGATCCAGTTGGCCGAAGAGCTTGGGAGAGTGCTGGCCGTCTTCCAGAACCGCCGGTGGGACGGCGACTACCTGACCCTGCGGAAGCTGCTGGAAGTGGACGCTGTGGGTACCGTGACGAGGTTCGAGTCACGCTTTGAGCGCTGGTCACCCATGATTGCAAAAGTGTGGAAAGCACGGGCCACGGCCGCGGACGGAGGCGGTGCACTGTTCGATCTGGGCAGCCACCTGATCGACCAGGCCCTCCAGCTTTTCGGTCCTGCCGGGGTGGTCCACGCGGAGCTCCGGGCACGGCGGTCCGACGAGCGCGCGGAGGATGACGTATTCCTGGTGCTGCGGCACGAATCAGGCGTGCTCAGCCACCTCACCATGAACATGCTCTGTGCCCAGCAGGCCCCACGCTTCCGCGTCCTGGGTTCCGTGGGCGGCTTTACCAAGCACGGCGTGGACCCGCAGGAGCCCTACATCGCAGCCGGCGGAAGCCCCTTGGACGCGGAATATGGAGTGGAGGCGCCGGAGTGGGCAGGGCTCCTGGGCCGTGACGGCCACCTGGATGCCCTGCCCACCGAGCGCGGAGCATATCCCGAGTTCTACCGGCTCCTTGCCGAGAAGATCCTCGACGGCGGAACGGCCTCACAGCTGCCACTTCCTGTAAATCCGGAAGACGCCGTCGAGGTCCTCAAACTAATAGAACAAGCACGGGAGCTGGCTGCAATGGCCCGTTAGGGGCGGAGCCCCAGGGCTACGCGGAGACCAGTTCGTGCCAGTCCGCTACGAGCGGCAGGTTGTGTGCCGCCGATACGGACTGGTGTGCCACGTGGCCGGACGCGATGTTGAGTCCCGCGGCCAGGGCGGGGTCGCGGTCGAAGGCGGCCTTGACGCCATGGTTGGCCAGCGCCACGGCGTAGCGCAGGGTGACGTTGGTCAGTGCGTACGTGGAGGTGTTGGGCACGGCGCCGGGCATGTTGGCGACGCAGTAGAAGATGGTGTTGTGGACGCGGTAGGTGGGCTCCTGGTGCGTGGTGGGCCGGGTGTCCTCGAAGCAGCCGCCCTGGTCCACGGCGATGTCCACCAGGACCGAGCCGGGCTTCATGCGGGCCACGAGGTCGTTGGTGACCAGCTTGGGGGCCTTGGCGCCGGGTATCAGGACCGAGCCGATCACCAGGTCGGCGTCCACCACTGACTTTTCGATCTCGTACTTGTTCGAGGCCACGGTCTTGAGCCGGCCCTGGTACTGGGCGTCCAGCTCACGCAGGCGGTGGATGTTGATGTCCATGATGGTGACGTCGGCGCCGAGGCCCAGGGCCATGGCGGCTGCGTTGGTCCCTGCAACGCCTGCACCCAGCACGACCACCTTGGCGGGGCGGACGCCGGGAACGCCGCCCAGCAGGATGCCTTTGCCGCCGGCGGGGGCCATCAGTGAGGAGGCGCCTACCTGGACGGAGAGGCGGCCGGCCACCTCTGACATGGGGGCCAGGAGCGGCAGGCTGCGGCCCTCCTGGACAGTTTCGTAGGCGATGGCGGTGACGCCGGAGTTGATGAGTTCGCGGGTGAGTTCAGGCTCGGCCGCGAGGTGGAGGTAGGTGAAGAGGATCAGGCCCTTGCGGAACCGGTGGTACTCGGCCTTGATGGGTTCCTTGACCTTCATCACCATGTCCGCGCGGGCCCAGACGTCGTCTGCCTCGTTGACGATCTCGGCACCGGCGATGGAGTATTCCTCGTCCGTGATGCCTGAACCGAGTCCCGCCCCGCGCTCCACCAGGACCGTGTGTCCGTGGGTGCGGAATTCGTGGACGCCGGCGGCGGTGATGGCCACCCGGAACTCGTTGTTCTTGATTTCTTTGGGGACGCCGATGATCATCGTGGACTCCAGGTTCTCGGCCGGATCAGCCGGAAGGTGCGGAAGGATTTTGTGTTTCCACGATAAATCCCGTTGTGAGCCAGCTGACATGGTAAAGGATCGACGACGTCAGGAAATCGCGTGATTCCGCGGATTTTGCATCCTTCTACTCGACAAGTGTCGAGCCGGCAAGCGTCAAGTGTCGCCTCGTGTCCGTTCGGACGGGGAGGCGCCGAAGCAGTAGTGTTGGCCCATGCAGCAGCAGGGTGTGGAGCAGCTCGTGGAGCAGGTGGCGCAGAAGCTGGGCCGCGGGCTTTCGCTTGAGGACCTGGACGGTGTGTTGTTGGCCTACAGCTCAAACCAGTCCCATGCTGACCGGGTGCGCGTGAATTTCCTGCTGAGCAAGAAAGTGCCTGCTGATGTGAGCGTATGGCAGCTTTCACATGGCATTTCAACGGCTGTCCGCCCGGTGGTGGTCCCTGCGAATCCGGATCTGGGCATGCTGGGCAGGGTGTGCGTTCCGCTGATGGTGCGCGGATTCCGCGTGGGGTATCTCTGGGTGCAGCAGGACTCCGCCGACGAAAACCCGACGGCGATCCTCACCCAGCTGCCGGCCGTCAGCCATGAGCTGGAAATGCTGTCCGGGCTCCTGCTGGATTCCAACACGGCCGAGTCCGAGTTCCGGCGTGGGCGGGAGCGTGAGTTCCTGGCAGCGTGTGCCGGTGAACCGAACGCGGTGGCCGCCGTGGCCGGGTGGAAGGAAGTCCAGGGCAAGGGGCCCTGGCAGATGGTCACAGTCCTGGACGCCGACGGCTGGGCAGGCGGCCCGGATCCCATTGCATCCACCCTGATCCACCGCTCGACGGCTCTCCAGGCCACTGTGGGGGTGGACGCCGCCCTGTTCAGCGCCGGCACCGAAACGCACTCGGTGGTGCTGTTCCGGGAATCGACGGGGCGGGCAAGCCATGCCCAGGTCCTGGTGCACTATCAGCTGGAGCTCGCCAAACGTTCGGGCCGTCCGGTCCACCGCATCATCCTGGGGCTCAGTGAAGGCTTCAGCCGGACCCGGCAGCTGTCCGAGGCGTACCGGCAATCGAAACTGGCGGCGCAGGCGGCGGCGGTGGACCCGCAACTCGGCGAGCTGGTGGATTGCCGTGCCACGGGGGTCTACCAATTGCTCGCCTCGGCGGGGGGAGGGGTAGGCGCGTGGGCGGACTCGGGCTCCGTCTACTTCCGGATGCTGGAGGACCACGACCGCAACGGCGAACTCATTCCGGTCCTGGAGCTCCTGTACGACAACGACGGCTCGGTCCAGGACGTGGCCGCCAGGCTCCACCTGCACCGCAGCAGCATTTACAACCGGCTGGGCCGGATCCGCCAGCTCCTGGGCGTCGACCCACTCAAGGGGTTGCCCCGCCTGGAGCTCCATGCCGCTCTAAAGATGCGGCGCTGGTCGGCCCGCCCCAGAATCTAGCCTTCCCGGTCCTGCCGGCCAGGAGTTTCCTGAGTGTCGGGCTTCTTCTGGGCGTCCTTTTTCTGCTGCTCCAGTTTCTGCCGGTCCAGCCAGGCCATGATTGCTGCCAGCGGAATCCGCCGGTGGCTGCCGCGGTATTCCACCGGGATCTCGCCGCGGTCGGTCATGTTGCGCAGGTAGGTATGCGAAATGCCGGCCAGTTCCGCCGCTTTCGACGTAGTGAGCATTTCCTCGACGCTGCTGACGGTCACCGCCTCGCCGCGGCTGAACCGCTGCAGGAGGTCCACGACGGCGTCCCTCGCCAGAGGCGGCAGCCGGTGGACGGTGCCGTCCACGAAAACGGTGATGTCGTCACTGCCGGCCAGGGCCTGCTGGAGTTTCCCGGCCTCCTCCGGCGGGAGGGCGCCGGCCATCCTGGGAGCAATCAGTGCCATGGCCCCAGCCTACCTTTGCGCCCCCCGGCTGCGCGGTATGCTCGGCTGATGGCATTATCTGGTGGCCTGGACGTGGAGTCCGGCGGTTTGCAGGGAAAGCTTTACGCCTCCGTCCAGCCGGCGGAGGCCGGAGCGCGGCCAACTTATGTGCTGCTGCACGGCATCGGGGTCTCCCACCGCTACCTTGCCCGGCTGCACTGTGAACTGGCAAATGAAGCGGACGTCTACTCCTTCGACCTGCCCGGTTTTGGGAAGTCGTCCACCCCCGGGCGGCAGTTGCAGGTTGAGGAATTCGCGGCGTTTGTGGGGGACGTCCTGGCGCAGGCCGGAGTTTCCAATTACGTACCCATAGGCCATTCGATGGGCACCCAGTTCGCGGTGGAACTGGCACTGCAGCAGCCGGAGCTGGTTGCCGCTGCAGTCCTGATGGGCCCGGTGGTGGAGACCGGCCGGAAGTCGGTAACCCGGCAGGCGCTGGCGCTGACCAGGGACGCAATGTTCAGCGAGTCCCTGTCCTCCAACGCCACCGTATTCAGCGACTACTTCCGGGCCGGCCCCCGCTGGTACCTCACGGAGCTTCCGGTGATGATGGAATACCCCTTGGAGGAACGGCTGGCGGGTGTCAGCCAGCCCGTGCTTGTGCTCCGCGGCACCAGGGATCCCATTGCCCGCCGCCCCTGGTGCGAAAACCTCGCTGCAGTGGCTGGCCAGGGCACCATGGCCGAGATCCTGGGCCAGGGCCACGTCTTCCAGCACACCGCTCCGCAGGTCGCGGCCCAGGCCATCAGCGGCTGGGTCCGTGCCGTGAACGGATTCGACGTAACGGCCTGACGGACCCCGCCGGCACGACGGGGTCCGGCAGCGTCAGAGTCCCAGTTCCTCGAGGACCGGGAGCTTTTCGCGCACCCAGGCCCGGGCCTCTGTTGCGCTCGGTGCGGACAGCGCAAGCTTCGCCAGCTGTTGCGCCTCGGAAAGCGTCACCGTCTTGAGCACTGCCGCGACCGCCGCGAGGGAGCGTGCCGTCATGGACAGGGTGCTCACGCCCAGGCCGGTGAGGACGACGGCGAGGGCCGGGTCCGCTGCGGCCTCACCACAGACGCCCACGGGCTTGTTGTTGCCTTCCGCGTGGGATCCTTCAACCGTCAGTCCCACCAGGCGCAGGACAGCAGGCTGCCACGGCGTATTCAGGTTGGCGAGCGGGCCGAGCTGGCGGTCGGCTGCCATGGCGTACTGGGTGAGGTCGTTGGTGCCCAGGCTCGCGAAACCCACCTCGCGCAGGATGGCTTCGGCAGTGAGGGCTGCGGAGGGAACCTCAACCATGACCCCGGGAGTCTTGATGCCTGCGTCCGCGCACATGGAGGCAAAGCGGGCCGCTTCCTCCGCCGTGGAGATCATGGGGGCCATGACCCACACATCCGCCTCGGACTGCTTCTCCGCCAGCGCGATCGCTTCCAGCTGGCGGTCCAGGACGCCGGGGGTGGTGAAGTCGGTGCGGTAGCCGCGGACGCCGAGGGCAGGATTGGGTTCAGTTGAATCAGTCAGGAACGGAAGCGGCTTGTCGGCGCCGGCGTCGAGCGTGCGCAGGACAACCTTTTTGCCGGGGAAGGCGTCAAAAACCTTCTTGTACGCAGTGGCCTGTTCTTCGACGCTGGGTTCGGTATCCCGTTCCAGGAAGCAGAACTCCGTGCGGAAGAGGCCTACGCCCTGGGCGCCGAGCTTGGCAGCGGCCTCAGCGTCCTTGCCGCCGCCCACGTTGGCGAGCAACGGCACCAGGTGGCCGTCCGCCGTCGCGCCGGTACCGCTGAACTCGGCCAGCAGGGAAGCCGTGGCCGCCCAGGCCTCCGCTGCCGCATGCAAGGATTCGTCCGGCTCGGAGGTGACAGCGCCGGCGGCGCCATCCAGATACACTTCCGTGCCGTCCGGGAGCTCGTCCACACCTACCGCGGCAACGACGGCGGGAAGTCCGAGGGAGCGGGCGATGATGGCGGTGTGGGACTGGGGGCCGCCGCCTGCTGTGACAAGTGCCAGGACCTTGTTGGGGTCCAGGGTTGCGGTGTCGGCCGGAGCCAGGTCCTCGGCCACCAGGACGAACGGTGTGCTTGAGGCAGGGATGCCGGGAGCGGGCACGCCGCGCAGCTCGGCGACGATCCGGGCGCGCACGTCCAGGACGTCCGTGGCGCGCTCGGCCATGTAGCCGCCGAGGTTGTGGAGCATTTCGGAGACGGAGGAGCCGGATTCCCAGATGGCGCGCTCCGCAGATGTTCCCCGGGCCACCAGCTTGGCGGCACCCTTGATCAGCATGGTGTCCTTGGCCATGAGTGCGGTGGCCTCAAGGACCGCCTTGCCGTCGCCGGAGGCGTGGGCGGCACGCGACTTCAGTTCGTCGTGCACCGACTGGGCGGCTGCCTTCAGTGCTGCTGTGGCTTCCTCGGCGGAAGTGCCTGCCGGGAGCTGTTCGCCGGCAGGAGGTTCGCTGATCGGTTTGGGCATCTTGCGGATGGTGCCGATAACGCGGCCCGGGCTGACGCCTACTCCTGGGAAGTTCTGCACTGAAGGTCCTCATTCTCTGCCGGTTGCCAGGCCCGCCGATATGTCCGACGCCATGCCGGGTCCGCCGGAGGACTGCTACATCCGGAGGCGGGAACGTGCCTGAAAAAAATTGTATGTGATTCAGTTCATATAGCAATGCTATAGGTGCTAGGGTAGCGGTTATGAGTTTGGATGGCCAGCTTCCCCCGAAAATGCGGCTGCTCCGTGCTGCCGCGGAGTTGCTGGCAAACTCCGGGGGATCCCCCGTCTCCACCCGCCAGATCACCCAGCTGGCGGGAGTGACAGCTCCCACGCTGTACCACCACTTCGGTGACAAGGAAGGTCTTTTCGACGCCGTCGTCGCCGCGGGATTCGAAGAATATGTCGCGGGCGAAAGGGACTTCGCCCCCTCCGGACATCCCCTTGAGGACATCCGGAGAATGTGGGACAACCATGTCCAGTTCGGACTGAACCAGCCGGAACTGTACCTGGTGATGTTCGGCAACATCCGCCCTGAAAGCCGCCCCGCCATCGTTGCCGATGCGGAGGCCCTGATGGAGGAGATGCTGAACAAGGCAGCGGCGGCGGGCCAGCTGAACGTCCAGCCCCGGGAAGCGGCCAGGTCCATCCTGGCGGCGAACGTGGGCGTGACGCTGATGCTGATTGCGGAGCCCGCCTCCGAACGGAACCTCGAACTGTCCACCATGACCCGGGATGCCATGATCTTTGCGGTGTCCGCCGAGCCGGCCAGCGGCCAGGCCCCGGAGGACACCGGAAGATCCTCGGTGGTGGTGGCAGCGATCGCCCTGAACGCCGCACTTCAGGCCTCGCACTCAGACCAGCTCTCCAGCTCGGAACTCAAACTCTTCCTCGAATGGCTGCACCGGATCTCCACCAGCCCGGCGTAGGCCAGCACCACTTTGTGCGTAACCGGTTCCACCAGCAGTACGTCGTCGTAAGTAACAGACCATCCTGCGGAGCAGCAGGACACACGGTTAGGAAATCACATGGCAACAGAGACAGTTGCAAAACCCCGCACCAGCGCGCGGGTGCACGTGCAAAAGTTCGGGACATTCCTGTCCGGCATGATCATGCCCAATATCGGCGCCTTTATTGCCTGGGGCCTCATCACCGCGCTGTTTATCGAGAAGGGCTGGTTCCCTGTTCCGCAGCTGGGCGGTTTCGGTGAGACGGACGGCGTGGCGAACACCGGCCTGGTGGGGCCGATGATCACCTACCTGCTGCCGCTCCTGATCGCCTACACCGGCGGCAGGATGGTCTATGACGTCCGCGGCGGCGTCGTGGGCGCCATCGGCACCATGGGCGTGATTGTGGGTGCCGGAATCCCGATGTTCATCGGTGCCATGATCATGGGCCCGCTGGGCGGCTGGACCATGAAGAAGATCGACTCGATCTGGGACGGCAAGATCCGCCCAGGCTTCGAGATGCTGGTCAACAACTTTTCCGCCGGCATCTGGGGCGGGCTTCTTGCGATGCTTGGCTTCTATGGCATCTCCCCGCTGGTCACGGCCTTCAGTACGGCGGCAGGCAACGTCGTCCAGTTCCTGGTGAACAACGGCCTGCTGCCGCTCACCAGCATTTTTATCGAGCCGGCCAAGGTGCTCTTCCTCAACAACGCCATCAACCACGGCGTGCTGACTCCGCTGGGCATCCAGCAATCGCTCGACCAGGGCAAGTCCATCCTGTTCCTGCTCGAGGCCAACCCCGGACCGGGCTTCGGTATCCTGCTCGCCTACATGCTGTTCGGACGTGGTGCTGCGAAGGCTTCAGCACCCGGCGCCGCGATCATCCACTTCCTTGGCGGCATCCACGAGATCTACTTCCCCTACGTCCTGATGCGCCCGCTGCTGATCCTGGCCGCGATCGCAGGCGGGATGACGGGGGTCGCCACGCTGGCCGTCACCAACTCCGGCCTGGTGGCACCGGCGGCTCCGGGGTCCATTATCGCGGTGCTCGCCCAGACCTCGCGGGACAGCTATATCGGCGTGATCCTCTCGGTCCTGCTGGCCACCGTGGTGTCCTTCCTCGTGGCCTCGATCATCATGAAGACCACCAGGCACAGCGATGAGGGCGACCTGAACGCGGCCACCAGCCGCATGGAAACCATGAAGGGCAAGAAGAGCTCCGTTTCCACTGCCCTGACCGGCGCAGGCACCGCAGGCACTGCTGTCCTTGCCGGGCCCGTCAAGAACATCGTGTTTGCGTGCGACGCCGGCATGGGGTCCAGCGCAATGGGAGCTTCCGTCCTGCGGAACAAGATCAAGGCTGCCGGCTTCCCGGATGTGAAGGTCACCAACGCCTCCATCGCCAACCTCAGCGATGACTACGACATTGTGGTCACTCATCAGGACCTCACCGAACGGGCCAAGCCCGTCACGTCCAGCGCGGCGCACTACTCCGTGGACAACTTCATGAACAGCCCCCGCTACGACGACATCGTGGAGCTGGTTCGGGAGAGCAATACCGAGGGTGGCATCGGAACAGAGCCCGACGACGCGACGCCGGGCAGCGGGTCCGGTGTGGGCACTGCCGCAGGAGCCGCGGCAGGCGCTGCCCACGGCGCCCATGCCGCCGACGCGCCGGTGGACGCAGCACCCGGCACCGGCCAAACCGGCAGCTCCGAGATCCTGGCCCGGGAGAGTGTGGTGCTCAACGGTTCCGCCACCACCCGGGACGCTGCCATCGACGAAGCAGGCAGGCTCCTGCTGGCCCGCGGCGCCGTGGATGAGGACTACATTGCGGCCATGCATGAGCGCGAGGAATCGGTGTCCACGTACATGGGCAGCTTCCTGGCCATCCCGCACGGAACCAACGCGGCAAAGGACCACATCCGGAAGTCCGCGGTATCCGTGATCCGCTATCCGGAAGGCATCGACTGGAACGGCAAGCAGGTCAAGTTCGTGGTGGGCGTCGCCGGCGTGAACAACGAACACCTGCACATCCTGTCCGCCATCGCGAAGGTCTTCACGGATAAGCAACAGGTGGCCCGGCTGGAGGCTGCCACGTCCGAGGACGAGGTCCTGGAGCTCTTCGGAAAGGTCAACGCATAGTGAAGGCTGTACATTTTGGTGCGGGGAACATCGGGCGGGGCTTCGTTGGCCTGCTCCTGCACGACGCCGGCTATGAGGTGGTGTTCGCCGACGTCGCCGAGGAGCTCATTTCCCAGCTGGCCAAGGCGGACAGCTACGCCGTGCACGAGGTGGGCGAGAACCCGGCGGTGCGGAACGTGAGCAACTTCCGGGCCCTCAATTCCAACACGCAGGAAGCGGAGCTCATTGCGGAGATTGCGACGGCGGACATCGTCACCACAGCGGTGGGTCCGCACATCCTGAAGTTCGTTGCGCCGGCCATCGCCAAGGGCATCGCGGCCAGGGAAGCAGGGCTCGTGCCGCTGCAGGTGATGGCCTGCGAGAACGCCATCAACGCGACCGATATCCTGCGGGACGAGGTCGCAGCGTTGTGGGACGACGCCCTTGGCGCCCTGCAGTCCGCTGCGGTGTTCGCGAACACCGCAGTGGACCGGATCGTGCCCAACCAGGAAGCAGGGCAGGGCCTGGATGTCACGGTGGAGACCTTCTACGAGTGGGTCATCGACCGGACCGCCTTTGCAGGGGCAGCCCCGGCCATCCCGGGCGCCACGTTCGTGGATGACCTCTCCCCATACATCGAACGGAAGCTGTTCACGGTGAACACCGGCCACGCGTCCGCAGCCTACTTCGGGTTCGAGGCCGGGGTGGAGAAGATTTCCGACGCCATGGCCGACCAGGACGTGGCAGAGGACGTCCGGGCGGTCCTGGAGGAAACCAAGCAGCTCCTGGTTTCCAAGCACGGTTTCAGCAACGATGAGCAGGAAGCCTACGTCCAGAAGATCCTGGTCCGGTTCTCCAACCCGTACCTGCCGGACACGGTGACCCGGGTGGGCCGCGCCCCGCTGCGGAAGCTCAGCCGGAACGAGCGGTTCATCGGGCCCGCTGCCCAGCTCGCCGAACGTGGCGTGGTGCCCGAAGCGCTCCTGGGTGCCATTGCTGCTGCACTGCGCTTCAACGATCCCTCGGACGCCGAAGCGACGGAACTGGCAGGCATCCTCGCATCCTCAAGCCCGGCGGATGCCACGGCGAGGATCACCGGGCTGGAGCCCGGCCACCCGCTGTTCAACGCCGTCTCCACCCTCGTGGAGGAACGGCAGGCAGAGGAGGCGCGCACCCCCGCCTGACCTGGTCCCTCCCGGCAGAACGGCCTGCAACAGGCGCGACGCACCGCAAAAGTACGACGCCGGCACTTCCCCAAGTGCCGGCGTCGTGCCGTGTGAGCCTTCCCTTGCCTATTGGCTCAGGGCCACGAGGCAACGAAGTACTCCGACGCTCTCCCACCTTTCGCCCTTTTGAGCCAGACGCTCTCCCACTTTCCGCGTGGAATGCTGGAGTGGTGACCACAAACTTTGATGCCCCGTCCCCCTTGCTTGCTGCCGACGTCGACGGCGGAACCTTCCGCCTCCGCCCCGCCACCAGGGATGATCTGCCGGCCATCGTGGGCTTGCTGGCTGACGACGCCCTGGGTGCCGGGCGGGAAGCGGGGGCGGACATGGCACCCTACGAGCAGGCCTTCGCAGCGATCGACGCCGACCCGGCCCACCTGCTCATAGTGGGGGAGTTGGTACCGGCCGGGGGAGCGGAGGGTTCCGTTGTTGCCACCTTCCAGCTCAGCTTCCTGCCCGGCATCTCACGCCAGGGCGCCTGGCGCTCGCAGATCGAAGGCGTGCGGGTGGACGCGCGCCACCGGAACCGCGGCATCGGCGAACTGATGGTGCGGTGGAGCATAGAGGAATCGCGGCGGCGGGGCTGCTCCCTGATGCAATTCACCACGCACAAGACCCGGACCGCGGCCCACAGGTTCTATGAACGGCTCGGCTTCGAGGCCAGCCATGAAGGCATGAAGCTCGCCCTCTAGACCTTTGCGGAGCCTTTGGCCACGAAAAGTGTCTCGGCCTGCTCCAGGGACATCCCGTTGGTTTCCGGCACCTTGAACATGACGAAGAAGAAGGACGCCGCGGCGAACAATGCGTACATCGCGTAGGTCAGCGCCAGTGAACCGGCTGCCATCACCGGGAAGCTGAGCGTGATGGCGAAGTTCGCCACCCACTGGGCTGCGGCCGCCAGCCCCAGTGCGCGGGCGCGGATCCGCGACGGGAAGATCTCGCCCAGGAGCACCCACACCAGCGGGCCCCATGAGGCACCGAAGCTGACCACGAACACGTTCGCGGCCACCAGGGCGACAGGTCCCCAGGCGCCCGGCAGGGTGATCCCGGCGCCGGACCCGACCGCGGAGGAGAAGGCCAGGGCCATGGTGGCCAGGGATACGGCCATGCCCACGGAACCGGCCAGCAGGATGGGCCGCCGCCCGATCCGGTCCACCAGGGCGATGGCCACCAGGGTGACCAGGATGTTGGTGACGGAGGTTGCCACGGAAATGGTGAGCGAGTCCTTCTCCTGGAAACCCACGGCCTTCCACAGCGTGGTGGAGTAGTAGAAGATCACGTTGATTCCCACGAACTGCTGCAGGACGGAGAGGATGATGCCCACCCAGACCACTGCCTGCAGGCCGAAGGTCCTGCCGCGCAGCGAGCCCTTCTGGCCGGCCAGCTTGTCCTCCTCGATGGCGTCCCGGATTTCGCGGATGTGCCGGTCGGTGTCCTCTGCCGGAGCGATCGAGTCGAACACCTTGCGTGCCTCGTCCTCCTTGCCAAGGAACATCAGGAAGCGGGGCGATTCGGGGAGCGTGTACGCCACCCAGCCGTACACCACGGCCGGGAGGGCAGCGGCCAGGAACATCCAGCGCCAGGCCTCGATACCCAGCCAGAACGCCTGGTCGGCGCCGCCGGCGCTGGTGGCAAACAGCGCATCGGACAGGAGCGCGGCGAAGATGCCGGTGGTGATGGCGAGCTGCTGCAGCGACGCCAGGCGGCCGCGGACCTTGCGCGGCGAAATTTCGGAGATGTACGCCGGAGCAATCACGGACGCCAGGCCGATCCCGAGCCCGCCCACCAGCCGCCAGAAAATCAGGTCCCACACATTGAAGGCGAACCCGGTGCCCAGGGCGCTGACCAGGAAGAGCAGCGCGCCGAGCTTCATGGCGGGGATGCGCCCGTACCGGTCGGCCAGCTTGCCTGCGAGGTAGGCGCCGGCGGCACAGCCCAGCAGGGCAATGGCAACGGCGAAGCCGGTCAGGGCTTCGGAGAGGGCGAACTCATCCTTCATCGCATCCACTGCGCCGTTGACCACGGAAGAATCGAAGCCGAAGAGGAATCCGCCCACCGCCCCTGCGAGGGCCAGCCAGATCACCCGCTGCGGTATCCGGGCGGTCGTCTGCTCCTGTGCAGTGGGCATGGTTCTCCCTGGGTTTGGGGGGTCTGATGGATGCGGTGCGGACGTCGTCGGCTGCGGTACCGGTCCAGATGGCCGGCGCACACGCGGTAAACAGTGTGGCACGTCACCGGCCGCGGTTCCACTTGGGCAACATGCGCCCCACAACGGAAAGACGACGACGGCGGGATGCGCCGCCGTCGTCGTCTTCAGCTACTGCGTGGCCGGTCACGAGGCCGGAACCGGAGCGCATTCCTGCGGTGAGGTAGTCAGCGCTCCACGAGGATGCCGTCCGGGTCGCACCAGATCATGGCCCCGGTCCGGATGGTCACCCCGTCGATCACCACGTCCACGTCCACCTCGCCGGCGCTGGCCTTGGCACTCTTCTTCGGGTTGCTGCCCAGTGCTTTCACGCCGAGGTCCAGTGCCGCGATCGCCTCGCGGTCCCGGATTGCTCCGTTGATAACGACGCCGGCCCAGCCGTTCGCCACGGCGCTTTCGGCGATCATGTCCCCCATCAGGGCTGTCCCCAGTGAGCCGCCGCCGTCCACCACCAGCACGTTGCCGTTGCCCGGGGTTGCCAGGGTGGACTTCACCAGGCCGTTGTCCTGGAAGCAGCGGATGGTGCGGACCTGCCCGCTGAAGTGTGAACGGCCGCCCAGGGACTGGAACTGCAGCGGCACCGATGCCAGTTCGTCGCCGCGCTCGTCGTAGAGGTCTGCGGTGTTGACGGCGGTGCATTCCGCCGGAGTTGACGCTGCGCTCATGGTTCTCCTCGATGCTCGGGCTACCGCTGTGGATGGTCCGGCCGCCGTAGACAAGGCGGCCCGGTACCGCCCACGATAGTCTGATTCCGTCGCCAATCAGCCGTACCCGGGGGAACACGTCATGAGCCTGTCCGATACTCCCGCTCCCCTGGACCACGACGCCGGGCAGGACGGTCCGACAGCGGCGCTCGCCGAGCCCACGCGGAAGGTCACCGCGCGCTGGGTTACCGGTCTGGTGCTGGTGAACGTGGGCATCAACGCCGCGTTCTTTGGTCCCATCAACGTCTTGATCGGCCAGCAGGCGATCAGCATCGATGCGCCCAACAAGGAAGCCATCCTCTCCCTGGTCACGGCGTGCGGTGCTGCGGTGTCCCTGGTGGCCAACCCGCTGTTCGGAGCCCTCTCGGACCGCACCACATCCCGCTTCGGCCGCCGCACACCATGGGTCCTTGCTGGTGCCGTGCTGGGCACTGCCGCGCTCCTGGCCATGTCCGGAGCTGCATCTGTGGCCCTGATGGTGCTTTTCTGGTGCCTCCTCCAGCTCGGGGCAAATGCAGCGTACGCCGCCATCACTGCCGCCGTCCCTGACCGGGTTCCGGTGAAGCAGCGCGGGGGAGTGGGTGGCCTGGCGGCCATGGGCCAGACGCTGGGGATCCTGACCGGCGCGGTGTTCGGCGCTGTGGTGGCCGGAAATTTCATGGTGGGCTACTGGCTGTGCGCCGCCGCCCTGCTGCTGTCCGTGCTGCCGTACCTGTTCCACCGCAACGATCCCGTTTTGCCCAGGGGTGCGCGGCCGGTGTTCCGGCTGAAGGCATTTGCCCGCAGTTTCTGGATCAGCCCGCGGCTGTATCCGGACTTCGGGTGGGCCTGGTTCACGCGTTTCCTGGTGAACGTGGGCAACCAGCTGACCATCGTGTACCTGCTCTTTTTCCTCCGGGATATCCTCAAGCACGAAAGCCCGGAAACGGGCGTCCTTGTCCTTACCGGCATCTATGCGGTGATGGTGATGGTTACTGCGGTGGTGGCAGGACCGTGGAGTGACAGGGTGGGCAGGCGCAAGCCCTTTGTTATCGGCTCCTCGGCCACGATTGCCATGGCTGGCCTCATCCTGGCCTTCTTCCCCGTCTGGCCGGGAGCTCTGGCCGGTGCTGCTGTCCTGGGTATCGGCTTCGGCGCCTACCTCGCCGTCGACTTCGCGCTGCTCACCCAGGTGCTGCCGAAGGCTGTCGACCGTGGAAAGGACATGGGCGTCATCAACGTGGCCAACTCCCTGCCGCAGGTGGTGGCCCCGGCCCTGGCGTTCGTGGCCGTCCGGTATGCGGGCGGCTACGTGTCGCTGTTCATCACTGCCGCCGTCATCGGGTTGCTGGGGGCGGTCTTCGTCGTGAAAATCAAGAGTGTCCGCTGACCTGCGGGAGGGCAGGAAGCAAGCCCCCTGACGAATGACGGCACAGTACCGTGGCGTATAGTTGAACCGGACTGCAGGCGGTTCGGGATGGGGACGCTCCTGGCTGCTGCACCATAGGAACACAACCCCGGAATGCTGATGCCCGCGACCATTTCAGACCATCCGCCCATGGCCGCAAGGCCTTCCGCTCCGCGCCAGCGGCTCCGCTATACCCGCATCCTGGAATCGGCGGCGGGATTTGCCCGAAAGGGACTGGACTCGGTGGATCTCCCGGAGGTGGCGGCCGCGGCCGATGTGCCGCTGGGCACGCTCTACCGGTACTTTCCTTCCCCCACACACCTCATGCTCGCCCTCTATCGCCATCAGCTCGATGAGCTGCAGGCGGGCGCGCGGACTGCCCCGGCCCGCTTCCGGGGCCGTGCCCTGGCGGGACTTGTCATGGAAATCTTCCACATGAGGGTCATGCAGCCCGCCGTGGAGCAGTGCCTGAGCCGGGGCGTCTACCTTCCGGACCGCGACACCACCGCACTCCTGCGGGAGATTGACGCGCTTAGCGAGAAGGTGGTGGCCGCTGCTTCCGGCGACGCGGCGGCGGCCAGGATTCTGCTGCTGACCGTCACTGGTCTGGTCCAGTCCGTGCGGAACCGCCGGTTGTCCCTCTTCGAAGCCCAAGAAGACCTGAAAAAGGCCTGTGCCTGCCTCTCTCCGGGTGTTGAAGCAGGGTTCACACTTCACCAGAGCGCGTAACCGGTCTAGTCCAATTCACCAATAAATAGGCCTTTATGTAGTGGTGTGCGTCACCGGATCCCCGAAGAAACGTTTTGGCAAGCCCTTCCCCCATCAAGTCGTCCTCGGCCCCCGTTTCCGCCTCCTACCATGGGTCCACGGAGCAACAGGGAGTGAACATCCCCTGCTTTTCCCCGGACCCGCCACCCCTGGGTTTCCTGTTCGCACCATTTCCACTGCCCTAAGTCCGCCCGGGCTCGGGCCCCATGTGCCGTGCGTGCACGGCAAGCACCAGGAGACAACGACGTGTCCATTGACGCAGTTACAGCCATCGACAATTCCGCTGCCGCCGCACTGAGCGAAGCCGAGATCTTCGACGCCCACAAGGGCGGCAAGCTGTCCATCACCAGCACGGTCCCGCTGTCCAACAAGCGCGACCTCTCCATCGCCTACACGCCCGGCGTGGCCGAGGTCAGCAGGGCCATTTACAGGCAGCCCGAACTTGCACGCACACTCACCTGGGCCGAGCGGCTGGTCGTTGTGGTCAGCGACGGTACGGCCGTTCTGGGCCTGGGCAACATCGGTGCCAGCGCCTCCCTGCCCGTCATGGAAGGCAAGTCCGCGCTGTTCAAAACCTTTGGCGACCTCGACTCCATCCCTTTGGTCATCAACACCAGCGACGTTGATGAAATCGTGGAAACCCTGGTCCGCCTCCGCCCGAGCTTCGGCGCAGTCAACCTCGAGGACATCGCCGCCCCGCGCTGCTTCGAACTCGAGGAGAAGCTCATCGACGCCCTGGACTGCCCCGTCATGCACGATGACCAGCACGGCACCGCAGTGGTGGCCCTGGCCGCATTGACCAACGCCGCCAAGGTCACCGGCCGCGCTTTGGAAGGCCTTCGCGTCGTGGTTTCCGGTGCCGGTGCCGCGGGCATCGCCGTCGCCGAAATCCTGCTGGCGGCCGGCATCACCGACGTCGTCCTGCTGGATTCCAGGGGCGTCATCAACAGCGTCCGTGCGGACCTGGCCGCGGATACCACCAGCAAGAAAGCCGAAGTCGCCGTCCGCAGCAACCCCCGCGGCGTGACCGGCGGACCGGCCGAGGCGCTGGCCGGCGCGGATGTCTTCATCGGAGTCTCCTCCTCGAAGCTGGACGAGGAGCACCTGGCGCTGATGAACCAGGACTCCATCGTGTTCGCCCTCTCCAACCCGGATCCCGAAGTGCTGCCCGAAGTGGCCGCGAAGTACGCCGCCGTGGTCGCCACCGGCCGCAGTGATTTCCCCAACCAGATCAACAACGTCCTCGCCTTCCCCGGCATCTTCCGCGGTGCGCTGGACGCCGGGGCCCGCCGCATCACCCCCGCCATGAAACTGGCCGCCGCGAAGGCCATTGCCGAGCTTGCGGCCGAGGACCTGTCTGCGGACTACATCGTCCCCAGCCCGCTGGATCCGAGGGTTGCCCCCGCGGTCACGGCGGCCGTCGCCGCCGCGGTGGAAGCGGAGTAACTGCCCTTCGCCTGTGGAAATAACGACGGCGGCGCCTCCTTCGAAAGGAGGCGCCGCCGTCGGGGGTTAAACGGCTTTCCTCCTAAACTGGGTCCATGAACTCCGAGACCGTGGTGACCGTCCTGTGCGGCCTGGCAATCCTGGTGGGCGTGGCGGGAACCGTCATCCCGGTCCTACCGGGCAGCATCCTGATCGGAGCCGGCCTGCTCGCCTGGGCCATCTGGGGCGGCGCGGGGACTGCCGGCTGGGTGGTCTTTGCAGTGGCCATGCTGTTCGTCGCGGCCGGGATGGCCGCCAGTGCCGTACTGACGGGCAGGAAGCTGAAGGAACACGCGATTCCCAGCCGCAGCATTGCGATTGCCCTGGTGGCGGGCGTGGTGGGCATGTTCGTCATCCCCGTGGTGGGGCTCTTCGTCGGCTTTGCCGCGGGCCTGCTGCTCAGCGAATTTCTCCGCACCCGCAACATCGGCACCGCTGCAACGTCCAGCTGGGCGGCCCTCAAGGCAACCGGACTGGGGATGCTCGCCGAGTTCGGGCTCGCCTGCCTTGCGGCCAGCACATGGGTCATCGGGGTGTGGATCGCAGCCGCCAGCGGCTAAGTGGTTGCAGCCCGCCGGCCTTGGGCGTAGAACGGGGACATGACCGAGCCCTTGGCAGTGCGCCGGCACGTTCCGGTGTGGATGGAGAAGTACCAGGCCGCCTGGACCAGCAATGAACCTGAGGACATCCGCGCCCTGTTCGCACCGGACGCCCGCTACGAGACACGGCCCAATGACCCGGACCCCTGGCTTGGCCGGGACGGGATCGTGGAAGGCTGGCTGGCCGAACGGGACGAGCCGGAAGACTGGACGTTTCGCTGGGAATTGCTGGGAACCGACGGCGATACAGCCTTTGTCCAGGCGGTCACCACGTATTCGGGTGACCGCCCCACCTACGACAACCTCTGGGTGGTGCGGTTTGACCCGTCCGGCCGCGCCAGCTCCTTCACCGAATGGTTCATGGAACGGGCGTGACCTGACGCCCGCAGTTCCTGGCCCGGACCGCCTAAAGGCCGAGGCCGCCCAGCTTGTCGCCCAGCCCGCCAGGAAGCTTGCCGAGCAGGTCCGCAGGGTTGATGCCGAACTTCGACAGCAGGTCCGCGTGCTGGTCCGTATCCACCTGGTCGGGCAGTTCGCCCTCAGCCTGCGCTGCCTTGTTGTGGTCACCCCGGGACTTGAGGAGCTCGAGGATCTGGGACTTGTCGATTTGCATGGCACTCTCCTTGGGTATCTTTAGATTGCTAAGGGTGCTTATCACCTTTCCCGAAGATGCTGGCGTGAACAAGGGCCAGCGGAATTTTTCGGAGGTCCTTGCAGGCCGGGCCCGGCTGCCAACGCCCGGCCACCGTCCCGGTTAACATGGAAAGATGACCGCCGGGGATACTGCACCTATCTATTGGGACAGCCGGGACCTCACCCCCTTCGGCCAGGCGCAGCTGCGCACACCGGTCCATGACCTTGCCGGGGGAGTGGGCGGCCTTCTCACCGGCGTGCTGGGAGGAAGGAACCCCGCGCTGCTGTCCGTCGACGGGGACATCCCCCGCCTGAAGCTGCTCCTGCCCAAGCCGGCCAAGGCTGTCCACGAGGCCATCTTTACCAGCCGGGAACCCGAACGGCTGATCACCCTGGCCCGCGCCTATCCGGGGTGGGCGGGGCTGTGCTACCTGATGGCCGGGCTGCTTGCCTACAAGCACGGCGGGTACCTGCGTGCCTCGGAGCTCCTGCAGCGGGGGCTCACCACCAGGAACGACGACGAAGCGAACCGCTACTCGTCCACGTACCTCACCAGGATCGTCACGCACATTGAACTCGCCGAACGCGTGGAGGTACCCGTCCTCTTCAGCGAGGAGTCGGTGTTCCTGGCGCTGGCCCATTCACTGCGCGAAACCGGCCGCACGGAAGCGGCGCTGGACGCCCTGACCGGCCTGCCGCCGTCGCTTCCTATGGCCCTGGCGCGCTGTTCGATTGCGTTGACGCTGGGCCGAAGCCGTACGGTGATCGACTGGACCGAGGGATTGCTGAACGCGGACGACCTATCCGCCGCGCTGTTGCTGGTCCGGGCCCGCGCCCTCCGCCGGGAAGGGCGGTATGAGGCCGCCCACCAGGCCATCGCGGAGGTCCTGCGGCGGCGTAAAACTCACCTCGCGCTCCGGAACGACGCCTTGACCGACAGGGCCCTGCTGGTCCTCGAGTCCAGCCGGCGGTCGCTGAACCCCCGCGACTGGGGCCGGCGCCGGCCGGATCCCGAACCGCAGCGGGAGATTGCGGCCCCTGTCCCCATCCGCAAGGACGAAGAGATGCGCCGGATCTGGGAACAGGACTGGAAAAAGCTCAGCGGGGACTAATCCGCCAGGGCCAGCAGCGGCAGAACCTGCTCGCTGACCAGGACCACACCCAGGACCACCATGATGATGCCGCTGGCAAAGGTGACAGCGCGCGCTGCCCCCGGCCGGCTTTGCAGCAGGGTGCGCGAGAGCAGCGCGACGGCAGTGTAGACCGCGCCGGCCAGGGCCACGAATGTCATGCCCAGGAGGCCGGACTGAACAGGTACCGGCAAGGATGCCTCCGCGCTGACGAACTGCGGGATCAGCGCCACGTAGAACAGCAGGCCTTTGGGATTGATCCCGCTGGTGCCCATGCCCTGCAGGAATGTGCGAAGCTGCGTGGCGTCACGGCCTCCCGCGGCGTCTGCCACGCTGAAGGAGGCGCCGCGCCAGGAGCGGAGCGTGCTGACGCCCAGCCACATCAGGTAGCCGGCGCCGGCCAGCGTGATCCACGCCAGGACATGCGGCATTCCGGTCAGCACGGCGGCCAGGCCGGCCACCAGCAGGACGGTATGGAGGACGTAGCCGCCGCAGAGCCCTGCCACCGCCGGGACGAAGCTGCGCTGCCGAAGACCGGCCGTGATGGAGTATGCCCAGTCCACGCCCGGCGTGCAGGCCAGGGCGGCGGCTACCAGCACGAAGGCCAGGAACAGCTCCGGATTCATGGGTTCTCCTGTCAACGGATGTCTCAGGAGAAACCTTAGGGACTTTCAGCCGGGAAGTGCTGTCCCTTTTTCGCCCGCCCTGCTGCAATGGCAGTAGGATTATTGCGTGCTTGACCATATTGATAGAAATATCTTGCGCTACCTCAAAGAAGACGGCCGGATGACTGCCACTGCTCTCGCTGCCAAGGTGGGCCTGACGGTGGCCCCTTGCCATCGGCGGCTGCGCGACCTGGAACAGTCAGGGGTGATCCGCGGGTACAAAGCGGACATCGACCCCGCGGCCGTGGGCTTGGGTTTTGAGGCCATTGTGTTCGTCACGCTCCGGCAGGTGGACAGGCCCACCATGGAGATCTTCGAGAACCGGGTGACGGACCATCCCAACATCGTGGAGGCGCAGCGGCTGTTCGGCTCGCCGGACTACCTGCTGAAGGTCATCTCAGAGGACCTGCCGTCCTACCAGCGCTTCTACGACGCCGAGCTGACGTCCCTGCCCGGGGTGGAACGCCTGACGTCCACACTGGTGATGAAGAACCTGAAGTCGAACGTGGGCCCGCCCGTCTAGTCAGCCGTCAAGCAGCCCGGTGGTGCGGTAGGGAATAACTTCACGGAGGAACATGCTGGTGGAAGTACGGACAATGCCCGGGCAAAGCCTGATTTCCTCCGAGACGCGGTAGAGATCATCCGGGCTGGCGGCTACTACCCGTATCAGGAGGTCGGTGTCCCCGGCCGGCGCATGGCATTCGAGGACCTCCGGAATCTTCCGGAGGGCGGCAATGGCCTCGTTGAGATGGCTCTGGTCCAGTTCGGCGCTGACGGAAGCTGCCACACCGCGTCCCAGTGCGGCGGGAAGCACCCTGCTGCTGTTGGGCCGGAGGGCGCCTGACGCCGTCATCCGCTCCAGCCGTGACTGCACTGTTCCGCGTGCCAACCCCAATCGCTGGGCCAGCACCATGATGGGAATGCGCGGGTCGTCGTCCAAGGCCTTCAGGATGCGCTTGTCTGTACCGTCCAGTTTCTGCACAGCCACCCTTTCCCTCCGGATTCCGTCCTCTCGCTTAGGCTCACAGCGCGGACAGATCAGCCCGGGCCTACATTATCGGCCGGGGGCCAGAAGGCCCAACCGGCGGGCAATCACTACTGCTTCGAGTTGCGAGTGGACTCCCAGCCGGGCGTGGATGGCCTTCACATAGCCACGGCAGGTGTTCTGGGAGATCCCCAGGGTCTTCGCATTCGATCGAACGTCCTTACCCTCCGCCATCAGGCGCAGCACGTCCATCTGCCGCTTGGTCAGCAATGGCACGGCTGGCACCTGGACAGGCGGCTGGACCTGCTCTGCGAAGGCCGCCAGAATCTGCGGGTCAACCTCGATTATCCCGGGGTGGGAATGCCGCACCGTACCAAGGAGCGCGGTCAGGGGCGTGTCCTTGGCCAGAAAGGCGGAAGCACCGGCCGCGGCGGCCTGCGCCAGGCCCTGCCTCGTCGGCTGGTTGGCCAACATCACCACTCGTGTTCCCGGCACAGCAGCAACGATTTCTGCAGCAATCGCCGGCCCCAGGTCCTCCCGCTGGCCGCCGCCCATGACCACCACATCCGGCTGAAGGGCGCGGCACATCCGCACGCCTACCGCGGCGTTCCTGGCAAAACCCAGTCCCTGAAGGTCGGGTTCGCGGTCCAGCGCCAACGTCAGCAGTTCTGCAAACGAGGTGTGGTCGTCGATGACCAGGACACTCGTGCGGGCTCCCTCGGCAAGAGCTTCTGCGGTCATTGCCATATCCCCAATCACCCGGACCATACGCACAGGAAGCGTATTAGTAGGCGTCACCATCAAGCTCGTTATTGCGAATTATGCTCCGCCCAAGCCCCCTTGTATAGGTCACAGGCCCCCTTTCCGGGCCTACTCGCCCCCTATTTTGGGGGTGCACCTGACTAACGTGGGGACTGTTTGCCCGTTCTGCACGGCGGGAAGCTTAGATCACTGCCTACTAGGCCCCCACCTGCAGCTTGGAAGAGCGATGACCGGTGTATTTGCACGATGGAGTTTCCAGTTCCGCCTGCTGATCCTGGCGTTGGCTGCAGCAATAATAGCGATGGGAATCTGGTACTACCCCAGGTCCTCCATGGACGCCTTGCCTGAATTTGAACCCGCCCAAGTCGAGATCCAGACCGAAGCCCTTGGACTGTCCGCGCTTGAAGTTGAACAATTCATCACGTCCCCCATGGAAGTGGACTTCCTTAACGGCGTCGCATATCTGGACGAGATCCGGTCGCAGTCCGTGCCAGGCCTTTCGTCCATCCAGCTGCTTTTCGAACCGGGCACCGACTTGCCCCGGGCGCGCCAACTTGTTGCCGAGCGCCTGGTCCAGGCCCATTCACTGCCCAAAGTTTCCACCCCTCCGGTCCTGATGCAGCCGAAGTCCTCCACCAGCAGGGTGATGATGGTCCGGCTGTCGTCGTCGGAAGTTCCGCTCATCGACATGTCCGTCCTTGCCAGATGGAATATCAGGCCCCGCCTGATGGGTGTGCCCGGAGTTGCAAACCTTTCGATCTGGGGCCAGCGTGAGCAGCAGATGCAGGTGGAAGTGGACCCTCAAGCGCTCCAGGCCCGCGGGGTAACACTCAACCAGGTAATCCGGACAACGGGTAACGCAGTATGGGTATCACCTCTGACTTTCCTCCAGGCCTCAACACCGGGAACCGGCGGCTTCCTGGAGACCGAGAACCAGCGGCTTGGGATCCAGCATGTCCTGCCGATCACCACCCCCAGCGACTTGGCGAAGGTCAGCGTCGAGAACGTGACAGGTCCGCCGCTGGTACTGGGCGATGTGGCAACAGTCCGGGAATACCACCAGCCGCTCATCGGCGATGCAGTGGTGGACGAGGACCCCGCCCTCATGCTGGTCATCGAGAAGTTTCCTGAGGCCAATACGGCTGAGATCACGGCAGCGCTGGAAGCGGCACTGGAGGACTTGAAACCAGGCCTTTCGGGAATCAACGTCGACACCAGTGTCTACCGGCCTGCATCCTTCCTTGAGTCCGCGTTGCAGAACCTGGGAACGGGCTTCCTTGTCGGCCTGTTGTTGGCTGCCCTCCTCCTGGGACTCTTGTTCAAGTCCTGGCGGACGGCCCTTGTGGGTTTGATTGTCCTGGCAGTGTCCACGGCGGCCGCTTTCCTCATGCTGTCGGTGGTGGGAATCGGGCTGAATGTTCTGGTCTTTGCCGGACTGGTTCTGGCTTTGGTTGTGGTTGTGACCGACCTCGTGACCGACCTGAATGGGCTGCGACGACGGCGGGAGCTTTCGTCGGATTCCGGCCTGCCAGCGGCCGTCGACGGCAGGGACAGGGGCAACACGGAGGACGGTTTGAGCGGGTCCGGGGTGAAGGCGGAGCCGAGGCTGGCACTGATAACCGCAGCCCTCCAGCAGACCCGGAATGCAATTGTCTTCGCCGGACTTACCATGGCGCTCGTCCTGCTGCCCGTGCTGTTCCTGACGGGGGTAAACCGGGCTCTTTTCGTCCCCCTGGTTCTGTCCTTCCTGCTGGCACTCGCCGTCGCCCTGCTCATCGCCTGGCTCCTGACCCCGGCTTTGGCCCTCACGTTCATGGCCGGCGAGGGGCAGCCGCCGCGATGGCCGGGCAAGATCAGGGAAGGGACCCGGAAAGCGGTTGAAAGGTCCGCCGCCAAGTCCCGGTGGGTGGTGGCTGCAGCCGCTTTGTTTGCAGTGGCTGCCGCAGCCGGTATACCGCTGCTCGCCACCGGCCAGCCCTCGGTAACTGCACTTCAGGACCGGATCCTGCTGGTGCAGTGGGATGGACTGGCAGGAACGTCCAACGGTGAGATGGGCCGGATATCGGCCCTTGCCAGCAAGGAATTGACCACCCTGCCGGGAGTCGCCAACGTAGGCGGACACGTGGGGCGCGCCATCACCTCGGACCGGGTGGTGGGGCCGAATTCGGGGGAACTCTGGGTCACCATGGAAGCGGACGCTGATTACTCAAGTGTCACCGAAGCGGTCAATGAAGTCGTGGCAGGCTACCCCGGGATCCGCGGCGGCGTGGCTACCTACGGCCAAAACCGGCTCGACGTGGAGCGTAACCGGTCACAACATGAGTTCTCGGTCAGGGTGTTCGGGGTGGATCCCCAGGTCCTGCGCCAAACCGCGGAAAACGTCAGGGACATGATGTCCTCCACAGCCGGCTTGGTTGACCCGCAGTTGTCCCTTCCCCGGCTCCAACCCATCGCAGAGATCGAAGTTGACCTGGACAAGGCACAGCAAGCCGGGGTGAAACCGGGCGATGTGCGGCGTGCAGCAGCCACCCTGCTACAGGGCGTGGACGTGGGCTTCCTCTTCGAGCAGCAGAAAGTGTTCCAGGTGGTGGTCAAGGGTACTCCGGCCACCAGTTCAAGCCTCACAAGTGTCCAGGAGTTGCTGATCGACAAGCCGGACGGTGGCCATGTGCGGCTCAGTGAAGTCGCCGACGTCCGGGTAACGCCACACGAGTCGGTTATCACCCACACCGACACCTCCCGCCACATAGATGTGGTGGCCCAGGTGGATGGCAGGTCCGTCGGAGACATCACATCAGATGTCAACGCCGGGCTGGCCAACCTTGATTTCCCAATGGAATATCACGCGCAGGTGCCATCCCGGTACTCCGAGCAACAGAGCACTGTGCAACTCGTCTGGACCGTCGCGGGAGCAGCACTGATCGGCATCCTGGTCCTCCTGCAGACCGCGCTGGGAAGCTGGCGGGTGGCACTGGTTGTATTCCTGGCGCTGCCCCTCGCCCTTGTAGGCGGCGTTCTGGGCGCAATCCTCACGGGCGGCATCAGCTCCCTGGTGACTCTCCTTGCCTTCGTTGCGCTGTTCGGAATGGCTGTGCGGGACTCCATCCTGCTGGTCCGGCGTGCCCAAACCCCGGTCATGACCAGCAATCCAGTATCTGCGGAGGCGCGGGAGGAAGCCCAGCTGCGGGGTGGTTCGCGCTCCTCAATCTTGCAGGCAGCCCAGGAACGGCTGGTGCCGCTTGTGATTGCTGCGGTTGTCAGCACGGCATTCCTGATCCCCCTGGTGGTACTCGGGGGAGCTGTTGGCAGGGAAACGATCCTGCCCCTGGCCATCGTGGTGTGGGGCGGGTTAGTGACGCACGCGCTGTTTGTTCTGATTGTCCTGCCAACCCTCCTGATCCTGTTTGGCACCGGCACACCGGAGGACGAGGATCCCCTGAAGCCACAAGGTCCCGCCGATGCTGCGGGGCTTGCTGAAAGAACGGAAGTGCCATGACGACTGCGTACGTGCCTTGGAAGCGCCGCCTGTTCGGCGTCCTGGTCATGGCTTGCCTGGTCTGTGGTCCTGTGGCCGCGTGCGGCGAAGTGCCTGAGGCGGCTCCGGCCGCGACAGGGGTCGAAGCCGCCACCCTTGAGGAGGTTGAAGGGCAGGAAGTCAGCCGCATCACGTTGACCGGGAGAGCTGCCGAACGGCTGGGGATCACCACAGGCGCGGTGGAGACGGTTGAAGATAAACTCCAGGTTCCCTATTCGGCCCTGATATACGACGCGAGCGGCGGCACCTGGGTCTACACCAACCCCGAGCCGTTGGTGTTCGTCCGGGCACCCGTAGCGGTTGAACGGATCGAGGCTCCGACCGTGAAGCTGGCAAGCGGACCCCAACCTGGAACCAAAATCGTGACTGTAGGGGCGGCCGAACTTCTGGGTGCTGAACTGGATACGGCGCACTGACCAGCCATGCGCAGGCTCATTGGTTTCAGCCTCAAGTTCCGTTCGGTGGTGGTAGCGCTGGCCCTCGGAATCATGATGGTTGGTGCTGTCCAGATCAGTTCAGCATCAGTGGACGTGTTTCCCGAGTTCGCACCGCCCCGGGTGGAAATCCAGACGGCCGCCCTGGGCTTGACCGCGGCGGAAGTCGAGGAGCTGGTCACGGTTCCGCTTGAGCACGCGCTCAACGGCTTGGAGGGGCTGGACGAGCTAAGGTCAAAGTCTGTTTCCCAGCTGTCCTCGGTCCTGATGATTTTCGACCCGGGCACTGATCTGCTGAAGGCGCGGCAGCTGGTCTCGGAAAGAGTCGCAACGGTCACGCCGACGCTGCCCAGCTGGGCCACGCCACCGGTGATGCTGCAGCCCTTGTCCTCCACGAGCCGGGTCATGAAGATCGGCTTGTCCTCGGAGGAGCGCAGCCTGATCGAAATGTCCATGTTGACCCACTACAAGCTGCGGGCCCACCTGCTCTCCGTCCCGGGCGTGGCTAATGTTGCCATCTGGGGTGAACGGAAGGAAACGCTCCAGGTACGCGTCAAGCCTGATCGGCTGCTGGCCGAAAATGTGTCCCTTAGGGAGGTGATGTCGACTACCAATGACGCCATGCACGCCGGACTGCTCAAGCACACATCCGGCAACGTGGTAGGCGCCGGCGGAGTTGTGGAGACTCCGAACCAGCGCATCGGCATTTCGCACGTCCTGCCCATCCGCACGCCTGAGGACCTCGCCAAGATCCCTATCCGGGAACGCGACGGGAACCCCCTGCGCCTGGGCGACGTGGCCGACGTCGTGATGGACCACAACCCCCTGATCGGTGACGCAGTCATCAATGACGGCGAAGGCCTGATGCTCATCGTGGAGAAACTGCCGTGGGGCAACACCCTCGAGGTGACCAAGGGAGTGGAGGAAGCGCTGGAGCAGATGGCTCCGGCATTGTCGGGAATCGACGTCGACACCGCCCTTTTCAGGCCGGCGACCTTCATAGAACAGTCGCTGGAAAACCTGAGCCTGGCGCTGCTGCTGGGCATCGTGCTGGTCATGATGGTGCTGGGGGCATTCCTGTTCCAGTGGCGCACAGCCCTTATCAGCCTGATTGCCATCCCCTTATCCCTCATCACGGCGGGCGTGGTCATTATGATGACCGGCAGCACCGTGAACACCATGGTGCTGGCCGGCCTGGTCATTTCCGTGGGCGTGGTGGTGGACGACGCCATCATCGATATTGAAAACATCATCCGACGGTTAAGGCAGCATCGCGAAAGCCGCAGCGGCCGGTCCACGGCGTCAGTTGTCCTGGAAGCATCAATGGAGGTCCGCGGACCGATCGTGTACGCCACCCTCATCATCGTGGTGGCCGCGGTACCGATCTTCTTCCTCGAAGGACTCACCGGGGCCTTTTTCCGTCCACTTGCCAGCGCCTACACGTTGGCGGTTTTTGCCTCCATGCTGGTGGCACTCACAGTCACTCCAGCCCTTGCACTCATTTTCCTGCGCAAGGCTCCGCTGGATCCGCGGGACCCGCCGCTGGTCCGGGTCCTGAAGCGCGGCTACCACTGGCTGATGTCCCGGGTGGTCCGCCGCCCAGGACCTGGCTACCTGGCTTTCACGGGGCTGACTCTTTCCGGGGTCCTGGTGGCACCGCTGCTGGGACAGGCACTGCTGCCGTCGTTCAAGGAACGCGACTTCCTCATGCACTGGGTGACTCAACCGGGCACCTCCCTGGCCGAGGAGGTCCGCATCAGCGAGCGTGCCTGCAGAGAGCTGCTGGCGTTGGACGGGGTGCTGAATTGTGGTGCCCACATCGGCCAGGCGCTGGCCGCAGATGAGGTAGTTGGGGTGAACTTCGGCGAGAACTGGATCAGCGTGGATCCCTCGGCCGACTACGACAAGACCCTGGCCGCTGTGCAGGAGGTAGTGGACGGCTACCCAGGGATACACCGCGACGTGCAGACCTACCTGAAGGAGCGGATCCGCGAGGTCCTCACAGGCGAAGGCGACGCCGTGGTGGTCCGGGTATACGGCGACGATCTTGAAACCCTGCGCGGGCTGGCCAAGGAAGTCGAAGAGGTGATGGGACGTATCGACGAAGCCGTGGAGGAGCACGTATCGCTGCAGGTGGACATTCCGCAGGTGGACGTCAAGGTCAACCTCGAGGCAGCCCAGCGCCATGGGGTCAAGCCCGGCGACGTCCGGAGGGCCGCGGCAGCGATGGTGGCCAGTGAGGAAGTGGGCGATCTATGGCGGGAAGGCAAGGTCTTCGACGTCCGTATCTGGAGTCCTCCGGAGACCCGTTCAGACGTAACCAGCATCGGGAACCTGCCCATCGATACTCCATCCGGAGTGCCGGTCCGGCTCGCCGAGGTGGCAGACGTCAGCGTCAACGCAACGCCCGGCGTCATCGATCGGAACAACAATTCGCGCAGGATCGACGTCAGCGCCAATGCCGCATCGGATGGTGATCTGGGCGCCCTCGTGGCCAAACTTGAGCAAGGGCTGACCGGGGTGGACTTCCCCGCGGGCTACCACGCTGAGATCCTTGGGGAGTTCGCGGAACGTGAAGCTGCCACCCGCCAGCTCCTGATCTTTGCGGTGGGCGCCCTCCTGGTCATTTTCCTGCTGCTCCAGGCGTCATTCGGCAGCTGGCGGTTGGCCGCCTTGATCATGTTCACACTTCCTGTTGCACTCGTTGGGGGCATGCTCGCGGCCTACCTGAGCGGCGGCGTGCTCTCACTCGGCTCGATCGTAGGGTTCCTGACAGTCCTGGGCATCGCGGCGCGCAACGGCATCCTCCTGATCAGCCATTGCCAGCACCTCGAGAAATATGAAAATGAAAAGTTCGGGCCCGAACTGGTGCTCCGGGGCGCGGGGGAACGGCTCTCGCCTATCCTGATGACCACGCTGGCCACTGGGCTGGCACTGGTGCCGTTGATCCTCATGGGCACCATTCCCGGCCACGAAATCGAACATCCCATGGCTGTAGTCATTGTGGGCGGCCTGGCGTCCTCGACGCTGCTCAACCTGTTCATCCTGCCGTCCCTCTACCTGCGGTTTGGCAAACCGCGGTCCAAGGCTGAACCACCTGCCCCTCGGGTTCCGGCGCCTGCCGCGTAGCCTGGGTACGAAGACGAAAACATATTGATCACTTCCTTACCCGTGGCGGTGCAAGAAGTGGTCAATTTGACCAGTGGCGCCTGCGCCGGTTGCGCGAACTGCACGTCTGCTGGTGAAATGTTGGCAACGGGCAAGGCTACCGCCGAATCCCGTCGGCTACCGCTTCCCGGCACACCACCCGGAGGGCGCGAGACTGTTTCCCGCAAGGAAGCTGCCCTGATTGACTCTTGTTCACACCATGGTCTTTCTGCAAACACGGCAAGAGCCCCTGAACTACCGGCGTCGGATTTCCGAAGTCATCGGTAGCTGAGGGGCTCTTGTGTTGCCCTGCCCGCTTTGCCGTCCGCATAGTCTTGAACCCATGACTTCCGCCGGCCGCTTCGCCCCCAGCCCTTCGGGTGAACTTCATGTGGGCAATCTGCGGACTGCCATTCTCGCCTGGCTCTTTGCCCGCTCCTCCAGCCGCGAGTTCCTGCTTCGGGTGGAGGACCTGGACCGCGCGCGGGCGGGGGCGGAAGCGGAGCAACTGCGGGACCTCGAAGCCATTGGTGTCACATGGGACCGCGGAGTGGTCCGGCAAACCGCCCGGGGCGCGCTGTACGCCAAGGCCATCGAGCGCCTGCAGCATGCCGGCCTCACCTACGAGTGCTTCTGCACGCGCAGGGAAATCCAGGAGGCGCCGTCCGCCCCGCACGCCCTCCAGGGCGCTTACCCGGGCACCTGCCGGAACCTTGATGCCGCCGAACTGGAATTCAGGCGGGCAAGCAGGCCCGCCGCTGTCCGGCTGCGGTCCGAGGTTCACGAGTACACAGTGCACGATGTTCTCCACGGCGAATTCACGGGCCTTGTGGACGACTTCGTCCTGCGCCGCAACGACGGCGTCACGGCCTACAACCTCGCCGTGGTGGTGGACGATGCTGCGCAGGGAATCGACCAGGTGGTTCGCGGCGATGACCTGCTCCCGTCCACCCCGCGCCAGGCATACCTCGCGTCCCTCCTTAAGATTCCCGCGCCGGAATATGCGCACGTCCCCTTGGTGGTCAACGCTGACGGCGTTCGCCTGGCCAAGCGCGACGGCGCCGTTACCCTTGGCGACCTTGACCAGCGGGGCATCACAGCCGCTGCCGTACGGGACCGACTGCTGGCGTCACTCGGCCTGCCGGCCGGAACACTTCAGCGCGCCCTGGACGCCTTCGATCCCGCCGGGCTGCCTCGGGAACCGTGGATCTGGACCGGGATGGGCTGACTGCCGGCTTTTGGCAATGTGAACTGAACCTCTGCGTCAACTCTTGTTGACGAGCCACTGCCGCGTCAACTAATGTTGACGGCATGGAGGTGGAACGAATGAAAACACTCGTTGGATCGATGGACGGAATGGGGCCTTCGGAGGCTCTGCGGGCAGTCGCCGAGCTGCAGAAGGAAGTGCAGCGGGCGGAATCCTCGCTGGTCAGGAGCGCACGGCAGGCCGGACTCTCCTGGGAGGCCATCGCCCTCTGCCTGGGAGTCAGCAAGCAGGCTGTCCACCGGAAGTACGGCAAGAAGTAGGCCGCCTCAAACAGAAGCGCCGTTAAAGCCTAGGCTGGGGGCATGCCAAACCACGCTGAGCACCAGTCCACGCCCGCTTTCACCGTCGAGACCGCGAAGGTCCTGGCGGAGGTGGCCCACAACCGGCAGAAGGACAAGCTCAAGCGTCCCTACAAGGACCATGTCCTCGCCGTTGGTGACGCCCTCGCGGATTTCGACGACGACATCCGCATCGCCGGGTACCTGCACGATGTTGCCGAGGACACCCCCATGACACGCCAGGCGTTGCTGGAGATGGGTGTGTCCGAGCGCGCTGTGCGGATCATCGAGCGGGTCACCAGCAGGCTCCACGAAAACCCTGACGACTATGCGGCCGTCATCCGGGACATTTCACAGGACCACGACGCCGCCCTGGTCAAGATTGCTGACAACGCCCATAACTCGCTGCCCGAACGCGTTCAGGCGCTGGCCGGGAAATGGCCGGACAAGCCGCCGGTCACGAAGTACCGGGATGCCCGTCCCGTACTCTATGCCGCCGTAGAGGTGGAGGAGGTCCGGAAGATCCTCGCGCGGGTGAACCCATGGCTGTTGGAGGAACTCGACGACCAGCTGGATGAAGAAGACACGACGGACTACGAGAACCTGTCCTATGGGGAGCCGGATGGCGCAAGTGAGGCGGGACCCAACGCTGGGACGGGCGGGGCCCAGTAGTCTCGGCTTCCAGCCGGCCACACGATGGCCGCAGGTCTCGACAGGACCGGAGAGGCACTTACCCAGGACGATGTCCGGGATGAAGTCCGCCCCTACACACGCCCCAGGGCGTCGATGTCTTCCAGGAATTCCCGATGGACCTCTTCACTGACGGTGGTGCGTGTGTCGGCGATGGCGTCGAGGTAGTCCTGGGTGGAGGGCCCCTTGCGGACCGCCTCACGGACGGAAAGCTGCCCTCCGGAGGCCAGCCCGCCGTCGTCGTACACTGCTTTTTCCAGGGCCCGCTGGGAGGCGCTGCGGGCGGCGTACTCGATGTCGGCGGGCGAGAAGCCCTGGGTGCGTTCCACCAGGAGGTCAACATCCACGTCGTCCACCACGGGTGCGGGGATGAACCGCTGCCACATGGCTTCGCGCGCCTGCCGGTCCGGCAGGCCGATGGGGATGACGTAGTCGAAGCGCCCATGCCGCAGGAACGCAGAGTCCAGCGCCCGGATGAAGTTGGTGGCGCAGACCAGCAGGCGGCCAGGCTGTTCGCGGAAGGCCGGGATGATCTTGAGGAGCTCGTTGGTGACGCCCTGCAGCGGCGAGGGCGGTTCACCCGAGCGCTGTGAGGCTATTTCCTCCACCTCGTCGATGAACACCACAGCGTGTTCCAGTTCGGCGATCTCCAGGAAGGTCTCGCGCAAAGCGCCGGCCAGGCCTTGGGGGTCGGCGGCCAGCCGGGACGGAAACACTTCGACGAAGGGCCATTCAAGGCGGGAGGCGATGGCTTTGGCGAAGGTGGTTTTGCCGGTACCGGGCGGGCCGAAAAGGACGACTGCCCGCGGCGGCACGACGCCGAATTCGTCAGCAAGGTCGGCTTCGGCGAGCGGGAGGACCAGGCGGCGTTCCAGCAGTTCCTTTTCCTTGCGCATGCCGGCGACGTTCTCCCAGAGGTCCCGGGCCAGGACGCGTCCGCCCAGCTGGCCGAGTGCGCCGAGTTCCTGGCGCTGGACGGGGATGGTCCGTTCGAAGTAGCGGAGGTTTTTCTTCAACGCGAAACCGCGGCCCAGGAAGGGCTCCACCCGGGTCTCCGATTCCGGCATCAGTGCAGAGAGCTTGTTCAGCCCGTGCGGAGCCATGCGGTTTTCGACGGCGGCAAGCAGCGAGGTGCCGATCCCGCGGCCGCGGTATTCGGGCAGGGTGGCCAGGAAGACGATCCAGCCCTGGTCGTGCGCGGCGCGTCCGACGGCGGCGCCCACCACCTGCTCGCCCTGCACGGCGACGACGGCGTGGTCCTTTTCACAGGACGCCAGCACCTCGGAAAGGGCATAGACGGGTTCCACATTGGTCGCTTTCAAGGTCTCCCAGAGGTGCAGGATCCCGTCCAGGTCCGCCGAGTGGAAATCCCTGATCCGCCAGTTGGTCATAGCGTTACTCCTGTGGTGGTTCGTCGTTGAGCCAGCGTGAACTTCTCTGCCGTGAGCATATGCTGAACGGGCTCTGCCCGGGGTTGCGGGGGCGTTGCATGACGCGGTGCGTTACGGCGGAACCATGCCGCTAGATGCCCAGGATGCCCAGCGTCCTCCGGAGCGTGTCTGCGGAATGCCGCAGGGCCGCGAGTTCATCGTCGTCCATCGGTGTTTCGAGAACGCCAGCCACACCGCCGCGGACGACGATGCTGGGCAGGGAGAGGGCGACGCCCGAAATCCCGTACTGTCCGTCGAGGACGGTGGAGACCGGAAGGACCGCGCTTTCGTCGCGGAGCAGGGCTTCCACGATGCGCGCGCCGGCCAGGCCAATGGCGTAATTGGTTGCTCCCTTGCCGGCGATGACCTTGTAGGCCGCCTGCGTCACTTCACGGGCTGCTTCTGCAAGATATTCGGAGGTAAAGACGCGTTCCCCGCCTACTTTCCAGTCCCGGATGGGAACGGGCCCAATGGTGGCGCCGGACCACACGGGAAATTCCGTATCACCATGCTCACCCACCATGCTGGCGTGGACGCTGGCCACGGCGACGTGGGCCCGGCTGGCGAGCAGCCAGCGCAACCGGGACGTATCGAGGACCGTGCCGGAGGAAAATACCCGCCCTGCAGGCAGCCCGGAGATCTTCTGCGCTGCAACTGTGAGCACGTCACAGGGATTGGTGACCAGGACGTAGACCGCGTCCGGGGAACAATGGAGCAACTGCGGCATGAGCTGTTCGAGGATGCGGACGTTGGTGCCGGCGAGATCCAGCCGTGTCTGTCCCGGGGCCTGCTTTGCTCCGGCGGTAATCACGACGACGTCGGCCCCCTCCGTCACCCCGATGTCGCCACCGCCCGTTACGGAGGCGGCGGCAGCGAACTGGGTGCCGTGCGCAAGGTCCAGGGCCTCGGCTTCAGCCTTGGTGGCATTGACATCGAAAAGGGCGATGTCGCTGGCCGAGCCGCGGATCATTGCGGCATAGGCCAGGGACGTTCCCACGCTCCCGGCTCCAACAATGGCGAGTCTGGATCTGGACATGTGGTGCCTCGTTTTCCTGTCGTCCTGGGGAAGTTTCGGCCCGGCGTTTGGTGCAGTTGCCCTGATCGCTTTCAGGCTGCCGATTCAGGGTAGGCCGGCCCGCTTTCAGGGTAGGCGGGTCCGTTGAGTGTCCCCTGCCCGAGGAGTAGTGTGTGGCCCACCTCACTCAAACCCGCATAGGAGCCACCATGCCACATCTGGGACGCCGGTGCGCTGCCGTTACGGCAGCACTGGCGATGAGCGTGACCACCGGTGCAATTACCAGCCCCGCGTCTGCCCACAGCACTGACGACCGGCACGTCAACAAGGAGCCCACGGCTGCAGGGCGTGGCGGTGCGGTCAGCACTGTTGACGTTGATGCATCCGCTGCGGCCATCGAAGTCCTCCGCAAGGGCGGCAACGCCGTGGATGCAGCCGTAGCCGCTGCCGCCACTCTTGGAGTGACCGAACCGTACAGTGCCGGCATCGGTGGCGGCGGCTACTTCGTGTACTACGATGCAGAAACGGAGGAAGTGAGCACCATCGACGGCCGCGAAACAGCGCCCGCCGCAATGCCTGCAGATGCCTTTATCGATCCGGCTACCGGTGAACCTTTTCCCTTCAGGAAGCAGGCCACGAGCGGAATCTCGGTGGGCGTGCCGGGCACCCCGGCCACGTGGGAGAGGGCCTTGGAGCGCTGGGGCAGCATGAGCCTCGCCGAAACGCTGGAACCGGCGATCGAGGTTGCCGGGAAGGGCTTTGTGGTTGATGGGACGTTCCGCCAGCAGACGCTTGAGAACAAGGACCGCTTCCTGCCGTTCGAAGCAACAAGGAAGCTGTTCCTGCCAGGACCGGACAACGATGCGCCCGCTGTTGGGTCGATCTTCACCAACGAGGATATTGCCGGGACATACGAGCTCTTGGGGAAGCACGGCATGGACGCTTTCTACGAGGGCGAATTGGCCGAGGAGATAGTGTCCACCGTCAGGAACGCGCCCTCCTCCCCTGATCCCAAGGTGCTGCCGGGGCCTGCGGGTGTTATGACTGTTGACGATCTGGATGACTACGAAGCTCTGGACCAGGACCCCACCCACGTGAACTACCGCGGCTATGACGTCTATGGCATGGCGCCCTCCAGCAGCGGCGGCACCACCGTGGGCGAGGCGTTGAACATCCTGGAGGTCTTCGACCTGAAATCCCTGGCCAAGGCAGGTGACCAGGCAGGCGCCCTGCACCACTACCTTGAGGCAAGCGCGCTCGCGTTTGCCGACCGGGGCAAGTACGTGGGCGACCCGGCGTTTGTGGACGTTCCAACCGAAGAACTCCTGGACCCCGTCTTTGGCAAGGAGCGGGCCTGTGAACTGGACCCGATGCGCGCGGCAGCAAAGCCCGTACCGGCCGGTGACGTGGCCAAGTACGACGGTGCCTGCCCGGTAGAGCCCGCGGCTCTCGCCGATGAAGCGGACACCGAGAACATCAACACCACCAACCTCACGGTCTCGGACAAGTGGGGCAACGTGGTGGAATACACCCTCACCATCGAGCAGACCGGCGGGTCCGGCATCGTTGTTCCCGGCCGAGGCTTCATCCTGAACAACGAACTCACGGATTTCAGTCCTGTCTATAGCGAAACCGACCCCAACCGCATCGAACCGGGTAAGCGGCCGCGCTCGTCAATGTCACCCACCATCGTGCTGAAGGATGACGAACCCTTCCTTGCCCTGGGATCGCCCGGCGGCTCAACCATCATCACCACGGTGCTGCAGACGGTCATCAACCGGATCGACCTCGAAATGAAGATCGAAGACGCATTGGCCGCCCCCCGCGCTGCCCAGCGCAACACTGCAAACGTGACGGCCGAGCAGGCCTTCATCGATGCGTACGGGACAGCCCTTACATCGCGGTTCGGGCACACTCTCGCCGCTGCGGGTGAGCCCGGCACGTCAGCAGCAGAAATCGGAGCCGCCACCGCTATTGAGTTCCTTCCGGACGGAAGTACCGTCGCCGCCGCCGAACCCGCCAGGCGCGGGGGCGGTTCGGCAATGGTTGTTGAAGCGCCCTGCCGGTGCCAACACCGATAGTTAAAACCCGACGGCGGCACCCAGGGTTCTGTACCTCCAGAACCCTGGGTGCCGCCGTCGGGCGAGCCGGCCGTCCAGGACGTCCTGGCATGCCTGTTCGATGGCGCCTGAGCGTTCCGCGTCCAACAGCCCGAGTTCCCGGTTCGTCCGGGCAGCTGCAAGCTTGACCGCCGCGAGGCCCCGGACCAGGTGCATATTCGAGGACAGCTTCTGGCCCGTGATGGGAAAGTTTTCCACGGCCCGGAGCGTGTGCACGCCCCAGTAGGCGGAAGCGGGGACGTCCCGGTCGCCGAGCAGCTCGTGCTCGGACCTGGTGGTCGGAGCGGATGTGGCGTCCGCTGCGGTTTCGATGATAGTCATGGGTCCTTACGGGGCTTCATTGACGGGTGTGGACAGAAAATCAGTGGCTTGGAGTACGCCGACCTGGTGGCCCCCACCGAGCACCGGCGCAGTTGCGATACCGGCCAGGGGACCGGTGTCGACGCCGAGCGCCTTCAGCAGCCTGGCGGTGGCGGGCATCCGGGCACGGTCGCCGCCGTCGGAAATTTTGACGGCCACGGCGCCGCCGTCTGGCAGGCCTGCCAGCTGGACGCCTTCGAAGCCGTCCTTTGCGACGGCGCCCGGGAGGAGGCGCATCAGTTCGGTGACGTCGCGGGCCTCCCCGGCCACCATGTCCGGGTGCTGCCGCATGGCGCGTCCGACGGCGGCTTCCGCACTGCCGTCGTCGAGCGCGGCGGCGCGGGCGATAACTCCGAAGGCGCGGGCCATGCCCGGCAGCGTCAGGGCAAACAGGGGCGTTCCGCAGCCGTCGGTGCTGAGGGCGAGTGGTTCCTCACCGGTCAGTTCGGTGACCGTCCGGGCGACCAGCTGCTGCAGCGGGTGTGAGGGCTCCAGGTAGCCTTTGACCGGCCAGCCGTTGATGGTGCAGGTCGCAGCCATGGCGGCGTGCTTGCCCGAGCAGTTCTGGGTGAGGTGGGTGGAGCGGCCTCCGTTTCGCAGCCAGTCCTCCCGCTCGTTCACGCCGTAGGGGAGGTCCTTGCTGTTGCCGAAGTCGCTGACGCCAAGGCCGTGCTGTTCGAGGATCCGCAGGGCTCCCTGGCGGTGCTTTGCGCCGCCCGAGTGGCTCGCAGCGGCCAGGGCGAGGAGATCAGCCGGCAGTTCGAGGCCGGCGCGCACCATGGCCACTGCCTGGAGTGGCTTAAGCGAGGACCGGGGGTAGAAGGCCGCCAGCGGATCGCCTGCAGATGCCACTGTTGAGCCATCCGCTGCGAGGGCGATGGCAGACCCGTAGTGGACGCTTTCCACCAGGCCGTCGCGGATGGCCACCACCAGGGGCTGGTGCTGCGGGAGCATTGCAGCAGTATGGGCAGCAGAAAGTGCAGGGGAGAGCATACGTTCCTTGGAGGTTGCGTGCGGGCGTTACTTGTTCAGGATGGAGTAGAGGGCCGCGCCCACGGCCTGCAGGTGATGGGCCATGGCTGCGCGGGCATCTTCCGCTGAGCCGGCCTCGATGGCGGCAAGGATCTGCTGGTGTTCAACGTCGGAGGCGTGCTGCCGGTCTGCCACCATGTTCAGGGTTTCCGACTGGTTCGCCAAGGCACCGCGGATGTCCGCCACCACGCTGGCGAACACCTTGTTTCCGCTGGCCTGGGCGATGGCTGCATGGAAGCTGGAGTCCAGTGCCACCCAGGATTCCAGGTCTGTCTCGTCCGCCATCGCGGCCATGATGTGGCGCAGACTCTCCAGCTCTTCGTCTGTACGCCGCTCGGCGGCCAACCCTGCGGCTGGGACCTCGATGTGCGGGCGGGCCTCGGTGAGATCCCGGGCGGAGTATTGGCCCAACGTGAGGTCGTTGGCCACTTTGCTGGCCACGACGAACGTGCCCCTGCCTGTCTTGGTAACCGTCAAACCCAGCGCCGTGCAGGACCTGAGGGCCTCACGGATCACCGACCGGCTGACACCGTACTGCTGGGAAAGGGTGGCCTCGGAGCTGAGCTTGCTGCCCACTGCGACAGCCCCGGACTCGATGTCCCCGCGGATAGCATTGAAAACGGCCTCGGCAGCACTAAGCCGGGCGAGCGGAAGGGTTGCAGGCTGTCCTGCTGTCCGGCTGTCTGACAGGTTCACGCTTTAAAGATCGCAGGGGTCACAGGCACTGTCAAAATGCGTAGTTAAAACAAGGGAGGCTGGCACCGAAACGGTGCCAGCCTCCCTGGTTGGTCCTTCGGAGCTACGCTCCTGAAGCTGCCACGTTCTACCGGCTCATTCCCGGCCCGAAACGCGCGATGAGCCCGCTTCGTCGGACTCGACTCCAAGCTCCAGCAGTTTTCCGCTCTTGCGGTCCGCAAGGTAAGCCTTCATCTCGCGCTTGATCACCGGCATCAGCAGGTACACGCCGAGCAGGTTGATGAACGCGCAGATGAAGAGTGCGGCATCGGCAAAGTTCAGCACCTGGCTGAAGGTCAGGACCGTACCGACGACAGTGAAGAACAGGAAGACGCACTTGTAGGAGATTTCGGAAACCTTGCTGCGCCCGAAAAGGTACTCCCAGGCCTTGAGGCCGTAGTAGGACCAGGTGATGAGCGTGGAGAACGCGAACAGGGCCACTGCGAAGGCGAGGACGAGCGGGAACCAGGGCAGCACTGTCGCGAATGCATCTGAGGTGAGGATTACGCCGTCAGGTGCGCCTTCACCGGCCTGCACCTGGTCGATACCTGCCTGCAGGCTGGGGGCGCCCGCGATCACAATTGCCAAGGCAGTCATCGTACAGATGATGACGGTGTCCACGAGGGGCTCGAACATTGCAACGAACCCTTCGCTTACAGGACGGCGGGTCTTGACCGTGGAGTGCGCGATCGCAGCTGATCCCAGGCCTGCTTCGTTCGAGAACGCCGCACGCTGGAAGCCCACGATCATGACGCCCACGAGGCCGCCGGCCATACCTGACGGGTTGAACGCACCGGCGATGATGGCGCCGAACGCGGCCGGAACCTGGCCGATGTTCACGAAGATGACGAACAGGCAGGCGACCACGTAGATGAAAGCCATGGCGGGAACGAGCCTGCTGGTAGTGGCCCCAATGGACTTCATGCCGCCGAGGATCACGGCAGCCACGAGCGCCGCGAGGATGAGGCCGAAGATCAGGGCCGCTCCGGCGGTGCCGAGGAAGCCATCGTCGCCGCCGGTGACGTTTCGCATCTGGGCGAAGGTCTGGTTGGCCTGGAACATGTTTCCACCGGCGATGCCGAAGATCAGGATGGAGACGGCGAAGATTCCCGTGAGGATCTTTACCGGCACCTTGCCGAATTTTTGGAAAGCGATGGGCAGGTATTTGAACGGTCCGCCCGTGACGGTGCCGTCTTCGTGCACCTGCCGGTATTTAACGCCGAGGGTGCATTCCGCGAATTTTGTGGCCATGCCGAGCAGCCCGGCCAGGATCATCCAAAACGTGGCACCGGGGCCGCCGAGTGCCATGGCGGCACCCACGCCGGCGATGTTGCCGAGGCCGACAGTGCCTGAGAGTGCAGAGGTGAGAGCCTGGAAGTGGGGGACTTCGCCGGGGTCGCTCTTGGTGGAATAGCGCCCCCGCACCACTTCATAGGAGACCTTGAGTCCCCGGAACTGGATCAGGCCGAGATAGATGCTGATGATGACGCCGGCGGCGATGAGCCAGGCCACAACTGCGGGAAAGCTGACATCTCCGATGGTGATGGGAAAGAAGACTATGGCCGAAAATACTTCAGCGATCGGGCGGAATATGTCATCGATCGTTTGTTCTACGGAGGCCAGCCAACCGACTTCGTCATGGACAGTCATGGGTATTGCTTGCATTGGTTCCATACTCTCTGGTTGAGGGCTAACTGCCCCGCTCTGCCCAGAACAGCCGAAGCTGCTGCCTGGGCTTCCCCCAACGGATGTGAGCTGCGGCATATACCGCACCAACCTATGTCAAGTGCGCCAAAAATTCGACCTTGGGCTCGCCTTAGGGTTCTGGTAATAGGGATAACGGCGCAGCTTAAGAGCCTTCATGCCAGCGCAGAACCCGGAGAGCGCGCAGCGTGTTCCACCGGCTGGGCTGCCCGTCTCCATCCTCCAGCGGGAAGTGGACTTTTCCGGGATGGGTGTTCTCCAGCAGCCACGTTCCGTCCGGCTGCTGCTTTGAGCGGACTATTTCCACCGCTTCAGCCATGCGCAGGTCCGGAGCAGCTCCTGTTGCCCGGAAATAGTCCAGGCCCCGGAGGACGTCGTAAAACCAGCGGGTGGGGTAGGAGAAGCGCAGCCAGTCCCCGCTGATCATCCCGCCGTTTGATTTCCGCCTCAGCAACCCGCGCTCCAGCAGGTACTCTTCCGCGGTTTTTCGCGCAGCCCGGGACAGTGGAGTTCCGCCGGTGGCCAGTTCAAACTCCAACAGCCCGTCCAGGACACAAATCGTGCTGTGGAACGAAGAACGCGTGGAGCCCCGCCCGGCCTCACAGTTCCAGCCGCCGTCGGCCAGCTGTTCGCGGGTGAGGCGCTCGACTACGCTATCCACGTCCTCACCGAAGTATGCTCCAAGCGCCACGGTCATGCCGTTGATGCAGGGCTCAACTTCACCTTGGAAGAAGAGCTGGTTGCCTTCCTCCCAGTGGCTGTTCTCCCGCACCAGGGAGACCGCGTGTTGGGCTTCCGGGCTGTCGGGAAGCAGTCCGAAGTCGCGCAGGAGGAGCAGGCTGTAAGTGGTGGCAGTCCAGGGCTGGCCGTCGGGATCGTCGTCGTAGGCCGGCCAATACGTGCCGCCGTCCCACTGTCCGTCTGCTCCCTGCAGGCCAAGCAGCCGGGCGCCCCAGCCCTGGGTTGCGACACGCTTCCGCTCTTTCAGGACCTCATCGGGAGAAGCATCGCTAAGGTCGCGCAGCACCTGCCAACGGATGGCAGGGTCGGAGTCGAGCAGCCAGTCAAGCCGGTTCTGCATTTGCGGATATCAGAGGTGCTGGATTCCTGCCCGCTGCATGGCGTCCTTGTACGTCTCCACGTTCTTGAGCAGGAGTTCCTCCTGCTTGGCCTCAGAGACGGCGAACGCCCGCCCGCCGAGCGCGGTGGCCTTGTAGATCTTGATGCCACTGTTCTTCAGGGACGAGTGGTACGTCTTCTCAAAGAGTGTGAGGAAGGTGGAGGCGTCAGTGCCGTGGGCGATGATCGCCGAAACGCGCGAATTGATCTTCAGGAACTGACGGAACGGGCGAAGTCCATCAGTCTTTTCCTGAACGCTCAACGCTGATGGACTGCCCGCGTCGCGGACCCACGGGTAGGCGTGCCAGGGCATGACATAGCGGGGATCGAGTTCAGCAAGTTCGTAGATCTGCGTGGCGCGGCGGGCGGCCTCGTCATCGTTGTAATGGGAGACAAAGCCGGACTCGGTACCCTTTCCCGGGCTGACCTGCAGGCTGACAATCCGGCATTCGTCCTCGTCATGCACGGGGTCGATATAGGGGACGGTGGAACCCGGCTTCTTTTCCATCAGTTCATCGCAAAGCTGGGTCACCTTCGCGATGTTCGGTTCCTGTAGCAGGGCCTTTTTTTCGTCCCAATCAATCGTCACGATCTCTCCCTCAGCAGCAAGGCGTCCAGAATCAGGCGTCTTAGGCCACTCTACGCTTCCGGCCGGAAGGGTGGGCAGAGGAATTTCAGCGGAAGAGCATCCGCTGTCCCGTTTGCGCATGTAAGCGGTGGTCAAGGCAGGGCTGGTCACACATGCAGATGCAACTTGTCCTCAGGCCATCACAGGTTGCCGGAAGTGGGCCCGTTTAAGTGCCCTGGTGCGATGGCTGTGAGCACGACGACGGCGGGCGGACCGGTCCGCATCCGTCACCGACGAGCCACCTTGGGGAGCCGTGGTCAGCACGGTCCCAGGCAGTAGGGCTGCGGTGGAGTGGTAGGTGTGGCCGGTGGGGGTTCGGGTTTCGACCGTGTGCCGGACCCCGGGGAGAGGCTTTGCAAACCAGCCGGGGTTTTCTTTGGTGTGGTTGCAGGCTTCGCAGAGTCCTTGGCCGTTGCTGGCGGTGGTTGGGCCGTTGGTGTGCCAGGGGATGATGTGGTCGTGGTGCCGGATCGGTGCGTCGCAGTAGGGGGTGCGGCAGGTGTCGTCCCGGATCTGGAGGAACCGGCGGAGCCCGGGCGGGAAGATCCTGGCTTTTGAGTCCATTGCGACGAGTTCGCCGGTGCCGGGGGCGGTGTAGAGCCGGCGCAACCAGACGGACAGCCCGCCTTGATCAGGAGCACCAGGGACACCGGCAGCGGGATCGGCAGCGGTGGGTCCGCTTTCCGCATCCCCAGCCCAAGTCCGTGCCTTAGCTGGACGTGAGGGCTTGCCGGCGCCCGTTGACCCGTTCAGAACTGCTTCCCGTGCCCATTGGGCCGGGACGGTGCCGTAGCCGGGAAGCCGGGCGGGTTCGCTGTCGCCCTGGAGGAGGGTGCGGTCGGTCATGACGAGCTGGATCTCGATGCCGGTGATCCCGGCCGGGGTTCCGGTGAGGCGTCCGACCAGGGAATCGGCCATGATCTGGCCCCTTGTCCGTTCATCGCCGGTGGAGCGGAGGGTGTCGGCGTGCCGGGTCAGGGCGGCGTGGGCGGCGATCTCCTCATCCACCGCGCACCGGTCATCCAGGGACAGGCAGGCTGTCTCCTTCACCAGGAGCGTGGCCCGCCACTCGTTCAGCTGCCCGGACCCCAGGGCCGCCAGCGTCCGCGGCATCTCCGTCACCAACGCCTTCGCCAGGCCCAGGAGCCGGCCGCCGCGGGCCGGGGACTCACGCCTCGCCAACGCGACCTGAGCACCGACCCCGGCGCCCAGCTCAGCGGCAGGAACCCCCGCCGCAGCCTGGGCCCGGCGCTGGGACAGGTCAAAGGCCACAGCGATCTGCGCCTGCTTGGCAGCTGCGGCAGACTTCAAATCCTCAAGCTCCCGCAACTGCCCAATCATCCCCGCACCATCAGGAGGGACAGGAAGAGAAGCCACAATCCTTCCGGCCTTGGCAACCGACAGGACACCACCGCGCCCCGCCACTACCGCTGCCAACGACCCCACCGCTTCCATAACCAAAGTCTTCCAGCCGGTTCTGACAAAAGCCGCTGCTGGAAGCTGTATGTGGAAAACGGCACCGCGCAATAAGCAGGCATGCTGTTCAATGAGATATGCAGTTCACCAGGAAGGGCCTGAAGGCCGAGGGCTTCGCAGGCTTCCGGCCCATCCGCGACCTCGACACCATGAGGGTCCCGCAGGGAACAGGTCTCTTCGCAGTCGTCCGCCCCGAAGACTTCCAGCCGCGCTTCCTGAAGAAGAGCACCGCGGGTGTCTTCAAGAAGAAGGACCCCAGCCTGCCGGAGCCAGCCCTGGCAACAGAATGGGTGGACGATGCCGTCGTCCTCTATGTCGGGAAGGCGGGCCCGGGCAGCAAAGGCAACCGGGGCCTCCGCCGCCAGATCCAGGAATTCCTGGACTTCGGGCAGGGAAAGCCGCCGGGACATTGGGACGGCCGCCTGGTCTGGCAGCTTGCAGACGCGGACAACCTGGCAATCGCCTGGAAGGAACTTCCGGCAGGACAACTGAATCAGGCAGAAGCGGATTACCACGAAGCCTTCGTGAAGGAGTTCGGAAAGCTGCCGTTCGCCAACCTCGTCCAGGCCCGGGCCAAGGCCGGCAGCTGACGCTCAGAGGAAGCAACCAAGGGCAGGAAGTGCCTCGCCATAAGAACCGGCCAGTCCGCTATGCAGGCCCGCGGAGGCGTTCCATCTCGCGCCGGTCCTTCTTGGTGGGCCGGCCGGCGCCCCTGTCCCGCTGCGGCAGGCCCAGTGCCGGCGCGATGGGCCGCGGCGGGGTGTGGTCTGTGAAACAGTGGGAGGCGGCTTCGGCGCCTACACGCTTGGCGATGAGCCGGCGCACCTCAAGGATGCGCTCATAGCCTGGCATCCGAACGGTTACGGTATCGCCGGTCACCAGGGTGGCAGAGGCCTTGGACGGGTTGCCGTTCAGGCGGACGTGTCCCGCGCGGCAGGCGGCCGTCGCCGCGGAGCGGGTCTTGTAGACGCGGATGGCCCACAGCCACGCATCGATACGGACGCTGGCGGGGGAGGAAGGAAGGCTGGTCATGGCTGGCACCGAGTATAGCCCGGGGCCTGTCGGTCTTCAGCGCAAGCTCATTCGACCGTCACGCTGACGCGCTGAACCACGTTGTTGCCCATCCCCTGGTAGTTCCAGTTCTGTTTCAGCGGCTGGGTGGCGCCGGTGGCATCCGTGGCCCTGCAGGACAGGACGTGCTCGCCCGGGTCCGCCACCCATGGGAGGGCCCACTTGCGCCAGGCGAATCCGCCGGCCGGCTTGTCCAACTGGGCGGGCAACCAAGTGCCGTCGATGCCCACCTCAACACCGCTCACCGCGCCCTCACCGGACCAAGCCCTGCCCTGCAGCAGTACCGGCCCCGGGTTCAGAATCCGTTTCCGGGTGAAGAAGTCCGGGACGCCTGGAGGGACCATCAGCGAACGTACCCTGATCCGGGAAACCGGTGTGCCGGCGTCGTCCGCCGATTGCTGGAAGCGGTAGGCGACCTGCTGCTGGTAGCCGGCGAAAGGAGCGGTCACCACCTCTATGGACTGCAGCCACTTCACGCTGGCCATGCCGTACCAGCCGGGGACCACCAGGCGCAGCGGGTAACCGTGCTGGGGCGGCAGTTCGGTGCCGTTCATTTTGTAGGCAAGTACGACGTCGGCACGCAGCGCTTCCCGGATCGGCAGGCTCCGCGCGTAATGGTGGGGGACGCCGCCCTGCACTCCCGCATCGATGCCGGTGAAGACCACTTCCACAGCGTTCTGCAGTACCCCCGCCTTTCCGAGGAGGTAGGCGAGGGGAACACCGGTCCAGTGGGCGGTGCCCACTCCTTCAAGGACCCACGGCTGGCTCATTGGCCGTGGCGAAAGGAGCGACCGGCCATTGCCGGCGCACTCCAAGGTGACAGGCACGGTGATGGCAGGGTCCTTGCGAAGCGCGGCCATGCTCAATTCCAGCGCCCGCTCCACGGCTCCGCTGATCCGGAGGTGCCAGGACCCGACGTCAATATCCGGAATGTCGAAGTGGGTGAGGATGTAGTGGAGCCCCGGGGGAGTGACGTCCCGGCGCAGCGCCTCCAGCGGCATTGAGTGGTTTCGGGCTGAAAGCTGGAGCTCCTCCGGGGTGAGGGGACCAGCGGTGGGGCCGGCCGCGACTGCGGCCGGTACCCCCGGCTCTCCGGTTGGAGGGGTGGACTGCAGGTTGTCGTGGATCTGCGTCATGGCGGTGCGTTTCTGTTCGGCGGGTTCGGCTGGGCGGAGTATGCCTTGCCACAGGTCTACGCCCGCCCCGGCGGCGCGTCAACGCCCCGCCTTCAACACCCCGGCCTTCAACATCGGGCCCCGTCGACTCCTGCCCCACCGGGACGGCTACAGAACCGGGCGCGTCAGGAACTCCGCCAGGCTGATGGGATCCTGGCCGGTCAGCCCATGGACGTCAAGGGACACTCCCGCCATCTCGCCCGACGCCATTGCAAGGTAGGTGCTGACCCACGCGTCCAGCTGCCACTGCGGTGCGCCGTACGATGCCCGTGAGGCATAGGCCTCATCCACCGTCTCCTGCTGGTAGCGGACGGTGCGGCCTGTTCGTTCCGTGAGTACCTCGGCAGCCCGTGACAGGGTGAGTTCCTCCGGGCCGGTCAGGTTGTAGGTCTTCCCTTTCTGGATGGCAGGGTCGCGGAGTACTGCCAGGGCGCAGCGGGCTATGTCTTCACGGGCAACGCCGGAAAAGGCGCCGTCGCCGGCAGGACCGCGGATCACACCGTCCTCCCCGGCCAGGCGCGGCAGGAAGTCAAGGTAGAAGTTGTCCCGCAGGAACGTGTAGTCCATGCCGGACGCCCGGATGCGCTCTTCCGTGGCGTAGTGGTCCCGGGCAAGCGTGAAGGTGGCGTCCGGCGCCGCCCCGTAGAACGACGTGTAGACCAGGTGCTCCACTCCGGCCGCGGCGGCGGCGTCCACGAAGGCGTAATGCTGCTCGACCCGGTCCTCAGTTTCCGCGGCGGACACCATAAACAGCACTTTGGCGCCCTCAAGGGCCCGGCACGCTGCTTCAGTGTCGGAGTAGGTGCACACCACGGAGGCCGCGTTCTCCAGGTCGGGGGCGCGTGCGGCGTCGCGCACCAGCAGGCGCTGGGCGGAACCGGCCTGGGCAAACTGCCGGGCCACCATTCCGCCCAGGCCGCCGGTGGATCCCGTAACGGCCAGCAAGGGCAGGTCCGAAGCGTTGGTCAAGGGCCTACGCTTCCCGCTTGGGCGGCGACTTGGTCTGTGCAGGGTCACGCTCAGCCAGGGAGCCGATGGCTTCGTCGATCCTCTTCATGACCTCCGGCTCCAGCTTCACCCCTGCAGCTGCCACGCTGTCGGCGATCTGCTCCGGACGGGAGGCGCCCACGATGGCCGAGGCGACATTCGGGTTCTGCAGCACCCACGCCACGGCCAGCTGGGGCATGGAGAGGCCGGCTTCCTCCGCGATGGGCTTCAGTTCCTGCACTCCGGCCAGGACGTCGTCGCGCATCCAGCGTTCGATCATTTTTGCCCCGCCCTTTTCATCCGTGGCGCGGCTGCCTTCGGGTGCGGGCTGGCCGGGAAGGTACTTGCCGCTGAGGACGCCCTGGGCCATGGGCGACCAGACAATCTGGGACACACCCAGCTCTTCCGACGCCGGCACAACCTCAGCCTCGATGACGCGCCACAGCATGGAGTACTGGGGCTGGTTGGAGATGAGCTGGAAACCGAGCTCCTTGGACAGCGCGTGGCCTTCGCGGAGCTGCCCGGCTGTCCATTCGCTGACGCCGATGTACAGTGCCTTCCCCTGCCGGACAATGTCCGCGAACGCCTGCATGGTCTCTTCCAGCGGCGTCTCGAAGTCGTAGCGGTGGGCCTGATAGAGGTCCACGTAGTCGGTCTGCAGCCGGCGCAGCGAGCCGTTGATGGACTCCATGATGTGCTTGCGGGACAGGCCCAGGTCGTTCTTGCCCTTGGGACCCGTAGGCCCATAAACCTTGGTGAAAATCTCGAGGGATTCGCGGCGCTCGCCCTTCAGTGCTTCGCCGAGGACTGTTTCCGCTGCTGTGTTGGCGTAAACGTCCGCGGTGTCGAAGGTGCTGATACCGGCGTCGAGGGCTGCCCGCACGCACTGGGTGGCAACGTCGTTTTCCACCTGCGAGCCGTGGGTGAGCCAGTTGCCGAACGTAATTTCCGAGACTTTGAAACCGCTGTTTCCGAGGTATCTGAATTCCATGGGTTTCACGCTAGCCCAGATGGTTGCTCAGGGTAAGGGCTGTCTGCCCTTCTCAGGAGCACCCACAGAGGCTGAGCTTTTCTGCGCCGGCGCTGAACCCTTGAGCATTTCGGGGCCGGACAGCGACACGAGCGATCCGGTGTCGAGCGGTGCGAGCGGTTCGGGGTGCTGGGGTTTCTTGAATGACCGCGGCACCTCGCTGTGGGGGTGGTGGTTGTCCAGCGCGGACTCCACCAGGGGGGCCACCTCCGCCACCTGCTCGGCCGGCACGTGTGGATCCGGCAGGTCCCGCACGGAAAGTTTGATCTCCGGTGCCGCCGCACGTGCCCGGGCCATTGCACGGGCGTCCGCCTCGGCAACGGCTGAGGCCCAGTCCTCCGCCAGGACGGGCGGTTCGCGGCCCGCAGCGGTCAGTGCCGGATGCTGTACGACGGCGGTGCGCAGCGCCGACTTCAGGTGTGCCGGCTTCAATGCGGTACGCCAGCCACGCGGTTGCCTCCCGCCAGCCCCGGGCAAGGCCCTGGACAGGAGACCTGCCCGTGCCGGGCCGGAAGGGGAAGCCGCGGCAGCGCCGCCGTCGGAGGCGTCTTTTCGTTCCTGAAGCCGCGTCCCATACAGCTGCACCAGGGGGAGGGATTCCTTCCGGGAGCGCCCGCCGAACAGGCCCATCAGGACGACGGCGGCCAGGCGGCCGACGCCGGCAAGCACCAGGGTGATCACCCCCAGCAGGAAGAGGATGAAAAACATCAGGAATGCGACACCCACGGTGCCCAGGAAGGTCAGGTTGAGGATGAGCGTATCCGGGTTTTCCACGTCATCTCTCCTCTCCGCCGGCAGCGGCTCCGGCGCTTGCACCGGTTTGCCGGGGCAACAACTCCTTTTACACCTTACGGATTATTGCCGGGCCATGCCGCCGCAGGCAACGGCGGGTCCGTGGTTGTATCGAAGCTGTTACCGGATATGACACCATCCCGGTATGACAAAAATTGCGGGGCAGGACAATTGCGTCTGCCTGTCCGGGGAGCAGTACGCGCAGTGCTGCGGGCGGTTCCATTCCGGCGCGTCGGACGCGGCCACCGCCGAACAGCTCATGCGTTCCCGCTACAGCGCGTTTGTCCTGCTGGATGCCGGCTACCTCCGGCGGACGTGGCATCCAGACAACGCGCCGGCCGACATCGAACCTGATCCCGGCATCGGATGGCGGCGGCTGGACATCGTGTCCACCAGCCGGGGCGGCCCCCTGGACTCCGAGGGGACCGTCGAGTTCAAGGCGTACTTCCGGCAGGGCGGCGAGCGGGGCATCCACCATGAGGTGAGCCGGTTCGTGCGGCAGGACCGCCGCTGGTACTACATCGATGGGGATGTCCTCGCCTGAAAAGCGGGACCGGGCTGAAGAAGCCACTGCTCGCCCACCGGGTTACTCGTCGTCGTACGCGTCGTCCGGGGTGAACCCGGCCTTGTCGACTTTGCGGTGGAACCTCATTCCCGCGAGCCCGCCGAGGACGGCGCCCACCAGGGCAACAGCGGCCACCACGACGGCGGCGATGATGCTGGTGGTGGTCAACTGGCCCTCGTTGACGGGGATGCGGGGGAAGCTGTTGAGGTTGGCCAGCACGTTGAACTGCTGGCCGGCCACTAGCCCGAGGATGGCAACCACGACCGCGGCGATGAGGGCCCAAATCCATACCATCAGGCCCTGCTTGGCGCCGTTGAAGCGTGCCATGCGCCCGGCCACGTAGCCGCCGCAGTAGTAGGAGAGGAAGAGAATGACCAGCAGGACGATGATGCCCACCAGGCCTACCGTCCCCTGGTTCTGGGCCGCCTGGTTTACTGCTTCGTTGACGTCGGTGTTGCTGGCAAGGCCTACCGCGGTCCCGGCGGCAGCCACGAAGGCGGTCAGCAGGACGGCCATGCCCGTGGCCGTCAGCCAGCCGAAGAAGGCCGAGCCCACCTTGATGCCACCGAACTGTTCCTTTTCCCTGGCGACGGCGGTCTGCCGGTCAGTGACGTTGGGGTTTGCGGCGGGTGCCGGGGCGGCAGCCGCAGGGGCGTAGTCCCGCTCAGCGTAGGCTGCCGGCCGGTCCGAATAGTTGGAGCCCCGGTCCGCGTCCGTTGCCGGCACCTGGTCGAAGGCGCGCGTATTCTGGCTGTCCGAGTCCCCGGCACGGTAGCTTCCGCTCCGGTTGTCGTCCTCCCGGGCGCGCCGTGGGGGCAGGTTCTCTGGGTCCGTTGAGCTGCTCATGGTTCAACTCAACCATCGACCCAGAGGGATAGCAAGCGTGCTTACTATTTTGTGACCTGCAGTTTTACCTGTACTTGCGGTGCAGATTGTCCTTTTGGGAGGGGCCGGGGGAAGCGTCGGCGATCCACGGTCCGGTCCCTTCGGACGGGTCCAGGACACCCTCCTCCAGCCAGGTGTACTCGCCGGCGAGGACCCTGCGCGTGAGCCCCTGGTCGCCGTCGTCCGTGTTCCGCCAAAGCTGGTCGAAGTATTCGTCCACGCGCACCCGGGCCTGCTCGCAGTACGCTTCGGCAAGCTCGTAGGCGCTCGCTGCCCGCTCCGTCGCCGTGTTCAGGAGCATTTCAGCGCGGGAGCAGCAGGCCGTCATGGCAAACAGTTCGGCGCCAATGTCCACCACGCGCCCCAGGAACGCCTGCTTCCGCTCAAGCTTCGCCTGCCAGCGGCCCATGCCATAGAAGGTCTGCCGGGCCAGGCGCCGCGAAGATCGCTCCACGAAACGCAGCTGTTTGGCCAGCCGGCCGAACTCGCTGTAGGAGCGCGGATCCATGCCGGCGCCCGCCACGAGCTTGGGCAGCCACCTGGCGTAGAAGCCCGAGGCCCCGACGGCGGCCTTCGCTTTGTCGGACAGGCTTGCATCCAGGGACGCGAGGTCGCCCGCGGCGGCCAGGTGCGCGTCCACGGCCTCGCGGGCGATCAGGAGGCGCATGATCTCGGAGGAGCCCTCGAAAATCCTGTTGATGCGCAGGTCCCGCAGCTGCTGCTCCGCCGGGACCGCCCGCTCTCCCCTCGCCGCCAACGAATCCGCGGTCTCGAATCCGCGCCCGCCACGGATCTGGACCAGTTCATCCGCAATCCGGCAACTGATCTCCGTTGCCCACAGCTTGGCCAGGGCAGCCTCGATGCGCACGTCCTTCTGGCCGGCGTCGGCAAGTTCGGCGGAGAGTTCGAAGACGGCGTCAAGGGCAAACGCGGAGGCGGCGATGAAGGCGATTTTCTTGCCCACGGCCTCATGCTCACCCACCGGCCTGCCCCACTGGGTACGGGCGTTCGACCATTCGCGGGCTATCTTAAGGCTCCAGCGGCCGGAGGCGACGCACAGCGCCGGAATGGAAAGCCGGCCCGTATTGAGGGTAGTCAGCGCAATCTTCAGCCCCTGGCCTTCGCGGCCCAGCCGGTTGGCTGCCGGCACGCGGACCTGGTGAAAACGGGTGACCCCGTTCTCGATGCCGCGCAGGCCCATGAAGGCGTTCCGGTTCTCCACGGTGATGCCCGGCGAATCCATTTCCACCACGAAGGCGCTGATGCCGCCCTTGTGCAGCGTTCCGTCCGCGCCCGTATGGGCCGGCACCACTGCCATCACCACCACCAGTTCGGCGATCACGCCGTTCGTGGTCCAAAGCTTCACGCCGTCCAGGAGGTACGCCTCGCCGTCGTCTGTTGGTGTTGCTGTGCTGCCCATCCGGGCGGGGTCGCTTCCCACGTCCGGCTCGGTGAGGAGGAACGCGGTGACGGCGCCACCCGCACAGCGCGGCAGGTACTCGCGTTTCTGCTCCGGAGTGCCGAAAACCTTGACCGGCTCGGGCACGCCAATGGACTGGTGCGCGGACAGGAGGGCACCCAGGCTCGGGTGGACGCTGCCCAGCAGGGCCAGGGCCCTGCCGTAGTACACCAGCGAGAGCCCCAGCCCGCCGTATTCCTCGGGAATCTTCATCCCAAACACGCCGAGATCGGCCAGGCCACGGAGGTACTCGTCCGGGATCTTCGCCTCGCGTTCGATAACGCGCCCGTCCATCGTCCGGGCGAACTCCGTGAGGCGGGCCATGAACACTTCGCCGCGTTCCACGGAATCAGGGTTTGGGGTGGGCCACGGGTGAACCAGGCTGAGGTCAAAGTTGCCCAGGTAAAGGCCTTTGGCGAAGCTTGGGCGCTCCCAGCCGGATTCACGCGCCGCTTCTGCAACGGCGCGGGCTTCGTCAGCCGTGACACCGGATCCAATTTTGCCTGCGGGAACAGGGGTCTCGGTGGCCGGAGCATCTGTGGACGGGGAATCAGTTGCGGAGGTCATGGGATATCTCCTTGGCCGGATGCGGCCGGTGTAGCCATGGATCCGCCGGGTTGGAGAACCCTTCAGCTGTCTCTCAATATTACCCGTGGGTAAGTTCCGGTGCTAGGGGATCCCTGGCCTTGAAAATCCCCGGCTACATCGGCAGTCGAAGCGCGACGCACCAGCCGGTCCCACCCTGCGTTGATCCCGTGGACAACCGCCAGGAGCGTAGTTGCCACCACTGCCCACGTCAGCTTCCCCGCGCCCAGCAGCACCAAGGCAACCAGCCCTGCCGCCAGGACGAACGCTGCCAGGATGAAGGCGAACACCAGCGTTCCAATAAAGACCAAAGTGCTGGTTTCGAGCGTGCTTAGATCGAACTGCATGTATCCCCCTGCTGCGACGTTGCTTTGATGAAGACCAGTAGCAGAAGCGTAGGGGCACCCCTGCGCGGCCAGCCAGAGCCGCAACAGCCGAAAACGGCTCTTGATATGGGATCGAAACCCTACGGCGAAGTAGGTCACGGAGCGGTCGCGGCCGCCTGCGTTAACCTTGTAGTTGGCGGTTTTCCGTCCCCGCCGCCGCCCCGACCCCGAAAACAGCCCAAGGAGAGTGTGTGCCCCGCTCCGCCAGGTCATCCGCTGACGCCATCAGCGCCCGGCTCCGGGACCTCGAACTCCTTACCAAAGGACCTGCCTGGGCACTGACGCGCTCGGCTCCCTGGGTGATCGCGGTGCTGCAGGCTTCCTTTACCCGCACCCGGCCGCAGCTGCCGCTGGAGGAATTCCACGCCGACGTCGACTCCTTCCTTGAGGAGCTGCGCCGGCAGGACCCCGGGCTGGGTGGCGGCGCCAACGGAAAGGCGTTCGGCGACGAGTGGACGCGCCGGCAGTTCCTGACCCGCCGGAACCAGTCCGGCCAGATCGTTTACGAGGTCACCGAACCTGCGGCCCGGGTGCTCGCCTTCCTCGACAGCCTTTCCAGTGAGCGCTCCACCCTCAATGGGTCCCGCCTCGGCACCCTGCTGGGGGATGTGGAAAAGCTCGCCAATGAAACCAACCCGGACCAAAGCGCCCGGCTGGAATCCCTGGAAGAGGAGATCGAAGAGCGGCAGCTGCTGATCCAGGACATCAGCAGCGGCGGGTTCGACGGCCTGCTGGACGACGACGAAGCCGTGGAAGCCGCCGGAAACATCCTTGACCTGGCGGCCAGCCTTCCCGCGGACTACAAGAAGATGCGTGACCGGATCGAGGAGCTGGTGGGCGGGCTCCGCAACCAGATCATCGAGGAGTCGCTGACCAAGGGCGCCACCATGGCCCAGGTGCTGGAAGCCGATAAGCGGCTCCGCCAGAGCCCTGAGGGCAGGACCTTCCGCTCGTTCACCGCCTTCCTGGAGGATCCGCAGCAGCAAGTGAGGTTCCGGTCCGCGATAGGGGAGGTCCTCAGCCGGCAGTTCGCGGACGACCTGTCTACCGAGGACCGGGAGACCCTGAAGAACCTGGTGGCCGAACTGCGCCAGCAGCACAGCCAGATCCAGCGCATCTACGGCAAGCTCAGCGAAAGCCTCAACACGTACGTCCAGAGCGACGACTTCCGCCAGTCAGTCCGGCTCCGGCAGGTCCTGCGCGAAGCGGAGCAGGCCATCCGCTCCCTCCCGTACGAGCGCGACCGGCCCGGCCTGGTTCCCGGCCCGGTGCTCTACAACGCGGGTTTCGAGTCTCTCTCCATGGTGAAGCTCTTCGACCCCGACGAATTTGCGGCCCCGCCGAAACTCGCGGACCCCATCGCCTTCAGCGACTCCGACCGGGTGCGCTCGCCGAGGACCGGCAAGGCTAAACCCGAGGTCATCCGGTCCGCGATGGCCGGAGCCACAACGCTTGCCGAGGCGTGGCAACAGCTGCCGCCCGGGGAGCAGCACATCAACACCATCCGCGCACTCCTCTCGCACGCCCTGCACGCCGGGGCGGACTTCAACCGGGAAGCCTGGGACGGCCTGGAGTTTGAACAGATTGACGGAACAGCACGCAGGGCCTACCTGCCGGTGGTCACGCTTACAAAGGATTCTGATGACTGACGTTACGAACGCTACCGGCGCGGAGCGACCCTTCACCGGGGGTGTCAGCCCGCGGGACACTTTCATCGACGGCGCCGCCCTGTTCCCGGGCGACACGGGAGTGCTGTCCATGAAGGTCAGGCAGGCGCTGGTGAAGCTCCTCAAAGGCCCCTACATCGACGGCGGCCGCGACGAGAAGCTCTGGACGGTGCTGCTGGACAACCAGGTGATCCTGCGGAGCCGTCTCTCCGAGCTCTTCCTCGCCATGCAGCTGGATCACGAACGGAAGATCGCCGTCCTGCGCCCCGTCGATCCCGACGCCATCGGCGGCAGTGCGCGTTCCAGCATCCTTCGGCAGCAGCGTGCCCTTAGCCGGGTGGAGACCATTGTGCTGCTCCGGCTGCGCCTGCTCCTGGACCGGCACGTCACCGCCCAGACCGACCCCACCATCACCCGCGAGGAAATCGCCGACCTGGTGACCCACTACCAGCCGGCCGGCCAACAGGACGCGCTCCGCGACTCCGACGTGGTCACCCGGGCCATCACCAAACTCCTGGCCCGCCAACTCCTCCTGCCCACCGGACTGGATGACGTCTACACCATCTCCAACGCCCTGCCCCTGGCACTGCCCTTCGAAAACATCGGCGACATCCCGGCGCATATAGAGGCCCTGGTGGCCGCTTCGGCGGACCCAACCGGCACAGAAGCGCTGATAGAGCTCGACGGCGACGCGCCGGACGAGGATGGTGCGGATTCCCCGGGGGCGGCAGCACCGTCATCGTACCCAGCCACGGCCACGGAAGAGAGCGCCAAGTGAGTATCGCCAGCATGCTCCCGATCGGAGAAGTCACGAACCCGGGCCAGATGCGGCTTTCGTTGGTGCAGGTGGTCAACTGGGGAACGTTCCATGGGGCGCACACGATGCACGTGGACCGCAACGGAACGCTGCTGACGGGCAACTCGGGCGTCGGCAAGTCCACGTTGTTCGACGCGATGCTGCGGGTTTTCGATGCCCGGCCGAGGTCGAATGAAGCGGCTGCGCAGCGGTCGGGTGGTGCTGTTGAGGACAAGCGGACCACGTTCACGTACATGCGCGGCAAGGTGGGCGACAAGGCTGTGGGCGAGGGCTCCGCAAGTGCCTTCCAGCGGCCGGGTGCCACCTGGTCTGCCGTCGCCCTGACTTTCGATAACGCCGCCGGCACCAAGGTGACCGTTTCGGCCCTGTTCGATTTGCCGAAGAACGGTACGGAATCGAGCGTTGGGCGCTTCTACCTGATCGACAGCACGCCCCTGGACCTGGCAGCCGTTGAGGGCATCGCGGACAAGCGATTCACCAAGGCTGCCCTGGAGACGATCTTCCCGCACGCGCAGGTGTTCGATGTCCATAAGGCCTTCGCGGAGCGGTTCCGCCGCCTGCTGGGGATCAACTCGGACCAGGCCCTTCCGCTCCTGCGCGTTATCCAGGCGGGCAAGGGGCTGGGCGGCAGCGTCAACACGTTTTTCCGTGACCAGGTCCTGGACGCCCCGGCAACGCTTGCCGCCGCCGATGACGTGGTGGAGGAGTTCAGCAACCTGATGTCCATCCGGCAACGGCTGGAGGACGTCCGGCAGCAGCGCGACCAGCTTGCTCCGGTTCCCGGACTGAACCGGGAGTACGCGCAGTCGCTCCTGGACGCGAACCGGCTCCGCGAGCTGGCCGGCGGGGAATTTGAGGCCTACCGGCAGCGGTTGGCCGTGACGGTCCACCAGAAAACGCTGGCCCGCTTCAAGGAACTGGCCCAGGCAAAGGCAAGGGAGCTGGGCGCTGAGCGTTCAGTCCGCGACGGCCTGGCAAGGGAGCTGCGCCAGCTGGAGACCGATTACAACAGCCAGGGCGGCAACGCGATTTCCGCGATCGAGCAGTCGCTGGAGAACGCACGGGTGGGGCTGAAGCTCCGCCAGCAGGTGGAGGAGGCGGCGCAGCAGGCACTCGCCGATGCCGGACTGCAGCTTGAGTGGACGGCTGGGGGGTGGGAGCAGGCGCACGAGCAGGCGGCCGCGCGTTCCGCCGAACTGAAGGACGATTCGCAGGCGTTGCAGGAGCTGCGGTTCGAGGCGTTTGATGCCCACGCGACCAGGAAGCGCGAGCTTGCAGCTGCCGAGCAGGAGCTCGTGTCCCTGAAGACGCGCAAATCCCTGCTGCCGCCGTCGAGCATTGAAAATCGGGCCGCGATCGCTGCCGCCACAGGCATTCCCGAGGACCGGATGCCGTTCGCGGGTGAACTCATGGATTTGGCAGAGGGAGAGGAGCGCTGGCGGCCCGCCGCAGAACGCGCCCTCCGCAACCTGGCCACCACCCTCCTGGTCCCCGGCGAGCATTTTGCTGCCGTCACCCGGTACTTGAATGACCATAATGTCCGCGGTGCGCTTCGGGCGGTGGATGTGTCGAAGCCCCTGGCGGGCGGGGCGCTGGCCGTCGAGGACGCGCGCGACGGCGACCTGCTCACCAAACTGGACATCCTCGCCACGGGTGCGGCTGCTGAGCCCGGATCATGGGTCCGCGAGCGGATTGCCCTCGACTTTGCCTACCCCTGCGTGGAGGACCCGGACGAACTTGCCGTGCTGGACAAGGGTCTCAGCCTGGGCGGAGTGGTCAAGCGCAACCGCCACACGGTGGAGAAGGACGACCGCTTCACCAGCCGCCAGGATTACGTCCTGGGGTTCGACAACGCTGCCAAGCTGGAACTCGTGGCCGGCCAGGTGGAGGACCTCCGCCAGGAGGTCGCCAAGGCGGCGGAACTGGCCCAGAGCCGCGAGGACTCGCACCAGGGCATGAGCCGGCAACTCGACGCCCTCCAGCGCATTGCGGAGGACGAGCGCTCCTGGGGGCAGGTGTCCGCGGCGGTTGCTGCGGAAGAACTGGCCCGGATCGAGCAGCGGCTCAAGGACGCGTTGGCCGCGCAGGCTGATCTGGAACCGCTGCGCGCCACCATCGAGCAGGTGCGGCAGAAGCACCAGTCCAGCACCGAGGCCGCCGCCGTCCTGCAGAGCGAATACAAGGCGCTGGACAGGCAACTGACCACTGCCGATTCCCTGCTGGAAAGTGCACGTGAGCGCCTCGCCCAGGCGCCGCCGTCGGACGCCACCATAGCCGCGCTGGATCCGTACTTCACGGACTTCGGCGACGTGACGGAGATGCATGAGCTGGACAACCTGGCCAACCGGGTGCGGACGGTACTCCTGGGCGAACTGCACGAGGCGGAGTCCCGCGGACAGGCCACCGCCGAGCGGCTGACCAGGATTTTCGAGGGCTTCGTCCGGGAATGGGGGAGTGCCATCTCGGCTGACCACGGCACCACCATTGGCGCTGCCAGCGAGTTCGAAAGTCGCTATCACGCAATCGTCAGCGACGGTCTGCCCGCCCAGGAGGCAGAGTTCCGGCAGTTCTTCAACCAGCGCACGCACGAGTCCTTCAGCACGCTGCTGCACCTGCTTGATGAGGAACGGCGCTCCATCACCAGCCGGATCCTGCCGCTGAACGGGATCCTCTCGCAGGTCAACTTCCACGAGGGCAGCTTCCTCGAACTGGACATCAAGCAGACCCTGCCGCCTACTGCCAAGCAGTTCAAGGACGCCGTCCAGAACGCCCTCAAGGCACGCCACTCCCGGCCCGCCAGGTCCGAGGCCGGCAAGGACCGCTCCGCTCCGGAACGGGACGACGACGCCGAGCTCACCGCCCGCTACAAGTCACTCGAAGCCCTGGTCAAGCGGCTTGGCTCCCAGGCCCCGGAGGACCGACGCTGGCGGGCCGAGGTGCTGGACGTCCGCGGGCACCTGTTCATCCAGTGCAAGGAACACCGCGAAGTGGTGGGTCCCCGCGGGGCGAAGAAGTCCGAGGTGTTTATGCACGCGGACACCGGGTCAATGTCCGGCGGCGAGCGGCAGCGCTTCACGGCGTTCATCATGGCCGCCGCCCTGAGCTACCAGCTGGGCATCGCCGACCAGGGCTTCACCACCTACGGCACGGTGATGATGGATGAAGCCTTCGTACTGGCTTCCGAGGAATTCGCCGGAGCCGGCATCAAGGCGCTCCACGAATTCGGCTTCCAGCTGCTGCTCGCCGCACCGGAGAACGTGATTGACCTGTCCCGGCACCTTGGCTCGGTCACCGAGATCCTCCGGGACAGGCGCACCAACCGCTCCGGCATCCTCACCGCACCCGTCATCCGTCCGCGCCCCGGAGAAGAAGGAGCATGGCGGTCCGAAGCCAACCCGGTGGACATCGTTTTGCGCTAGTTACCAACGGAGGGGCTCTATAACAAATCGATGGATATATTGTCTCGGAGCTGTTGAAGGGTGTCGCCGCGGTGCCATGCTGGTTGGCATCGAACACTCGCCTTCATCCAGCGGCGGGCAGTTGTGGAACGCTGGGTCCTGCATCTGACGCCTTCACGGGTTTGACGGCCTTCGCTTGAAAGGCACTACAAATGCGCCCAGCACACCGCTACCACCTACATGGCGCTCACGGCCGTTGCAGCCCTCACCCTCGCGGGGTGTGCGGCTGATACCTCGTTGGAGAGCGCCGGTTCCCAGGCCCCCGGGGCAACAGCCCCTGCGTCCGCAAGCCCCGCTCCCACGGCCGAATCGCCAGGCACAACGGCGGCAGGAAAGCAGCCGGCCCGGCCTGGTTTCAGCGCTGAGAGCCTGGTGACGTTCACTTTTCCGGACGGCCGGCTTTCGTTCCAGTACCCGAAAGGCTGGCACGCGGAGCTCTTCGAGGCATCTGCCTCGCCGTTCGTGGGCACTGCAACGGTGTCCGATCCCACCAGCCAGGCGAAAATCACCATCTACACCGGCGAAATTGCCGACGTCGTGGCCAGCAATGCCGACCGGACCGTACTGGAAACGGACCCGGTACCGGGGCTGCGGGGGCATTCTGTTCCAACGCCCCATTCGTCGTTCTTTGTTGATCGCAGCGATGGCGCTGCAAATTACCGGATGGGGCTTACTGCAGGACTGCCCGTCTCGCCGGACGGGAAGGTGCAAGACGGGCTCATCATGCTCGGCGACCGCGTTTTGACTGCGGACGTGGTGTTCACGGGCCAGCCGTTCGCCAATGATGGGGAGGCGAAAGCCTGGTATTGGGGAGAGGAAGGCCAAGCTTTGAAGGCGGTGCTGATGAGCTTCTCCTACCGCTAACCGATCCTACCGCTAACCGACAAATGACCCAGGGGATTTTCTTGAAAGGTACTTCCATGCGTTCGACACGACGTGCGATCTTCCTGCTCTCGGTGACCGTATCAGCCGCGCTCGCCGTGACTGGCTGTATGTCCAACACCTCGGCGGGAAACAGTGGCACAACTACAGCCGCCGCGCTCCCGTCGGCCTCGGCAAGTGAGCCCGCCGCCACTTCCAGACGGACGCCCGCGGTTGCCAGCCCGCCTGCATCCGTCGTTCCCGCAGCCACCTCCTCCCCTGTGCCCCAGGGGCCGGAAGCCTTCACGTTCGCAGACGGCCGCCTGTCGTTTGCTTATCCGGCGGGCTGGCGCGTGAAACACGAGCAGGTGTCAGCGTCCCCCGCAGTGGAGACGGCGACCGTCTACGATGCCGGCGGAACCGAGCAGATCAACATCTATTACAGCCAGGTTGGTGACGTCACGGCCGGCAACGTCTCCAGGACCGTCATCGAGACGGATCCGGTACGGGGACTGATCGGTGCTTCTGTCCCGACGCCCAGTTCGTCGTTCTTTATTGATCGCGCTGATGGCGTTACGCATTACCGGATGGGACTGACGCCAGGATCGCCCGTCTCGCCGGACGGGCAGGTGCAATACGGCCTCGTTAGGATCGGCGACCGCATTTTGACCGCAGATGTGCTGTTCACTGAACCGCGGTTTGAAGGTGATGAGGCAGCGCAGGCCTGGTACTGGAGTGATGAGGGCCGTGCCCTGAAGTCCGTGCTCATGAGCTTCTCCTACCGCTGACCGTCAGGCATGGAAGCCCTCCTCCGCAACGTGGGGGAGGGCTTCCTCCTGCCCGGAGGCAGGCCTGGGGCGGCTACTTCCCCTTGACCCGGCCCAGAAACTGGGCGGTTCGGTCCTTGAGGCCCTCGATCTGGCGCAGGACGACGGCGGCCGGATCCGGGTTGATCTCGTTGGCCGGCGGTTCCTTGCGGACATTGCCGCAGCAGAGGAAATCGGCACAAATCAAGGTGCCCACGGTGTTGCCGTCGCGCCCGGCCTGGCCGGCCCGCCTGGCTACCCAGAGGAGCACGTCCTCTTTGGAAAACACGTCCCGGCAAAGCTCACAGAGCACTGAACGGTTCTTGCGGGCACCGCTTTCGGGTGCCCGCAGCATGATGCCGGTGAGTTCCCGGGGTCCGGGAACCACCAGGTACCCGCGGAGTGGCATCTTTTCGTCCCGCCAGCCCAGGAAGTCCAGGCTGTCCCAGTCCAGGGAGTCGAAGTCTTTGGGCAGGTTGAGTTTGGCGGCCTCGGAGCGGCTCGCGTTGACGAACGAAGATCGGATCTGTTGGGGCGTGACTGATTGCATGGCTGAACTTTCAAAAGATGGGAGCCCCGGGATGCGGGGAAAAGGGCATGGAGATTCAGCTGTTCTCCGCGGAGCAGGCCAAGGCGGCCACCCCGCTTTCCACGGCAGCTAAAGCCCTGAGGGCGTTCGGCGTGCACATTGCTCCTGGTTTCCCGTTTCTTTACTCCGCTTGCCGTCATATCCGCGCAGGGATCCGGCAGTGCCATCCTGCCAAAAGAGACGGTGCCTGTCCAAGAAACAAACACCCCGCAACTACTGTGGCCTTCGTCACCTTGGGAAATAAGTTACGAAAGCGTTGCGTAATGGACGAGAGGCTAGGCTAGCCTTACTTAGGTTCGCTTCATTCACCTAAGGAGTTTCGTGACTTCCCCCCTTTTCTCCCGGCCCAGCGCCACCCGCCGCACGCTGTTCAAATCAGCAGGCAAGGCCACGGCCGTTCTTGCCGCAGCGGCGCTCACCCTCTCTGCCTGCTCCACGGGCCCCGCGTCCTCCACCACGGACGCCGGCACGTCCAGCTCGAGCAGCTCCCAGTTCCCCGTCACCATCGAGCATGTCTTCGGCAAAACCACCATCGAAAAGCAGCCCGCCAGGGTAGCCACGGTTTCATGGGTCAATGACGACGTCGCCATTGCCCTTGGCGTAGTGCCCGTGGGTGTCCCCAAGAACGAGTGGGGCGGCAACGACCAGGGCTCCACCCCCTGGAAGGACGAAGCACTCGAGGAGCTCGGCGCCGGCTTCGGCTCCGACAAGGCCCCGGTCCAGTACTCCGAAGCTGATGGCATCAACTTCACCGAGATCGCCAAGCTCACCCCGGATGTCATCCTCGCGGCCTACTCCGGCCTGACCGAAGAGGACTACAAGAAGCTCAGCGAGATCGCTCCCGTAGTGGCCCACCCCGAGCTGGCTTACGGAACCTCCTGGCAGGACTCCACCTCAATCATCGGCAAGGCCCTCGGCAAGGACGCCGAAGCCACCAAGCTCATCTCGGACACCGAGGCCACCATCAAGGAAAAGGTCTCCGAGTTCCCGCAGATTGATGGCAAGAGCTTCATCTACGGCAACCTCGAGCCCGCCAAGGGTGACGGCGTCAACGTCTACACCGCCAATGACAACCGCCCCCGCTTCCTCTCCGAAATCGGCATGAAGCTCGCTCCCGTGGTTGAAGACAGCTCCAAGGGCTCCAAGGAATTCTTCATCCCGTGGTCCGCGGAAAAGGCCAACGAACTCGAATCCGATGTCTTCGTGACCTGGGTTCCGGACGCCTCCACGGCCGACGCCATCAAGGCCGACCCGCTGCTCGGCCAGATCCCCGCCATCAAGAACGGCGCCCTGGTTGCCGACTCGGACAACACCCTGACGCTGTCCATCTCCGCCGCCTCACCGCTCAGCCTGCCCTGGTCGCTGGACACGTTCCTGCCGCAGTTGGCCACCGCAGCGGATGCAGTGAAGTAATCCCCGGTTGAAGCAGGCATAGTTCCATGACGCAGAGTACGACGACGGTGGCCTCCAGGGCGGGGAGGCCCGGCACTTCGGTGCCGGCGAAAGGACCTGAAGGTCCTTCCCGCCTCGCTTTCGGGGGAAAGCGGGCGGCCTGGCTGCTGGCCGCCGTCGTCGTGCTTGCCGTTCTGGCCGGGGCCTCCCTGGCCATCGGTGCCCGGGGTCTTCCCCTGACCACCGTGTGGGAGGCCCTCACGCAGTTCGATCCCGCCAACGGTGACCACGCAGTAGTCCACGCCCGCATCCCGCGCACAGTCCTCGGACTGCTGGCCGGCGGCGCGCTCGGCCTTGCGGGCGCAGCCATGCAGGGCGTAGCCCGCAACCCGCTGGCCGACCCCGGCATCATGGGCGTCAACGCCGGCGCAGCCCTGGCCGTGGTTACCGGCATCTACGTCTTCGGTGTCGCCACCTTCTCCGGCTACATCTGGTTCGCATTCATCGGCGCAGCAATCGCCGCCGTCGTGGTCTACCTCATCGCGTCCCTCGGCAGGGAAGGTGCAACCCCCGTGAAGCTGGCCCTCGCCGGCGCCGCCCTGAGCGCCGGCCTGTACTCCCTGATGAACGTCATCCTGGTGTCCAGCCAGGACACCCTGGACCGCTTCCGCTTCTGGCAGGTGGGTGGCGTTGCCGGCCGCGACTGGTCCGTAATCCTGCCCGGGGTTCCCTTCCTGGCCGCCGGCGCCATCATCGTGCTCCTGACCGGCCGCATCCTCAACAGCCTGGCCCTCGGCGACGACATTGCCCGCGGGCTTGGCCAGCGCGTGGGAATGGCCCGCGCCGTGACAGCCCTGGGCATCGTGCTGCTGTGCGGTACAGCCACCGCGCTGGCCGGTCCCATCGGCTTCGTGGGCCTTGTTGTTCCCCATGCCGTCCGCTTCCTCACCGGCCCCGACTACCGCTGGATCCTGCCGTTCTCACTGGTGGCGGCTCCCGTCCTGCTCCTCGGTGCGGACATCATTGGCCGCGTGGTACTGCTCCCCGGTGAAGTGCCCGCCGGCATCATGACGGCCCTCGTTGGTGCTCCAGTTTTCGTCTGGCTCATCCGCCGGGGCAAAGGGGCCGGACTGTGACACTCGCCGACGACAGAAAACGCCTGGAAACCCCTGTTGCACTATTACTTCCAGTAGCTAAATCGGGGCCAGAGGGACCAAGAGTTACGGCACAACGCCGCGGCCCGCTGCGCCTGAACCGGACCGCCCTCCTGGCCGTCGCCGTCGTCATCCTTTTCGCCGTGTCCGTCCTGCTGGGCAGCTACACGGTGACCATCCCCGACTTCTTCAAGATCGTGACCGCGCACCTGACCGGCGGCGAAAAGATCCCCGGCGCCAGCTTCATCGTGATGGAGAACAAGCTGCCGCGGGCGGTAATCGGCACCATGATCGGCGTCGCATTCGGCCTGGCCGGGTCACTTTTCCAGACGATGCTCCGCAACCCGCTGGCCAGCCCCGACGTCATTGGCATCAGCTACGGCGCCAGTGCCGCCGCCGTCATCGCCATCGTCATCTTTGGCGCGTCCGGCCCCGCCGTTTCCGGGGCAGCCCTGGCCGGTGCCCTCGCCGTGGCCGCCCTCATCTACGCCATCTCCACAGGTGGCGCGCTCCGGGGAACCAGCCGCGGGAACGCCGCCGGCAACCGGCTGGTCCTGGCCGGCATCGGCATCGCCGCCGCCCTCCACGCGGTGGTCAACTTCCTGATGACACGCGCCGACATCCGGACCGCCGCCGATGCCCTCGTCTGGCTCAACGGATCCCTGAACTCCGCCAACTGGGACCGCGCCGGGGTCCTGTTCCTCGCCCTCGTAGTCCTCGTGCCCGCCGTCGCCGTTATCGCCGGCCCGCTGCGGATCCTCGAGCTGGGTGACGACGCCGCCGCCGGCCTGGGCATCCGGGTCAACGCAGCCCGCCTTTCCCTGGTGATCATCGCCGTGACGCTGGCGGCAGTGGCGACTGCGGCAGCCGGCCCCGTTTCGTTCGTCGCCTTCCTGGCCGGGCCCATCGCCCGCCGCTTCACAGGCAAAGCCAGCCTCCCGGCGTCGGCCCTGGTCGGTGCCCTGATCGTCCTCGCGGCTGACTACTTCGCCGCCAACCTTGCCCCCCTGCTGCTGGACGGCACTGTTCTGCCTGTGGGCGTCATCACCGGTGCGCTCGGTGCCCCGTTCCTGCTGTGGCTCCTGGTCACCGCCAACCGAAAGGATGCCTGACATGGCTGTTCTCAACGCCAAGGACCTGACGCTGAAATACGATCAGCGCTGTGTGGTGGACGGCCTCAGCGCCGAGATCCCCGAGGGCAAGGTGACCATGATCGTGGGTGCCAACGCGTGCGGAAAATCCACTCTGCTCCGGGGCCTGTCCCGGCTCCTCAAACCGGCCGCCGGCAGCGTCACCCTGGACGGCAAGGACATCCATTCCCGCCCCGCGCGTGAACTGGCGCGCACCCTGGGCCTCCTGCCGCAGCATCCCACCGCCCCGGACGGCATCACCGTGCGTGACCTGGTGGGCCGCGGGCGCTACCCGCACCAGGGCTTCTTCCGCAGCTGGAGCGACAAGGACGACGCCGCCGTGCAGCGGGCGCTGGAAGCGACCGAAACGCTGGACCTCGCCGGACGGGACGTGGATGAACTCTCCGGCGGCCAGCGGCAGCGGGTCTGGATCGCCATGGCCCTCGCCCAGGAAACCGATGTGCTGCTGCTGGATGAACCCACCACCTACCTGGACCTCGCGCACCAGGTGGAAGTCCTGGACCTCGTGACGGACCTGAACCGCAAGCGCGGCACCACCGTGGCCATAGTCCTGCACGACCTCAATCTCGCCGCCCGGTATGCCGACAACGTCATCGCCATGAAGGGCGGCGCCGTGGTGGCCGTAGGCAACCCGCGCGAGGTGGTCACCGAAAACCTGGTGCGCAGCGTGTTCAACCTTGAATCCCGGGTCATCCCGGACCCCGTATCCGGAACCCCCCTGATCATTCCCATCGGCCGCCACCACGTCCCCGCCATTGAACTGGAGCTTGTTTCATGAAGACCCGAGAAGTTGTTGCCTCCACCGAGCCGATGACCCTGGCGTTCGAGGTCACCGTATCCTCCGTCCAGGAACTTACCCCCAACTTCCGCCGGATCACGTTCGGCGGATACTCGCTGCGCGACTTCGGCGTCCACGGCGACACCCTCGACCTCCGGATCAAGCTCATGATCCCGTCACTGGCCGCCGACGGCAGCCAGCTGCCGCTTCCGGTCTTCGAAATGAGCCAGGCCGGCTGGTACCGCGAATGGCTGGCCATGGATCCGGCCGTCCGCGGCTCGATGCGGACCTACACCGTGCGGCAGGCCCGCCTGGAGGCCGTGTACCCGGAGATCGACGTCGACTTCGCCATGCACTTCGATGACCACGGCCACGGCGGCCCGGCCGCGAACTGGGCCCTCAACGCCAAACCCGGCGACGCGATTACCATCATCGGCCCCAACAACCGGGCAGCACACTGCGTCACCGCAGAAATCTACTCCGGCATTGAATGGCGCCCCGGCCTGGCCCAGCGCATCCTGCTCGCCGGCGATGAAACCGCCATTCCGGCAATCTCCGCCATCCTGCAAAGCCTGCCCGGGTACATGAGCGGGCACGCCTTCCTCGAAGTCCCCGAGGCCGGCGACTTCCTGGAACTCACCTCACCCGCCGACGTCCAGATCACCTGGCTGGCGCGCGGCGCCGCCATCGGGCGGTCCCGTCCCCACGGCGAACTGCTCCAGGAGGCCGTGCGCAAGGCAGTCCCCGTGCCCGGCTGGGTGGGCATCAAGGAGGTCGACGGCGGCGCCGGGCCCGAGCCCGAAGACGTCAACGTTGATGTGGACATCCTCTGGGAAACCCCGTCACGGATGGAAACTGCCGAGATTATCGCGAGCAAGAACCCGGACATGCCGGCCGGGGCCATGCCCTTCTACGCGTGGATCGCCGGCGAAGCAGGCGTCATCAAGGACATGCGCCGATACCTTGTGCGCGACGTCGGGATCGACCGGAAGCAGGTTGCCTTCATGGGGTACTGGAGGCAGGGCAAAGCCGAGGGGTAAACCCTCTCTCACCTTTTGCGGGTTTTAGAGTAACGCCCTATCAGATCCTGCAGCTAAAGCCTGGACGCTCTCTCACCTTTCACCGGAACTGGTGCAACTCTCTCGCCCTTACTGTTCATCCCGCCGTCGTTCCGGCTTTTCTTTCGGTGGCTAGGTTGGGCTGGTGCGGCCTGATCCTTTGCTTCCTGAGTCCGGGCGGCGGGTGTTTGTCGCTCTGGGTGACTCTTTTACCGAGGGCGTGGGGGACCGGGATGACCGCTTGCCCAACGGCGTGCGGGGGTGGGCTGACCGGGTGGCGGAAAAACTGGCCAAGGCGCAACCGGGGTGGAAGTACGCAAACCTAGCCATCCGCAGTAAACGGCTCCGGCACATCATCGACGAGCAACTGGAACCGGCGCTGCGGATGAAGCCGTCGCTGGTTACGCTCTATGCCGGCGGCAACGACATCCTGGACCTCAAAACCGACATGACTGCCCTGATGGCGGACTACGAGCAACTTGTGGCGCGGCTGGCGGAAACGGGGGCCACACTGGTCCTCTTTACCGGATTCGACGTCAAGGTCTCCGCGTTGCTCGAGCCGCTCAAGAAGCGCAACGCGTTCTACAACCAGCAGGTCCGGGCCATCGCCGCCAAGTACGGTGCCGTGCTGGTGGACTACTGGTGCCTGGACGCCTTCCATGACCGGCGCATGTGGGACTCGGACCGGCTGCACATGTCCAAGGCAGGGCACAAGTACCTGGCCGGGCAGGTACTGGACCAGCTGGGAGTGCCACACAAAATTACGCCCAAGGACTGGGAACCGCCCACCCGGCTCACGCTGCGGGAGTGGGAACGGCGCCAACGGCGCTGGATCCAGGATTGGGTCCTGCCGCTGTTCGGCCGCAAGTTGCGGGGCGTCACTCTGGGCGATGAACTCACCCCGCGCTGGCCTGAACCGGTCAAGGTGCCACGGAAGGGCGGGCTCAAAAAACTGGCGGCGGGAAGCCCGGCCGGCGCGATGGAAGGCTAGCTGTCTAGCAGGATTTCGAATCCGGGTGCCACCCTGGCGGCATGGAATTCAACGACGTCGAAATCGGCTACCCCGTTCGAATAAAACGGGTCCTGCTGGAGGCAGGCATCCAAGGTGGCCCGGTCCGACCGGGAGAGCAGCATCCCCCCGGTGCGCGGGACCTTCCGGCCGGCAGCGATGAAGACGCCGTCGTCGAAGGCTTTCTGCAGCCAGGCGATGTGGGCGTCATTGTGGAAATCGACGATGTCCTGCGGAACGCGGTAAGTCAGGGAGACAACATACATCCGTCCAGCCTACCGGGCCAGTCGCCATCACTTGAAGGATCAATCGTAGAATGGGGGGCATGACCGAACCGCGCTGGCTTAACGCCGACGAACGACGTGCCTGGCTGGCCCTGGTGAGCATCAATACCTTGCTGCCCGCAGCCCTCGATACCAAGCTTCACACCGCGGGCAAGCTTTCGCTCTTCGACTACACCGTCCTGGCCATGCTTTCCGAGGCGGACGAGCGGTTCCTGCCCATGAGCGAGCTCGCCGCCCGCAGCAGCGCATCCCTTTCCCGCCTTTCGCACGTGGTGACCAAGCTGCAGAAGCGGGGCTGGGTGGAGCGCAGGCCGCATCCCCATGACGCCCGCGTCACCATTGCCCATCTCACTGAGGAGGGCATGGCAACCATCGTGGGCCTGGCGCCTGGCCACGTGGAGTCGGTACGCGATCTCTTCCTGGACGCCCTGTCGGAGCAGGACGTCCGCGACCTGGCGCGGATCGGCGAAAAGGTCGTGGGCCGCCTGGATGCCGACCATTGGATCCTGCGTGAAAGCTAGGGGACAGCGTGTTGGTTGCTTCCGGCAACGGGTGGCAAACTAGCCGCATGGACTTCACTTCCCGGTTCGTGGCCCTTGGCGACTCCTTCACCGAAGGCGTGGGCGACGACGATCCCACCCGCCCCAACGGTGTCCGCGGCTGGGCTGACCGCGTGGCCGAGCAGCTGGGCGCAGCCGACCCCGGATTCGGGTACGCCAATCTCGCCATCCGCGGGAGGAAACTCCGCCAGATCCTGGCTGAACAGGTGGACGCCGCCGTCGAACTTAATCCCACGTTGGTGAGCATTTACGCGGGCGCCAACGACATCCTTCGCCCGCGCGTCGATATCGATGACCTCCTGGCGGAGTACGACGACGGCATCCGAAGGTTGAGTGCCACCGGCGCCACGGTGGTGATGTTCACCGGGTTCGATGCCCGCGGGTCCAAGGTCTTCGGCACCATGCGCGGCCGTACCGCCATCTACAACGAGCTGGTGCGCGGCATCGCCGGGGACCATGGCGCCCTGCTCGTGGACTACTGGCGCTTTAGCGAGTACTACGACTGGGGCATGTGGGCACGCGACCGGATGCACATGTCCGCGGCCGGGCACGCCAACATGGCCAAGCGGGTACTGGAGGTGCTCAAGTATGACCACTCCATCGACATCCCGCCCATGACTCCGGTTCCGGAGCTGGGCCGCGCGGAAGCCATCCGAGCCAATGCGCAGTGGTTCCGCGAGTATGCCGGACCGTGGGTGGTCCGACGCGTTACCGGCAAATCCTCCGGCGATAGCCTGTTGCCCAAATACCCGCAGCTCACGCGCCTCGAACCGAAAGCGGTCAGCGGAAACCGGTGACCGGATAACACATTCGGGCGCGCTGCTTATACACCCATTTGGCCGGATTGGTCTTTAATTGCGCGAACTCGTAGACTTGGTAGGCGCTAAGTGCGCGGAGCGTGCGCAATTGCTCCGGTTGCCCGGTAAATTCTCCAGGGCGGCCGGTAGTTAGGGGCTCAAGTTGCGTGACTAACCGTTCGCCCTTCTTCAATTTGGGGTCGCCCTTAGCAGCATGGTCCAGCAGCAGATATGCGGATCATTACTTTCAATTCTTGAGGAGAAGTCATGGCAGCACACTGCCAAGTGACCGGAGCCGAGCCGGGCTTTGGGCACAGCATTTCGCACTCGCACCGCCGCAACAAGCGTCGGTTCGATCCGAACATTCAGAAGAAGCGCTACTGGGTTCCGTCCCTGCGCCGTAACGTCACGCTGCAGGTCTCTGCACGTGGCATCAAGACCATCGACGTACGCGGCATCGACGCAGTCGTCGCCGCCATTCTGGCTCGTGGGGTGAAGCTCTAGTGGCTAAGGACAAGGACGTACGTCCGATCATCAAGCTCAAGTCGACTGCGGGCACGGGTTACACCTACGTAACCCGCAAGAACCGTCGTAACGACCCGGACCGCATGGTCCTGAAGAAGTACGACCCCAAGATCCGCCAGCACGTCGAATTCCGAGAGGAGCGCTAAACATATGGCTAAGAAGTCCAAGATTGCTCGCAACGAGCAGCGCAAGGTCATCGTTGAGCGTTACGCTGCAAAGCGCCTCGAGCTGAAGAAGACCCTGGTTGACGAAAACGCAACCGACGAAGCACGCGAAGCAGCCCGCCTGGGCCTGCAGAAGCTGCCCCGCAACGCGTCCCCGATCCGTCTGCGTAACCGCGACATCATCGACGGCCGTCCCCGCGGAACCCTCCAGAAGTTCGGTATCTCCCGTGTCCGCTTCCGCGACATGGCCCACAGGGGCGAACTTCCGGGCATCACCAAGTCTTCCTGGTAATCCCGCACGGCTGATTCCAGCTGTTTGAGAAGGGCCGGCAACCATCATGGTTGCCGGCCCTTCTTCGCTTTAAGCCGCGCTGGCCCTGCCTTGGCGGGCGGCTTTGGGCCGACGGAAGGCCTGTGCCGCAGCCCACATGGACCAATTACGACGGCGGCAGCGCCCCCAGGTGCCTCCGTGACGCGTTTTACCGCGGAAACACGCGGGTCTTCTGCCCGCAGGAGGGGGGTTTGCGGTGGGGCCGGAGTGGGTGTATTGTTTTCTAAGTCGCCGCGAGGGAGACAGCGAAGAGCTGGTCACCACGGGCGGCCAAACCCCCGAAATCGAATCCAAAATCTGGTGGCTCTTTAGGGCGCTGGAAAGTGGTGGGGATGGTTTTCCTGCCGATGAGAATCCTGAGATATGGGTTTGCGTCGGGGTGGGGGATCGGGTAGGTTTGAGAGGTTGCTCCGGAGCGATCCTGAACGTTGGTTTGGGTGGTGCCGGGTGTGTCTGTTGTTTGAGAACTCAATAGTGTGCCAAGTTTGTTGATACCGATTTGTTTTATGAATTGGTTGAATTGACTGGATCGTCCGCCCCTGTGGGTGGTCTGGTTTTTACAGCTGGTTTCAAATTTTGCAGTGTGGTGGCCGCGTTTTCCCGTGGTGCCATGTTGTGTCTGTTTTTGTTTTACTTCAACGGAGAGTTTGATCCTGGCTCAGGATGAACGCTGGCGGCGTGCTTAACACATGCAAGTCGAACGATGAAGGGAGCTTGCTCCTGGATTAGTGGCGAACGGGTGAGTAACACGTGAGTAACCTGCCCTTAACTCTGGGATAAGCCTGGGAAACTGGGTCTAATACCGGATATGACTGATCATCGCATGGTGGTTGGTGGAAAGCTTTTTGTGGTTTTGGATGGACTCGCGGCCTATCAGCTTGTTGGTGAGGTAATGGCTTACCAAGGCGACGACGGGTAGCCGGCCTGAGAGGGTGACCGGCCACACTGGGACTGAGACACGGCCCAGACTCCTACGGGAGGCAGCAGTGGGGAATATTGCACACAATGGGCGCAAGCCTGATGCAGCGACGCCGCGTGAGGGATGACGGCCTTCGGGTTGTAAACCTCTTTCAGTAGGGAAGAAGCGAAAGTGACGGTACCTGCAGAAGAAGCGCCGGCTAACTACGTGCCAGCAGCCGCGGTAATACGTAGGGCGCAAGCGTTATCCGGAATTATTGGGCGTAAAGAGCTCGTAGGCGGTTTGTCGCGTCTGCCGTGAAAGTCCGGGGCTCAACTCCGGATCTGCGGTGGGTACGGGCAGACTAGAGTGATGTAGGGGAGACTGGAATTCCTGGTGTAGCGGTGAAATGCGCAGATATCAGGAGGAACACCGATGGCGAAGGCAGGTCTCTGGGCATTAACTGACGCTGAGGAGCGAAAGCATGGGGAGCGAACAGGATTAGATACCCTGGTAGTCCATGCCGTAAACGTTGGGCACTAGGTGTGGGGGACATTCCACGTTTTCCGCGCCGTAGCTAACGCATTAAGTGCCCCGCCTGGGGAGTACGGCCGCAAGGCTAAAACTCAAAGGAATTGACGGGGGCCCGCACAAGCGGCGGAGCATGCGGATTAATTCGATGCAACGCGAAGAACCTTACCAAGGCTTGACATGGACCGGACCGGGCTGGAAACAGTCCTTCCCCTTTGGGGCTGGTTCACAGGTGGTGCATGGTTGTCGTCAGCTCGTGTCGTGAGATGTTGGGTTAAGTCCCGCAACGAGCGCAACCCTCGTTCTATGTTGCCAGCACGTGATGGTGGGGACTCATAGGAGACTGCCGGGGTCAACTCGGAGGAAGGTGGGGACGACGTCAAATCATCATGCCCCTTATGTCTTGGGCTTCACGCATGCTACAATGGCCGGTACAAAGGGTTGCGATACTGTGAGGTGGAGCTAATCCCAAAAAGCCGGTCTCAGTTCGGATTGGGGTCTGCAACTCGACCCCATGAAGTCGGAGTCGCTAGTAATCGCAGATCAGCAACGCTGCGGTGAATACGTTCCCGGGCCTTGTACACACCGCCCGTCAAGTCACGAAAGTTGGTAACACCCGAAGCCGGTGGCCTAACCCCTTGTGGGAGGGAGCTGTCGAAGGTGGGACTGGCGATTGGGACTAAGTCGTAACAAGGTAGCCGTACCGGAAGGTGCGGCTGGATCACCTCCTTTCTAAGGAGCACCTACAAGCGCCGGCCTCGTGTATGCGGGGTGCGGGGGTTTGTCAGGAGTAATGCCCGTTGCGCAGACGATTGTTCTGCGGCGGGTGCTCATGGGTGGAATATCAACAAATAGCGGCTGCTTGTTCTTCTCCTCGTTTAGTACGGATGCTTTGGTGTCCTGGAACGGTGGGGTGGGGTGGAAGTGGTTTAGTGTTTGGCACACTGTTGGGTCCTGAGGCAACAGGACCGGGGTTGCTGCGGCTTTGGCTGTGGTGGTTTCCGGGTTTGTTTGTTTCTGGTTTCCTGGCTGCATCGATCATGCGCGTTTGTGTGTGTGGGGTGTGTGGTTTGGGGTTGTTGTTTGAGAACTACATAGTGGACGCGAGCATCTTTTATAAGAAGCAATTTCCAAGAATATGAACCTGGATCTGGCTGCGCTGTTGATGCCCTTTGGGGTGTTGGGGTGTGGTTGGTTTTCGTGGTTCTCTCGTGAATTAGTTTTTTGATCTTTTGTGGTCAAGTTTTTAAGAGCACACGGTGGATGCCTTGGCATTAGGAGCCGAAGAAGGACGTAGGAATCTGCGATAAGCCTGGGGGAGTCGATAACCGGACTGTGATCCCAGGGTGTCCGAATGGGGAAACCCCGCCGAGCGCGCGAGTGACTCGGTGACCCGCATCTGAACACATAGGGTGCGTGGAGGGAACGCGGGGAAGTGAAACATCTCAGTACCCGCAGGAAGAGAAAACAATAGTGATTCCGTTAGTAGTGGCGAGCGAACGCGGATCAGGCTAAACCGTTCCATGTGTGATAGCCGGCGGGCGTTGCATGGTCGGGGTTGTGGGACTTTCCATACCAGTTCTGCCGGGCTGGTGGGGTGTGATGTGCGCGCATAGGTGAACGGTCTTGAAAGGCCGGCCAGAGAGGGTGTTAGCCCCGTAACCGTAATGCGTTTGTGCCGCCTGTGAGAGTATCCCAAGTAGTACGGGGCCCGAGAAATCCCGTGCGAATCTGTCAGGACCACCTGATAAGCCTAAATACTCCCTAATGACCGATAGCGGACCAGTACCGTGAGGGAAAGGTGAAAAGTACCCCGGGAGGGGAGTGAAACAGTACCTGAAACCGTGTGCTTACAATCCGTCGGAGCAGCCTTGTAGTTGTGACGGCGTGCCTTTTGAAGAATGAGCCTGCGAGTTAGTGTTACGTCGCGAGGTTAACCCGTGTGGGGCAGCCGTAGCGAAAGCGAGTCTGAATAGGGCGTTGCAGTGGCGTGATCTAGACCCGAAGCGAAGTGATCTACCCATGGCCAGGTTGAAGCGACGGTAAGACGTCGTGGAGGACCGAACCCACTTCAGTTGAAAATGGGGGGGATGAGCTGTGGGTAGGGGTGAAAGGCCAATCAAACTTCGTGATAGCTGGTTCTCCCCGAAATGCATTTAGGTGCAGCGTTGCGTGTTTCTTGCTGGAGGTAGAGCTACTGGATGGCTAATGGGCCCTACAAGGTTACTGACGTCAGCCAAACTCCGAATGCCGGTAAGTGAGAGCGCAGCAGTGAGACTGTGGGGGATAAGCTTCATAGTCGAGAGGGAAACAGCCCAGACCACCAACTAAGGCCCCTAAGCGTGTGCTAAGTGGGAAAGGATGTGGAGTTGCTCAGACAACCAGGAGGTTGGCTTAGAAGCAGCCATCCTTAAAAGAGTGCGTAATAGCTCACTGGTCAAGTGATTCCGCGCCGACAATGTAGCGGGGCTCAAGTACACCGCCGAAGTTGTGGCATTCAAATATTAGCTAAGCCCTTGTGGTTCAGGCGTTTGGATGGGTAGGGGAGCGTCGTGTGGGCGGTGAAGTCGCGGTGTAAACCAGCGGTGGAGCCTACACGAGTGAGAGAATGCAGGCATGAGTAGCGAAAGACGGGTGAGAAACCCGTCCGCCGAATGATCAAGGGTTCCAGGGTCAAGCTAATCTGCCCTGGGTAAGTCGGGACCTAAGGCGAGGCCGACAGGCGTAGTCGATGGACAACGGGTTGATATTCCCGTACCGGCGAAAAACCGTCCATGCTGAACAGGGGATACTAACTGCCCGATACCTGCCTGACCGCCCTTGTGGTGGAAGGGTTTTGGTGGAGCGCAGGACCTGATCCTGGGAGGCAAGCGTATTAACAGGTGTGACGCAGGAAGGTAGCCAAGCCGGGCGATGGTTGTCCCGGTCTAAGGATGTAGGGCGAACGGTAGGCAAATCCGCTGTTCATGATGCCTGAGATCTGATGGGACCCCCGTTTGGGGGAATTTGGTGATCCTATGCTGCCGAGAAAAGCATCGACGCGAGGTTTTAGCCGCCCGTACCCCAAACCGACACAGGTGATCAGGTAGAGAATACTAAGGCGATCGAGAGAATTATGGTTAAGGAACTCGGCAAAATGCCCCCGTAACTTCGGGAGAAGGGGGGCCCCAACCTTGAACACCACTTGCTGGTGGGAGGGGATCGGGGCCGCAGAGACCAGGGGGAAGCGACTGTTTACTAAAAACACAGGTCCGTGCGAAGTCGCAAGACGATGTATACGGACTGACTCCTGCCCGGTGCTGGAAGGTTAAGAGGACCGGTTAGCCTCACGGCGAAGCTGAGAATTTAAGCCCCAGTAAACGGCGGTGGTAACTATAACCATCCTAAGGTAGCGAAATTCCTTGTCGGGTAAGTTCCGACCTGCACGAATGGAGTAACGACTTCCCCGCTGTCTCAACCATAAACTCGGCGAAATTGCAGTACGAGTAAAGATGCTCGTTACGCGCAGCAGGACGGAAAGACCCCGAGACCTTTACTATAGTTTGGTATTGGTGTTCGGAGTGGCTTGTGTAGGATAGGGTGGGAGACGTTGAAGCCCGGACGCCAGTTCGGGTGGAGTCATCGTTGAAATACCACTCTGGTCACTTTGGACATCTAACTTCGGCCCGTAATCCGGGTCAGGGACAGTGCCTGATGGGTAGTTTAACTGGGGCGGTTGCCTCCTAAAAAGTAACGGAGGCGCCCAAAGGTTCCCTCAGCCTGGTTGGCAATCAGGTGTCGAGTGTAAGTGCACAAGGGAGCTTGACTGTGAGAGAGACATCTCGAGCAGGGACGAAAGTCGGGACTAGTGATCCGGCGGTACATTGTGGAATGGCCGTCGCTCAACGGATAAAAGGTACCTCGGGGATAACAGGCTGATCTTGCCCAAGAGTCCATATCGACGGCATGGTTTGGCACCTCGATGTCGGCTCGTCGCATCCTGGGGCTGGAGTAGGTCCCAAGGGTTGGGCTGTTCGCCCATTAAAGCGGTACGCGAGCTGGGTTTAGAACGTCGTGAGACAGTTCGGTCCCTATCCGCTGCGCGCGCAGGAAATTTGAGAAGGGCTGTCCTTAGTACGAGAGGACCGGGACGGACGAACCTCTGGTGTGTCAGTTGTACTGCCAAGTGCACCGCTGATTAGCTACGTTCGGATGGGATAACCGCTGAAAGCATCTAAGCGGGAAGCTCGCTTCAAGATGAGATTTCCATACACCTCGTGTGTGAGAGGCCCCCAGCCAGACCACTGGGTTGATAGGCCGGATGTGGAAGCGAGGACTAACGACTCGTGAAGCTGACCGGTACTAATAGGCCGATAACTTACACCACACACCACCCCGCAAACGATCCTTCAAAAGCGTTTGCACCACGGGGTCGGTAAAAAGATAAACAAGACTGCTTGCGTCCACTATGTGGTTCCCAAACAACAAACCAAACCACGGTTCGTTGCCACGGGAACACAACTGAATAACAACACCACAATTGTTGTAACCAAAAACTTCCCACACCACCCCACAGGGGGCCGGTGACGGGTCAAAGGGTTACGGCGGTCATAGCGTGGGGGAAACGCCCGGTCCCATTCCGAACCCGGAAGCTAAGACCCACAGCGCCGATGGTACTGCACCCGGGAGGGTGTGGGAGAGTAGGTCACCGCCGGACATAAATTACGTAGGGCCCTGACAAGCAATGTCAGGGCCCTACGACTTTAACCACCACAACCTGCACCCCGGGAAACAACCACAACCGACAAAGCAACAACGGACACCCCTAGGCTCGGTTTATGACCTCCCGTCCCGCAGCTCCGACCGGCCGGCGCGCCACCATCCTGGACGTCGCGGCGGCGGCGGGCGTCTCCCGCCAGACTGTCACCCGTGCCATGAATGACATGACCGGCATCAGCCAGGCAACCAGGGAGAGGGTCCAGAGGCTCGCCGCGGAGCTGGGTTATACCCCCAGCCGCTTTGCGAAAGGCCTGGTCCAGGGTGCCCGCACTTCTGTTGGCCTGGCTATCCCTGACCTGAGCAACCCCTACTTCCCGGCGTTCGCCTCGAGCGTGGTGGAAGCCGCCACCCAGCGGAGCTGGAATGTAGTGGTGGACGATTACGGCCATGGCACCGGCAGCGCCCTTGACGCCGTTACCCGGCTGGGACCCCAAGTGGACGCGGTGATCGGGTACCTCGGCCAGCACTCGGACGAGGCGCAATCCCTCATGGGCCGGCGCCCGGTGGTCGGCCTGGACTACCCGGAGAGCGGGGCTGCCGGGGGCATCTCCTTCGACTATCCCTACGCCGCCCGGCTTGCCCTGGACCACCTGTCCTCAGCTGGACGCAGCAAAATCGCTTTTCTGGATTCGGACCAGGGTGGCCCTGCTGCCAGCCGCGGTGCGGCAGTAGCTGCGGTGGTGGCCGAAGCCGGGATCGAGTTGACGCTCATACAGGCTGCCCCGTCCGCAATGGCCGCAAAGAATGCCGTACAGGCACTGCTGGGCCGTGGGATCGAATTCGACGGGCTTCTGGCGTTCAATGACCTCATGGCGGCAGGAGCCCTCAAAGCCCTGCAGAATTCCGGAAGGTCCGTCCCGGGTGACTGCGCTGTGATTGGCATGGACGGGATACCCCTCGGGGAGCTGGTGACTCCGGAGCTGACCACGCTCTCGCTTGACCTGCGCAGTGTGGGCCGGGCCGCCGTCGACCTCCTGGATGGATTGCTTTCCGGTTCGCTGGAAGCAGGGAGCCCTGCCGCTTCCCTGACCCTTCGCCACGGGCTGGTCGTCCGTCAGTCAGCCTGAACACCCCTACTCAAAGTACAGGGAAGCAGTTAGGCTGGAGATCGTTCGTGAACGTTCACGTATCTATCGACGACCTGCAGCAAGGAACACAGATGCCTGTCCAGTCCCCCTCCGCAACCGTCGGCATCGCATCGGCCGACGTTACTGCCCAGGTGACCGGCAGGCTTGCTGGACTTCAAAAAGGTTATCGAGCCGCTTCGGATTCACGTTGCGGGGGACTGGTCCGGCTTCAGGCGCCGCAACGGCTACGACTTTGCGGACACATCCGCGTTCAGCTTCCGGTATGTCGTGGAGTCCGACGGCGCCACGCTCGACGCCGGAACAGCGAACGTTGCGCCGCTGGCACCTCGGTCCGAGGCCGTGGTGCCCCTGCCTCCGCGCCTTGCCGGGCTCGCCGCAGCGGGGCCTGAGGCCGCGCTGCGGTACTTACCGTCAGCGCAGTCCTGGCCGCTGATTTCTCCTGTGCTGCCGCTGGGCATGAGATTGCCTGGGGCCAGGCTGTCCGCGAACCTTCCGCGGCTGCTCCGCCCCGCCCTTGCGAACGCGTTTCCGTCCTGAACGGCGAACTCCGGCTCGGTCCTGCCGTTTTCAGCCGTATCACCGGCATGCCCACCTTCATTGGGGGCGTTCCCGTGGAGAAGCTTGGGCTGGTGTTGTGGTGGCCGTCGACCGACAATGACCTTGGTCGGGAGTGGGGAGGTGCCGATGAGCGTCCGCTTGCCAGGCAGTGGAAGGAGGCAGGACTTGACCGGCCGCAAACGACGCTTCTGGGCATCAGCGCCGAAGCTGCTGCCAACGGAGAGCGGCTCAAGGTCCGCACACGGGTTAGTGCCGCCGACAAGCAGTACGGCGTGCTCGTGGACTACACCTGGACCAGCGACGGCTACTCCCTGGCCCTCCGGACGCAGGTCCGCCCATAGGAATCCGGTGCCCGCTCGGGTGTCCGCTCTGCTGCCCTCGTAGTCAGCGGATACAAACTGGAGATTTCAGGTGAACCGTTTGCCCTCACGGTGCGGCCGTACAGCATGGGAGTCCTCGATGCGGCCACGCACCGGCCGGAACTCCTGCCCGATGGGCGCACCTACGTGTATCTGGACCATGTCCTGCGTTGGGTAGGAACCGGCGCCTGCGGACCCGGTGTCCGTGAGTCCTGCCGGCTGAATCCCAGGGAGGCCGACTTCACTGTCATTCTTCGCGTGAACGGCGAAGCTTCCGGGATGTGAGCCACTCCATAGAGGAAGCTGACACTGCGTACTGCTGCCGTGCCTGGGGTGGCGCCTACAAAACTCCTGCAACTACGCGGGTTTTGAAGGCGTCTGCCCTGTCCGGGGTGCGATTTGCCGGGGGGCCGGAGTGGGTGTATTGTTTTCTGAGTCGCCGCCGCTGATGCGGAAAAATAGCGGCCAAACCCCCGAAATCGAATCCAAAATCTGGTGGCTCTTTAGGGCGCTGGAAAGTGGTGGGGATGGTTTTCCTGCCGATGAGAATCCTGAGATATGGGTTTGCGTCGGGGTGGGGGATCGGGTAGGTTTGAGAGGTTGCTCCGGAGCGATCCTGAACGTTGGTTTGGGTGGTGCCGGGTGTGTCTGTTGTTTGAGAACTCAATAGTGTGCCAAGTTTGTTGATACCGATTTGTTTTATGAATTGGTTGAATTGACTGGATCGTCCGCCCCTGTGGGTGGTCTGGTTTTTACAGCTGGTTTCAAATTTTGCAGTGTGGTGGCCGCGTTTTCCCGTGGTGCCATGTTGTGTCTGTTTTTGTTTTACTTCAACGGAGAGTTTGATCCTGGCTCAGGATGAACGCTGGCGGCGTGCTTAACACATGCAAGTCGAACGATGAAGGGAGCTTGCTCCTGGATTAGTGGCGAACGGGTGAGTAACACGTGAGTAACCTGCCCTTAACTCTGGGATAAGCCTGGGAAACTGGGTCTAATACCGGATATGACTGATCATCGCATGGTGGTTGGTGGAAAGCTTTTTGTGGTTTTGGATGGACTCGCGGCCTATCAGCTTGTTGGTGAGGTAATGGCTTACCAAGGCGACGACGGGTAGCCGGCCTGAGAGGGTGACCGGCCACACTGGGACTGAGACACGGCCCAGACTCCTACGGGAGGCAGCAGTGGGGAATATTGCACAATGGGCGCAAGCCTGATGCAGCGACGCCGCGTGAGGGATGACGGCCTTCGGGTTGTAAACCTCTTTCAGTAGGGAAGAAGCGAAAGTGACGGTACCTGCAGAAGAAGCGCCGGCTAACTACGTACGTGCCAGCAGCCGCGGTAATACGTAGGGCGCAAGCGTTATCCGGAATTATTGGGCGTAAAGAGCTCGTAGGCGGTTTGTCGCGTCTGCCGTGAAAGTCCGGGGCTCAACTCCGGATCTGCGGTGGGTACGGGCAGACTAGAGTGATGTAGGGGAGACTGGAATTCCTGGTGTAGCGGTGAAATGCGCAGATATCAGGAGGAACACCGATGGCGAAGGCAGGTCTCTGGGCATTAACTGACGCTGAGGAGCGAAAGCATGGGGAGCGAACAGGATTAGATACCCTGGTAGTCCATGCCGTAAACGTTGGGCACTAGGTGTGGGGGACATTCCACGTTTTCCGCGCCGTAGCTAACGCATTAAGTGCCCCGCCTGGGGAGTACGGCCGCAAGGCTAAAACTCAAAGGAATTGACGGGGGCCCGCACAAGCGGCGGAGCATGCGGATTAATTCGATGCAACGCGAAGAACCTTACCAAGGCTTGACATGGACCGGACGGCTGGAAACAGTCCTTCCCCTTTGGGGCTGGTTCACAGGTGGTGCATGGTTGTCGTCAGCTCGTGTCGTGAGATGTTGGGTTAAGTCCCGCAACGAGCGCAACCCTCGTTCTATGTTGCCAGCACGTGATGGTGGGGACTCATAGGAGACTGCCGGGGTCAACTCGGAGGAAGGTGGGGACGACGTCAAATCATCATGCCCCTTATGTCTTGGGCTTCACGCATGCTACAATGGCCGGTACAAAGGGTTGCGATACTGTGAGGTGGAGCTAATCCCAAAAAGCCGGTCTCAGTTCGGATTGGGGTCTGCAACTCGACCCCATGAAGTCGGAGTCGCTAGTAATCGCAGATCAGCAACGCTGCGGTGAATACGTTCCCGGGCCTTGTACACACCGCCCGTCAAGTCACGAAAGTTGGTAACACCCGAAGCCGGTGGCCTAACCCCTTGTGGGAGGGAGCTGTCGAAGGTGGGACTGGCGATTGGGACTAAGTCGTAACAAGGTAGCCGTACCGGAAGGTGCGGCTGGATCACCTCCTTTCTAAGGAGCACCTACAAGCGCCGGCCTCGTGTATGCGGGGTGCGGGGGTTTGTCAGGAGTAATGCCCGTTGCGCAGACGATTGTTCTGCGGCGGGTGCTCATGGGTGGAATATCAACAAATAGCGGCTGCTTGTTCTTCTCCTCGTTTAGTACGGATGCTTTGGTGTCCTGGAACGGTGGGGTGGGGTGGAAGTGGTTTAGTGTTTGGCACACTGTTGGGTCCTGAGGCAACAGGACCGGGGTTGCTGCGGCTTTGGCTGTGGTGGTTTCCGGGTTTGTTTGTTTCTGGTTTCCTGGCTGCATCGATCATGCGCGTTTGTGTGTGTGGGGTGTGTGGTTTGGGGTTGTTGTTTGAGAACTACATAGTGGACGCGAGCATCTTTTATAAGAAGCAATTTCCAAGAATATGAACCTGGATCTGGCTGCGCTGTTGATGCCCTTTGGGGTGTTGGGGTGTGGGGTTGGTTTTCGTGGTTCTCTCGTGAATTAGTTTTTTGATCTTTTGTGGTCAAGTTTTTAAGAGCACACGGTGGATGCCTTGGCATTAGGAGCCGAAGAAGGACGTAGGAATCTGCGATAAGCCTGGGGGAGTCGATAACCGGACTGTGATCCCAGGGTGTCCGAATGGGGAAACCCCGCCGAGCGCGCGAGTGACTCGGTGACCCGCATCTGAACACATAGGGTGCGTGGAGGGAACGCGGGGAAGTGAAACATCTCAGTACCCGCAGGAAGAGAAAACAATAGTGATTCCGTTAGTAGTGGCGAGCGAACGCGGATCAGGCTAAACCGTTCCATGTGTGATAGCCGGCGGGCGTTGCATGGTCGGGGTTGTGGGACTTTCCATACCAGTTCTGCCGGGCTGGTGGGGTGTGATGTGCGCGCATAGGTGAACGGTCTTGAAAGGCCGGCCAGAGAGGGTGTTAGCCCCGTAACCGTAATGCGTTTGTGCCGCCTGTGAGAGTATCCCAAGTAGTACGGGGCCCGAGAAATCCCGTGCGAATCTGTCAGGACCACCTGATAAGCCTAAATACTCCCTAATGACCGATAGCGGACCAGTACCGTGAGGGAAAGGTGAAAAGTACCCCGGGAGGGGAGTGAAACAGTACCTGAAACCGTGTGCTTACAATCCGTCGGAGCAGCCTTGTAGTTGTGACGGCGTGCCTTTTGAAGAATGAGCCTGCGAGTTAGTGTTACGTCGCGAGGTTAACCCGTGTGGGGCAGCCGTAGCGAAAGCGAGTCTGAATAGGGCGTTGCAGTGGCGTGATCTAGACCCGAAGCGAAGTGATCTACCCATGGCCAGGTTGAAGCGACGGTAAGACGTCGTGGAGGACCGAACCCACTTCAGTTGAAAATGGAGGGGATGAGCTGTGGGTAGGGGTGAAAGGCCAATCAAACTTCGTGATAGCTGGTTCTCCCCGAAATGCATTTAGGTGCAGCGTTGCGTGTTTCTTGCTGGAGGTAGAGAGCTACTGGATGGCTAATGGGCCCTACAAGGTTACTGACGTCAGCCAAACTCCGAATGCCGGTAAGTGAGAGCGCAGCAGTGAGACTGTGGGGGATAAGCTTCATAGTCGAGAGGGAAACAGCCCAGACCACCAACTAAGGCCCCTAAGCGTGTGCTAAGTGGGAAAGGATGTGGAGTTGCTCAGACAACCAGGAGGTTGGCTTAGAAGCAGCCATCCTTAAAAGAGTGCGTAATAGCTCACTGGTCAAGTGATTCCGCGCCGACAATGTAGCGGGGCTCAAGTACACCGCCGAAGTTGTGGCATTCAAATATTAGCTAAGCCCTTGTGGTTCAGGCGTTTGGATGGGTAGGGGAGCGTCGTGTGGGCGGTGAAGTCGCGGTGTAAACCAGCGGTGGAGCCTACACGAGTGAGAATGCAGGCATGAGTAGCGAAAGACGGGTGAGAAACCCGTCCGCCGAATGATCAAGGGTTCCAGGGTCAAGCTAATCTGCCCTGGGTAAGTCGGGACCTAAGGCGAGGCCGACAGGCGTAGTCGATGGACAACGGGTTGATATTCCCGTACCGGCGAAAAACCGTCCATGCTGAACAGGGGATACTAACTGCCCGATACCTGCCTGACCGCCCTTGTGGTGGAAGGGTTTTGGTGGAGCGCAGGACCTGATCCTGGGAGGCAAGCGTATTAACAGGTGTGACGCAGGAAGGTAGCCAAGCCGGGCGATGGTTGTCCCGGTCTAAGGATGTAGGGCGAACGGTAGGCAAATCCGCTGTTCATGATGCCTGAGATCTGATGGGACCCCCGTTTGGGGGGATTTGGTGATCCTATGCTGCCGAGAAAAGCATCGACGCGAGGTTTTAGCCGCCCGTACCCCAAACCGACACAGGTGATCAGGTAGAGAATACTAAGGCGATCGAGAGAATTATGGTTAAGGAACTCGGCAAAATGCCCCCGTAACTTCGGGAGAAGGGGGGCCCCAACCTTGAACACCACTTGCTGGTGGGAGGGGATCGGGGCCGCAGAGACCAGGGGGAAGCGACTGTTTACTAAAAACACAGGTCCGTGCGAAGTCGCAAGACGATGTATACGGACTGACTCCTGCCCGGTGCTGGAAGGTTAAGAGGACCGGTTAGCCTCACGGCGAAGCTGAGAATTTAAGCCCCAGTAAACGGCGGTGGTAACTATAACCATCCTAAGGTAGCGAAATTCCTTGTCGGGTAAGTTCCGACCTGCACGAATGGAGTAACGACTTCCCCGCTGTCTCAACCATAAACTCGGCGAAATTGCAGTACGAGTAAAGATGCTCGTTACGCGCAGCAGGACGGAAAGACCCCGAGACCTTTACTATAGTTTGGTATTGGTGTTCGGAGTGGCTTGTGTAGGATAGGTGGGAGACGTTGAAGCCCGGACGCCAGTTCGGGTGGAGTCATCGTTGAAATACCACTCTGGTCACTTTGGACATCTAACTTCGGCCCGTAATCCGGGTCAGGGACAGTGCTGATGGGTAGTTTAACTGGGGCGGTTGCCTCCTAAAAAGTAACGGAGGCGCCCAAAGGTTCCCTCAGCCTGGTTGGCAATCAGGTGTCGAGTGTAAGTGCACAAGGGAGCTTGACTGTGAGAGAGACATCTCGAGCAGGGACGAAAGTCGGGACTAGTGATCCGGCGGTACATTGTGGAATGGCCGTCGCTCAACGGATAAAAGGTACCTCGGGGATAACAGGCTGATCTTGCCCAAGAGTCCATATCGACGGCATGGTTTGGCACCTCGATGTCGGCTCGTCGCATCCTGGGGCTGGAGTAGGTCCCAAGGGTTGGGCTGTTCGCCCATTAAAGCGGTACGCGAGCTGGGTTTAGAACGTCGTGAGACAGTTCGGTCCCTATCCGCTGCGCGCGCAGGAAATTTGAGAAGGGCTGTCCTTAGTACGAGAGGACCGGGACGGACGAACCTCTGGTGTGTCAGTTGTACTGCCAAGTGCACCGCTGATTAGCTACGTTCGGATGGGGATAACCGCTGAAAGCATCTAAGCGGGAAGCTCGCTTCAAGATGAGATTTCCATACACCTCGTGTGTGAGAGGCCCCCAGCCAGACCACTGGGTTGATAGGCCGGATGTGGAAGCGAGGACTAACGACTCGTGAAGCTGACCGGTACTAATAGGCCGATAACTTACACCACACACCACCCCGCAAACGATCCTTCAAAAGCGTTTGCACCACGGGGTCGGTAAAAAGATAAACAAGACTGCTTGCGTCCACTATGTGGTTCCCAAACAACAAACCAAACCACGGTTCGTTGCCACGGGAACACAACTGAATAACAACACCACAATTGTTGTAACCAAAAACTTCCCACACCACCCCACAGGGGGCCGGTGACGGGTCAAAGGGTTACGGCGGTCATAGCGTGGGGGAAACGCCCGGTCCCATTCCGAACCCGGAAGCTAAGACCCACAGCGCCGATGGTACTGCACCCGGGAGGGTGTGGGAGAGTAGGTCACCGCCGGACAACCATTAGGTCGAGAGCCTCCAAACACACGTTTGGAGGCTCTCCCACTTTAACCACCACCCCCAAACCCCCACACACACCCCGCCCGGAAAAACCCGGCCCCCCACCCACGACCGGTTAACACCCCGGACCCTCTGGCACATCCCGCCGGAAAAGCCACCACCCTCCCTCACAGCGGGTAACACCCAACGGCAACACCCGCCGTCGAACTCCTTCCCGATGACAGAGCATCCCCCGGAGACGCAAGGGGTGGGAGAGCATCCCCAGGAGTGCGGCAGGAAGTGAGAGAGCGTCACCCGGAAAACCGCAAGAGGTGGGAGAGCATCCCCAGGAATGCGGCAGGAAGTGAGAGAGCGTCACCCGGAAAACCGCAGGAGGTGAGAGAGCGTCCTCGGGGACGGTGCAGGAAGTGAGAGCGTTGGAGGCTGTGCGGGCTGGGAGGGCCAAAAACCCTCAAGAATCTGGTGATTAACCTCAAAAAGTCGCGGAAACACGCGGAATTTGCGGACCGGGACCTCCCAAGCTGGTAAGTTTTCGAACAGTGGCTTGTGCGCATGCCGCGTGCAGGCTCCAGAATCATGACCGTCCAGGAGGACATAAATGGCTAAGAACCGTAGTGAACTTGTTGCAGAGGTAGCGGGCAAGGCCGGCACCAGCCAGGCAGCCGTCAACTCCGTCCTCGACGCACTGTTCGAGGTTTTCGAGACTTCTGTCGCCGAGGGCGAGAAGATCACCATCCCCGGCTGGCTCGCCGTCGAGCGCACCGACCGTGCTGCACGCACCGGCCGCAACCCCCAGACGGGTGAAACCATCCAGATCGCAGCAGGCCACAGCGTCAAGCTGACCGCCGGCTCCAAGCTCAAGGCTGCGGTTTCCAACAAGAAGTAAGCTTCTTCCTCCCGGCATAAGCCGGCGTGGAAAAAGGAGCGGCGGCCTGATTGGTCGCCGCTCCTTTTGCATTGAAGGCCGATTCGCGGCCCGGGCAGGCGTAGCGGACAATGGAATGGTGTCTTCTGCCGCAACCCCACGTTCCACAACGCCCCAGTCCGCTCCCGGTAAGGGAGCCCGGGGCCAGGACAGCGGCGCCGTGGGAATATCACGTCCCTGGCAGGTTGCCGGACTGGCAGCCCTGTTCCTGGGTCTCGTCGCAGCCCTGATCTTTTCCGGGGCGGCGGCAGCCCGCGGCGTATCGGATCCCGGTGCGCTGGTGCGTTGGGGCCTGCCCATCAGCAAGGCCATCCACAACGTTTCGCTGGCTACCGTCATCGGCGGACTGATCTTCGCCGTCGCCATCCTGCCCAGGAGCCTGGCACCGCGCAGCAGGGACAGGGAAGACGACGGCAACGAAAGCCGCGAGCACCCTGCCTTCAGCCGAGCGCTGGCTGTCGCGGCTGCTGCAGGCGCCGCCTGGACCCTCTCGGCCATCGCAGTCCTGGTCCTCACCTACGCAGACGTAGCAGGGCAGGCGCTATCCGGGGACGCCGAGTTCACGCAGGCCCTCGTGTACTTCATGACGGATATCGAGACGGGCCGCGCCTGGCTTACCGTCATCATCATCGCCGCCGTGGTGACCACCGCGCTGTTCGGTGTCAGGTCCCTCGGCGGGCTGGCGCTGACCCTGATCCTGGCGCTCATTGGACTCGTCCCCACGGCACTGATCGGGCATTCCTCAAGCTCGTCGGACCATGAAGGGGCCATCAACTCCCTCGGCCTGCACCTGGTGGGAGTGAGTACCTGGGTGGGTGGCATCATCCTGCTGGCACTGCTGTCCGGCATCCTTACCGGCCCCAAGGCAGGGGCGGCCGGAGACATCACGGAACCTACCCTCCGGCGGTTTTCCTCCCTTGCCGGCTTCGCCTTCGTGCTGGTGTTCGCCTCCGGGGTGATCAATGCCAGTATCCGGATCACCAACTGGGGTGATTTTTTTGGCTCCGACTACGGTCAGCTGATCCTGGCCAAATCCGCAGCCACCCTGGTCCTGGGTGGGATCGGATTCATGCACCGCCAGTGGGTGATCCCGCAGCTGGGCGGCAAGGGCTCCACGATGTCCTCGCGCCGCGTCCTTTGGCAGCTGGTCCTGGCGGAGCTCCTGTTGATGGGCGCTACCTCGGGCGTGGCCGTCGCACTAAGCCGCTCCGCCCCGCCGCAGCCCACAACGTTCGCGCCGGACGCATCGCCTGCCTTCATCCTGACCGGCTACGAACTTCCCCCGGAGCTGACGCCGGAGCGCTGGCTGACGGAGTGGCGCCTGGACTGGCTCTGGATCGCCGCGGCCCTGTTCGGGCTGGTGTCCTACTTCCTGGGCGTGGCAAAGATCTACCGCCGTGGCGACAAGTGGCAGTGGTTCCGGTCCATAAACTGGGTGATCGGGCTGCTGGTGCTCACCTACATCACCTCCGGTCCGCCGTCGGTCTATGGCCGCGTGCTGTTCTCCGCGCACATGGTGGACCACATGGCCCTGACCATGGTGGCACCCATCTTCCTGGTGCTGGGCGCCCCGGTCACGCTCGCACTCCGTGCCCTGCAACCCCGTGGTGACGGCTCGCGCGGGGCCCGCGAATGGATCCTGGTCTTCGTGCATTCGAAGTTCTCGCAGGTGGTCACCCATCCGCTGTTCGCCGCCGCCAACTTTGCCGGCTCCATTGTGCTGTTCTACTACTCTGACCTGTTCGGGTTCGCGATGCGCGAGCATGTGGGCCACGAGTTGATGATCGTGCACTTCCTGCTCACCGGATACATCTTCGTGCTGAGCATGATCGGTACGGACCCGCTGCCGCGCCGTGCGCCGTACCCCATGCGGCTGCTCCTGCTCCTGGCCACCATGGGCTTCCACGCGTTCTTTGGCGTGGCGATCATGGGCGGCACCAATCTCCTGGCCGCCGATTACTTCGGCAACCTTGGCCGGGACTGGGGACAGTCCGCGCTGATGGACCAGCAGACGGGCGGTGCAGTGGCCTGGGGTATTGGCGAGGTGCCCACGCTCCTGGTGGCGATCGGCGTGGCCGTCATGTGGTCCCGGTCAGACCAACGGGAGACAAAGCGCGTGGACCGGGCGGCGGACAGGAATAACGACGCCGATCTCACCGCTTACAACGATATGTTTGCCAAATTGGCCGAACGCGACGCCAAGTTGGCTGAACGCAACTCAAAGCTGGAAGGACGCTGATGAGCGAAACCGTACGCACCCACCACCGGGTCCGCGCCTCCGAACTGGTGGGCCGTAACTGGTTGAACACCGGCGGCAAAACACTGGACCTTGAAGCCCTGCGCGGCAAGATCGTGCTGCTGGATTTCTGGACCTTCTGCTGCATCAACTGCCTGCACGTGCTGGACGAGCTGCGGCCGCTGGAGGAGGAGTTCTCTGACGTGCTGGTCACAGTCGGAGTCCATTCGCCCAAGTTCGAGCACGAGGCGGATCCGGTTGCGCTGGCCGCCGCCGTGGAGCGCTACGAGATCCACCACCCGGTCCTGGACGATCCTGAGCTGGAAACCTGGAAGGCGTACACCGCCCGCGCCTGGCCCACCCTGGTGGTCATCGACCCCGAGGGCTACATCGTGGCGCACCTCTCCGGTGAAGGACACGCCGATGGGCTGTCCGTGCTGATTCCCGAGCTCATCGCCGAACACGAGGCCAAAGGCACCCTCCACCGCGGCTCCGGCCCCTATGTGGCGCCCGAGCCGACCTCCGGCACCCTGCGCTTCCCCGGCAAGGCGCTCTTCCTTCCCGCCGGCCGCGGTTCCGGTCCCGATGAGGCGTCCGACGGCGGCGCAGCAGCACGTGCTGCAACACACGGTTCATGGCTGGTCACCGATACGGGCCACCACCGGCTGGTGGAGCTGGGCACCGACTTCCAGACCGTCCTGGCCACCTTCGGCTCCGGCACCAAGGGTTACGCGGACGGTCCGGCCGCCGGTGACACGGCGACTGCCCAGTTCAACGAACCCCAGGGCCTGGTCCTGCTGCCGGAAGAGGTGGCAGCCAAGGTGGGCTACGACGTCGTTATTGCCGACTCCGTCAACCACCGCCTTCGTGGGCTGTCCCTGACCGACGGGAAGGCCTCGGCCCTGGCGGGCAACGGTGTGCAGCGGCTGCTGGAGACAGGCCCCGCACGGGTGGACGAGGACGCCGCCGGGTTCACCGGCCGCCTCAGCGACCACCCGTTGGAAGTCTCCCTGAGCTCGCCCTGGGACCTGGTGTGGTCGCGCAAGCTCAACGCGGTGGTGGTGGCCATGGCGGGCACCCACCAGATCTTCAGCTTCGACCCCATCACCGGGGACGTGGCCATCGCCGCCGGCAATGGTCTGGAAGGCCTGCTGGACGGATCCGCCCATGAAGCCTGGTTCGCCCAGTCCTCAGGCCTGGCCGAGGATGCAGACGGCAACATCTGGGTGGCGGACTCCGAAACATCTGCGCTCCGCAAGCTGGTCATTGGCGACGACGGTTCCATCACCGTGGAGACTGCCGTCGGCAAGGGTTTGTTCGACTTTGGGTTCCGGGACGGCAGCGCAGCCGAGGCACGCCTGCAGCACCCGCTGGGTGTGACGGTCCTGCCGGACGGCTCGGTGGCAATCGCGGACACCTACAACGGTGCGGTCCGCCGCTACGACCCGGCCGCCGGCACGGTATCAACGCTGGCCCGCGGTCTGGCCGAGCCTTCCGACGTCATCGTGGACCACACGCAGTCGGCCGGTTCCGAGCCGCTGCTGGTGGTGGTTGAGGCGAACCAGCACCAGCTGGTGTACGTCCCCATTCCTAAGGAAGCCCAGCAGGTGGACGAGGGCGCCTCGCAGACCCACCGGCCCAAGAGCCCGGTGGCACCCGGCCCGCTGGAGCTGGCGGTCCGCTTCACTGCCCCCACCGGGCAGAAGCTGGATGACCGCTGGGGGGATCCCACTCAGCTGAAGGTTTCGTCTACCCCGCCGGAGTTGCTGGTATCCGGCGGCGGAACCTCAGTTGGGCTGCTCCGTACCGTGGAGCTCGCCTCCGACGTTCCGGAGGGCGTCCTGCACATCACCGCCCGTGCCGCGGCCTGTGACGGTCCGGAGACCGAGGACGGCGAGATCCCCGACCACGCCGCGTGCCACCTGTACCAGCAGGACTGGGGCATTCCGGTGGTTCTGCAGGGCGACGGGGATACCGAGCTGGTACTCGACCTTCGCGGCATGGACTGACGCGCCGCCGTCGTACATTGTTTAGGCCGTAGCTGTTTGAAGAGGCTGCCGCCCCTGACGGAAGCGTCACGGGCGGCAGCCTTTTGCGTTTGAAGCAGCCCGCAGCGTCAGGGCGTTGAGCCGGCGGGCGCCTAGAAGCTCAGCAGCGGCGTGACCTTGACCGTGTCTCCGGAGACGTCCAGGCGGGTGGTGAAGCTGAAGTCCACCTCTTCCTCGAGCGGATACCAGGCGCCGGTAAACAGGTTCTGCTGGAGCGCTTCCACCTTGGCCTTGCCGTCCAGCGGGGCCACCAGCCAGCGGCCGTCGAAGGGTTCGATGGATACGTTCGGGTACTCGGTGACGGTCCAGTTGATGGTGCCGTCCTGGACCCTGTTGTTGCTGGCGAAGTAGAACGGGCAGTCCGGCTGGAGTTTCTGCTCTTTGACCGCTTCCGCCGCACAGCCGTCCAGGAACTCCCTGACTTTGTCCGCAACGTCTTTCTTGAGGCTGCCGGTCGCCTGGGTCAGCAGGTTGAGCGGCGCCACGGGGCGGTCGCGGGCTGTCACTGTGGCACGGGTTGGGGCGGCGGCGAAGTACTGGCCGTTGAGGGAGGCCTCGTACTCACCCGGGTAGAACACAGCAAAGGAGTTCCTGCCGTTGGGCATGTTCACGGGCACACCGTTAACGTTGGCTTCGCTGCCATTGACCACTGTGATGTCCAGCGTGGGGAGCCGGCCCGGGACAAACGCCCAGGTGTTGAAGAAGATCCATTCGGTTCCGGTCTTCTCCAGCAGGAATTCGGTGCGCTGCCTGCTGCCGTCAATGGTGTATTCCATGGGCACGATGACCTGGTCGCCGGGGCGTTCCTCCGGGTCTCCGATTTCCACGTTCTCGAGGCGGGAGGCGGCGGTCTGCAGCCCTGTCCCGTCCAGCATTGCGGCGTTGCTGGGCGGAACCGTGGCGCGCAACAGTCCCAGCGCCTTGCCGCCGTCGCCGCTCCGCAGCGCGTCCAGATATTCACGCACCGGCTGTTGCGGGCTCGCGACCGTGTTGTTCACCATATTCACGGCAACAACGGCTCCGGCGACGGCAAGCATGAGGCCCAGCAGCCATCCGGCCGCTATCCTCACCAACGCTTGACTCATCTGCACGTTCCTTACACTAACGTTAGTGCGAACGCACACTGAAGTTGGCGTCTACCCTTTGTAGAAGAAAATCACCGGGTTAACGCCCGACGGCGGCGGGCGGGACGGGCGCCAGCGGCCCGTTGGTCAGCGCCGGGTCAGCGGCGGCGACGCCGGGATGACGTGCCGAACACGCCCCGCAGCAGTTCACGCCCCAGCTGGGTGCCGATGGACCGGGCCATGCTTTTCAGCCCGCCGCCAAGCGCGCCACCCAGATCGTCCATCATCCCAACGCCCGCCTCCTGCCGGGAAGGGGCCTCCCTCGGCGTGCGGGGCGCGCTGTCCCGGCGTGCAGTGTCCCGGCGGGCAACCGGCCTGTTGCTGGGACGGCCCAGGATCTCCTCCTCGATCCTGCGGGCCTCGGCGTCGAGGTCCCCCGAGCCGTCGTCGGAAGCACCTTGACCATGATCGCCGGAATCCGGAACCGGCGGTTCACCCGGTGCTGCAGGGCCGGTGGGCGCTGCAGCCTTGCCGGTCAGCTTTTCATAGGCGGAGGGGTTGTCCACGGCGGTTCCGTACTTGGGAAGCAGGGCGGATCCGGCCACCGTGCTCCGGACCAGGGTTTCATCGCTGGGTCCCATGACGGACTCGGGCGCGCGCAGGCGGGTGAGCGCCACGGGAGTGGGGGCACCCCTGTCATTCATGACGGTGACTACAGCTTCACCGATGCCTGCGGAGGTCAGGGTTTCTTCCAGGTCGTAGTCGCTGACCGGGAACGTGGAAACGGTCGCCTTGAGAGCCTTGGCGTCCTCCGGCGTGAAAGCACGGAGCGCGTGCTGCACGCGGTTGGCCAGCTGGCCCAGTACGTCGGCCGGAACGTCCTTGGGGGTCTGGGTGACAAAGAAGATGCCCACGCCCTTGGACCGGATGAGCCGGACGTTAGTGGTGATGGCCTCCAGGAAGGCCTTCGATGCACCGTTGAAGAGCAGGTGGGCCTCGTCGAGGAAGAACACCAGTTTCGGTTTGTCCAGGTCTCCGGCCTCCGGGAGGTCCTCGAACAGGTCCGCGAGCAGCCACATCAGGAACGTGGAGAACAGCATCGGCTTGGTCTGGAGCGTCGGCAGCTCCAGGCAGGTGATGACGCCGCGGCCGTCCGGCGCGGTGCGCAGCAGCTCGGCGGTATCGAATTCAGGTTCGCCAAAGAACTTCTCGAGTCCCTGCGCCTCAAGGTTTACGAGTTCCCGCAGGATGACTCCGGCGGTGGCTTTGGACAGCCCGCCGAGTTCTTCCAGCTGGTCCTTGCCTTCGGCGGAGGTGAGGAACTGGATGACTGCCCGAAGGTCCTTGAGGTCGATGAGTTCCAGGCCGTTCTTGTCCGCAAAGTAGAACACCAGCTGCAGGCTGGACTCCTGCGTGTCATTCAGCTCCATGATGCGTGAGAGCAGGATGGGACCGAAGGACGATACCGTGGCCCGCACCGGGACTCCGTTCCCGTCGCCGCCCAGGGCCAGGAACTCCACCGGGAACGTCTTCCCCTGCCAGGGTTGTCCAATGCCTTCTGTGCGGGCAGCGAGCTTTTCGCTTCCGACGGCGGCGGTGGCCAGCCCGGAGAGGTCGCCTTTGATGTCCGCCAGGAAGACCGGGACGCCGGCAGCGGACAGCTGCTCGGCCATCATGTGCAGCGTGACGGTCTTGCCGGTGCCGGTGGCGCCGGCCACCAGTCCGTGCCTGTTCATCATGGCCAGCGGCAGGCGCACCGGCGCGTCCTTGTGGAGTTCGCCGTCAATAATGGCGGCCCCCAGTTCGATGGTGGCACCGTCCAGCGTGTATCCCTTCTGGATGGCGGCAAGCTTCTCTGCTGTGGTTTTGTTGGCCATGGCGCCAGCTTAGCGGTGGCCGGACGCCAGCCCACGTTACTGCTGCCCCGAGTGGGGTCCGATGCATCTCCGAACCTACTGCTTGGCATTCGTCTCGTTCAGGTGCTGCCGAAGCTTCGCCGCAACCCTGCCGGCCGCTGCAAGGTCCTCGGGTGCCAGGGCGTCAACAAAAAGCGTACGAACCAATCGAAGATGCGATGCGGACGAGCTGCGGAAGACGCCCGACGGCGGGAGGTGCCAAACGTCGTCGTAAACGCTGTGCTGGGGCTGCTTGCGGCAGGGGTGGCTGTCTTGCGGTTCGGCCCTTACAGCTTCTGAACCCCGGCGATGAGTGGCTTCATTCGTATGCTGGTCGGTGCCATTCCTGGTCAGCGGGCATCCGCCCGATGCTCCAAGCGGAGACTTTCCGAAGACTGACCCTGGTTGCCTGCAGACGTACCTGCCGTCCCCCTGTGACGAGCACGGGGCCAAGAAAGTGAATGTACGGATCTTCATTCAATGTTGGTTCCTGGACGGTCGACGCCGCGGAGTCGAAGGCAGCTGCGATAGCGGGGTTGCCGATGCGGATCTGGTCATTCTGCCGCTGCACCCAAGCCTGCTCCGACACCACAGACCCCGAAATGATGGTGCCGTCAACTACAACAGTCAGCTCAATGGTTGCGTCGGGGTCGAGCCGAACGGTCTGGGCCAACAGCTGCGCCAGGCGGCTGTCAATGTCATGCTTCTCCTCCGCCATAGACCGTCCCTTTCATGGCTTTTCTGGCCCTGGATCCTCTCCCGCATTCAGCTTAATCCGGTGGTGCCGGCACGACGGGCGTTGGGCAGCGAGAATGGGCCTGGCTGGTGCCCGGGGGGATTCATTCGGCAGGCCTGCCGGGGTCGTTGTCCTTCTTGGTGGTGAAGGCGATCTGCACGGCCGGACTGCAGGGCGAGTGTGGAGGCGGAACCGTCGTCGTAACGCTGGAACTCGACCGGCTTCAGGCCGTTCTTCCTGTTCTCCTCATCCCGGCACCAGCCAGGATGGCTTCCTGGTTGTTGCCGGACCCAACGATGACGCGCTTGCCCGCCACATCCTTGGCCTCCTTGATCTCCATGAAATCTGGATCGCTTTTCGCGTAGAACTCCAGCAGGTCGTTGCGGTAGGTGGCGTAGGCGTTGTCCATCTCGCTGCCAAGGAGTGTCTTGTTGTCCGTTGGCAAACGTGCTGGGCGGGGCGGTGCCCGGTGCTCACGACTGTCATTCTGCTCAGGCAACCGGCGCCAGCAGCGTGCTGCCAAGGGCGCGACGGCGGCGGGTTTCGTTGTGATGGTGGTCAGGATTCCCCCTGGAAGTAGCCAGTTGATGCGCGGAACGGATGCGTTGCGGCAACTATCCGGCAGCGCCAACAGGGGAATCAAAGGCGGACGCAAACCGGAGATACAGGGAGTAACGGCGGTTAACCGGGCAACCGCGGCGGTCACATTCGGACCGTCCCGGCAGGTGAAACCAAGTAGTGCCGCTTAGGAGCGGCCCGAAAAGACGAGTACTTAAGGGGCGAAGACGGGTGGGGGATTACGCGTGTGCTCCGCCTACGCCGAACCGTACGGTGAAATCGTTGCGCCCAAGGTGGGCGCATGGCCTTGAGGAGACGCACATGAATAATTCGCCGGGTGGGAAAACTTATGCTGAGGGGAAGAGCCTGCTACGGCGGACAAGCACCAGAGCGGCAGCGGCGGTAGCGGCTGGAACGCTGGTGCTGGCGGGCGGGGGAGTTGCGTACGCGGACGCCATCACGAACACGTTGGACGCGTCAGTAGATTCTGTTGCTGAAACAATGACGCTGAATCTCGGGGGATCCAATGGAACAACCCTGCTGTACGTCGTCAAGCTGCCGGATCATGGCACTAACGGCTGCACAATTCAGGGGAGGGAAGCCGTTACCCTCAGCCTGGTCTCGAGCGATCCTGCCGTGGCTGCTGTCTCTCCGGCCACCGCAACCTTCGACAGTTGTGATGCCACGGCAACTGTCACGGTAACGCCCAAAGGCATCGGAACGACCAACATCCTCGCCTCACTCACGGCCAACAATACGGGTGAACCCTACGACGTTTCACCTGTTAATTTCGGCGTGACGGTGGTTGCTCCCGCCCCATCCAACACAGCGCCGGTCCTTGGCATCTCCGGAGTCACACCTGGTGGCTCATACACCAAGGGCTTCGTCCCACAGGCGATGTGCGAGGTGAGCGACGCCGAGGAGGGCAACAGTTCATTCCCCGCCACACTCAGTCTCATAACAGGGCCGGATGCTGCCGACGGCGTGGGTTCCCAGGAGGCTTCCTGCTACCACGAGGACGCCGGTGGTCTTACCGCCTCCGGTTCCGTCACTTACGGGATCACCGACGGAACCGCCCCCACTATCGGCTACACACTTAGCCCCGCCGCGCCTAATGGTTTGGCTGACTGGTACACGAGTGACGTCACGCTGGACTGGACTGTGACGGAAGGGGACTCGCCAAGCACTCTCGTCCTCACCGGCTGCGAGGACCGGACCATTACCGCCGACCAAGTGGCCACGGACTACAGCTGCGCGGCGACCAGCAGCGGCGGCTCTGCGGATCCGGTTACGCTGTCCCTCAAGAAGGACGGCACTGCGCCTACGGTGGGCTATGGTGACAAGGCGGCGGGCACACTGGGCACCAACGGCTGGTACACCTCTGATGTCGAGGCCACTTTCACAGCGACGGACGCCACATCCGGCCTGCTGACCAGCACCAAAACGGCCACATCCAGTGGCGAGGGCTCGAACGTGGCAGTACTGAGCCCCGTGTTCACCGATATTGCCGGCAACACTGCCGCAGAAGGTACCGCTTCGCGGACCTATAAGATTGACAAGACTGCCCCGACGGTCACCTACGTCAGCGCCAGCCCCGAGGCAGGAACTGACAGCTGGTACAACGCCGACGTGACGGCCACTTTCTCCGCGACGGACCTCGTGTCGGGGCCCCTAGAAGCCACTAAGCAGGTGACGTCATCTGGCGAAGGCGCAGCGGTGGTAGTCGGCAGCCCTGCATTTGAAGACGTCGCCGGGAATATCACTCCCGCGGGTGCGGCTACCCAAAGCTACAAGATCGATAAGACCGCGCCATCAGTGTCCTTCGACTCAGTGCTCGGCGAAAGCTACTACGGATCGACGCCGGCAGCGCCTACGTGCACTGCCTCGGACGCACTGTCGGGAGTGAACGGAAACTGTGCGGTCACGGGCTACAGCACGTCGGTGGGCGCTCACACGCTGGTGGCCGAGGCTACTGACTTGGCCGGCAACACCACCTCGGTTACCCAAAACTATGAAATCAAGGCGTGGACCCTCAAGGGCTTCTACCAGCCGGTGGACATGGGCGGGGTGCTGAACACGGTCAAGGGCGGCAGCACGGTCCCGGCCAAGTTCGAGATCTTCGCAGGTGACCAGGAAGTGACGGACCTGACCGCGGTGTCCAGCCTCAAGTCAGCCCAGATCCAGTGCTCCCTGCTGGAACTCCAGGATGCGATCGAGGCCACCGCCACGGGCAGCACGTCCCTGCGTTACGACTCCGTAGCCGGCCACTTCGTCTACAACTGGAAGACGCCCATCGGAGCAGGAACCTGCTACAAGCTCACGATGACCGCGAAGGACGGCAGCTCAATCACTGCCAACTTCAAACTGAAGTAGCAGCTTGCGGCGCCCAAGGACGCGCGCCGCAGGGAGGGGGCCCGGTCATCACGGCCGGGCCCCCTCGGTTGTGCCGGCTGCTGGGCGAAGAATCAGCCCAGGGCGTTAATGACTTCCTTGGCAACGTCCTCGCTGGACTGCGGGTTCTGGCCGGTGATGAGGTTGCCGTCCCGGACCACATGGGATGTCCAGGCAGCAGCGTTCTCCACTACGGCGCCCTTCTCCTTCAGCGCGTCCTCCACCATCCACGGGGTGTTCTCTCCCGTGCCGCCGCCCAGTTCTTCTTCATTGGTGAATACGGTGAGGCGCCGCCCCAGGAATGCGAAAGCGCCGCCGTCGTCCGTTGCGCTGAGCAGCCCCGCGGGACCGTGGCAGAAGGGCGCGATGATTTTGCCGTCCTGGTTTGCCGCCACCAGAAGCCGGCCCAGGTCCGCATCCTTGTAGAGGTCAGCCATGGGGCCGTGCCCGCCGGGTATCACCACTGCGTCATACGCTGCCATGTCGACGCCGGCGAGTACCAGCGGGTGCGAGAGCTCGCCGTCGATGGAAGCAAGGTAGTCCCGGAAGCCTTTTGCCCGCTCCTCGCCACCGGCCGACTCGGATGCCAGGCTCACCTGGTCCACAGTTGGCCGTGCACCGTCAGGGGTAGCGATGTGGATGGTGTGGCCGGCGGCAAGCAGGGTCTGGTGTGCAACCACCAGTTCCTCCGCCCAGAATCCGGTGCGGTGCTCGCTGCCGTCCTTCATGGTGAGGGAATCGGCTGCTGATACAACCATCAGAATATTTGCCATGGTGTTGCTCCTGTCTGTATTTCCCTACTCACCGGCGGCTTCGAGCTCTGCGTACGTGTCGTCGTCGAGAGTGACACCGGCCGCGGCCATGTTCTCTTCCAGGTGCTTGGCGGAACCGGTGCCGGGGATCGGCATCATCACCGGGGAGCGGCGGAGCAGCCAGGCGAGTGCCACCTGGGAGGTGGTGGCGTCCAGGCGCTTTGCTGCCTCGTCCAGCGGCCCGCCCGGCTGCGCGAGCTCACCCGCGGAAATCGGCGCCCAGGGGATGAAACCGATTCCGTTTTCCTCCGAGTACCGCAGCACGTCCTCCGAGCTGCGGTCCGTCAGGTTGTAGCGGTTCTGCACGGTGGACACCGTGAAGTGCTTCCCGGCGGCCTCCAGCTCCTCGACGCTCACCTGGGACAGTCCCAGCGCGCGGACCTTGCCCTCGTCCTGCAGTTCACGCAGCACGCCGAACTGCTCCTCGGCGTCCACCTTCGGGTCGATCCGGTGCAGCTGCAGCAGGTCCAGCGTGTCCACCTTGAGCTTCCGTAGGCTCAGTTCCGTCTGCTGGCGCAGGTATTCGGGACGGCCCACCGGGATCCACTTGTTCGGGCCGGTCCGGGTGAAACCTACTTTCGTGGCGATCTTCAGCCCTTCCTTGTACGGGTGCAGGGCCTCGGCAAGGATTTCCTCGCTGATGTTGGGGCCATAGGAATCTGCGGTGTCGATGAAATCAACGCCGAGTTCGACGGCGCGGCGCACCACATCCACGGCGGCCACCCGGTCGGCGGGCTCACCCCAGATGCCGTCGCCCACGATGCGCATCGCGCCGAAGCCCAGCCGGTGCACGGTTCCCAGGTCTTTCAGGTCAATCGTTGCGGACAGTTCCAACTGGTTCGACGTATTCAGACTCATAGGGGCGGCAACCTCATCAGCCTGCTGAGTATTCCGGGACGTTGCGAAATAAGCCGGGCCCCGCCGTCGTTATGCCTCAAGTGCCCGCCGTGACCCGGCCGGCAAAACTCTACGCAATGCTTCGAAAGGCCGGCACCCAACGTGACTCTCCCGCTCTCCATCCTTGACCTGGCAACCATCGGCAAAGGCCAGACGGCGGCGGAGAGTTTCGCAGGCAGCGTGGCAATGGCGCAAAGCGCCGAGAAGCTGGGGTACCGCAGGGTCTGGTACGCCGAGCACCACAACATGTCCTCCATCGCCTCGTCCGCCACCAGCGTCCTGATCGCCCACGTGGCCGCACACACCGAGAGCATCCGGCTGGGCGCCGGCGGCGTCATGCTGCCCAACCACTCGCCACTGACCATTGCCGAACAGTTTGGCACCCTGGAAACCCTGCACCCGGGCCGCATCGACCTGGGCCTGGGCCGCGCGCCCGGCAGCGACCAGAACACCATGCGCGCGCTGCGGCGTGACCCGATGTCCGCGGACAGCTTCCCCCAGGATGTGCTCGAACTGCAGGGCTACCTCACGGGACCCACCCGGATGCAGGGCGTGGAAGCCACCCCGGGCAAGGGCACCAACGTTCCGCTCTACATCCTGGGTTCGTCCCTGTTCGGTGCACGGCTGGCTGCCCAGCTGGGCCTGCCCTATGCCTTTGCCTCGCATTTTGCCCCCAACGCGCTCCAGGATGCCGTGTCCATCTACCGCCGCGAATTCAAGCCCTCCGCGCAGCTGGACGCACCGCACGTGATCGCCGGCGTGAACGTGATCGCCGCGGATTCCGCCGCTGAAGCCCAGGCCATGCTGCAGGAGACCAAGCGCGCCAGGGTTTCGCTGTTCTTTGGCGGCGGGCGCGAGTTCAGCGACGACGAGGCGGACATGATCCTCGACTCGCCGCAGGGCCAGCACGTCTCGCAGATGATGACCTATTCCGCGGTGGGCACCCCCGACGTCGTGATGGACTACCTCGACGAATTCGGCAGGCACGCCGACGCGGACGAACTCATCGTGGCGCACCAAAGCACCGGCACCGGGGCGCGGCTGCGGTCCGTCGAACTGCTTGCTGAAGCTGCTGGCCTGGCCCGGGTATAGCGGCGGGCGGCGGCCTGCACCGCACTTTTACACATACGCAATGATGAGGACTTCCGGGGGAAACCGGCCGGGCGGACCATGAGGGATGCCCCTCCCCGGAATCCCTCCGGACCTCGGGGGAGGGGCGCCACCCGATAGCCGCGGGCAATCCCGCGGCTGTTTTACCGGGTGCGTCCTGCCTAAGGGGTGCACGAATGGCTATGCCGTTGAACCAAAGCGTGGCGGATTCCGCGCTGCTCACCCGGTCCCTTCCGCTGGGGCTGCTCCGATCCTTCGTCCGGCCTGACGCGCCCGACGACGGGCTGACGCCCACCCTGCTGGCGGAACTTAAGGTCCTCGCCCGGGTTCCGGGGCTGCTCGTGGCGTGCAATTACGGCGGAACGCTGTGTGATGCCGAGGGGATCTCCACCGAAACGCTCCCGCTCGGAAGCGCGGCCATAGCCCTGCGCGCACTGGCGGCACTGCCCAATACCCACGCCGCCGTCATATCAGGCCGCTCCCTCCGCGACTTGGCCGCCGTGTCCCGCCTGCCGGCGGAGGTGCACCTCATCGGTTCGCACGGCGCCGAATCTGACATGGAATTCGCGCACGTCCAGCCCCTGGCCACGGAAGCGGTCCTGCATAGAGTCAACGCGGCACTCACTGAAGCGGTGGGTTTCCACAAGGGCATTTGGATCGAGCGTAAGCCCGCGGCCGTTTCGATCCACACCCGCCCGGCCCCCGCAGAGGTTGTGGAGGCCGTCACCGAAACAGCCCGGGAGATTGCCCGGGACCACGGGCTTTTCTTCATCGTCGATGGATCGGTTCTGGACTTGTCTTTCATGGAACCTTCCAAGGCTGAGGCCTTGGAGAACCTGCGCTCGCGGCTCGGGACCAGCGCCGCCCTCTATGCCGGGGATGCGTACAGTGACGAGCTTGCCATTGCCACACTCCGGGGGCCGGACATGGGTCTGCGCGTGGGCGCCGGGCAGACAGGCGCTGCACACCGGTTGCGCGACCCGGAGTGCTTTGCCCGGGTCCTGGCCATCCTGTTCGAACTGCGGCGGGCGTGGCTGTTCGGCGAGGACGCCGTGGGGCTTGAGCGGCACTCAATGATCGGCAACGGTTCTTCCACTGCCCTTGTCACTCCGGACGCCCGGATCTGCTGGATGAGCCACCCGCTGCCGGACTCCGGTTCGCTGTTCGCGCACATCCTTGGCGGCGACGCGGCGGGCCACTTTTCCATTGAGCCCGTCAAGGCCTCACAGGTGCTGGGCCAGCGTTACGTGGACAGCACCATGATCGTGGAGACCCGTTGGGCCGACGTCACAGTCACTGACTACCTGGAACCAGCCCCCGAAGGCATCACCAGCCTCGTCCGGGTGCTTTCCGGAAGCGGTGCGGCGAGGATCGTGTTTGCCCCCCGTCCTGACTACGCCAATGCCCCGTTCAGCATGGAGGTCCGTGGAGAGGAGCTGCATGTGGTGGGGACCTCGGACCCGCTCATCCTCTTCGCCCCGGGCGTGAAGTTCGCCGTTGCCTCGGACGGCCGGCACGCTACGGCCACAGCGGTAACCAACCTGCAGGGCGGCCCCATAGTCCTCAACCTGAGGTGCGGCGACACCGGGCACCAGCCGGCAGATCCCGGCGGTGAAACTGAACGGCGGGCCGGGGTGGCACTCCACTCCCGAAGCTGGGTGCAGGGCCTGGACCTGCCCAGCGTCAAACCATCCCTGGTGCGCCGGTCCGCCCTGGTGCTCCGCGCGCTGGTCCACGAGCCCACCGGTGCGGTGCTGGCTGCTCCCACCACCTCGCTGCCGGAAGGGATCGGCGGCACGCGCAACTGGGATTACCGGTACTGCTGGCTCCGGGACGGGTCCATGACAGTCAATGCGCTGGTGGATCTTGGCTCGACGCAGGAAGCGGCAGGCTTCCTGGACTGGCTCGGGCGGATCCTGGAGCACGCCCCCGGGCCCGAATGGTTGCATCCCCTGTACTCGGTCACGGGTGCGCCGCTCTCCACCGAAGCGGTCATCGACAGTCTTCCCGGCTATGCCGGCTCCCGGCCTGTCCGGATCGGCAATGCCGCGGACCACCAGGTCCAGCTGGACGTGTTCGGCCCCATTGCGGAACTGATCGATGCGCTCAGTGAGAGGGAATCCGCGCTCGCCGATGGCCACTGGGAACTGATGGTCCAGATGGCTTCGGCAGTGCTGGCGCGCTGGCACGAACCCGACCACGGCATTTGGGAAGCACGGCGGGCTCCCCGGCACCATGTGTATACCAAAGTGATGTGCTGGGTGACCCTTGACCGGGCGCTGCGGACCGCCGCCCGGCACGGCCGCCGCCCCGAACCGTCCTGGGAAGCCACGGCCGCAACCATCCGGGAAGAAGTATTGAGTGAGGGCTGGGATGAATCCGCGTCCTCGTACACTGTCGCTTACGACAGCCCGGACCTCGACGCCGCCGTCCTGCACATCGGGCTGTCCGGCCTGCTGGATGTCTCGGACCAGCGCTTCCTGGATACCGTCACGGCCGTGGAACGGGAACTGCGGGTGGGGCCCACCGTCTTCCGATACAGGTACGACGACGGCCTGCCGGGCCTGGAGGGCGGCTTCCACGTCTGCACCACCTGGCTGATCGAGGCTTACGTCGCGGTGGGAAGGATTGAGGAGGCCTGGGATCTCTTCGACCAGCTGGTGAACCTTTTCGGACCCACGGGCCTGCTGCCCGAAGAATACGATCCCGGCACCGAAACCCATCTGGGAAACCACCCGCAGGCATACTCCCACCTGGGCTTCATCCGGTGCGCCCGTCTTCTGGACGCGTTGGAGGGCAGAAGGTAGCCGGTTGTCCCGGTCACTGCCTAGAGTGGAGATTCCGGCCGCCTGCAGCGCAGGGTTCCGGGCGACGGAGACCGAGGCGGGAACGAACCATGACAACCAAAGCCGAGGGTGTGGGATTCCGCTCCGACCGCGGGCCGATCCTCATTGCCCTGATGCTGGCTACCGGACTCGTGGCCATCGATTCCACCATCGTGGCCACTGCCGTCCCATCCATCGTCCGGGACGTGGGCGGTTTCTCGTCGTTCCCCTGGCTCTTCTCGGCGTACCTGCTGGCACAGGCCGTCTCAGTGCCCATCTACGGCAAGCTGTCCGACATGGTGGGCCGCAAGCCAATCATCCTGACAGGCATTGGTCTGTTCCTGCTCGGGTCTGTCCTGTGCGGCATCGCCTGGAGCATGCCCTCACTGATCGCTTTCCGCGCCCTGCAGGGACTCGGCGCAGGTGCAGTGCTGCCGGTTTCCATTACCATCGCCGGGGACATCTATTCGGTGGAGGAGCGCGCCAAGGTCCAGGGCTATCTCGCGAGTGTTTGGGCGGTATCCTCCGTGGTGGGGCCAAGCCTCGGCGGAATCTTCTCGTCAATGGGCCTCTGGCGCGGCATCTTCCTCGTCAACATCCCACTGTGCCTGCTGGCAGGGTGGATGCTGGTCCGGACCCTCCACGAGAAGGTGGAGCGGTCAAAACACCGCGTGGACTACGCCGGGGCGGCCCTGCTGGCTGTCTCGCTCAGCCTGCTCATCCTCGGAGCCCTGCAGGGCGGGCAGGCGTGGGAGTGGAACTCGCCCGTCAGCATCGGCGTTTTTGCGGTGGGCGGCGTGCTCCTGGCCCTGTTCCTGCTGGTGGAGCGCCGGGCAGCGGAGCCGGTCCTGCCGCCCTGGGTAGTGTCCAGGCGCCTGCTTGGCACCACCGCCCTGGTGTCCTTTGGCGTAGGGGCAGTGCTGATGGGGCTGACCTCCTACGTGCCCACCTTCCTTGAAGGGGCGCTATCCACTTCGCCCCTGGTTGCCGGGCTCGCCCTGGCAGCGCTGACGCTCGGCTGGCCGATCAGCGCCTCGCAGGCGGGCCGCTTCTACTTGAGGCTCGGGTTTAAGCCCACGGCCCTGATCGGCATCTCGGTCACCGTGGCGGGACTTCTGGTCCTTGCCCTGACGGCACCTGCTCCCGACGTGGCGCTGGTCGCCGCCAGCTGCTTCGTGGTGGGACTCGGCCTGGGGCTGGTGGCCACCCCCACCCTGATCTCAGCCCAGTCGAGCGTCCCGTGGAATGAGCGCGGTGTGGTCACCAGCACCAACATGTTCGCCCGGTCCATCGGCAGCGCCCTGGGCGTAGCGGTGTTCGGCGCGGTAGCCAATGCGGTCTACGCCGGTACATCTGGCGGGGACAGCGACGGCCCGGCTGTTGTGGCTGCTTCCGGAGCCGTCTTCCTGGCCACGCTGGTGGCAGGGTTGCTTACCGTCGCCGCGGTCCTGGCCATGCCTGCTGTCCGTGCGGGCGCAGGCGGTGCGGGGAGTGCAGGGCCGGTCCTTGCCGATGCGGAGGACAGCAAGCACTAGCCGCAATGCCTAACGCGAGGCGCGGAAGATTTCAGGCGCGGGGCGGGTGCCGGTGGCAAGATCGGCAAGGATCCGGCCCACCACCGGTGTGAACTTGAAGCCGTGGCCGGAGAACCCCGCCCCGATGACCACCGGTCCGATCCGGTCCAGGATGAAGTCCTCATCAGGGGTGGTGGTGTAGGTGCAGCTGATGGCCTCAAATGAGTCGGCGTCCACGCCGGGAAGCCAAGACCGGGCGTAGTCCCTCAGGGCCGCGAGCTGCACCGGCTCCGGCTGGAAGGAGCGCCGGTCCGGATCCACAACGGGGCCCACACCGTGCCACCCGGCCTTGATTCCTTCGCCCGGGGTTTGCATTCCATAGACGGGGGAGTACCAGCCCTGATAGTCCGCGCCGGCGCCCGGGTAATGGTTGAACCCCGGCCACACTGCCGCCCCATCGGTGATCCGGAAATGCGCAGGCTGTTCCTGCGTGACGGTGAGCTTCGGAATCCGCAGCGTTCCGCTTCCCCGGGCACCGAGCAGCTTCTCCGTCCAGCCGCCCGCAGTCACCACCACCTGGGCTGCGGTGACCACCTCCGTGCCTGCTGCGGATTCGAAACTTAACCGGACGCCGTCGTCCATCACCTCGAAGTCCACCACCTTGGTGTGGTGCCGGATCTCGGCGCCCCGGGCGACGGCGAGCCGCTGGAAGGCGGGAAGTGCAGCTTCCGGATTGAGCTGGCCTCCGTCGGGCATGTTCAGGACCTGCTGGTCGAACCGGATGCCGTGCCACCGCTCGGCCGCCTCCTCCGGACGAAGGAATTCCGCGCGGATGCCGGCCTGGGTGAGCGCGGCGGCGACCTCGGGAAGCAGCGGCTCGGGGCCATGGTTGACGATGCCGGTGCGGGCGAGCAGCTTCTCGCCGCTTTCCTGCTCAAGTTCGTCCCACAGTGCCAGCCCCTCGGCCAGCATGTCCACGTACTCCGGACGGTGGTAGCCGGGATTCAGGTTCCGGGTGGTGCCGTGCGAAGCTCCGATCCGGTGCCCCGGCCCGAACTGCTCCACCAGCGTCACCTGGCGGCCACGGCCCGACAGTGCCCACGCGGCAGCCGAGCCCATGGCTCCGCCGCCGATCACCACGGTGTCAAGGATGGTTCCCATCGGTTCTCCAATTTCCGTCTAAGTCCTGGTCCGGGGTGCCCCGTTGGTGGATTGCGGCAGTTCCTACGCCAGCAGCAGCGCGGTGCCGATCATCGCGGGGACAGCCACAACGGTGGTGATGAGCACGGTGTCCTTAGCCACTGTAAGTCCTGTTTTATACCGGTTGGCAGCCACGAAGACGTTCTGGGCGGTGGGCAGTCCCGAAGCCACCACCACCGCGAACAGGGCATGGCCCTCCATGCCCAGTACAAACCGGCCAAAAAGGTACGCCAGGGCAGGCTGGATGGCCAGCTTGAAACCGCTCGCCAGCAGGGTATCGAGGCGCCGCGCCGCGGATGCCTGCAGTGGCCGGCTGCCGTTCAGGCTCATCCCGAATGCGATCAGCATGGCGGGGATCGCCGCTCCGCCGATCAGGTGGATGGGCTCCATGACGAGAGGCGGGACCTGAAAGCCGGTCCCGGCCACCACCAGGCCCAGCGCGGAACCCACGATCATGGGGTTCCGCAGGATCATCACGATGAAGCCCAAGGGAGTGGTGCGGTGCGAGCTGGTGCTTGAATCCAGGATCATCAGGAACAGCGGGGTGAAAAAGGCGAGCTGGAAAATCAGCAGCGGGGCCACATAGCTGGCATCGCCCAGGACGTACACGGCGATGGGGATGCCCAGGTTGGCAGAGTTGGCCAGCGATGCGGCCATCGAGGACATCAGGGATTCAGGGAGCGAACGTCTAAGCCAGAACTTGGCGATGGCGAAGAAGATGGCCGCCGTGGCCATGGCCGCCACCGCTATGACGAGCAGGGGCGCCGCGAATACTTCCTGGAGGCGGGCTTTGCTGAGCGTTTCGAAGAGCAGCGCCGGGCTGGCCACGAAGAAGGTGAGGGCGCTGAGGACCTGGCGTGCGTTGTCACCCAGGATTTTCCGCCGGCCCACAAACCAGCCCACCAGGATGATGCACCACACCACGAAGAAACCCGCCAGTACTCCTAGCAAGGATCAGGCTGCCGGGTGCGGCGGACGTGGGGACCGGGGCTCACGCTCCGGGGTTAGAGTGCGGCGTTGTTGAGGGCGAACGGCGGACGCAAAAGCCCGGGTGTGATGCCCTCGGCGGGGTCGTTGCCGAGTTGGACAACACGGTTGTTTTCGTCCACGTGGACCACCTTGGGCTCGTAAGCCTTCGCTTCTTCGGTGGTCATCTGCGCGTAGGTAATGAGAATGACAATGTCGTTTTCCTGCATCAGGTGGGCCGCGGCACCGTTGATCCCGATTACACCGGAGCCGCGCTCGCCGGCAATGGTGTACGTTTCCAGGCGGGCGCCGTTGGTCACGTCCACAATGGACACCAGTTCGCCGGGCAGGATGTCGGCAGCGTCAAGCAGGTCCAGGTCAATGGTCACCGAACCTACATAGTGCAGGTCAGCATGGGTGACGGTTGCCCGGTGGATTTTGGACTTGAACATTGTTCGATTCATAACGGCACCAGTCTAGCGCCGGGCCCGGTTCCCCGCAGTGACGCAGGGAACACCAGCGCGGGTGCCTTCAGAGCCATTGCAAAGCAACGGACGACGGCGGGCGGTTACCCGGCGTGGTCTCCTCCGACGGCGGCCGCGGCCGCAGCCAGGGTTTCCCTTGCGGCGAGGATGGCGGGCCGCTGTGCGCTTGAACGGCGCACGGAGGTGAACACCGTGCGGTATGGCTTGCCCGGGAGCTCCAGCAGTTGGGCAGTGGTGCCGCGCCCGGTCCACACCAGGTCCGGCATCAGCGCCACCGCATTGCCGGACTCGATCAGGCGGATCTGGGCCTGCAGGTCGGCGGTTTCGAATCGAACATCCGGTTCGAAGCCGGCGCTGCGGCATGCCTGTTCCGCCCAATGGCGCGAGGCGGCACCCCGCGGCTCCATGACCCAGGCGAGTTCCGCGGTGTCCGCCAGCCCTCGGATGGCCGGGCCGCCGGTGGACGCAGGGGGAACAGCCAGCCGGATGGCATCCGTGGTGAGCCGCACACGGTCCAGTTCGGGATAACGGGGTGCGGCATGGCCAGGGTATTGCTCGGCGATGACCAGGTCGAAGTCGCGCGCCCATGTCTCATGGAGCGCGGTTTCAGGCTCCCGCTGGATCATCTCGATCCGGACCTCCGGGTACGTGGCGGACATCCGGGTGAGGGTTTCCGGCATCATCGCCAGGGCTGCAGACTGGAAGACCGCGATGCGCACGGTTCCGGTGACCGTGGTCAGTGACGCCGCCAGGTCCGCTTCGGCCTGTTCCAGGGTCTGAAGCAGCTGCGCCGTATGCGCCACCAGCACTTCCGCCTGCGGCGTCAGCTGTACCCGGCGGCCGGTCTTCCGTAGCAGCTCCACGCCCACCTCCTTTTCCAGGAGGGCAAGCTGCTGCGATACCGACGACGGGCTGTACTGCAGTGCGTCCGCGACCTCCGCGAGTGTCCCGCGGATGCTTAATTCGCGGAGAAGTCGAAGCCTGCGGACATCAAGCATTGGGCCATTCCTTACCGAAACTAACGAATATAGGTTAGAAGTATTCACTTTATCTAATGCAAGTAGGCTTGCATACTGTTGGGACCGAGTTCCCCCCCGTCACAGCCTCTTTTGGCGCGCCGCGGCGGGGTCGCACCCCAAAGCAGGAGTTCCTGATGAGCACTAGAGATATGACCCAGTCGATCATGAGGCGCAAGCCGATCGATGACATTGAGGAAGAGAACAAGCACAGTGGGCTCTTCAAGTCACTCGGGCTGTGGCAGCTCACCGCTATTGGCGTAGGCGGCATCATCGGCGTCGGCATCTTCTCCCTCGCGGGGCTGGTGGCGGCCGGAAGTGAAAGCACGCCCGGGGTGGGGCCCGCGGTGCTGATTTCCTTCCTCATCGCCGGACTTGCCTCAGCGGCCGCGGCACTGTCCTATGCAGAGTTCGCGGGCATGATTCCGCGCGCCGGTTCCGCCTACACCTACGGCTATGTGGCGCTGGGCGAGATCGTCGGCTGGTTCATCGGCTGGGACCTCCTGCTGGAGTACATTGCCATCGTGGCCGTGGTAGCCATTGGCATCTCCGGTTACTTCGACGCTTTCCTCTCCGGGATCGGCGTCAACATGCCCATCTGGATGACCTCCACTGCTGATGAGGGCCGGGGCGGCATCGTGAACATCCCGGCCATCGTGGTGTGCCTCCTGGTGACCTGGATCCTTTCCCGCGGAACCAAGGCATTTGGCCGGTTCGAACTCGTGGCTGTGGCCATCAAGGTCATCCTGATCCTCTTCATCATTGGCCTGGGCGTCTTCTATATCGACACCAACAACTACAACCCGTTTATGCCGAGCGGCTTCGGGCCGGTCCTCGCCGGCGCGGCCACAGTCTTCTTCGCCGTGTTCGGTTACGACGCCATGAGTACTGCCGCGGAAGAAGCTAAGGACGGCAAGAAGCACATGCCCAAGGCCATCATCCTTTCGCTGATCATTGCGATGCTGCTCTATGTGGCCGCCACGCTGGTCCTGACCGGCATGCAGAACTACCAGGACATCGACCCCACAGCCGGTTTTGCCTCCGCCTTCACGGGTGTAGGCCTGCCGGTAATCGCCACCATCATCTCCGTGTTCGCCGTTCTGTCCATCCTTACCGTGATGCTGACCTTCCTCCTGGGCGTCACCCGCGTCTGGTTCTCCATGAGCCGCGATGGCCTGCTGCCCGGCTGGTTCTCCAAGACTGACCGCCACGGCACTCCGCAGCGCGTTACCTGGATTGCCGGCGTCGCCTCCGCACTGCTGGCCGGCGTGTTCCCCATCAAGGCCGTTGCAGACCTCACGAACATCGGCATCCTGGCTGCGTTCGTCGTCGTCTGTTTCTCTGTGATCGTGTTCCGCTACAAGAAGCCGGACGCTCCCCGCTCCTTCCGCCTGCCGTTCATGCCGTTCATCCCGGCCTTCGGCGTCCTGGCGTCGGCGTTCCTGATGTTCCAGCTGTACTGGGAGACCTGGGCCCGCTTCGGCGTCTGGCTGCTCGTTGGCCTGGCGATCTACTTCTTCTATGGCAAGAAGAACTCACTGATGAACCCCAACAGCCCGCGGCACGAGGAAAGTGTGGAGCTGCAGCACTCCCTCCGTTGACCCTCCCCGGGACGCTCTCGCACCTTTCGCGGGTATTTCCGTCATGCCCTCCCACTTTTGACGCGTTTTCGACGAACCCTCTCCCACTTTCCTGCGGGGGAGGGTTCGTTGTTTTGCCATGCGCCGAAAGAGGCGGGAGCGTTGCCCGTTTTGCTGCGGGAAGTGAGAGGGCGTTGGGATTTGGCTACAGGACGTGAGAGAGGGTCACGGGGGCGGGTGGCAAATACGGCCAGGGAAAGGTCGCGGCAAAGCTTCGGTTTTCCTAACCTGTATTGCTTAGAAAAGATCGCTTTATCTTATGTGATTGGAGGTTCATACTGGTTGATAAGACCCCTCGAAACCCCCAAGAAAGAACGGGAAAAGTCATGACCCACATTGCCATGGAGTCGGCAGTTGCCAGCGGGATCGCGCCGCAGACCGTCGACGCCGATGTGCCGCAGGCGAAGGCCCTCGCCGACGAATCCGTCGCCCTGGTCCGCCGCTGGCTGACCGAGGCTGCGAAGGTTCCCGTGGACGCCTCCGCCCAGCAGCTGGCCGGTGTCCTGAAGGACCCCAACGGCCTGGAATTCACCGTTGGCTTCGTGGACGGCGTGGTCCGTCCCGAAGACCTTAACGTCGCCGCCCGCAACCTCGCCGCGCTGGCCCCCAAGGTTCCCGCGTTCCTGCCCTGGTACATGCGCAGCGCAGTGGCCCTGGGCGGCACCATGGCCCCGGTCCTGCCTCAGGTCGTAATCCCCATCGCCCGCAAGGTCCTGCGTGAAATGGTGGGCCACCTGATCGTGGACGCCACCGACGCCAAGCTTGGTCCCGCCATCGCCAAGATCCGCAAGGACGGGATCAACCTCAACGTCAACCTCCTCGGCGAGGCAGTCCTCGGCGAGCACGAGGCTTCCCGCCGCCTCGAGGGCACGCACACACTGCTGGCGCGCCCGGACGTGGACTACGTGTCCATCAAGGTGTCCTCCACGGTGGCCCCGCACTCCGCGTGGGCCTTCGACGAAGCCGTTGAGCATGTCGTCGAAAAGCTCGCCCCGCTGTTCCAGCGCGCCGCCTCCTTCGCCGGACCCGGCAAGAAGGCCAAGTTCATCAACCTGGACATGGAGGAATACAAGGACCTGGACATGACCATCGCGGTCTTCACCCGGATCCTGGACAAGCCGGAGTTCAAGGACCTCGAGGCCGGCGTCGTGCTCCAGGCCTACCTCCCGGATGCCCTCTCAGCCATGATCCGCCTGCAGGACTGGGCCGCCGGACGCCGTGCCAACGGTGGCGCCGGCATCAAGGTCCGTGTGGTCAAGGGCGCCAACCTGCCCATGGAGCAGGTGGAAGCATCCCTGCACGACTGGCCGCTGGCTACCTGGGGCACCAAACAGGACTCCGACACCAGCTACAAGAGCGTCATCAACTACTCCCTGCACCCGGAGCGGATCAAGAACGTCCGCATCGGCGTTGCCGGCCACAACCTCTTCGACATCGCCTTCTCCTGGCTCCTGGCCAAGCAGCGCGGCGTGGAACCCGGCATCGAGTTCGAAATGCTGCTGGGCATGGCGCAGGGCCAGGCCGAAGCCGTCAAGAAGGACGTCGGCTCGCTGCTGCTCTACACACCCGTGGTGCACCCGTCCGAGTTCGACGTCGCCATCGCCTATCTGATCCGCCGCCTCGAAGAAGGCGCCAGCCAGGACAACTTCATGTCTGCAGTGTTCGAGCTGAGCGAAAACGAGGCCCTGTTCGAGCGTGAAAAGCAGCGCTTCCTGTCCTCGCTGGAGGCACTGGACAACAGCGTTCCGCCGGCCAACCGCCAGCAGGACCGCAACCTGCCACCGGTTCCGATGCCCCACGAGGGCTTCGAGAACACCCCGGACACGGATCCGTCCCTGCCTGCCAACCGCGACTGGGGCCGGGCCATCCTGGAGCGCGTCCCGTCCTCCACCCTTGGCAACGCCTCCGTTGCAGCAGCGTCCATCAATAATGAGGCCACCCTCAACACCGTTATCCAGACCGCCCTGAACAAGGGCAAGGCCTGGGGTGAACTCTCCGGTGACGAGCGCGCGGAAATCCTGCACCGGGCCGGTGACGTCCTTGAAGCCCGCCGCGCGGACCTGCTCGAGGTCATGGCCAGCGAGACCGGCAAGACCATCGACCAGGGTGATCCCGAGGTCAGCGAGGCAGTGGACTTTGCCCACTACTACGCCGAGTCCGCCCGGAAGCTGGATAAGGTCGACGGCGCCACGTTCGTTCCCGCGAAGCTCACCGTGGTCACCCCGCCGTGGAACTTCCCGGTCGCCATCCCGGCAGGGTCCACCCTTGCGGCACTTGCCGCCGGTTCCGCCGTCGTTATCAAGCCTGCCAAGCAGGCCGCCCGCAGCGGCGCCGTCATGATCGAAGCCCTGTGGGAAGCCGGCGTGCCCCGCGACGTGCTCACCATGGTGCAGCTGGGCGAACGGGAACTCGGCAAGCAGCTGATTTCGCACCCCGCCGTTGACCGCGTGATCCTCACCGGCGGCTACGAGACCGCCGAACTGTTCCGGTCCTTCCGACAGGACTTGCCGCTGCTGGCCGAAACCAGCGGCAAGAACGCCATCATCGTCACCCCCAGCGCCGACCTGGACCTGGCAGCCAAGGACGTGGCGTATTCCGCGTTCGGCCACGCCGGCCAGAAGTGCTCCGCGGCCTCACTGGTGATCCTGGTGGGCTCGGTGGCCAAGTCCAAGCGGTTCCACAACCAGCTGATCGACGCGGTCACCTCCCTGAAGGTGGGCTACCCGCAGGACCCCACCAGCCAGATGGGCCCGATCATCGAACCGGCCAACGGCAAGCTCCTCAACGCGCTCACCACCCTCGGCGACGGTGAAAACTGGGCCGTGGAACCGAAGAAGCTGGACGACACCGGAAAGCTGTGGAGCCCGGGCGTGCGCTACGGCGTCAAGCGCGGTTCCTACTTCCACCTGACCGAATTCTTCGGCCCGGTCCTGGGCGTGATGACCGCGGACACCCTCGAAGAAGCAATCGCCATCCAGAACCAGATCGAGTACGGCCTGACCGCCGGGCTGCACTCCCTGAACTCCGGGGAGCTGGGAATCTGGATGGACAGCATCCAGGCCGGAAACCTGTATGTGAACCGTGGCATCACCGGCGCCATAGTGCAGCGCCAGCCGTTCGGCGGCTGGAAGAAGTCGGCCGTCGGCGCGGGCACCAAGGCAGGCGGACCCAACTACCTGGCCGGCCTCGGTGACTGGGTCTCCGGACGCAGCACCGCCAAAGCCTCCGTCAGCCACCCTGGCGTCCGCAGGATCCTCAACGCCGCAGGCGCCGCCCTGGAGCCAGCTGAGATGGAATCCGTCCAGCGCGCTGTGGCGTCCGACGCCGAAGCCTGGGCCGATGAGTTCGGCACCGCGAAGGACGTGTCCGGCCTGAGCGCGGAACGCAACATCTTCCGCTACCGGAACCTGCCCGTCACGATCCGCCTCTCGGAAGGCGCGCCGCTGGCCCACCTCGTCCGGACCGTGGCAGCAGGCGTTCTGGCCGGTTCGGAACTGACGGTGTCCACCGCCGTCGAGCTTCCCGCCCAGCTGCGCCCGGTACTTACTGCACTGGACATCGACGTGAAGGTAGAGTCCGACGCCGGCTGGCTGGCTTCCGCAGGCCGCCTCGCCTCCGAGGGCAAGCTGTCCAACGGCCGTGTGCGGCTGATTGGCGGGGACGCCACCGAACTGGCCAAGGCCACCGGTGGCCGCCCGGGCCTCGCGGTGTACGCCCACCCCGTCACCGAGGCCGGACGCGTTGAACTGCTGCCGTTCCTGCACGAGCAGGCCGTCAGCATCACGGCGCACCGGTTCGGTACCCCGAACCACCTCTCGGATGCCCTGATCTAACTCCACTTCTGTCCTGGGGCGAGCAACAGGCCCCAAATCAATAGGCAGGAAAGCAAGAGGCCGGGCGGCCACCTTTCGGTGGCCGCCCGGCCTCTTTTGCTGTCAAGTGTCCGCGCTGGCTGCGCTGTTGGAGACCTTGCGGATTAACCCAGGTACCATCCCGGCGGTGACCATGTCAGCGGGACGCTGTGGGCGGAGAAATCCTCGCAGCGGGTGCACGTGTAGGCGACTTCCCCCAAGGCCGCCACTGTCCCGTCACGCCGGTAGGTGGGCGGGATGTAGGACTCGAGGTAGACGAATTCGTCAGTGCGGCACTTGTCGCAGGTCGGTTTGCCTACGTAGCCGGAATCCGTGGTTGCTATTCCGGCGCCGAGGGTGGATTGCCGGGTTGAAGGCCGGGCGGTGGTCTGCGGGCGTGCATGGGCCGCACTGGATCGGGTGTTCCTGGCTGTCGTCATTGGCTGCCTGTCCCGAGCGAAAGGCCCTGTGTGCAGGGCACGCTCGTGTTGCCGAACCGGCCAGCTGCTTGACCATGGGAAAATCAGCATAGATTATGCAACGTTCTGACATCAATGGAGACCGGGTTGTCTTCCCTCCTCCGCGCGCCGGGATTATCCGCGTTCCTAGCCCTGGCGTTTGATGGCCCGTCCCACGATCGACTGCGTCAGCGCGTCGATCACCTCCGGGTTCGCCAGCGGGTTGCGGATCAGCGTGAAGTCCACATCCCCCACGGGCGGAAGGTCGAAGCGCCTGGTTATGATTTTCAGGTCCTCGGGAACCAGCGACGACGGCATGACGGCCACGCCGATACCGGCGCGGACGGCTGCCAGCACCCCGCTGATCTGGCGCGTGGTGCAGGTGATGCGCCAGGTCCTGCCGTGTGCTTCGAGCGCATCGATGGCGAGCTTCCTGCTTAGGCTGGGCGAGGGGTAGGCGATCAGCGGAACCGGAGCGCCCGGCTCCAAAAGGGTCTGCTCCAGTCCCACCCACGAAAAGGAATCGTGCTGGACCACGGTTCCGTCCTTGGCGCCGGCCACCCATTTCACGAAGACCAGATCCAGCTGGCCAGCGTTGAGTTTGCGGTACAGCTGGTCGCTTTGCCCCACGGTGAGCTCGAGGTTGATCTGCGGGTAGATCTGCCGGAACTCCCGCAGGATCCGGGGCAGGCCGGTGATTGCAAGATCATCCGCGGTGCCGAAGCGGAGCCGCCCCCGCATTGCGGAGCCGGAGAAATAACGTGCCGCTGCGTCATGGGCGGAAAGGATGCTCCTGGCGAAACCAGCCATCGCATCCCCATTGTCCGTGAGCCTGACATCGCGGGTATCCCTGGTAATCAGCACGCGCTTGGCTGCCTTTTCCAGCTTCCGGATGTGTTGGCTGATAGTGGGCTGGGCCAGTCCCAGGCGCTCGGCTGCCTTGGTGAAGCTGAGGGTTTCGGCCACGGCCAGGAATGAGCGCAGCTGGGCCGGTTCGAACACTTTGTACTCCTTGGACTTTCGGTGCCTGCACCCTCATTGCGGTTCGCAATACGAGTTATAGGGACAATAGGCCCCCATAATCCGCTGGGCCCAGCCTAGCGTTAAGGGCATCCCAGACAGCCCGCAATTTTGAGGACACCACTGTGGCACCCCCACCGCCTTCATCGGCAACCGTCACCCAGCCCGTCGCCGATTCCGCGAGCACCGTACCCGCGGAAAGCCAGACCCAGCCACTTCCGGTCCTCTCCGAACGCCTCCCCTGGAGGCACACCTTCATCTCCCTGAGGGTCCCGAACTTCCGTATTTTCGCTATCGGGCACTTCATCGCCGTCGTAGCCATCTGGATGCAGCGCATTGCCCAGGACTGGCTGGTGCTGCAGCTTTCCGGTTCCGTGACGGCCGTGGGAATCACCGTGGCGCTGCAATTCCTGCCCTCCCTGCTCCTGGGGCCGTGGGGCGGCATGATCGCAGACCGGTTCGCCAAGCGGAAGATCCTGATCCTGTGCCAGGGGATGGCTGCAGTCCTTGCTGCCGCCCTCGCAGCCCTTGCCCTCACCGGCGCCATCCAGGTGTGGCATGTCTATGTGATCGCACTCGTGCTGGGCCTCGTCACCGTCCTTGACCAGCCTGCCCGGCAGGTGTTCGTCAACGAGCTTGTCGGCCCCAAGTACCTGCGGAATGCCATCAGCGTGAACTCCACGACCTTCCAGCTGGGTGGCCTGATTGGACCTGCCCTTGCCGGGTTGCTCCTGACGGCAGTGGGTGCGGGCTGGGCTTTTGCCGCCAACGCCGTGGCCTGCTGTTCCACGGTGGCCATGCTGCTGATCCTCCGCAAGGACCAGCTCTTCATCAGTGCACCAACGCCCAAGAGCAAGGGGATGCTGCGTCAGGGGCTCCGTTATGCCTTGAGCAAGCCCACCATCTACTGGCCCTGGCTGATGGCCGGTTTCATCGCCGTATTTGCCATGAGCCTGCCTGTAGTGCTGGCGGCTTTCGCGGACCAGGTGTTCAAGGTGGGCGCCGGCGGCTACGGCCTTCTCAATGCCCTGGTTGCGCTGGGCGCCCTTGCCGGGGCGGTCGCTTCCACGCGCCGCCGGCAACTCCGGCTGCGGTCAGTGGTGTTCTGCGCCGGCATGTACGGGGCCATGCTGTGCCTCGCCGCGTTGGCCCCGTCGATGCTCTGGTTCGGCATCGTTATGGTTCTGGCCGGATTCTGGTGCCTGATGTTCCTCACGGGATCCAACCAGCTGGTCCAGGTCAGCTCGAACATGGGCATCCGGGGCCGCGTGATGAGCCTCTACATCATGGTGCTGATCGGTGGCCAGGCACTCGGCGGACCCATGCTTGGCTGGATTGCCGAGCACGCCGACCCGCACGTGGCACTCCTGGTCTCCGGCGGGGTGCCGGCCCTCGCCGCCGTGACCGTGGCCGTCGTCCTGGCCCGGAAAGGCTCACTCAAGCTGCAGGTCAACCTCCGGGACCGGCGGCGCCCAGTGCAGATCGTCAGCGGCACAGCCGCCTGGGAGCGCTTGGGAGCGGCCGGGAGCCCGGGCTACAGCTCCAGGTGCGGATAGGCTTCTTCCCGCTTCTGGAACTCCAGCACGTCCTTGTTGCGGACCACACCGTCGCGAATCTCGATTGCCCGCGCGATGGTTTCGTTCCCGACCCATGCTTCCGGACCGTCCATGACCGTTTCCAGGAACGGAAGCAGGGCCTGGCTGATCTCCCAGCTGGCGGAATTCCAAAGGTAGGAGGGGCTGTGGTCCACCGCGTAGTAGTTGATGTGGTCACCCACGGTGAACATCGGATCGGCGAACGTGGTGGACTGCGCCCAGCTGAAGCCCATGCCCTCGTCGCACGATACGTCAATGATCAGGCTGCCCGGATTGAAAGCGTCCAGATCCTCCGTCCGCAGGTAAGTCAGCGGATTGTTCGGGTCCTGCAGGGTGCAGTTGACCACGATGTCGCTGCCGGCCAGGAACGGCGCCAGTGGCACCCGGCCCCGCTCGGTGATGACCTGGCTCAGGAAGGGTGCTTGGTCGTCATGATCGAACTGGACGATGTTCACTGAGTGGATGGGGGCGCCGACGGCGGCTACGCCACGGTTGGTCAGCACCTGGACGTCATGTATTCCGTGGGCGTTCAGGGCGGTGACCGCGCCGCGCGCTGTCGCGCCGAACCCGATCACTACTGCGCTGAGGCGGCGCCCGTAATCGCCTGTGGAACCGGTCAGCGCAAGCGCGTGAAGTACCGAGCAGTAACCGGCCAGCTCGTTGTTCTTGTGGAACACGTGCAGCCCAAAGCCGCCGTCGCTGGCCCAGTGATTCATTGCTTCGAACGCGATCAGCGTGAGCTTTTTGTCGATGGCCAGCTGGGTGATGGCGCGGTCCTGGACGCAGTGCGGCCAGCCCCAGAGGACCTGCCCGTCGCGCAGTTCGGCGAGGTCTTCCGGCTGCGGTTTGGGCAGGAGTACGACGTCGGCCTCCGCCAGGAGGGCCTCCCTGCCTGCGATCCTGCCCACCACACCGGAGAGGTGAGCGTCGGAGACGCCGAAGCGCTCCCCGTAGCCCTTTTCCAGGATGATGCGCTGCCGGATTTCCGGCGCGATGCGCTCAAAATGCAGCGGATGGATAGGGAGGCGGCGTTCGTCAGGTTTTTTCGTCGACGCCAGGACGCCAAGGGTCAGCTGGTCCTGTTGGCCACTCACTTCTTTTTGGCGGCCTTGCTGGACGTGATGTCCAGCGAGCTGGCCGGCGCGGCAGCGGCCTTCTTGTCGGCGCGCTTTTCCTTGATGGATTTGCCGGATTTTTTGGATGCTGCTTGACGCGGGGACTTGTCAGCCATGAATTGCTCCTGTAGCGGAACCGAAGGGGCTCCTGACTCCTGACGATACACCCCGGTACCTAATGGCCCCTGGCGGGCATTCGCCTGTCCCGCTAATCCCCTTGAGCGGCTGACGGGAATCGAACCCGCGTATCAAGCTTGGGAAGCTAGCGCTCTACCATTGAGCTACAGCCGCGCTGCCCCACTCGCGCGGGGCAGAACTTAGCTTAGCGCAGATGCGGGGCCCGGCCGCCCAACCCCGGGCCCGGAGCGCCGTGTCCCGTTACCGGCCGCGTCATCCAGTAACTCTTCAATAACGTCCCCGGCCCTGGCTAGGTGGGGCCACAGTCCGCTGGCTAACCTGAACCGGATAGCTGCGGCGTCAGGGGGAGACGGCCACTGCGGCAGGCCGACTTCACCACAGAAAGTTTTTCATGGCATTCGCGGAGCACGAGGTCCTCATCCGGCGTGATGCCATGGCTGTGTACCTGTACCTGCTCGACGCAACCAACCTTCCGCACTGGCGCGACGGCGTCCGCAGCGTCAAGCTGCTTCACGGCCCGGCCGGAACCAGGGGCGCCGTCTACCGCAAAATGGTGGCAGGGCGGTCGGGGCTGAGCATTCCGGCCGAACTCGAAATAACGCAGGCCAGGCCCGGCGCGGAAATTGAGTTCCAGGTCATTTCCGGCCCTGCAAACTGTACCGGGGGATATTACCTGAGCACGGAAAGCTCCGGAACCCGGGTCCGCTACGCGCTTGAAGCCCAGCCGGAGCGTTCGTTCGGATTCCTGGACAGGTTCGGCCTGCTGAACGGGATGGCTCAGCGGACCGTCCGCTCAGAGGTGGCCCAGCTGGAACGCCTGAGGGACGTGTTGGACCTCCAGCCGGCCGCCTAGTATTCAGCGGTGCCGTCCAGCTTGCCGCTCCCGGCTCCGCCAGCCGCCGGCCGGGTTCCCTACTGCGCCAGCCGCTGGCCGGACCAGGGACCTGCAATGCTCGACGGCGCCGCCAGGCTTCCGCCGGTCAGGTCCCAGTACTGCACTGCGTCCGACGCGCGTCGGAGTGCCAGCCCGGTCGAGTTCAGCCCCGTAACGTCCCGCAGGGTCCTAAGACCCGTGACGTCCTGCCAGCCGGTGGCGATTATCGGCCTCGCCTCCGCCCTCAGCGCGGTGGTTCCCCAGCCGCGGTGCAGCTGCACGGCGCCATCGGACCGCAGGGCAAGGATGTCCTGGAAGCCGTCGGCATCGTAGTCCACCATGGAGAGCCGGTTGGCCGGGACTCCGGTGGAGACCAGTGCCCGGACGGATAGATCACCGGAGCCCTTGTTCGGATACAGATAAAGGTTCCCGGCGGTGTCCAGCGCAAGGAGCTGGGGCATCCGGTTGTTGGCGCACCAGCCGCCTACTGCCAACGTCATAGACTGCCATCCCCCCGCGCCCAGCGTGACGGGAGCCTGGAACCCCCCGGCGGCCATGCCCCGGTGCAGGGTGAGGTTCCCGTTGGTCCATTGGGTCAGCAGGTCGTAGGCGCCGTCGCGGTCCCAGTCGGTCACGAAAACTTCCTTGGCGCCGCCGAAGCCGGAGCCGATCACCTTGGCTGGAGCATAGGAGCGCGCACCCAGGGATGGCCGGTTGAGGAGTTGGCCGGCGGAATCCACCGTGACAAGGTCTCCGGGGCCGCGGATCGCTGCTGCAGTCAGGTCCAGCGTGGGCGGCATGTGCTTGGCCGGGGCGTCGCACATGCTGGGCGGGGGCGCCGGCAAGGCGGCATCGCCGCCAGAGGCGGCGCCGCCCGGCGAATCAACAGTGCCTGCGGGAAGCGTGGTGTAGCCGAAGAAGTTAACGACACCCCAGATCCTGTACGTCCGGTCCGTGTATGAGATCCCCGCGCCCATAACGTTGAAGCGGGGGTCGAGCAGCATGGCGTTGTGGCCGGGGGAGCCTTTCCACCACTCGACCAGGAGTGCGGCGTCGCGGTCTGTGCGGATGGCAATGACTTCACCCGCCCCGTTGTTCGGGTTGAGGGCACGTGGGTCGGTCCAGAAACTGGCCCGGTGCTCAATGACTTCCCGGGAGGCGATGCTGTTGGACCATTCCTGCGCCAGCCCGGCCACGGTTGGGTGGTACTTCACCGGTTTCAGGCCCTTGGACGCCCGGTACTCGTTAATTCTGTTGAATACCGTGAGGATGGCTGCCGCATTGCTGTCCGGGACCAGGGCCTCCGGGGCAGGCGCGGCGGTGGAAGATTCCGGAGTTGCCAGGCGAGGGGCCGAAGGCGAGGCCAGTTCCTCGTCCGGCGCCCACAGCGGCGGGATCCAGGGGACCTCCGTGGCTGGTTCCTCACTGGCAGCAGGGGCTGGGGCAGGTCCGGGTGCTTCGGTGGATGCCTGCGCGGTGCCGGCTTCCGAAACACTCCCCGTGGCGGGGGCAATGCCTGCCGGGGACGCGGGCCGGATATCCGGTTCCACGGCAGGGGTGAGCCGTGACGCGGCTGGACCCTCCCCGGCGGTGGAGGTCCCGGCGTCGTACATTGCGGGCCCGAGCGAGACGCTCAGCGGACCCGAAGCGCTTGCTGACTGGCTGGCCGGCTTCGGCGCGGACAGAGTCCCCGCTGATGAGGAGACCAGCAGCAAGGTGCAGAGCACGCCAACAAAAGATGGCGCCACAAATCTATTCACAACATCCCCAGCTCTGTTGGGCCATCCGGGAGACCATCCGGCGCCTGTGTATCAGAGGCAACAATAGCCCCACCAGGCGCCAGCAACAACGGGAAAATGCAGCTGTGGATAATGCATACGGTAATTTGGGACGGTGCTGATCTCTGACCGTGATATTCGTGCCGAAATAGACTCCCAGCGGATCGTTCTGGAACCGTACGATCCGGCGATGGTGCAGCCATCTTCCGTGGACGTCCGGATCGACAAGTTCTTCCGGCTTTTCGACAACCACAAGTACGCGCACATTGACCCGGCCCAGGAGCAGCCTGAGCTGACGCGGCTCGTGGAAGTGGAAGAGGACGAAGCCTTCATCCTGCACCCCGGGGAGTTCGTCCTGGGCTCCACTTATGAGACTGTCACGCTTCCCGATGACATCGCGGCCCGGCTGGAAGGCAAGTCTTCCCTGGGGCGGCTGGGGCTCCTGACGCACTCCACCGCCGGCTTCATCGACCCGGGCTTTTCGGGGCACGTCACCCTGGAGCTGTCCAACATGGCGACGCTGCCCATCAAGCTGTGGCCGGGCATGAAGATCGGCCAGCTCTGTTTCTTCCGCCTGACATCCTCGGCGGAGTATCCCTATGGCCAGGGCGGGTACGGCAACCGCTACCAGGGCCAGCGCGGGCCTACGGCCAGCCGCAGCCACCTGAACTTCCACCGGACCAGCATTTAGCGGACACCCCGGGACACTAAGCCTTGGCGGCAGCGACGCCTGGTTTTCCGGGGACGGCCTTCGCCAGTGGCTCCACGTAGCGGGCAGCCAGCGGCCCTGCAACTGCCATTATCAGGACGTAGGCCGTGGCCAGTGCCGCGAGTTCACCCGGTACCGCTCCGGACGCCACCGCCAGGCCGGCGATCACGATGGAAAATTCGCCGCGGGCAATGAGGGTGGCTCCCGCCCGGAACCGGCCGGGCCGGGCAATACCAACCTGTTTAGCGGCCCAGATGCCTGTTGCCATTTTGGTGGCCGCCGTAATGACGGCCAGCACCAGGGCCCAGCCCAGCACGGGTGGAATGGATGATGGGTCGGTATTGAGTCCGAACGCGACGAAGAAGATGGCGGCGAACAGGTCGCGGAGCGGTTCAAGGATGCGGGTTGCGTTATGGGCTGTGGCGCCGGAAATGGCGATCCCGAGCATGAAGGCGCCCACCGCTGCGGAGACCTGCATGGCAGAGGCCAAACCGGCCACGAGCAGGGCCGCGCCGAGGACGTTGAGGAGGAAGATCTCCGAGTTCTCGCTGTGGACTGCTTTTGACACGCGGTGACCGTGCCGCAGCGCCACCCACAGGACGAGGCTCACCACGGCCAGCGCAACGCCCACGGTGGTCAGGCCGCCGAGGAAGCTCACCCCGGCAAGGATTGTGGTGAGGATGGGTAGGTAGAGGGCCATCGCCAGGTCCTCGAACACCAGGATGGACAGCACCACAGGGGTTTCCCGGTTGCCCAGGCGGCCGAGGTCGGTGATCACCTTCGCTGCGATTCCCGATGACGAGATGTAAGTGACGCCGCCCATCACCATTGCCCCCACTCCACCCCAGCCAAGGAAAAGGGCCAGGAGGACGCCAGGCAGGAAGTTCAGGACCAGGTCCAGCACGCCGGCCTGCCAAGACCGGCGGAGCCCCGTGAACAGCTCCGCCGCCGTATATTCCAAGCCGAGCATAAGCAGCAGGAGGATTACGCCGATTTCTCCGGCCAGGTGCGAGAACTCCTTGATGCCGTCCAGCTCGACGATGCCTCCTGCACCGAAAGCGAGTCCACCCAGGAGGTAGAGCGGTATGGGTGACATTCCGATCCGTCCGGCCAACCTGGCCAAAAGGCCGAGGCAGAACACAACGGCCCCCAGTTCAATGAGGGTCAGGGCCAACGGGTCCACCGGGCTTATCCGTTGCGCAGGATATCGGCCGCGGTGTCGAGGCCTTCCTGGGTGCCAACGGCGATCAGCAGGTCACCGGTGTGAAGGACGACGTCGGGCCCGGGCGAGGGGAGGACCTCGCCTTCACGCATGATGGCGACGATGGATACGCCGCATCGCGTGCGGATGCATGCCTTTCCCATGGGTTGGTGCTGGAACGGGGAATCCGGAGTGATGGAGAACTGCCGGGTGACGATCCCCGGGACGTCTTTGTGCTCCTCCGTCAGCTTCATGGTCAGATGCTGCCCGCCCAGGAGGTTGCCCAGGGTGGCTGCTTCCTCGCTGTTAAGCGGAATCGAGGCCTGGCAGGTATCGGGATCGTCCCAGGCGGAGATGATGAGCTCCGTCTGGCCCTCCCGCCGCTCCACCACGCCGATCCGGCGGCCGGAGGCTGTCATGAAATCCTTCCGCCGGCCCAGGCCGGGAAGGTTGGTCTCATCCACGTTCATGCTCCCCAGCCTAGTCGCCCGGGACCCGGTTGGCGTGGGACTCACACAAGGCGGGAGTCGCCCAAGTGGTGAGCCTGCCGCACATGCCATATCCCTCGCCCTGACGCTGGGTGGCAGTTGCCACAGCAGCTCCCGCCATGGGCTCCGCTGAACCCTTGGCCAGGTCTGCCAGGGCCTGCTCCGCGGCGTCCACCTGCCTGCGGACAGTGTCCTGCCAGACGTGCTTCCAGCGCTCCACGCGCGGGCGGACCAGGGCTGCCGCCAGGCGGTGGAACTCCTGCAACGCTTCCGTGCCGTCCCTGCCTACTGCTTTATGCAGTTCGGCGTATCCTTCCAATGCAAGGTCCCGGCGTGTCCGGGCGGCAGCGGCCACGCCATGGTCATCCGCGCCGGAGGGGAGGACCGCATGCCGGCCATACTCTTCCGCATCCTCCAGAATTGCCCGCGGAAACGTGAAGACGGCATCACCCGCTTCCGGCAGGCCCGCATTGGACATGATCACGTTGAGCGTGAGCGTGTCTGCATTCACCAGCCGGTGCACAGTACCCGGGCTGAACCAGAGCAGCGAGCCGGCGGCGAGGTCGTGTTCCGCCGCGCCCGCCATTGAGATGGTGTGGACCTGCCCGGTGCCGCCTGTCACGAGGTATGCCTCTGAGGACACGGTGTGCAGGTGGGGCGACCCCCCGCAGAGCCCGTCTGAGGCCTCCCAGTCATACACCCGAAGGCTGCTGACGGCGGTCCCGCCAGGAAACCCGGGAACGCCGGCGGCGGCATTCACTGCTGTGACCGCCGCGGAAGGCCGGCAAGCAGTTCCCGGGCCGTCGTCGCCAGTGATTCGGAACGGGCGGCGTCGGACTGGCCGTCGGCGATTACTACGCCGAACCGGTAGCGCAGCGTAGCGCCCGCCTCAAACAGGACTTCTTCGCTGAAGAAGGGGGCGGGCCCCATGCATGCGAACGGCTCCGAGCGGGCGAACCATTCGGGCTCGGGGTGCTCGCTGGCGGGATCGTCAACCATGACCAGAGTGGAGAAACTGCAGGTTTCGTCGTGCTGGCCAACGAAGGACAGCCAGGGTGCCCGCTGGCCGCGCAGCTCTTCGCCGCCGGCGCCGCCCGGACCGATGATGGCTCCGCCGGTGAAGGACCGCGGCCCGCGCCAGAAGAGGCCCCCGTAGCCTGCATTTTCACGGCCCTCGGTGGTGGGCGAGCCGATGTGGATGGCTTCGCCGGACACGTTGGTCATGGCAGTTTCAAAGAGCAGGGTGTAGCTGCTGTCCGTGCCGGGCACAACCTGGAAGGAACGCTCCTCCTCAACCACCAGGGAGCCCTGCTGCGTGACCCACTGCAGCGCGTGGGCAAAACGGAACCTGCCGCCGTCGTCCGCTGACTGGCGGAGTTCCCGGTGCCGCATGGCGCCGTTGTTCGGCAGCCACTGGTAGTCCTGCCCACGCCGGTAGCTTGGTCCGCCCCAGAAGTTGTCCGGGCCAAGGTGCGGCAGGGACCAGGCGATGCCCTTGTGCCACACATGGTCGTGGGGACGGTAGGCGGTGACCAGGTCTCCGGTCCTGGTCCTGATGGGATGGAAATACGGCCGCGGCGACTCCTCCTGGGGGTCGTCCGCCGCGTAGGTATAGGTGAGGACGGGGACGCCGTCCAGCGAAACAGCAACGGCTGTGCCGTCGTCCGTCCAGCTGAACGGGCTTCCGGTGGTGGAGGCGGAGGCGGCTGGGGAGGTGGTGCTCATGCGTTGCTCTTTTCGAGTTTCCAGGGTTCCAGCCGGCCGTCGGCTCGGTCAAAGAACGGGTTTCCGTCGGTGATGTCGCCGCGGCGCACGGTCTTGCCCGTGATGGCCGAGGCGTAGATGGCGGCTGCCAGCTCCATGGTGGGATAGGCCTCGGCCAAGGTGACCGGCGGAACCGTTCCGGCGCTGATGGCCTCCACGATGTGCGCGTACTGGGCGGGGTGGCCGCTGGGGATCACGCCGGAACCGTCAGCCCATTGGGCTGCCAAGTGCTCCTGGCCCGGAGCCGGGGTGAAGCGCCAGTGTGAGTCGTCGTAACCGTAGAGGTGCTCGAGCTCCACGGTGGCGTTTTCGTAGTCAAACCGGAGCTCAGAGGTTTCCCGCGGTGAGATGACCGAGTTGATAACCGTACTCAGGGCGCCGGATTCGAACCGGACGATGGCCGTGGAGACGTCTTCGGTTTCCGTGCGCCGTGCCAGGCGTCCCGCGAACGCGGTGACTTCCTGCCACGGGCCCCAAAGGTGGAGCAGCATGTCGAACTGGTGGATGCCGTGACCCATCGTGGGTCCGCCGCCTTCAACATCCCATTGGCCTCGCCACGGAACGTCGAAGTACTCCTGGTTGCGGAACCACAGCGTGTTGCAGAACCCGGTGAGCGGGTTTCCGAGGGTCCCTGATTCCTGCAGTGCGGCGAGTTTGCGGGCACCCGTGCCAAAGCGGTGCTGGAAAATGCAGCTGACATGCTTGCCCGATGCACGTTCCGCGTCCTGCAGCTCACGCATTTGCCGCAGCGACAGGGCCGGCGGCTTTTCCAGGACCACGTTCAGGCCAAGTGTGAGTGCCTCCAGGGCGAGGGTAGCGTGCGACGACGGCGGTGTGCAGACGGCGACCAGGTCCAGTCCGGCTTCGGCTGCGGCCCCCAGGGTAGGGGCAGTCCGGGCGACGCCCATCTCCGCCGCAAACGTGGCCGCACGGTCGGGGTCGATGTCTACGGCGACTGCAAGGTCGGCGCCGGCCAGCTTGAGGGCCTCGGCATGGGCATGTGCTATCCCGCCGGTGCCGATAATCCCTGCCCGGGGGCGCAATTGCGTGCTTTCCATTGGCAGTGCTCCTTCGTCATTGAAAGCATTCAAATCAATCTCAACCAATTATGTGATCGATAACAAAACTAGTCAATGCCCTCGCAGCGCAGGATCCGCGCCAAGGCTACAGACGAGGCGCTCCCGAAGGGCGCTCCCCTGGCGTTACGGGGCTGTCATGCGGTGGGAACGACGGCGATGGGCGCCTTGTCCGGCGACTTCACGGGGAGCAGGACCAGGAGGCCGGCGAGGAGCACCACCATGATGCCGAGGATTCCCCAGCGCTGGGCCTCGCCGGGGGCAACCAGCGGCGTGGCCAAGGCGATGGAGAGGGTGAAGAGGGCCGGTGCGAGGAAACTGACGGCCCGGCCGGTGGTGGCGTAAAGGCCAAAGAGTTCGCCCGATTCGCCGTGCGGAGCAAGGCGGGCCAGGTAAGCGCGGGAAGACGATTGGGCTGGCCCCACGAACAGGCAGAGGAACAGGCCGAACACCCAGAAGGTGGTGCTGCCGGCCCAGGCCATGCCGAAAAAGACGTAGTCGCCGTTGCCGAGGACCAGGATGACCATGCCGGCGATCAGCAGGCCCACCAGGGATCCGATGATCACCGCCTTGGGACCCACCCTGTCATCCAGGAACCCGCCGATCATGGCGCCAACGGCCGCCACCACGTTTCCGAAGATGGCAAAGAAGATGACCTCGGACAGTTCAAAGCCGAAGGTGCCGGCGGCGATGATCCCGCCGAACGTGAAGACGGCGGCCAGCCCGTCGCGGAACACGGCACTGGCCAACAGGAAGTAGATGGTGTGGGGGCTGGTGGCGTAGATGGCCTTGATCCGCCGGATCAGCAGTCCGTAGCTGGCCAGGAAGCCGAGCCGCGTGGCCTGGGTGGTTCTCGGCAGTTCGGGGACCGCAAACAGCACCGGCAGTGCGAAGACGAAGAACCACAGGGCCGAGAACACAGCAACCAGCCGGATGTTCAGGCTCTCCTCGGTGGAGGCACCGGCCCATTCGAAGCTGGGCTGCACGAACAACTGCAGGACGATCAGCAGCGCTACGATGCCGCCCAGGTACCCTGCGCCCCAGCCGAACCCGCTGACCTTGCCGATGTTCCGGGGAGTGGAGATCTGGGCGAGCATGGCGTTGTAGTTGACTCCGGCGAATTCGAAGAAGACGTTGCCCAGGGCGATCAGGGACACTCCGAGGAGCAGGAATTCGGGCCGCGGAAACACAAAAAAGCACAGGGCGGTAAGGACGGCGACGGCGGCCGTGTTGATTCCCAGCCACAGCTTCCGCCGTCCGCCGGCATCCGAGCGCTGGCCGGTCACCGGGGCCAACAGCGCTATGGCGAACCCGGCAACCGCCAAGGCGCCGCCCAGGACTGCCGAGGCCTGGTCCTTACCGCCAAAGGCGTTGGATGTCAGGTAGACGGTGAAAACGAACGTTGTCATCACGGCGTTGAAAGCGGCGGAGCCCCAGTCCCAGGAAGCCCAGGCCACGATCCGGCCCTTGCTTGATGGCAGCTGGCCGGATTCGAGTTCGGAAGCCGGCTGCATGGCTCCCTGGGCGCTGGCGCTGTTCATAGGTGCATCGTATCCGCCGGTGGCGAACAGGAAAGGACATTGTCCCCGGGGCGCCCGGGGAGAGCGGCGGCGACAGCTCCGGAAGGTGCGCAACGGTTAAAGACACTTGATAAACTGTGGGCTCCCGAACCCAACTTTTTGCCGCCTGCTCCAACTTTTGACAATCGAATTCCTGACGTTGCGGAGATACCAGTGATCCCAGTCCTTGCCGTGCACTTTACGGTGGCTGTGCTGGCGCCCTTCCTGTTCAGGACCTGGGGCCGCAACGCGTTCTACGCGCTGGCAGCAGTTCCCGCCGCCTCCTTTGCCTGGCTCCTGTTCCAGCACGCCCCGGTCTACTCGGGATCCGGGGCAGTCGCGGAGGTCATTCACTGGGTTCCCGGCCTCCGCCTGGAGTTCGCCTTCCGACTGGATGCCCTGGCGTGGGTGATGTCCCTGCTGGTGCTGGGCGTCGGCTCCCTGGTGCTGATCTATTGTGCGCGGTACTTCAAGCGGACTGACCAGGACCTGGGCGGTTTTGGAGCGCAGCTCCTGGCCTTCGCCGGGGCAATGTTCGGCCTGGTAGTTGCTGATGACCTGCTGCTCCTGTTCATCTTCTGGGAACTGACCACCATCCTGTCCTACCTGTTGATTGGTTTCGCCCGGACCAGGCTGGCAGCACGGCGCTCGGCGCTGCAGGCGCTGATGGTCACCACGGCCGGCGGCCTGGCCATGCTCGTGGGCCTGATCATGCTGGGCCACACCGCCGGCACCTACCGCATATCCAGCATCCTGGAGCAGGCACCGGCGCTGGCCAGCGGCGCGTCCGGCGCCATGGTGAGTGCCGCCGTCGTACTCATCCTGGCCGGCGCCATCACCAAATCCGCGCTGGTCCCGTTCCACTTCTGGTTGCCTGGCGCCATGGCCGCGCCCACCCCGGTCAGCGCGTACCTGCATGCCGCGGCGATGGTCAAGGCCGGCATCTACCTGGTGGCCCGGCTGGCTCCCGGCTTTTCCGAGACGGCGTACTGGCAGCCTGTTGTGCTGGGCCTGGGGCTGGCAACCATGCTGGTGGGCGGCTACCGGGCGCTGCGGCAGACGGATATCAAGCTCATCCTCGCCTACGGCACCGTGAGCCAGCTCGGTTTCCTCACCATGGTGGTAGGGCTCGGCACGCCGGACGCCGCCCTGGCCGGCCTCGCGATGCTGCTGGCGCACGGGCTGTTCAAAGCCACGCTGTTCCTGGTAGTGGGCATCATCGACCACCAGTCCGGAACCCGTGATGTCCGGAAGCTTTCCGGCGTCTTCAGCTCGGCACGCGCCCTTGGCATCGTGGCCGGCGTTGGCGCCGCGTCCATGGCCGGGGTTCCGCTGCTGGCCGGCTTCGTGGCCAAGGAATCCGTACTGGAAGCCTTCGTGCACCATGCCGCGGATCCCGCAGCCGGGCCTTGGGGAATGGTCATCCTGGCCGGGTTGGTCCTCGGATCAGTCCTGACGTTCGCCTACAGTGCGCGCTTTATGTGGGGAGCCTTCGCCACCAAGCCAGGCGTGGAGCAGACCCCCTTCAAGGCCATCAAGCCCTCCTTCCTGGCTGCCCCGGCCATCCTCAGCCTGCTCACCGTCGCCTACGGAATCTGGCCCGTCGCAGTGGATGCCTGGATCCAGCCGTACGCGGCGCTGTTCGCCTCCACCGCGTCCGACGCCGGCACTCCGGGTGAGCAGGCCGGCCACCTTGCCCTGTGGCATGGCTTCACCCCGGCCCTGGGCCTGACAGCGCTCACGTTCGCCTTGGGTGCGGCCATGTACTTCGCCCGCAACGGAGTGGCCCGGCTGCAGGCCCTGGTGCCGGACTGGCTGGACGCCGATCGCGCCTACCAGCTGACCATCGGTGCGCTCGACGACGTTGCCGTATGGGTCACCGGCCGTACCCAGCGCGGTTCCCTGTACTACTACCTGGCCGTCATCCTCAGCGTGGCGTTCGTGCTGCCCCTGGCCGCCATGCTGGCGGCCGGCCAGCCGCTGCCGGAGGGCATCTACCTGGTGGACCCGGGCTCGCCGCTTCAGCTCGTGGTGGGGGCCGGCATCGTGATAGGCGCCCTGGCCGCGGTCAAGGCGAACAAGCGCTTCCTGGCGGTCCTGATGGTGGCGGTAAGCGGCTACGGAATTGCGCTGATGTTCGCGCTGCAGGGCGCCCCGGACCTGGCCCTGACGCAGATGCTGGTGGAAACCATCATCCTGGTGGCGTTCGTCCTGGCGATGCGCAGCCTGCCGCCCGAACTCCGGGACCGGACCGGCGGAAAGTACCGGGTTGTCCGCGTCATCATCGGGCTCGCATTCGGTACCACCATGGTCTTCGCCGCGATCTTCGCCATGGGTGCACGGACTGCAATGCCCGTTTCGCTGGAATTCCCTCAGCTGGCCTACGAAGGTGGCGGCGGACTGAATATCGTCAACGTGACCCTTGTGGACATCCGCGCCTGGGACACCTTCGGCGAAATTACCGTGCTGGCGCTCGCCGCCACGGGTGTGGCAAGCCTGATCTTCATCCGCGGCCGCGGCGACCGGATCCAGACCTCCGTCAACATTGCCGAGGGCACCGTGGGCCGCCTCCACGGCGTTGACCCGGGTTCCCGCGACGGCGCAGCTTTGGCCATCAGCCGGAGGTTCGCGGCGTCCGCACGTGATGCATGGCTGGTGGCAGGCCGGACCCTGGCACCTGAACGCCGCTCCATCATTTTCGAAGTGGTCACCCGCCTGATTTTCCACTCCCTGCTGATCTTCTCCCTGTACCTGTTGCTTGCCGGGCACAACCTTCCGGGCGGCGGCTTCGCCGGCGGCCTGACAGCCGGCCTGGCCCTCACCATCCGATACCTGGCCGGCGGCCGGTTTGAACTGCGCGAGGCAACTCCCGTCAGTGCGGGGGCCCTGCTGGGTATCGGCCTGGCAGTGGCGGCTGCCTCGGGTGCGGTGCCGCTGCTGCTGGGCGGACAGGTCTTCCAGACGGCCATCATTGAGATTTGGCTGCCCGTCTTCGGCGACATCAAGTTCGTTACCTCCACTATCTTCGATATTGGCGTCTACATCGTGGTGGTGGGCCTGGTGCTGGATGTGCTGCGGAGCCTCGGTGCCGAGATCGATGAGCACTTCGAGGAACGCGCAACAGCCCCCGCAGAAGACCAGGAGCCGGAAGGCCTCTCAACAGAAGCCACCGCAGAAGCCACCGCAGGGGGCAAAGCATGAGTATCAACCTGACCCTGCTGATCGTCATGGGTGCCCTGTACGCGTGCGGGATCTACCTGATCCTGGAACGCAGCCTCACCCGCGTACTGCTGGGGTTGATGCTCCTGGCCAACGCTACCAACCTGCTGCTCCTGGCCACCGGCGGGTATGCCGGCCTTGCTCCGCTGTACTCCAAGGATGTAGCGGCCGGGGACTATAGCGACCCCCTGCCCCAGGCCCTGATCCTGACGTCCATCGTCATCTCCTTTGCCGTGACGGCCTTTATGCTCGGCATCATCTACCGCACCTGGGTGCTGGCTCGCCGCGACGAAATCCAGGATGACCTGGAAGACCTCCGCGTCGCCGAAACCCCGAGCTTCGATGCCGAGGACGACGCCGAGATCCCCGCCGAAACCTCCGAGTTCCCACTCACCATGCTGGGTGGCGATGGCCGTGACATCTCCGACCGGGGCCCTGCGCAGGCAGGGGCTGCCGCCACTGCAACCCTCGTGGCCGGCGGCCGCGAGATGCCTGCCGAAAAGGCCGCCGCGGAAGAAAAGCCAGGCTCCACAAACGTCACCCCCGGCCCGGAAGGAGGCGGTAAGTGAACATCGCAAGCTTTGCCCCGCTCGCCGTCGTACTTCCCATCCTGGGCGCTGCCCTGACCTTCATGCTGATCCGGCATTCCCGGGCGCAGCGGGTAGTCAGCATCGCCCTGTTGTCCCTGACCCTGCTGCTCGAATGCCTGCTGCTGGCCCACGTATGGAACGCCGGCACCGTGGCGGTGACCCTCGGCGGGTGGCTGCCGCCCTGGGGCATCGTCATGGTGGTGGACCAGTTCTCCTCGCTGATGCTGGTCGTCTCGTCCGCGGTGAGCCTGGCCGTGCTGGTGTACGCCACCGGACAGGGCATGGCCGATGGCGACCACGACGCACCGGTCTCGATCTTTCACCCCACCTACCTGATCCTGGTGGCCGGGGTCTCCAACGCCTTCCTCTCCGGTGACCTCTTCAACCTTTACGTGGGCTTCGAGATCCTGCTGACCGCTAGCTATGTGCTGATGACACTGGGCGGTACCGGTCCCAGGATCCGGGCGGGAGTCACGTACGTGGTGGTGTCCGTGGTGTCCTCGGTGCTGTTCCTGATTGCCATTGCCATGATCTACGGCGCCACCGGCACCGTGAACATGGCAGACCTTGCCATCAAGCTGGGCGAATTGGACCAGGGCACCAAAACCCTCCTGCACGTGATGCTGCTGGTGGCGTTCGGCATCAAGGCGGCGGTCTTTCCGCTGTCCTTCTGGCTCCCGGACTCCTATCCCACGGCGCCGGCTCCGGTTACCGCGGTGTTCGCCGGGCTGCTGACGAAAGTGGGCGTCTATGCCATCGTCCGCACGGAAACCCTGCTGTTCCCCGGAGACACGCTCAACACACCACTGATGGTGGCCGCGCTACTGACCATGGTGGTGGGAATCCTGGGCGCCCTGGCGCAGAGCGACATCAAGCGCCTGCTGTCCTTCACCCTGGTCAGCCACATTGGCTACATGGTGTTCGGGCTCGCGATGTCCTCGGTGGCAGGGCTTGGTGCAGCCGTGTTCTACGTGGCCCACCACATCACTATCCAGACAAGCCTCTTCCTGGTGACAGGCTTGATCGAACGCCGCGGCGGCAGTTCGTCTGTGGACCGCCTGGGCGGCCTGGCCAAGCTCTCGCCCCTCCTGGCGCTGCTGTTCTTCATCCCCGGCATGAACCTGGCAGGCATCCCGCCCTTCTCCGGATTCCTGGGGAAGGTGGGCCTGATGCAGGCCGGCATAGAGTTGGGGACCCCCCTGGCCTATGCCTTGGTGATCGGAGGGGTCCTCACCAGCCTGCTGACGCTGCTGGCGGTGGCCAGGGTCTGGAACCGGGCGTTCTGGCGCCGGCCCACCGACGCCGAACATCCGGACCCGGTGCTGCTTTTGGCTGCGGAAGAAGCAGGCAAGGCCGAGGACAGGGGCCCCCGCACCGGCACAATGGTGTCCACCCTTCCCGGCACGTCACGCAGCACCAGCGCTTCACGCGCAGTTCTACTGCCCAGGACCATGGTTGGCTCCACCTTGGGCCTGGTGGTACTGGGCGTGTCCCTCACGGTTTTCGCCGGGCCCCTGTTCGGGCTGTCCGACCGGGCGGCGGAGGACATGCTTGACCGCTCCCCGTACATTCAGGCCGTTATGGGCGAGGACACCGTTGTCCCGCCGGTCCATACATCGGGGGGAGGACGATGAGCCGCCAGCGTGTTTCCCTGCGCCAGGAACTGCCGCTCCTGGTATGGCTGGTGATCGTCTGGGGCGCCCTTTGGCAGGACTTCAGGCCCGGCAACCTGCTGTTTGGGGCGTTGCTGGCAGTAGCAGTAGCCAGGCTGTTCTACCTTCCGCCGGTGGAACTCAGCGGCCGCTTCAACATCCTGTATGCCGTCCCGTTCGCCCTGGTCTTCCTGGCAAAGGTGGTGGTGGCCAGCGTCCAGATCCTGTACCTGGCCGTAACAAGGGGGCCCGAGGTGACCAACGCGGTGGTCGCGGTAACTTTGCGAAGCCACCAGGACCTGCTGGTCACAGCCACCGGGCACGTCATTTCCCTGATTCCGGGATCCCTGGTGGTGGAGGTGGACCGCTCGACCTCCACCCTGTACCTGCACGCCCTCAACATCAGCTCCCCTCAGGAAGTGGAGAACCTGCGCAATGAGGTGCGGTCCATCGAAGCCGGGCTTATCCGGATCATGGGCACCCCGGAAGAGCTGGAAGCTGTCCGAAGGGAGGCAGCCGCATGATGCAGGCCGTCCTGGCCGTTACGGCCGTTATCTTCTCGCTCGCCGCCGCTGGTGCCATCATCCGCATCGCCCGCGGCCCGTCGCTGCTGGACCGGGTGCTCGCGTCCGACGTGCTGCTCGGAATCCTGGGAGGCGCGCTGTGCGTCGACATGGCCGTGAACCGGCACCTGAACAACCTCATGCTGGTGGTGGGCATTTCTGTCATTGGATTTATCGGTTCCGTGACGGTGGCCCGGTTCGTGGCAGACCGGAGGGAACAGCCCAATGAGCCCTAATTTCCTGAGCGTGGACGGTTGGATCGATGTGGTGTCCGCCATTTTTATGGTGGTGGGTGCCTCCATGTCCCTGGGCGCTGCCATCGGCCTGCTGCGCTTTCCGGACCTGCTGAGCCGGATGCATGCCGCCACCAAGCCGCAGGTGCTTGGCCTGTTCCTGCTGTTGGCATCCATCGGCCTGCAGATGCGCAGCTGGTGGGTGTGGCCGGTGCTGCTGGTGGCCTGGATTTTCCAGCTCCTCACGGCGCCCGTTTCAGCGCACATGGTGGGCAGGGCCGGCTACCGTACCAAGCACCTGCACCGGGAATTGCTCACCTCGGATGACCTTGAGGCGGTGGTTCAGAAAGCCGCAGGCCAGACGGCCGCAATCCAGGAGGCCGCAGTCCAGGAGGCCGCCGAAAAAGCCGCCCGGGAGGACGGCTTCGGCGACGGCTCAGGGCGCTAAAGCCAGGCGGTTTCCTGGTCTTTAAGGAACGTTCCGGCGCTAAACGATGTCGTGGCCGTTAAACAATGTCCTGGCTTTTGGCAAAGCGGGTGATGGCACGCTGGGTGCCGCGGTTTGCCAGCACCTGGATGATGGTGCTGACGGAAGCGGAGATGAGCGCGAACGTCAGAGCCGACTGGAGGCTGGTGGGCACGTCCTCGTCCTTGCCGGTAGGCGGCTTCCGGCCGGTGGTCTTTTCCCAGATGGTGTTGACCAGTTTGGTGCCGACCAGACCGGCGCCGAGGCTCACACCGGTGCCGAGCAGCTTGATGAAGAGGTTCATTCCTAGTACTCCTTGCGGGCGGAAAACGGGCTGTACCCAGCCTAACTGAGGTGCCGCGTCCCCAGGCTCCACCCATAACCGGTTTCATCCTAGGGTGCCTGAACCAGTCCCTCCCAGGCAACGGTCCAGTCCGCCGGGAAGCCCGGGGCATGCCGGTCCGGGCCACCGTCCCAACCGGCCGCCATCAACGCCACAGCCGCAAGCAGCCCGCCATTGCCGGGGAGGTACAGCGGCAGCGAATCGGTCTGCCGGTTGTGCCCGTTCGGCAGCACCAGGTTCTTTGCTGCGTCCAGCAGGAGTGCGCCCACAGCGGTTTCCGGCTCCTCCAGCCTGGCCGCTGTCATGGCCATCACCGGGTAGTCCCACCCCCATGTGCTGTCCCAGTCCCAGTCCGCCAGGACACTGGCCAGGGTGGCGCGCATGGTGGCGGGATCAATAACGTCCGTCCGGGGCAACACGCCAAGGGCACAGAGCATAGAGGGGTGGTCGGTGCGGACAGTGAAGGGTTCGACGTCGATCGCGGCGTAAACGCCGTCCACCACCCTTGGGCGCACCATTCCGTCCGCCACGGCCAGCCATTTGTCCCTGGCCGGGAGCCCCAGCCGTTCCCGCCAGGCACTCGCCACCCGCAGGGCCCATTGCCAGTAGGCCAGCTCAAAGGTGGGGTTGCTGACGGCGCCCCTGATCAATTCGTAGCTTTCCTGGGCGGGTACCAGGGGCGGGCCCAATTCGAATCCCCGGGCTGTGGGGTGGGCAAAACCGGCCATGAACTCGGCGCTCTCGAACACAACCTCGGCGAATTCCTCCAGCAGTTCCCGCGACGGTTCCGCCCGGTACGCCAATTCCGCGAGATGGATGGGATGCGGCTGCTGCCAGATCAGGAAGGTGCCAATGGGACTGGGGCTCTCGCGCCCGTCCGGTCCTACCTGCTTGGGCCAGCGGACGCCGTCGAACCCCTGCGCCTTTGCCGTCTGCCGTGCCGGTTCCAGGATGGAGGCGTACCAGCGCAACGCCGGGAGCAGGAGCGGCGTCCGGTTCCAGGCTGCGAAATGGGCGGCATGCCACCAATGCATTTCGAGGTGGAACCGCCCACGCCAGGAGTTACAGACCAGGCCGGTCTCCTGGGGCGGCAGGGACCCGGCGCAGTTGATGGCGGTGAGGTACTGGGACAGGACCACCCGGCGTTCGAGTTCCTGCGCGCGGGGGTCTTCCGTGGCGGAAAGTTCGACGGCGGCGCCTGACATCCAGAAGTCCGGCCAGGCAGTGCGGGACGCCTCGATCACAGCGGTGCCCGGGGAAGCCGTGATCTCCGTGGGGATGGCTGTGCCACTGCCGGTGGCACTGCCACGGCCGATCCCTCCGGTGCCGCGGAGCAGGCAGTCGCCCTGGCCGTTACTGATGAAGTGCACGCTGAAGTCCAGGACTTCCTGCCCATCGGCGGCCCGAAGGACGAGCCCGTGCCGGCTGGCCTGCTCCAGTTCGAGGCCGGCACCGGCGATTGCCAGCTGGTACCCGGAGCCGTCCAGCCCGCGGGAGACCAGCCAGCTGTGGACTGTATTGGTTGCGGGCAGTTCTTCCACCTTGGTGCTGTGGGATTCGGGGCGGGTCCAGTCGGCGGCGTTGTGCCACGCCTCGGAGCCGTAGGGGAATCCCAGCGCGATGGCCAGGCCATGCTGCAGGGCGGCGGACTCCACCCGGAAGCCGAGTTGGTCCTGGTGCGGGTGGCATGCGGTAGTGACCGTTACCGGTTGTCCCAGCAGGGTGAAGCGGCTGGTCGCCGTTCCGGTCCAGAGATCAAGCACCTGCACCGGGTTGGCAACGTCTTCGGGGGCCAACCCGGGGTTGTCCCTGTCCGGCAGGGCGAAGGCGATCCGGCCGAGATCCAGCCGGTGCGGGTTGGCCCGCAGCCAGGTCTCAGCGCGGGACGTTTCGGTTTCCCGTCCGTCCACGATGGCGCCCACCATGTCCACGTATGGCACAGGACCGCGAGGAGATTCGTAAAGGACGGTGGAGCTGGCCAGCGTGTAGTCCTGCTCCGGCGGGATGGAATGCCAGCTCCACTGCGCCTGCGTTCCCAGCAGGGTACCGGGCGGCAGCTCGTCGCGGGCGCCCACCGGATACGCCGCCGGGAGGGACTGCAGGCCGGTGAGGTCCATGGTGAAACAGAACTCCCCGTTGCCCACGGAGACGGGGCTTCGGGGGTCGAGAGTGGCCTGTTCCACGTTGTGGCGGCGCACCAGGGCCTTGCGGTCGATGGCAGTTTGTTGGCGGTGCAAAGCGCACCCTCCTCCTCAGAAAACGTTTTCTGAGAACCTATCCTCGTTGGCAGCGCCGAAGCTGTCAACAGCCGCAGGCAGCGGAGGCTGCCGGGCGCGGGCTCAGGAGGCCGGCGGCTCAGTGCGGAACTTGATCATCTTGTGCGTTCCGTCGCAGTACGGCTTGATGGCGGACGCTCCGCAGCGGCACAGCGCCACGGTTTTCCGCTCACGGGGCACGGGGTCACCCGACGGCGTGACGATTTCGAATTCCCCCCGCACGATGAGTGGCCCGTCGGGGCATACCACTATGGAGCTTTCTGCCGGTTCCTGGTTCATGTCTGCTCCTTTGTCGCTGTTGTAGATGCTTGCGCAGTGCCGGCCTGTGCGGAGTCGGGTTGCGCTGTGCCGGCTTGCGGGGTGCCGGGCTGCTGTTGCCGGAAGGCGCCCAGTTTGCCGTGGTGCCGGCGCCGAAGTTCAGCTTCCGAGTGGGCGGCTGTTTTCAGCCTGGCCCCCGCGTACGGCACACCTCCGGCCAGCCGAAAGGCGAGTGCGCACCAGATACACACAGCCCGTTCCATGGCCCAGAGCGGGGCGAACCACACGGCGCGCAGCGGGAAGACGGCGCTGCCGTTATGGCGCCGCCGTCCGGTCGCGGCCACAACTGCCGCTGCCGCCGCCAGTCCCAGGAAGGCCTTCCGGCGTGTCCTTGCCGGCAGGAACGCGGCCGCGGTGACGACCGGGAGCAGGGCGAGTTCCGCGGCCAGCCGCCGGGGCTGCGCGAAGTCGTCATAGGCCTGCCGGACACGCTGCTTCAGGAAGTGCCTGGCTTCGGGCGGCCGGCGGGCCACGAACAGGTCCGGCACAATCACTTCACGTCCACCGGCGGCTTTGACGGTGCGGATCAACTCGAGGTTTTCGAACAGGACGGGCTCGTAGCCGTCGGTGGCCAGCAATGCGCTTCGGCGCAGCGCCAGGGTGCCTGGAAAATCGGCGGACCAGGCGCGGTTGATCAGCGTCCGGGACGTATCCCACCAGGCGTGCCAGGGCAGGGGGTCGAAGTAGTTCTGCGGCCGCACCACATCCGCCCTGCCCAGATGGCCCACGACGGCGGCGAGGGACGTGCGCGTGTAGCGGACGTCGTCGTCGGCAATTACCAGCATCTCCGCCGCGGCGGCACGCACGCCTGTCATGACCCCTGCCACCTTGCCGTTGCGGTGCTGCGCGGCGTGAGTGCCAGGATCCGCCTGGTTCCCGGGACGGATGTGGCGGACCGTGGGCGGAAACTGCGTCCTGTGGCGTTCGAACAGCTCGGGGCTTGAGCCATCCACCACAATGACCGGGATCCAGGCCGCCAGCCGTTGCAGGTAGGCCACCAGCTCCGGCAGCCCGGAATCTTCCGTCCAGCGCAGGGGAAGGATGTACTCAGCCTCCAGCCGTGCGGAGGTCATGCTGCCGCGGGCACTGCCGCCCTGAGCGAAGACCTGCCATTCTCCCAGGATCCGAGGAGGTGGGCGGACAACCTGCTGTCAATGGCCATCACCGCCGTCGCGCCGAACAGGACGTCGCCGAACAGTCCGGGCTCGGCCTCCACCAGGCCCCCTGCCAGGTCCCGCCCCGCGATCTGCTCGTGGACGGCATCTGCCTCGACGTGCTCGTCGAAATAGTGGGTTACCTCCGCATCGAAGCCGTGCCGGCGGAAGCCGTTGCCGTACAGGCGGTTGGGCTGGGAGGAGGTCATCTCATAAATGGCCAGGTGGCCGGTGATGGCACCGCGCAGCCTCCGGTTCAACCCGCAGAGGGACATCAGGTTAACGGCCGCGAGGGATATGGCCGGAACGGCGTTGACATAGGCGCCGTACTGATCATCCATCCCCAGGCCACGCATGGTCCGGGCAAACAGTGCGCTGTGCATCCGGTCCGGGCGGCCACCACCATATTCGTCGGCCTGGATTTCCACCAGCGCCGCTTTCGGCCGTCCGCTCAACCGGGGAATGGCCCAGGTATGGGGATCCGCTTCCTTGAGCTGGTACACGGACTTGTGGATCAGGAACTCCCTGAGTTGCATCAGGCTGGCCTTCCTGGCCACAAACCGGGAGACGCTCGGGCCGGTGTCCCGGGCCGCGAGGCCGAACAGGACATCGGCCACCGCGTCACTGGTCAGGTCGGCTCGGGCCGGAAGGTCCAGGTCACCGGCAGTCTCCTGGGCAGCGGAACGCAGGGCCGCCTCGAACGGCTTCTCCAGCAACTGGCGGACCCGGATCAGTCCGGGCTCCCATTCCCACTCATCCTGCACGCTTTCCAGGCCGGAGTAGTGCAGCTCGTAGAGACAGAAGAGGGCCAGCTGCACATCGTCATCGGCGATGATGTCGGCAGTACGGGCCAGCTGTCCGGTGACCAGCCGCCGCAGCTCGTCAAGGGACTCCTGGGAACTGCCGGGTTGTCCCGACAAAACCCCGAATAGGGCGCTGCTGATGGGACCTCTCGGTTCCGGGATTTTCATGGTGCTCCTTGATCTCAGGGCGGTTGCTGGTGCGGTGCCGTCTGCGCTGACGGCCGTTGAAAGCCGTCAGTTTTCCCGGCCGCCGGGGGCAGTGCGGGGGGACAGCAGGATGGCCAGGGCAATCATGGCCAGGCCCAGGACGAGGTGCAGCCAGTTGTCCGCACTGTTCTGGGGGATGAAGTTTGCGGGTGTGTTGTCTCCAATGAGGAGCCCATACACCCAGAGGACCAGGTAGATGACCCCGCCGTAGATGAGGAAGTTCCTGGCGTGCCGGTGGGTGCGTGCCATGAATACGCCCGCAGCGCCGTAGAGGCCATGGACAAGGTTATGGAGAACGGATACCTGGAAGATTCCCAACAGCAGGGCCCCTGTTCCGGGTCCTGCGAAGCCAAGGGAACCAGTGTTTTCCGTGACCCCCGGGACGAATCCCAGGATGCCTGCGAGCAGAAACACGGCGCCTGCGGCCAGGGCAGCCCACTGCAGGGCGGTTCGGACGCCCGTTACGCGGGTGGTGACTGCCATGTCCTGTACTCCTTCGCGCCGTGAGACAACATAGTAAGCATGATTACTAATAAAAGCTAAGTAGCCTTTGTTTCCCGGCCGGCCCGGCCACTGACCCTGCGGCGCCCAAGGGATTATGCCGAGCCTGACAGCGGAACCCGGGTAGGGCAAACTGCGCCCACCGCTGAAAAGGGCCAGTAGGCTGGGATGAGAACCGTTTGGCAGGACGCGGCACCCCGTCCCCGTGTGCAACCCGTGGCGACCAGTCCATCGGAGTTCCGCCATGGTTCCCGGGAATTTCACTACCAACCATCCCCACAGCGCCCCGCGCTACTTCCACGACCTGCAGGATCTGGTCCTGGAGAGTTCCGACGTCGAGGCCTTCCTGGCTGAGTTGGCCGCCGTAGCTGCCCGTAGCCTTTCATCCCCCGCCCTGCCCGTAGCTTGCGGCGTCGCTGTTCCGGCGCAGGAAAGCGACCACAGTGGCGGGCAGTGACCAGACCGCCAAGGCCATGGACGAACTGCAGAACAGTTTCCAGGAGGGCCCTTCCTGACCGCCATGGACGGAATGCAGACAGTTGCGTGTCACTGCTCCTTGAGCGGCGCAGCCGGTCATACCGGCTGGTCAGCAGCCGCTGATTGTGGTTTCGGCAGCCTGCAGGATGACGTCGCGGAGCTTTCCTGACCTGCCAAAGGCCGCCCGCTGCAGCTGGGCCCCCGTCCCTTCCCGAAGGATCTCCCGCACTCCCTCGTCAACAAGCTCAGCGTCCCCCGTTTCTGCCAGGACGGGAGCTACATGCGCGAGCAGTGCAGCGACGCATTCGGCCGCAGGCATTGGCCGGTTACGGACAGGGTGGATCAGGTCGTCCTCCATGCCAAAGCGGCTGGCCCGCCAGGACGCCAGCCGGATCATCTCGACGGGGATCCTCGCCGGCGGCAACCCCCGGGACCATTCCCTGGCTGCAGTTTCCACCAGGGCACGGGCCACGGCCGCGATGGCAATGGCATGGCCAGCCTTCAGGCAGACATCCGGAACCCGGATCTCCACGGTGGGAAAGGTGGAAGACAGGCGCGCATCAAAATAGATCATTGCCCTGTCCAGGAGGACATTGCAGGAGAGCAGCATGTCCAGCAGGTTCCGGTAAGCGGCCGCCGACCCGAAAATTCCGGTAGGTCCGGCAGTGGGCCAGCGCCGCCACACCTGGTAGCGGAAGCTGGCATAGCCGGTGTCCTGCCCGTGCCAGTAAGGCGAATTCGCGGACAAGGCAATAAGGACTGGAAGCCAGACCCGGATGCGGTCCAGGACGGCCACGCCCTCCTCATCCGACTCAACCGAGACGTGGATGTGAAACCCACACATCAGCTGCTCCCGCAGGATCAGCCCAAACCGCTCTTCCATGGCCTGGTAGCGGGCCTGGCTTTGGGTATGGGGCAGGCTGGCCAAGGGGGAGGTGCCCAAGGCTACGGCGCGTGCACCGAACGAGGCTGCCTGCCGGTCCGCTTCGGCGCGCCCCATCCGCAGTGCAGCCGCCAGGTCCCCGAGATCGGTGAAAGGCGCTGAGACCGCCTCCACCTGCTCGCGCTGGACCTCCGCTGTAAGGCTGGTCTTCCGTTTGGTGGCCTTCGTACGTGATTCACCTTCGGTCGGCGGCTGTTTCGACGCGGCCGGGTGAGGGGCTTCCAGCAGGAAATCACCAGCCACGGGTGCGTGGTTTCCGGTGCGGGCATCAACAAGCAGGAACTCTTCCTCCACCCCGAAAGTCCGCACGGCCCCCACTAGCCTTCCGGCCCGCTCCAGGCATAGGGATTCACATGCTGTCCGCCGCCGCGGCCGTGCTCGTACCCCTGCTGCCACGCCTTGCCGATGGCTGACACCAGTTCGGCAAACAAAGGATAGTAGGGATGGTCCGGGCCGATGAAGATCATTTCATCCCAGGCTTTGTCCACTGCCGCCCGGACCTGGTTCCCCGTTGCTGGTCCGGTCATGACTGTGCCCTCCTGGTCTGGAAATGCCGCCATTCGCCTCGAATGTACTCCCGCGCGCGCGGGAGTGTCCATAGCCGGTACAGTCGGGAACTCCGGACTGCCCGGCGCGCCTAGTCCTCGGCGCCCGGCCGGAGGATTTCGCGCAGGGCCTCCACCACCAGGTCGTGGTCCTGCACCTGGGGCAGGCCGGAAACAGTGACGGTGGCTACTGCGCCTACGCCCGTGACGTAGAGCGGGAAGGACCCGCCGTGCGCGGCGTAGCGGGTTTGATCAAACCACCCCTGGTCTTCGATCCGGCCGCCCCGGAGCCGGCCACGCAAACCCACAAGAAGCGAGGGTACTTCGTACCGGGCGGCGGTACGCTGCTTTGCCCGGATCCAGTGTTCGTTGTCTGGTGTGGCGCCGGGCAAGGCCACGTGGAACAGGACCTGTTCCCCCTTGGTGATGTCGATTGCGATGGGTAATCCGCGCTCCTTGCCGAGCTCCACGAGGAGAAGGCCAAGGTTCAGCGAATCGTCCAGCGAGAAGCCGGGGAACTGGAGCTCGCGGATTTCCGCCTCGATACGGCCGATGAGGGCTTCCAGCGACCCCTCAGGCTGCGCGGCATCGGAGTCCGGATCAAAGTAAGTCACATGCGGTGGATTGGCAGTCATGGCCCACAATCTACCCCTCTCCGGGTATAAACTGGACCACGCCCAACAGGGCAGTTTCGCCCAACCAACCAAGCATCACTTAACGACAGGGGAGCGCCGCCGTCGGCACTGGCCAGGCCAGGGACCGCAGGTGGGCGCTGAGAGTGCGGACAGCCGCAGACCCTCGAACCTGATCCGGTTAGTACCGGCGCAAGGGAGTCGAGTTCTCGAAGTGTTCGGCAACGGCAGTAAGTGCCGCTTGCCGCGCTTTCCCCTCCTGTTTCCCAGGAGGATCACATGAGCACTACATCAATCAAGAAGACCACCCGTAAGTCCTGGCGTGTCGTGGACATTGTGGTGGCGGCCCTGATCGCCATCGCCGGTGGCGTTATCTTTTGGGCCTGGTCGCAGGGCGCGGCCGCAGTGTCTGCGCCGATGAACGCCGTTTACCCGCCCCTGACCGGCCTGATCGCCGGCGGCTGGATGATCCCGGCGGTGCTGGGCATGCTCATCATCCGCAAGCCCGGCGCGGCACTGTTCTGCGAGACCGTTGCAGCCACCGGGGAGCTCCTCATGGGCTCGCAGTACGGCGCATCCGTGCTGTTCTCCGGCCTTGTCCAGGGCCTCGGCGCAGAGATCATCTTCGCGATCTTCGTGTACAAGAAGTTCAACCTGCCCGTTTCACTGCTCGCCGGTGCTGCGGCCGGCTTCTTCTGCGGCCTGAACGACTCCTTCGCGCCATGGGGCTGGAACATCGCCTACTCCGGCGGCGACAAGCTGGCGTACATCGTGTTCACCGCGATTTCCGGAGCGGTCATCGCTGGTGCCCTGTCCTGGATCGCCACCCGCGGACTGGCGAAGACCGGCGTGCTGAGCTCCTTCGCCTCGCGCAAGGCAGCCACGGAGCCCGTCTTCTCCTGATGCAGGCAGATTCCCACCAGTCCGAAGCGGTCCGGCCGGCGGCAGTCACCGCCCGCGGCTGGGGCTGGCGGCACGCCGGCCGCACCAGGCCCGCGGTCAATGCCCTTGACCTGGACGTCAGGCCGGGGGAGCGGGTGCTGCTGCTCGGCCCCTCCGGCGCCGGCAAATCCACCCTCCTGCATGCCCTGGCCGGGGTCTTGGGGGACGCGAACGACGACGGCGAGGCGGGCGATTCGGATGAGTCGGGTTCGCTGCTGGTCGACGGCGGTTCCCCCCGCGGGCAGCGCGGCCGGGCCGGGCTGATGCAGCAGGACCCCGAAACACAAGTGGTCCTCTCCAGGGTGGGGGACGACGTCGCCTTCGGGGCGGAAAACCTCGCCGTGCCGCGCGACGCCATCTGGACCCGCGTGCATGAGGCACTGGCCGACGTCGGGCTTGCCCACCTGCCGCTGGACCATCCGACGTCGGCACTGTCCGGGGGGCAGAAACAGCGGTTGGCGCTGGCGGGAATCCTTGCGATGCGGCCCGGGCTGATCCTCCTGGATGAGCCCACCGCCAACCTTGATCCGGCGGGGGTGCTGGAGGTCCGCGACGCCGTGGGGCGCTGCCTGGACAAGACCGGCGCAACGCTGGTTGTGGTGGAGCACCGGGTATCCGTATGGAAGGACCTGGTGGACCGGATTGTGGTCCTGCAGCCCGGTTCCGCCTCTGATCCTGCCGTGCTGCTGGACGGGCCGCCGGACCAGGTGCTGAGCGAGGCCCGGAGCCTGCTGATGGCCGCCGGGGTGTGGGTTCCCGGGTACGTTCCGGCCACCCGTGCCCGGGCGGTGCATCCGTCCCCCGGGCTTTCCGGTCCTGGGGCTGGAAATATCCTGCTGGCCGCGGAGAAACTGGCCGTGTCCCGTGAACGTCCGCGGCGCAGGGGGCTCCGCAAAATTCCGCCGGTCCCTGTACAGGAAGACATTTGCGCGCAAGTGCGGGCCGGGCAGGCGCTCGCGGTTACCGGGCCGAACGGGGCAGGAAAATCAACCTTCGCCCTGACCCTCGCGGGACTCCTGGCGCCGGTTGCCGGCAACGTCTCAGCCACCCTGGACCTGAGCCGGGGAGCGGGAATAGACCCTTACGCATGGAAGGCCGAGCAACTGATCGAACGGGTGGGCACAGTGTTCCAGGAACCCGAGCACCAGTTCGTCACCGGCAAGGTGCTGGATGAGCTGCTGTTCGGTCCGCGGCACCTGGGCCATGGCGAGGAACGCGTAGACGAGCTGCTGGAGCGGCTGCGGCTCACCGCGCTGGTGGACGCCAATCCCTACACGCTTTCCGGCGGGGAAAAGCGGCGGCTTTCCGTGGCGACCGTCCTTGCAGCAAGCCCCCAGGTCCTGGTCCTGGACGAGCCGACCTTCGGCCAGGACGCCAATACATGGGCGGAACTCGCGTCCTTCCTCTCCGAGCTCCTGGACGCCGGGACCGCTGTGGTGTCGGTGACCCACGATGCCGAGTTCACCGCCGCCCTGGGCGGGACGGAGCTGCGGATGGCCGCGGTGGAACCGGTGGCCCCATGAGGCAGGAGCTGAACCTGCACGGCAACCAGGCCCTCCTGACCCGCGCCAACCCGCTGAGCAAAGCCGCCGCCGTCATCCTCATCACTGTGGTGCTGGCGCTGTCCATCGACTGGGTATCCGCTTCGGTGGCGCTGGTCTTTGAGTTCCTGCTGTTTCCGTTGGCCGGCCTCACGCTGACGCTGCTGTGGCAGCGTGGCTGGCCGCTGATCATCGCTGCGGCGGTGGGCGGCTGGAGTACCTCCATCCTGGCGCCGGACAGCGGCAGGACGCTCATCGACGTTGGCATCTGGACCATGAGCGAGGGTTCACTGGAGATGGGCATCGGGTTCATGCTCCGCGGCCTGGCCATTGCGCTGCCTGCCGTGCTGCTCATGAGCTGTACGGATCCCACCGACCTCGCAGACGCGCTGGCGCAGAAGGCACGGCTGCCGCACCGTTTTGTGCTGGGGACCCTTGCCGCCATGCGGCTGGTGGGACTGATGGCTGAGGAATGGCAGACCATTGGCATGGCACGGCGGGCCCGGGGTGTGGGCTCGCGCGGCAGTGCTGTCCAACGGGTGAAGGCGACACTCGGCCAGAGCTTCGGGCTCCTGGTCCAGGCGATCCGGCGTGCGTCCCGGCTGGCTGTCACCATGGAAGCCCGCGGTTTCGGTGGCGGAAGCCGGACCTGGGCCCGCGAGTCCACCTACAGTGTGCTTGATGCCTGGGTGCTGGCGGGAGGCCTGCTCGTGGCAGGGCTGGCGGTAGCGGCCTCGTTGTCCGCCGGCACGTGGAACATGGTGTGGCTGGGGAACTGACTTCTTACGTGCATGCGTGGTTGTAGTCGAAGCCCCTCGCCACGAACTGCGTCAGCGTTACCTCGCCGCCGGCCGTTAAGGGAGGCTTTGAGCAGGCGGTGGCCGCTTCGGACGCGTTACGGGCACCGGCCAGCCAGCTTGGCAGGGAATAGAGGTTGCTGGAGCTGCTGACGGTTCCGACGATCCGGTCCCACTGAAAGCCTGTGGAGTAGATGCCCAGGCCCTCGACACTGATGCTGTGGAAAAAATCCGTCATGCCCTCCAGGACTGCGCGGTTTGCGTCCTTGTCGCTGGCCCAGCTGTTTTCGGTCTCCACATCCAGCCACCAGAAGTAGTCGGCGGGGTCGGTGATTCCGCGGATGTAGGCGTCGTCGTAGGCTTTGGCATAGCCGTACATATAGGCGCAGGCCTTTCCGTAATCCCCTTCCTTGCAGGGTCCATAGGGATTATGGACCGGTGATGCGAAGGGATATTCATCGCTGATGGGCCGCCACGAACCCGCGCGGCCGGGATTGGCCGTGTTGACGTACAGGGACACCTTCGGCTGCGTCGGCAGCCCGGGGGATGAGGAGGCCCATGCGAGCTGCTCCTTCAGGCACGGGTTGGTGGTGTTGGCCAGGCCGTTGTTGACGCCGACGATGCCGAAGGCCTGCCCCTTCGGCAGTTCGTTGTTGCACTGCGGCCACGAGACGTCGTTGCCGAGGAGCGACTGGCTTCCCTCGCCCGGTGAGGGCGCCGCCGACGCAGGTCCGGCAAAAACGAGCAGTACTGCTGCTGCCAGCAGCCATGCCAGCCTGACTGCGGTCAGGTGGGCCTGGGGCCGGGGCATGGTGCCTCCGTCATTGCTTGGAAAAGAAGGTTCTCATCCAGTCTGCCTTGGAGTGCAGGGCGGGACAAGGAGGGAACGGATCGCAGTTGTATCGCACGCAGCGGGTAAAGGCTTTTCAAAGTCCCGTTCACGAACGTTTCCGAACCATCAGTAACTCATTTATGATATATTTTTTGTATGACGCAGGAGACCACTGAGCACGTTGCCGCCATGCTGCGGGATGCCCGGACTGAGAAGGGCTGGACCCAGGGCCAGCTGGCCGCCGAGCTGGGAACCAGCCAGAGCGCCGTGGCGCGGATGGAGCAGGGGAAGCAGAACCTCAGCCTGAAAATGATCCAGCGACTGGAAACCATCTTCGACCGCAGCATCGTCAATGTGGGCAAACCACAGATGACGCACCTCCGGGTGGAAGGCGGGCGCACTCTCTCGGGCGCAGTGGACGTGAACAGCAGCAAGAACGCCGGCGTCGCCCTCCTCTGCGCCAGCCTGATCAACCGCGGTACCACTGTGCTCCGCCGCCTGGCGCGGATTGAAGAAGTCAACAGGATTGTTGAGGTGCTGACCAGCATTGGTGTCGAGTGCACCTGGCTCAACGACACGGACCTTCGGCTGCGCCGCCCGGCTGTCCTGGACCTGGATGCCATGGATGTTGACGCCGCACGCCGAACCCGCAGCGTGATCATGCTGCTGGGTCCGCTGCTGGATGAATCCGAGGAATACCGGCTGCCCTATGCGGGCGGTTGCGACCTCGGCACCCGCACCGTTGAGCCGCACATGCAGGCCCTGCGCCAGTTCGGCCTTGCAGTGGAGGCCACCGCAGGGTTCTACGCTGTCCAGGCCCCGTCCGCGGATACGCTGGACCGTTCCTTCGTGCTGACGGAGCGTGGCGACACCGTCACGGAGAACGCCATCATGGCGGCGGCCCACCGTGAGGGGACCACGGTTATCCGCAACGCCAGCCCCAACTACATGGTGCAGGACCTGTGCTTCTACTTGCAGATGCTGGGCGTGACTATTGAGGGCGTGGGGACCACCACCCTGAAGATCACCGGGCGCCCGGTCATCGACGCCGATATTGAATACTTCCCGTCTGAGGACCCCATTGAGGCCATGAGCCTCATTACCGCCGGAGTCGTCACCAATTCCGAGGTCACTGTCCGCCGCGTGCCCATCGAATTCATGGAAATTGAACTGGCAACGCTGGACCAGATGGGCCAGCAGGTGGAGGTTTCGGGCGAGTACATGGCACGTAACGGCCGCACCCGGCTGGTGGACGTCACCACAAAGCCCTCGGAGTTGCGGGCGCCCGAGGACAAGATCCACCCGATGCCGTTTCCGGGCCTCAATATCGACAACCTGCCCTTCTTTGCGGTGATTGCCGCCAATGCCACGGGCCAGACCATGATCCACGACTGGGTCTACGAAAACCGGGCCATCTACCTCACGGAACTGAACCGGCTGGGGGCGCAGGTACAGCTGTTGGATCCGCACCGGATCTACGTCAATGGGCCAACCAAGTGGCGCGCGGCCGAGGTCGGGTGCCCGCCGGCGCTGCGTCCTGCGGCCTGCCTGCTGCTCGCGATGCTGGCGGCCCGTGGCGTTTCGGAGCTGCGGAACATCTACGTGATCGAGCGCGGGTACGAGGACCTCGCTGAGCGGCTGAACACTATCGGTGCCAAAATCGAATACTTCCAGGACTGAGATTCACGGTTCGTCATGAAGGGGCAGGTCCCTTCAAATAGTCCGTGACTGCCGCAGAATGTGAGTATGCGTACATTCGGCGTCGAGGAAGAGCTCCTGATTGTTCATCCGGAGACGGGCGAACCGCTTGCCCTGGCTGACGCGCTGTTGTCCGGGCGCCGGATGGCGGCGGATGATTCACCCGAAAATCCGCACGCGCTCGAAACCGAGGACAAGACGGTTTTCGACGACGACGAGATGGGCTTGAGTGCCGAGCTTAAGCTTGAGCAGATCGAGACGCAGACGCGGCCGTGCCTGGAGTACGGCAACCTGCTTGACCAGATCCGGGCGGGCCGGGCGCTGGCTGACCAGGCTGCCAGGAAGAACCAGGCGCGGGTGGCGGCGCTGGCCACCTCACCCCTGGCTTCCACAAGCCACACCACGCCGGATCCACGCTATGCCAGGATGCTGGAGCGCTTTGGCCTGACGGCCCAGGAGCAGCTCACCTGCGGTTTTCACGTCCATACCTACATTGAGTCACCCGAAGAGGGCGTCGCAGTACTGGACCGTATCCGGGACAAGCTTGCTGTGCTGACAGCCCTGAGCGCCAATTCGCCGTTCTGGAACGGCGTTCCGACGGGCTTCGAAAGCTACCGCACCCAGGCCTGGAACCGCTGGCCAACTGCCGGACCTGCGGGCATCTACGGAACCTATCCTGCCTACCGCCGGGTGGTCACACGGCTGCTGGAGAGTGGCGTGATGCTGGACGAAGGAATGCTCTACTTCGACGCCCGGCTGTCCAGGAACCATCCCACGGTCGAGGTCCGCGTGGCTGATGTTTGCCTGCGAGCCGAAGACGCGGCGCTCATCGCGGTTCTGGTGCGTGCGCTTGTCGAGTCTGCCAGCAGGGAATGGCGTGACGGTGTCGATCCCGCCCCCGTCCCCACGGTGCTTCTTCGGATGGCGTCCTGGCAGGCAAGCAGCGCCGGGCTCGGTGGCGAACTCCTGGACTTTGGAAACTTCCGGCCAGGCCGGGCTGCCGACGTGGTGCGCTCCCTGGTGGATTACCTCGCTCCGATTTTGGATGAACAGGGAGAACTTGCGCTGGTGCAGCAGGGCGTTGAAGAAGTCATCGCCCGGGGGACAGGGGCAGCTGAACAACGCCGCGTGCGGGACAAAGCGCTGAAAGGACCACCGCCTGAAGACTTCGGCCTCGGCGCGGTGGTTAGGCACGCTGTCGACGTCACCATGCGTGGAGCCCTGAATGTGTCAACAGACGACGCCGTTCCCGAACTGCTGCGCATTCGGCAGTCCTAGGGAAGGGCTCTTAACGGCCGACTCCCACAGACCAGCTCCCAAAAACCAACTCCTAAAGGCTGACCAAGGAGTTTGCCAGCAAGAGGTACCATTCCGCAAACGGATCCTGGGGCAGGTCACCCTCGGTAACACCGGGGCCTTCAGGGTAATTGGTAACTGGCACGTCCACATCGGTTATGTCCAGATCCGGCATTTCCAGCCAGTGTTCATCACGCGCCGACAGTCTCAGCCCGGGCAGCACTGGTACCGGCGGGGTGGTGCCCTGCTGGAGCCGCTTAGGCTGCCTCAGCTCGTCCGGCCAGTGGGGTGGTTCCCAGTCCTGGTGTTCGCTTTTGTATTGTCTGCCGGTGGGTGAGGTCCAGCCGGGTGGTTCGTTTTTGGTGGCTGGTGTGGGTGTCCAGGTGCTGGTGTGTTTGAGGCGGTGATGTTTGGGACAGGGCTGGCCGAGGTTGCTGATCCCGGTGGTTCCGCCCTGGTGCCAGGCGAGGAGGTGGTCTGCTTCGTTGTCCAGGGAGTGGTTGGAGCAGCCGGGGAACGGGCACTTGGCGTCCCGCATCTGCAGCCAGCGCCGGATGGTCTTGGTGACCCGGTAACTGCTGCGGCCGATTTCCAGCGGCGCCCCGTCCCTTGGGTCAACCAGGACCCGGTGGAACGAGTCTGCTCCGTGCGCGACGAGTTTCCTTGCCATCGAGGCCGGGATGGGCCCGTGCCCGTCGAGCATCGCCGGTTCATCGGTGAGACCGAGCAGGGAAAAGACGGGGACGGTGACCAGGACCTGGGCGTTGGCCACGGGCACGTCGGCAGGACCTGTACTTCCGCCGAACGGTTCGTCATCACCCCCGGGCGTGCTCTGGTGGCTGGGTCTGTTGCCCAGGAGGGCGGCGGCGAAGATGTCGGCCCGGAGCTGGGTGAGGGTGCGGGCCTCCTCCGGGCCCTGTAAACCGCGGGCGGTCGCGTTGGTGCGGTTCCAGATGGCCGTAGCGGTGTCGGCAGGCAGGTAGGAGTTGAACCAGGCCATCCCGTCCTGGTCCGGGCGGCACTCGACGCGCCGGTCCGCCACGGCCTTGGCGTGGCGCTTCTCAAGACTTTCGGGGTGGTGGCGTTCGCGCCAGGTCCGGGCCTTGTGCCGGAACCGGTGCGGGACCAGCTCCCCGGCAGGGCAGCCGCGGGCCGGGTTCGGCGCGTCCGGATCCAGGAAATGCGCCTCCGGCGCCGCGGCCCCGGCAGGATCCAGGGCGGCGGTTTCCTCGACCATGGCTTTCGCGTGCGCCCAGGACAGGGTCCCGTCCTGCAACCCCGCCAGGGTCAGCGGCAAGGTAGTGGTCAGCACCCGGGACTGGTTCAGCAAGGCACCGGCAGCCGGGGCGCTCACCGTCAACACGCCCGCGACCTCAGCAACCATCGACATCTCCCGGGCCGTGGCCTCATACGGCAATACGGCGGGTCCCGCCATAGAGTTCGCTGCTTCTGCATACTCCGCCGCCAGATACACCTTCAACGCAGCAGTCCCGGCCTCAAGCCGGGCAACCCCCTCGAGCCCGTCAAGGCTACGATCCGCCTGCTCCCGCAACAGATCAACACCGGCACCAGCACCAGCGGCACCGGTCCCGCGGATCACAGCAGCAAGCTCAGCAAGGGACGCATCCAGGACCTCCAACGCCTCCACCACCGCTCTGCTTGCCATACCCAAAGCATCACAGAAGGGTCTGACAATTTGAGCTGCCTCCCACTGGCGCGCACCAAGGCAACGTGCCATACTCGCCGCGTGACGGCGTCGTACTCATTCACTGCCGAACTGTGGCTCTATCCAGGGGAAGCCGGCTGGCATTTCCTCACAGTGCCGGCAGACATTGCCGAGGAAATCAGGGAACGCAGCGCCCGCGCCAGCAAGGCTTTTGGTTCCATCAAAGTCGGGGCAGAAATCGCAGGGCACGCATGGGAAACGTCGCTCTTTGCCGACACCAAGACCAGTTCCTACCTGCTGCCGGTGAAGAAAACGGTCCGGACAGCAGCAAAGATCGGCAGCGGCGACAACGTTGCGGTGACCGTCACCCTCCTTGAGGAACCAGGCTAGATCTGCTTCAGGGCCTGTTCCAGGTCGCGGATCAGGTCATCCGCGTCCTCGAGCCCGACAGACAGACGAACAACGCCGTCGCTCAGTCCGATGGCAGCGCGGCCCTCCGGCCCCATGGCGCGGTGTGTGGTGGTGGCGGGGTGCGTAATCAGGGACTTGGAATCGCCCAGGTTGTTGGAGATGTCGATGATCCGCAGCCCGTCCAGCAGCGCAAAGGCGGCCTCCTTGCCTGAGCGGCCGCCCGTCGTCGCAAGTTCCAGGGTGAGCACTGTGCCGCCTGACCGCATCTGCTTGGCCGCTAGCTCGTACTGCGGGTGCGATTTCAGGAGCGGATACTTCACCCAGCTCACCGCCGGCTGCTGCTCCAGCCACTCGGCGAGCCGCAGCGCGTTTGCCGAGGAGTGGTTGACGCGCAGCGACATGGTCTCCAGGCCCTTGGTGAGGACCCATGCATTGAAGGGGGACAGTGACGGGCCGGTGTGGCGCATCAGCTGTTTGACCGGTCCGTCGATGAATTCCCTGGTACCCAGGATCGCGCCGCCCAGGACCCTGCCCTGGCCATCGATGTGCTTGGTGCCGGAGTAGACGATGACGTCGGCCCCCAGCTGGCCGCAGCGCTGCAGCAGGGGAGTGGCAAAGACATTGTCGACGACGACGGTGGCCCCCGCCGCGTGCGCAAGTTCGCTGACCGCGGCGATGTCCACGATCTCCTGCATCGGGTTGGACGGGGATTCGAAGAAAACTGCGGTGGTGGGCTGGGACAGGGCGTCGCGCCACTGCTCCAGGTCCGGGCCGTCCACGAAGACAGTTTCCACGCCCCACCGCGGCAGGATTTCGTTCAGGATCACGAAGCAGGACCCAAACAGCGAGCGGGCCGCCACCACCCGGTCGCCGGCAGCCAGCAGGGCACCAAGCGCGGTGAAAACGGCGGACATGCCGGACGCCGTCGCAAAGCACGCCTCGGTTCCTTCGAGCAGGCGGAGCCGCTCCTGGAACGTGGCCACGGAGGGGTTGCCGTAACGGGAGTAGACGAAGCGCTCGTCCTCGCCTGTGAACGCCCGCTCGGCAGCGGCCGCGGATTCATACACGAAGCCTGAGTTCAGGAACAGGGCTTCGCTGGTTTCCTGGAAGTTGGTGCGGTCCAGCCCGCCGCGCACGGCCTGGGTGTCGGGGCTCCAGCCGGCGGCGTCGTTGTTGAAGGTCACTAGTTCTTTCCCAGGTTGGTCGGCAGGCCGCGGTTCTTCCAGCCGTTGACGGTGCGTTCGCCGTAGCGGTCCGGCTCGCCCTCGAAGCCCTCAAGGACGTTGTAGGAGGTGAATCCGGCCTGCGTCGCGGCGGTGGCGGCCGCGATGGAGCGCTGGCCGGAGCGGCAGATGAACAGCAGTTCCGCGGCCGGGTCCTCCGGCGCCTGCTGGCTCAGGTCCTTGATGAAGTCGGGATTGGGGATGCCGCCGGGGAACGTCCACTGGATGAACAGCGGATCGTTGTCGGTGGCCTTGGTGTCCGGAATGCCGATATGGGCCCATTCGCCCTCGGTACGCACATCCACCAGGATGGCGCCCTGTTCCAGCTTGGCCCAGGCTTCCTGGGGCGTCAGGTCTCCCGCGTAGCTCATGCGTGGCCCTCGCCGTCGAACTCAAGGTCCTCGTTGGCCGACTCCAGGTGGTCAACAGCGGTGGCGACGGCGGCATCGGCGGACGCGATGGCGGCGGGCAACACGACGGCCTGGGCAACGATGACGCCGCTGCCGTTGAAGGTTACTGCCGGGCTCCCGTGCAGCACATAACCCTCGGACAGTGCGGCAGAAATCCGCTCGCAGAATGCGCGGTCGTCCGGCCCACTGATAAGTCGGTAGGACAGCTTCTCTTCAGGGGCGGGTGCGTCAGACATGACGGATCTCCTTCTCTCACGCTTGCAACTCGAATCGGTCGATATGCCGAGTATTCACCTGAGGCACCCCGCCGCGAAAGGGAGGGTTGCCGACCGGCCAGTCAGGGCTTGGCGCCGGTACTCATTACTCCCCAGAAACGTAACATCCGGCACGCCGTGCCGCACCGCCGCCGTCGTCATGTTGCGTAACCGAACTGTGCGTGGTGCAGCAGCCAGGAACTTCCGAGCGCCAAGGGAGCGGACGACGGCGACATCACCGGGTGGGCGGGCTTTTCCTGCCATACGCGGACCGGCCGCCAGATACGGTTCCTACGGGGCAGTGCCCCACCGCCATAACCAGCATCCGGGGGTCCACATCAGCACGCGAACTGCCGCGCCACAACGCCGTACCGGTTCAGCCCGCGTACCCCGGCTTCGCGTGGTTGGGGCCCGAGCTCCTGCTGCGCATAACCGACGGCGAAACGCACCGCTGCTGATCCAATCCCGCGTCCATTGAGTTCCCGGTCCACCCAGTGCCCCAGGTTGGCGCTGAGGAACGGGCCGTGGACTATTCCGGTCAGGGTAATGGTCCCGACGATTCGCCCGCCGCCGTGCTCCGCTCCGCCGTCGTTGTCCTCTTCCACCAGAACCCACGGAAGCTCGGTCCCCAACTGGTATTGGGCGCGTATGGCCCGGATGATGTCCATCTGGCGGGAAGGGGTGAAGAAAGCCGTCCCGCTTTGGTTCCCAGGGCGCCAGGTGCCCGCGGTTGCGCACGTACGCCTCGGCCAGGAGCGCAGCATCAGCACCCTCAAGCAATTTGATGCTGATTCCGGGGACAAGAGGATGGGGAAGATGGGCGGCGAACCGCCCAGATGCCCGGGGCAAATTCCCGCCGATGTCCTTCATTTCAGCCCTTCTGACTCAGCGCCCGGCTTGACTGGTGGAACCGCGCGTACCGGCAGTACTTTGCGAACACCAGCCTCGCAGACAGGTCCACTGTTCAGGTTCCACTCAGCCCGGAGAAACGTAGCGAAAAAGGCGTGAACCGCCGGCCACGTGCCGGCGGTTCACGCCTTTTTCTTTGTACTGCGGCTATACGAGGCCGGGGTAGCTGGTCATGATGTAGTCCGCAGCGGCCGGACCCTTCATGCGCAGGCCATTGTTCCCGGGGGCGATCTTGTTCTGCATCGCCGCCCAGAACTTGGACTCCGGTCCGGGGACCTGCTGGTTGATGAAGCACCAGCTGGTATAGAGGCCGTAAAGGCGGTCCTGGTCAAGCGTCGAGTCAGAGGCCTGGTCCAGGTAGGTGGCTTCCTGGAGAAAAAGGTCGAACTGCGAATGTGCCATGGCGGCGTCCCTTCGCTAAGTGCGTGGCGCCGCCGTTCGGCTACAGCAGCAGACCTCAAATGCCTTGCACGGGGCAATGGAGTGTGTTTGGCCACCTAAAATTGGGGACCCACAGTCGGCGTAACGCCTCATCTACACTGTAGACTTTACCCGTAGACTACAGATACGGCAACCGTCTGGAATTACCCTTCGGATCAGTGCCGCCCCTCCAGGATGGAAACGATGGCTTCCCCGAATACCCCTAGAGCCGCCGAGCGCAAGGCCCGGCTCAGCAAAGAGCTGGTGCTGACCAAGGCTTTGGAGCTCGTGGACGCCGAAGGGCTGGAGGCCTTGACCATGCGCCGGCTCGGGCAGGAGCTGGGCCGCGATCCCATGAGCCTTTACCGCTACGCCGAGAACCGTGCCGCACTGCTCGATGGGGTGTCGGAGCTGGTACTCAACGAACTTCCCATCCACTCTGAAGACCCCGACTGGAAAGCCCAGCTCCGGCAGATTGCCCACAACCTGCGTCTGCTGGCGCTGAAGCATCCCAATGTGGTGCCGCTGCTGGTGACCCGACCGCTGTCCACGCCGCTGGGGATGCGGCCGTTGGGCACCCTCCGCCCGCTCGAACAGATCCTCTCGTTGCTGGCAGGGGCAGGATTCGGACCGGCGGACGCACTCCACGTCTACCGCGCCTACTACGGCTTCCTCTACGGCCACATCCTCAATGAGCTGCAGGAATTCGTGGTGGACCCGGAAGAGAACGAGGCTTTGCTCCGGCTGGGGCTCCACCGGCTGCCGGCAAAAGAGTTTCCCAAGCTCCGCGCCCTGGCACCCGCCCTGACGGAATACGACGGCTCAGCGGAACTCGACCAGGGACTCACCATCCTGCTGTCCGGGCTCGAATCCCAGCTCTCACTGCAGTCGGCGCATTCGGCCTAGCCGGCAGTGGTTCCGTGCCTGAATCTGCGGCACCAACTACTCGAAGGAAGACCGTCGCCGGTCCTGGATCCGGGTGTTCCAGATGTCCGGCTGGTTGACCCTGAAGCGGCGCCCCGTCATGGCCCGGGCCGACAGCCGGATGTAATGGGCCTTCTCGCCCGGTTGCCATGGCTCCAGGCCCAGCGAATCCACGGCGTCCTTTTCGGCCTGGTCCTCAATGATTTCGGTGTCCCCGCGGACCACCACGCTGAATGCCTCTTCCGTCTGGGGGTCATACCCGTCGATCTCCAGGGCCGCCGGCCTTTCCGACTTGGCGTTCCACAATTTGGTGACCCCGGCGGTCCGGAAAACAATGCTGCGTCGGTGAACCACGTAGTTGACCGGGAAGATCTCGGGATGGTCGTCCACCACAAGTGCCAGGCGGCCCAGGGCGTCGCCGTCGAGCAACTCCCAACACTCATCAAACGTCAGGTTCTCGGTTGGCTGCACGTGAGAAGTCATGAACCACACGATACGGCGCCGGCCGCGGAAGGAACATCCCGCCGCACCAGGAACGCGGGGAACGGGACTTGCCTACTGGATGCCGGCGAACAGCTCGTTCAGTTCGGCAGTCAGCTCCTTCTTGAGGGAAGGGGTGCCGATTTCCTTGCCGTCGATGCGGTTCACCGGAGCCAGCAGCCGGATGCTGGAGATCAGCCACACCGCGTCCGCATCCAGCAGGTCCTGGGGTTCCAGCGGACCGTAGCCCAGCTCCCAGCCCGCAGCCTTGGCTGCCGTGAACAGGGCTTCCTGGGACGTCCCGGCCAAAATCCCGCTGTCCAGCTGAGGGGTGATGAGGCGCTTGACGGAGGTGCCGTCGTCGGACTTTTCCACATGCGCCAGCAGCACGGTGGACGTGGGGCCTTCCAGAACCCGACCATCGGAGGAGTAGAAGATGACGTCGTCGGCGCCCTGCTTGTGTGCGTGGCGCAGTGCTGCCATGTTGACGGCGTAGGAGAGTGTCTTGGCGCCCAGGAGAAGCCACGGGGCGCGCTCCGCGGCATCGCTGTCGTAACCACGGTCAAGCAGGATCACATCGATGCCCGTTTCGCGCTGCCGGCGCCCAGCCGCCCCGACCGGCGATACCTGGACCCAGGCGGTGGGGGCTGGCGCGCCCTCGACGCCGCGGGTCACTACCAGCTTGACCACCAGCTCATCGTCCGAAGCAGCGGCGGGTGGGTGCTGTGACCCGTGTTCGGCAAGGCCCGACGCGATGGCGCGCCGCCACTCATCCTGGCCCGGAATCTTGAGGTCCAGCGCTTCGGCGGAACCGTCCAGCCGGTCCAGGTGCGCCTGCAGCTTCCGCACGGTTCCCCGCACCGCGAGCATGGTTTCAAAGATGCCGTCACCACGCGTGGCACCCTGGTCCGTGACCAACAGCTGGGGCTTGGAGGCATCGGCCAGCCGGCCGTCCGGGTAGGCGGGATCGAGGAAAACGAGAACCACGGGAGCTGGAGAGGTCATGGCTCCAGCTTAGTGCGGCGCCGCGCCGGATAAGCTGGGCGGAGTGCCCCGGCCGGAAACCGTCCGCCGGGAGCTCATCTTCCGGGGGTTCTCGTGTTGTGGCCATTTTCGCTTGCCGGTTCCGAGCCGACATGGATTGTGGTGCTGCTGGCCGTTGCCGACCTGCTGATCCGGGTGCTGGCCGTGGGCATCATCCCCGGCAACCGGCGGCCCACCACGGCGATGGCCTGGCTGCTGGGCATCTTCTTCGTCCCGTTTGTGGGCATCATCCTGTTCCTGCTGTTCGGCAACTTCCAGCTGTCAAAGCGCCGCCGGGAGCAGCAGCAACAGGTCAACGAGAGGGTACGCGCCGGTATCTCATCCCTCGCCGACGTCGAAAGCGACTACCCCGGCCCGGAATGGGTGAGGTCCGCCGCGGAGCTGAACCGCAGGCTTGGATCCCTGCCCATGGTGGATGGAAACGCGGTGGACCTGATCCCGGGCTACCCGGACTCCCTCCTGGCCATGACGGAAGCCGTACGGAAGGCGAAGAAGTTCGTCAACGCCGAGTTTTACATCATGAGCACGGACCACATCACGGACGACCTGCTTACCGCCCTGGAGGAAGCTGCCGAGCGGGGCGTGGAAGTGCGGGTGCTTTTCGACCATATCGGCACGCTCCGGGTGCAGGGGTACAAGAACCTCCTCAAGCGCCTCAAAGCCGGCAAAATCCAGTGGAAGCGCATGCTCCCGCTCCTGCCCATCCATGGCCAGTGGCGCCGGCCCGACCTCCGGAACCACCGCAAGATCATGGTGATCGACGGCGAAATCGCCTTCACGGGCTCCCAAAACCTGATCGAGCCCTCCTACAACAACAGGCGCCACCGCAAGGCCGGCCGCGAATGGGTGGAGCTGATGGCGTGCCTGCGCGGACCTATCGTCACCACCCTGAACGTTGTCTTCGCTACCGACTGGCTCAGTGAGACCGACGAGTCCCTGGAGCACCAGCTGCAGCTTCCGGCGAACGCCCACCCCGGTGACGTCACGGCACAGGTGGTCCCCAGCGGCCCCGGGTTCATCACCGAAAACAACCTGCGGCTCTTCAACACCCTGATCTATTCGGCGCAGCACCGGATCTCGATCTGCAGCCCCTACTTCGTGCCGGACGATTCGCTGCTTTACGCCATCACAACCGCTGCCCAGCGTGGCGTGGACGTTGAGCTGTTCGTGTCCGAGAAGGGGGACCAGTTCCTGGTCCACCATGCCCAGCGCTCCTACTACGAGGCGCTGTTGGAAGCCGGAGTCCGGATCTACCTCTACAAGGCGCCGTTCGTGCTGCATGCCAAGCACTTCACCATCGACGACGAAGTGGCGGTCCTGGGCTCCAGCAACATGGACATGCGCTCCTTCTCGCTCAACCTGGAGGTGTCCGTGATGCTGCTGGGCGCCGGGATCGTCACCGAAATGCGGGCCGTGGAGGACACCTACCGGGACATTTCCGAAGAACTTCGGCTCTCGGACTGGGTCAAGCGGCCGCTGGCCGCGCGGTACGTGGACAACGTGGCCCGGCTGACGGCAACCGTGCAGTAAAGCACGGAGATCTCAGTCCCGGGGAAACTCCGCGCCCAGCGTGGAGAGGACGCCGAAAGCCTTCGTCCTGATCTCCTCGTACTCCTCATCCGGCACTGAATCAGTGGTGATGGCACCGCCGACTCCGAGCGTCAGCTCCGCCATTCCTTCACCGTCCGTGCTGATCACCAGGGTCCGGATGGCGACGGCGAGATCCATGGCACCGTTCAGCGAGAAGTACCCGATAGCGCCGGAGTAGAGGCCGCGCGGGCCGCCTTCCAGCCGGTCCAGGATGGCCATGGTGCTGATCTTGGGCGCCCCGGTCATCGAGCCGGCCGGGAAACAGGCGGCAACTGCCTCGGCGCGGGATGACCCGGGGAGGAGGCGGGCGTCGATGGTGCTGACCATCTGGTGCACGGTGGCGTAGCTCTCGATAGCGCAGAGCCGGCTCACCGTCACCGAGCCGGGAACCGCAAAGTGGCTGAGGTCATTCCGCAGCAGGTCGACGATCATGATGTTTTCGGCCCGGTCTTTCAGTGACGTGGCCAGGTCGCTGCGCAGCCGGGCATCCTCTTCCTCATCAGCAGCGCGGCGGCGGGTTCCCTTGATCGGTTCGGCGCGCATGCCGCCGTCGGACGCTATCCTGAGGAACCGCTCGGGAGACGTGCTTGCCACCGTGAGGTTTCCCAGCCGGAGGAAGCTCGCGAACGGCGCGGGATTCCTGCCGCGAAGCGCAAGGTAGATGCCCCAGCCATCCAGCGGGTTGGCCGGGACGCGGGCCTCCAAGGTGGTGGTCAGGCACACCTCGTAAGTGTTTCCCTGGGCAATTTCGTGTTGGGCGGAGGCGATCTTTTTCAGGTATTCCGGGCCGGTGTCCCGGCTGGTAAATGCCGGTGCCACTGGGCGTACGACGCCGGTGCTGCCGCCGGCTTCACGCGGAGCACACGCTTCTTCCACGGCAGCCGCCGCCGTCTCCAGCCAGTCCCCTGCATCAGGGGCCTCCAGTGCCAGGAGCCACGCAGTTCCTTCCGCATGGTCCAGCACCACCGCCCTGCCTGCGAAAATCAGGGCCGCATCGGGTGTGGATGCGGGCAGGTCGGCGCCCCCGGTTTCGCGCTTGAGCTCGTATCCCAGGCACCCCAGCCACCCCAGCGTGAACTGACCCGGGTAGTCCTTGGGCGCCCGGACGGCCCGGCGGCCCCAGACGGTGTCCAGCCAGCGAAAGAACGGCCCGTTGACCCGGGCTGTCACGCAGCCCGCGCTGATGAGGCTCTCGCCGGAACGGTGGGTTACCGACTGCCCAAAGGTGCCGCCGTCGTCCGCCATGATGCTGAAGCGGCTGCGTTCGGCTGCGGTCCGTTCTGAGGGGTCCTTGCTGCCTGGGTGGAGACCGGCCGCCTCCGCGTTGGAGGAGTCCAGCCAGACGGCGTTGGCCGAACCGCCGTAGAGGGAGCGGAACAGGAGCGCGGAGTCCGGAAACCGGTCCAGCCGCTCAGACCGCAGCCGGAGGCCCCGGCGGGCGGACAGTTCGGGGGCCAGGACCGGGGCCAGCGCCGGAAGGTAGGGGAGGAGCTGCAGCAGGTCGGTAACCGCGGAGCCGTCCGCGAGGTTGTGCACGCGGACATCAGCGTGCTGCGGGACGTCGTCGCCGGCGAGCCATTCCGTCTCCTGCGCTGCCCACTGGTCCCAATAGGGTTCGTAGGTGGCGCCGTCGCGGTCCAGCGCCCGGGTCCGGCGCACATCGTCCGGTGATTCAGCCCAGATGACCGCGTTCAGGAGCGGACGGGCTTCGGCCGATGCCGCCCCCACTCCTTCGACGATGACGATCTCGGCGGGAATCGTGACCCGGGAGTCGCCGTCGTAATGCTTCTCCCAGTCCCAGCTGATCCAGGTTGCCGTCTCCCCGCGGCTCAGTGGGGTGAGGACCGTGGAGACGTAGCGTTCGACGCCGGCCGCGAGGCCGTTCCAGCCGGGGTAGATGTCCTCGAGGTGGAACAGTGAGACCTTGTGGTGCGCGCGCAGCCGGGCCGCCAGTTCGACGGCGAGGGTGGTCTTCCCTGCGCCCGAGCGCCCGTCGATGGCGATGATGACGGGGGCGGGGATCATGGATTAGAGCGTACCGTCTTCCTTGCCGCGCTTTCATCCTGCGGTTTTTGCGACGGTCCCCCGGGGCAGTTCAGCCTGCCGGGCCAGTAGTGCCGCCTGTCCGTTGTCGGAATGTCACAGGGTTTGCCTCTGCAGATGGAGGTCCTGGAGCAGCGCGGTCCTGATATGGTCCACGAGGCCCGGCAGGGCGCTGTTGATCTGGCGCCAGACGAGGTCGAAATCAGCGTGCCCGCCATACCAGGGGTCTTCGATGCCCTGGTCCAGCATGTCCCGGTCCGCAACGTTTGGATCGAAGCTGCGCAGCATGCGGATCTTGTCCAGCGACCCGCTGTCAGGGGCTGCTTCGCTCAGCCAGGCGTAGTGGTCGACGTCCAGGGCCAGGATCAAATCCCTTTCGCGGAACCAGTCGGGGATCCATTCCCTGGCAATGTGCAGCTCGGAGGCCAGTTGCGTGGCGGCCAGTCTCCGGGCAGCGCGGGGGTCGATGGGCCTGCCCGCCTCGTAGCCGGTAGTCCCGGCCGAGTCCACCTCCACCAGTCCATCCAGCCCCTCGCGCTCCAAGGCTGCCCTCAGCATAAGTTCAGCCATGGGGGAGCGGCAGATGTTGCCTGTACAGACGGCAATGACGCGGTATGGGCTCGACGCTGAGTTCATGAACGTAAGCATGCGCGCTAGTTGGCCTGCTTGGCTAGGGCTTGATTCACAAAAGTTGACAGGCTTGTAAAGAAGGATGACGAACAGCGGGATCCTCGGGGGGCGGGCCGGCTAATGGATCAGGGCAAGCAGGATTCCGACAGCGACAAACAGCACGCCAAACACCTTGCTGAGCACCAGCTGCCCGCGGGCGCTCTGCGTGAACCGCTGGAAGGACCTTGCTGCTGCCGCGAAAAAGAACCACATGACCAGGATGTCGATGGCCACGATGGTGGCGGTGAGCACCGCATACTGCGCGAAGAGGGGCTGTTCGGGCCTGATGAACTGCGGCATGAACGCCAGGAAGAAGACGATGGCCTTCGGGTTCAGCAGGTTGACCCACAGCCCGCGCCGGAAGATTGACCAGGCGGGTTCGTTCCGGAGTGCCGAAGCGTGTTCCTCTTCGATGGTTGGCTTGCTGAGGAACTGGCGGATGCCCAGGTATACGAGATAAGCGGCGCCAGCGTAGCGGATGACGTTGAAAGCCACCGGGGAACTGGCAACCAGCACGCCGACGCCCAGCGCGACGATCACCACGTGGACCACCAGGGCTGCCTGTTGCCCCAGGATTCCCCAGATCGAGCGCCTGAATCCCGCGTTCAAGGAGTTGTTCATGGTGTTGATGGCCCCGGCCCCGGGCGTGAAGCTGATCAGGGCGCCGGCGCCGGCCAGGGCCAGCCAGAGGGAAAATTGCACTTCCCAATCTTATGCGGGCCGGTGGCGGCTCACGCCCGGGCGATGACCTCCCCGTTGGGGATCAGGAACCAGCCGTCGTCGGTGGATCCCCAGCGGTGCCAGCCGGCGGAAATCCGCGCGAGATCTGCCGGATTAGCGAAGCCGTACTCCAGTGCCTGCTCCGCGAAAGCGGAGTGCAGCACCCGCTCGCCCCAGACGCGCGCCTGCCAGCGGCGCTGCTGCCCGGTGGCATAGAGCCAGTTGCTGCTGCTGGGGGCGACATCCGTAAAGCCCGCAGACTGCGCCCAGCTGACCAGGCGCCGCCCGGCGTCGGGCTCCGCTCCGTTCCGCCGGGCAATGCGCTGGTACAGGTCCATCCATTCGTCCAGTTCCGGAATGGCGGGGTACCAGCTCATGCCATGGAAATCAGCGTCACGCACGGCAACGATTCCTCCCGGCTTGGCCACGCGGCGCATCTCCTGCAGCGCTTCAACCGGATCGGTGAGGTGCTGCAGGACCTGGTGGGCGTGGACCACATCAAAAGTCCCGTCCTCGAAGGCCAGGTCATAGATGTTGCCGGCCACGAATTCCACGTTCGGGACTTCGCGCTCGACGGCGAGGGCCTGTGCCTGGCTGATGATGTCCGGTGAGCGGTCCAGGCCGGTGGCCTTTCCAGGGTTCACCAGGGCGGCGAAATCGCAGGTGATGGTGCCCGGGCCGCAGCCGACGTCGAGCACATCCGAGCCAGGGGTCAGGTGCGGAAGGACAAACGCGGCGGAATTCTCGGCGGTCCTGGCGGCATGGGCGCGGACCACCGATTCGTGGTGGCCGTGCGTGTAAACATCGTCTTCAGGCTGCTGGGCACTCATAACCAAACGCTACCCCCAACCGGATAGCGCCAAGTGGCATTTTCGGCCTCCAAAACCGCACTTGGCGCTACTGAGCCGGGGCAGGGCGGTTGATACAGGGCCGCCGGACGCTATCCGGCGGACGATTCTTCCCGCGCCGCCACCGTGGCTTCCACCATCGCCGTCATGAACCGGGAGACCGTTTCCAGCTCTTCCTCGGAGAAGTTGGCCATGGCAGTTCCCATCTGGCGTGCCAGCGGGCCGAAGATGGCACCGCCCTCCTGGTACGCCTTGGGGGTCATTTTCAGCTGGACCTGCCGCCGGTCGGAACTCTGGCGCTCGCGGACCACGTGGCCGGAGCTGTCCAACCTGTCAATCAGGGCCGTGGTGGCCGGTGAACTGAGGTTCAGCTCCTTGCGGAGGACTCCGGGCGTGACCACACTGCCCTTGGCGGTGTGGCGCATGATGACGGCCAGGGCGTTGAGGTCCGTCCGGTGCATGTCCTTGCGGCCACCGGCGGCATCCACGTACCGGTTGGCTTCGAGGGTGAATTCCTGCAGCAGCCGGACCAGGGGATGGGGGCCGCCGTTTGGCGCGGGGCCTGGCGGAGGAGTGGGCGCGCCGGATGGGTCATTGACTGCCATTGCCCACCTCCTCCTTTTTCTCCTGGCCCGTGCCGGAAACCAGCGGGCGTCCTGACGGATATTACTTCAGCAACGCAATGCGGACCCATCCAGGCAGAACAAGAAAAAGCTCGATCGGCATTTATCTCCATCATGGAGATAATCTATGCTGGAACAACGTTCCCCCTGTCCCGTCCGGAAGGCAGCATGAAATATCGCTCCGAAGGAAAGGAGCGCGCTCCGTTCTGGCTTCGCTGGCTCCTCCCCGTCATCCTGGTGCTCACCTGGCTGGCGCTCGCCGGCATCGGAGGGCCCACCTTTGGCAGGCTCGAAGAAGTGTCCTCGAATGACCAGGCCTCGTTCCTGCCAGCCAGCGCCGAGGCCACTGCGGCCCAGGACTGGCGGGCCAAGTTCCGGGATTCGGATGAGGTGCCGGGCGTCATTGTCATCGAGAACGCCGAGCCTTTCACTCCAGCCCAACTGGGCGAAGTGGCCGGCCTCCGGACGGAACTGGAAGAGCTGAAGCTTGGCAGCGCCGTCGTCGGGCCCATCCCGTCCGAAGATGGCAAGGCGGTCCAGTTCATCGCCCCGATCAGCGAGACCGCAGAAATCAAGGTAGCCGTCCAGGAGCTGCGGGATACGGTGGCGGAAGCGGCGCCGGCGGGCATGCAGACGTTCGTCACCGGTCCCGCAGGCCTGGCGGCTGACCTCACTGCCGCCTTCGCCGGCATTGACGGAATCCTTCTGCTGGTGGCTCTGACCGCGGTGTTCGTGATCCTCCTGATCGTCTACCGGTCGCTGCTCCTGCCCGTCATGGTGCTCCTCACCTCTGTCTTTGCGCTGTGCGCCGCCATCCTGCTGGTCTTCGGGATGGCCAAGGCGGGGTGGATCCAGCTGAACGGCCAGAGCCAGGGCATCCTCTCCATCCTGGTGATCGGCTCCGCCACCGACTATGCCCTGCTGTATGTGGCGCGCTTCCGCGAGGCACTGACCCACACCACCAACCGGACCGCCGCAGTGCTGGCCGCCTGGAAGGCCTCGTTCGAGCCCATCCTGGCCTCGGGTGCCATGGTGATCATTGCCCTGCTGTGCCTCCTCTTCTCAGACCTCAACTCCAACAAGGCGCTGGGTCCCGTGGCCGCCGCAGGCATCCTTTGCTCGCTCTTCGCCGCACTGACCCTCCTGCCCGCCCTGATGGCGCTCCTGGGCCATGCAGCCTTCTGGCCCTTCCGTCCCAAGCTGGTGCCGGCCGAGCAACGTGAACCGGAGCTGCTCACCGGGCTGGAGGGCCAAAAGGGGCTGTGGCGTGCCACCGGCTCGCTCGTGTCACGGCGGCCGCGGACCATCTGGATTGCCTCCGTCCTGTTGCTCGTGGCGGCCTCGGCCGGTGTCCTGCAGCTCAAGGCCAACGGCGTCCCGCAGACCGACGTCATACTCACCGCCTCCAACGCTGTGGACGGCCAGGACGCCCTGGCCCGCCACTTCGACGCCGGCAGCGGCAGCCCCGCCGTCGTGGTTGCGGACGAAAGCAAGGCCCGGGAAGTCCTGGACCGTGTGAAAGCGGCCGACGGCGTGGGGGACGCCTACCTGCTGGCGGAGGGAAGCGTCCCCATCACCGGAGCCCCCGGCGCCCCCAGCGAACCGGACGTCCGCGAGGGCAGGGTGCTGATCAACGCCACGTTCAATTCGGCGGCTGATTCACTTGAAGCCGAGGAAACCGTCAAGGCCCTGCGCTGGGAGGTGAAGGCGGTGGATCCCGGCGCGCTGGTTGGCGGCGTCACGGCCACCGCCCTGGACACCAACACCACAGCCCAGCGCGACCTGGTGATCATCATCCCGGTGGTCCTGGTGGTCATCCTCTTTATCCTGATGATGCTGCTGCGCTCGGTGGTCGCCCCGCTCCTGCTGGTGCTGTCCGTGGTGCTGTCCTACGCGGCCGCCATGGGGGTGTCCGCCTTTGTCTTCAGCAATGTCCTGGGCTTCTCCGGCGCCGACGCAACCGTCCCGCTCTTCGGGTTCGTGTTCCTGGTGGCCCTGGGCGTGGACTACAACATTTTCCTGATGAGCCGGGTCCGCGAGGAATCCTTGAAGCACGGCACCCGGCCCGGCATGCTGCGCGGCCTGGGCGTGACCGGCGGCGTGATCACCTCGGCCGGTGTGGTCCTGGCCGCGACGTTCGCCGCGCTGGGGGTCATTCCCATCATGTTCCTGGTGCAGTTGGCCTTCATTGTGGCCTTCGGCGTGCTGCTGGACACCGTGCTGGTCCGTTCCCTGCTGGTGCCGGCCCTGGCCTACGACATCGGGCCGAAGATCTGGTGGCCCGGCAAACTGTCCAGGCCTGATTCGGATGCGCGGGCTCCCGGAGTGCGGGAGCCCGAGGTTGAAGAGGTTTCCAGCCGCTAGCCTCATACCCTGGCTGCCGCCACCAGTCCACGGTGGCGGCGGCCACATCCAACAGTTTTTGTTAACGCTAACAAAAACCCCTTGCCTCTAACCTTTACAACGATGTAACGTGTGGGTCAGCCCACACCTTCCAGCCCGGTGCTTTAGCCCAGCACAGCCGGACGGCCGGCTATTTTCCAACGGCTAGGTCCAAAGGAGTGACGGTGAAGCAAGTTGATTCGCGCCAAATTCAGGTGACCCGCAGGCAACTACTGCTCGGAAGCGGGGTGCTCGCAGGGAGCCTGGCAATGGGAGCAAGCCTGACCGGCTGCGGAGGTGCGGCCCAGGCGGCCGCAGGGGACATCCGCTTCTGGCACCTGCTCTCCGGCGGAGACGGCATCAAGATGACCGCGATGATCGACAATGCCAACGCGCAGCACGCGGATTACCGCGTCAAACCCACCGTCCTTGCCTGGGGTGCGCCGTACTACACGAAGCTGGCAATGGCTTCTGCCGGCGGACGGCCGCCCGAGGTGGCCATCATGCATGCTGCAAGGGTGCCGGGCTATGCTCCCGGCGGGCTGCTGGATCCCTGGGACCTGGACCTGTTGGCGGAGTTTGGCGTGCGTCCCGAAGACTTCAGCTCCAGGATCTGGGAGAAAAGCCAGTTCGGCGGCCAGGTCTTTTCATTGGCGCTGGACTCACATCCGTTCGTGATGCTCTACAACACTGAGGTGGCGGCGAAGGCGAACGTCCTGGACAGCGACGGCCGCCTGGTGGGGATCTCCTCTCCGTCCCAGTTCCTCGAAGTGAGCCGCGAACTGCAGCGTGTAACCGGCAAGCATGGGCTCTCCTACGGATTCCTCGGTGACGGCGCGCAAATGTGGCGCCTTTTCTACACCCTCTACCGGCAGCACGGGGCCGACCTCGTCCTGGATCCCGGCAAACCCGTGCAAGCGGAGAGGGACGTGGCCATCGACTGCCTGGAGTTCATCAAAACGTTGCTTGATAACACCATCGCCACGAAAAGTGGTGACGGCGGCACGGCCATAGCTGAATTCGCCGGCCAGGGGTCTGGATTGCTGTTCACAGGCGTCTGGGAAATTCCGACAATGAAGGCCGCCGGGGTTCCGCTGGGGGCAAGCACCATCCCCACGCTTTTTGGAACGCCGGCTGCCTTTGCCGACTCGCATTCCTTTGTGCTTCCGCACCAGGCCAGGCTGGACGAAACCAAACGCCGCGGCGTGTACCAGTTTGTGGCCACGATGCTCAAGGGGTCCCTCACGTGGGCGGAGGCGGGACACATTCCCGGCTATCAGCCGGTGGTCAAATCCCCCGAATATGCGGCCCTGAAGCCGCAGGCGGACTACGCAAATGCAGCGGACATCATCAATTACGATCCCGAAGCATGGTTCACAGGTTCGGGATCCGACTTCCAAAGCTACTTCGCCGAGAACGTCCAGAACGTGTTCCTCGGGCGGGACAAGGCCACGGACGGCTGGGACGCATTCGTAAACCGCATCAACGCGGTCCTCGCGATGCCTAACCCGGTCTAAGCGCCGCCTGCACGCCGCTGTATCCGATTCGAGCATCGACCCGTTCGTGACAAAGGAGTCCCCATGAGCACAGCCACCTCAACATCGCCCGCACGGAAACCAGCAGGCGGCCAACCCGACCCCGTCCAACCACCCACCGCCAGAACGTCCCGGTCCCGGCGCGACAACATACATGGCTGGGCATTCTCTGCCCCCTTCCTGGCCTTTTTCCTGATGTTCCTGGTCTGGCCAATGATTTCCGGCGCCGTGATGAGCCTCACCGGACAGTCACTCACCGGAGCGAACAGCGGATTCATCGGCATGGCCAACTACACCGAGGCCTTCGCCGACACCGCAATGTGGCGGTCGCTGGGAAACACCCTGTACTTCACCCTGATCAGCACAGTTCCGCTGGTGGTCATCGCCCTGGCACTGGCAGCCCTCGTCAACATGGGCCTTCCTGCGCAATGGCTGTGGCGGCTCTCCTTTTTCTCGCCATTCCTGCTGGCTTCCACCGTGGTGTCGCTCTTTTTCACCTGGATGTACAACCCGGAGCTGGGCCTGTTCAACGATTTCCTGGCGAAACTCGGGATGCCGCCCGTGGCGTGGCTCAATGATCCCTCAGTGGCGATGTGGGGTGTTGTGATTGCGACCGTCTGGTGGACTGTGGGCTTCAATTTCCTGCTGTACCTGGCAGCGCTGCAGAACATTCCGCACCAGCACTATGAGGCGGCCTCCCTCGACGGTGCAGGTGGCTGGCGCCAGTTCTTCTCGATCAGCCTGCCGCAACTTGGCCCTACCACAGTGATGATCGTCATCCTTCAGGTCCTCGCGTCCCTGAAGGTCTTTGACCAGATTTACCAGATGACCGGAGGTGGACCGGGCGGAGCAACGCGTTCAATCGTGCAGTACATCTTCGAAGCCGGGTTCACGGGCTACCGCTTGGGCTACTCGGCTGCCATTTCCTACATCTTCTTCGCCCTGATCCTGCTCATCGCGCTGGCCCAGGTCTTCATCGCACGGAAAAGGAGCGCCTAGCCATGGCAACCACAGCACTTTCCAGGCCTGCACTCCAGCCAAGGGGCTTTGCCGAAACCCGTTCGAAGCGCCGCTCAAAAACGCCGCTGTCCCGAGCCCTGGCCACAGCTTTGGTGACCGTCCTGGCCGTCGTGTGGCTGGTGCCGTTTGCGTGGGCTGCGGTAACCGCCCTGAAGAGCGAGACGGGCAGCATCAACTCCCATCAGCTGGATACCGGCCTCCGGATTCACCCTCGATGCCTTTGCGAAAGTACTGCAGAGCGGCAATATCCCCACGTGGACGCTTAACTCGCTCTTTACGTCCGCAGCAATCACGGCCATCACGCTGGTGATTTCGGCATCAGTGGCCTACGCGATTTCGAGGATCGACTTCCGCGGCAAGAGGATGCTCATGGGAGTGATCGTCGCGTCCATCATCATTCCGCCGCCGGTCCTGATCATCCCGCTGTTCCAGCAGATGCAGTCGCTGAACCTGATCGACACGTATTGGGCACTGATCCTGCCGCAGGTGATCCATTCGCCGATGGTGTTCGTGCTCAAGAAGTTCTTCGACCAGGTGCCACGTGAACTTGAGGAAGCGGCACTGATGGACGGTGCAGGCCGGTTGCGGATCTTCATGACCATCGTGCTGCCGCTGTCCCGGCCCATCCTCGCGGCCGTCGCGATCTTCGTGTTCATTGGGGCCTGGAACAACTTCCTGTGGCCGTTCATTGCCACGAACGAGAGCTCGCTGCTGACCCTGCCCGTTGGCCTCCAGACCATCAAGAGTGCCTACGGCATCCAGTACGCGCAGAACATGGCCTCGGCACTGCTAGCCGCCCTGCCCCTCATTGTGGTGTTCCTGTTCTTCCAGCGCCAGATCATCAGGGGTGTGGCAACCACCGGCCTTGCTGGAACGTAGGCCATCCGGACCTTGATTGAGGCGGGATATGAACGGGACGCCACTTCCGGCCTTCGCTCTGTTGGTGAAAATGCCCGCTGGCTAAACTGCGAGTGCGCCCGCATGGACGCGGAACTCAAAGGAGAGATGCCACATGACTGAAAATCGACCCGAGGAGGAGCCCCGCAGGGGAAGCACCGCCCCTGGAATGGAAGGTGAAGGTGGCCAGTACATGGATGGTGACTACGGCGACGCCGGCACCGTGGATACCCCGGCGGAGAGCCTGGAGGCCGGCCAATACCCGGACGGCGATTACGGTGATGCAGGCACCACCGGTTCCGCCAGCCCCGAGGACGCTGGCCGCGAGCGGCTGACGGAGGGCCAGGTGAACACCACCGCCGAAGAGCGCGGCCCCCTGCATGGCGACCCGGACGCCGAACGGTAAGGCGCCCTGACACGACAAGTCCGGCGAAGCAGCCCGGCGGCGGTTCTCCTACAGCGAAACGGGAGAACCGCCGTCGGACGTCCTTAAGCGAAAAAACCTTGCCGGATCAACGAAGTAGAGCATTCGGAACCTGCAATGAATCATAAAGTTGAGCGTACTACGCTCAAGTTTTGTTGACATCGCCGGAGCCCTGAGTAAAGTTGAGTGCAGAACGCTCAATAGTGGGCGCCAGCAAGTTTCCAAGGAAAGAAGGAAGCAACACATGTCACGTGCAGTAGGTATCGACCTCGGAACCACCAACTCCGTCGTCTCCGTTCTCGAAGGTGGCGAGCCCACCGTTATTGCCAACGCCGAGGGTGGCCGCACCACGCCGTCCGTCGTTGCGTTCTCCAAGTCCGGCGAGGTCCTGGTCGGTGAAATCGCCAAGCGCCAGGCCGTCAACAACATCGACCGGACCATCGCCTCGGTCAAGCGCCATATGGGGACTGAGTGGACCGTCAACGTTGACGAGAAGAAGTACACCCCGCAGGAAATCTCCGCGCGCATCCTCATGAAGCTGAAGAACGACGCCGAGTCCTACCTGGGCGAAAAGGTCACCGACGCTGTGATCACCGTTCCCGCATACTTTAACGACGCCGAGCGCCAGGCCACCAAGGAAGCAGGCGAAATCGCGGGCCTCAACGTCCTGCGCATCGTCAACGAGCCCACCGCCGCAGCCCTCGCGTACGGCCTGGACAAGGGCAAGGAAGACGAACTCATCCTGGTCTTCGACCTCGGCGGCGGTACCTTCGACGTCTCCCTGCTGGAAGTCGGCAAGGATGAAGACAACTTCTCCACCATCCAGGTCCGCTCCACCGCCGGTGACAACCGCCTGGGCGGCGACGACTGGGACCAGCGCGTTGTTGACTACCTGCTGAACCAGCTCAAGGTCAAGGGCATCGACCTGTCCAAGGACAAGATCGCCCTGCAGCGCCTCCGCGAAGCTGCCGAGCAGGCCAAGAAGGAATTGTCCTCCTCCACCAGCACCAACGTCTCGCTCCAGTACCTGTCCGTCACCCCCGACGGCCCGGTCCACCTGGACGAGCAGCTGACCCGCGCCAAGTTCCAGGACCTCACGAAGGACCTGCTGGAGCGCACCAAGAAGCCGTTCCACGACGTGATCAAGGAAGCCGGCATCAAGCTCTCTGACATCAACCACATCGTGCTCGTGGGTGGCTCCACCCGTATGCCGGCCGTGTACGAACTGGTCAAGGAGCTCGCCGGCGGCAAGGAGCCCAACAAGGGTGTGAACCCTGATGAGGTTGTGGCCGTTGGTGCAGCCCTGCAGGCCGGTGTCCTGAAGGGTGAGCGCAAGGACGTCCTGCTCATCGATGTCACCCCGCTGTCCCTTGGCATCGAAACCAAGGGTGGCGTGATGACGCACCTGATCGAGCGGAACACTGCCATCCCCACCAAGCGGTCCGAGACCTTCACCACCGCAGACGACAACCAGCCGTCCGTGGCCATCCAGGTCTTCCAGGGTGAGCGTGAGTTCACCCGCGACAACAAGCCGCTGGGCACGTTCGAGCTGACCGGCATCGCGCCGGCCCCGCGCGGCGTCCCGCAGGTTGAGGTCACCTTCGACATCGACGCCAACGGCATCGTGCACGTCTCCGCGAAGGACAAGGGCACCGGCAAGGAACAGTCCATGACCATCACCGGTGGAACCGCCCTCTCCAAGGAAGACATCGACCGCATGGTCCGTGACGCCGAGGAGCACGCAGCAGAGGACAAGGCCCGCCGCGAGGCAACCGACACCCGAAACAGCGCCGAGCAGCTCGCCTACTCCGTGGACAAGCTGATCGCCGACAATGCCGACAAGCTGCCGGAAGAGGTCAAGACCGAGGTCCAGGGCGACGTCGACGACCTCAAGAAGGCGCTCGAAGGCACCGACGACGCCGCAGTGAAGTCCGCTTTCGAGAAGCTGCAGGCATCCCAGACGAAGCTGGGCGAGGCCATCTACGCCCAGGCCGGTTCTCCTGACGGTGCCGGTGCTGCCGGTGCCGAGGGTGCCCCGGGCTCCGCTGGTTCTGACGGTTCCAAGGCTGACGAGGACATCGTGGACGCCGAGATCATCGACGAAGACGAAGCGAAGAAGTAGCCATGCCACACCACGGTAACGAGGAAGAGCACATCTCATCCCCGGGCCAGGAGGGCAAGGGCAACAGCCAGGAACCGGTCATCCGGGACAACCGCAAGGTTGACCCGGTGACCGGCGAGGCCCGGCACCCGGAGGGCGGCCAGTCCGCCCCCGAGGCCGGTGCTGCAGCCCAGGATTCCGATGGTGACGCGCTCGCGCAGGCCGAGGAGATCCTCAACGGCATCGAGGTGCCAGCCGAGGAATCCGTGGCCCAGGGAGTTTCGGCGGGATCAACCGCTGCCGAGGCAGCCGAGCTGAAGAACGACCTGCTCCGGCTGCAGGCCGAGTACGTCAACTACCGCAAGCGCGTTGAACGCGACCGGGCCGTGGCAGGGGAAATGGCCGTCATCGGCGTCCTGAACTCCCTGCTTCCGGTCCTGGACGACGTCGACGCCGCCCGGCAGCACGGAGACCTGACCGACGGCCCCTTCGCCGCGATCGCCACCAAGCTGGAGAACGCGCTGAAGACCTACGGCCTGGTCCGCATCGACGAAACCGGCGTGGAGTTCGATCCCACGATCCACGAAGCCCTGATCCAGCAGCCCGGCGATGACATCGAGGTTGACACCGTCAGCCAGGTGCTCCGCTCAGGCTACAAATCAGGCGAACGCGTCCTGCGCGCAGCACAGGTTATCGTCGCTGTACCTGCTTAGCATTACCCGGTGGTTGAGCTTGTCGAAACCCGGTTTCGACAAGCTCAACCACCGACCCGTAACTTTTGAAAGGAAACGCCATTGGCTAGCCAGGATTGGGTGGACAAGGACTTTTACAAGATCCTTGGTGTTGCCAAGGACGCTTCCGACGCCGATATCAAGAAGGCTTACCGGAAGCTGGCCCGCGAGCACCACCCTGATACCAACTCGGGGAATACTGCTTCCGAAAAGAAGTTCAAGGACATCTCCGAGGCTTACTCCGTGCTCTCGGATCCCGATGAGCGCCAGCAGTATGACGCCATCCGTGCCATGGGTGGCGGTGCCCGCTTCGCTCCCGGCGGTGCCGCCGGCGGCAGTGCCGGGTTCGAGGACATGTTCGGTGGCTTGTTCACCGGTAACACCGGCCGGCACGCGGGCGGGTTCAACCCCGCTTCCGGCGGCATTCCGCCTGAATTCGCGGACCTGTTCGGCGGAGGCTTCGGCCAGACCGGCTTCCAGCGGGGACCGCAGAAGGGGGCGGACCGTACTGCCTCCACCAGCATCTCGTTTTCAGGGGCCATCCGCGGCACCACCATCGGTTTGCGGGAGCCCAGCGGCGAAGTCATCGACGTCCGCGTGCCCGCCGGCATCAAGGACGGCCAGAAGATCCGCGTCCGCGGCAAGGGCCAGCCCGGCCAGGCGGGCAACGGCGACCTCGTGGTCACCGTTTCGGTCAAGCCCCACGAGTTTTACACGCGCGACGGCGACAACCTCCGTATCCACGTCCCCGTCACTTTCCCGGAGGCTGCCCTGGGCGCCGACATTGAGGTGCCTACTATCGACGGCGACAAGGTGCGGGTCCGCGTTCCGGCCGGGACGCCGTCGGGCCGTACTCTACGGGTCAAGGGCAAAGGCGTGAAAACGTCGAAGGCGACCGGTGACCTGCTGGTGACCATCGACGTCGCCGTTCCCAAGAACCTGAACAAGGATGCCGAAGCCGCAGTCAAGGCGTTTGCCGAGGCCACGGCCGGTGCCGATGTCCGAGAGGGCCTGGCCGCCAAGGCCCGGTTGTAGGAGCGGAGGTGTTCTGTGGACATCAGCGCTGACCAGCCCATCTTCGTGATTTCGGTGGCGGCTGAGCTGGCGGACATGCACCCCCAGACGCTCCGACAGTATGACCGGCTGGGCATCGTCTCACCCAGCCGCGCCCCGGGGAAGTCCCGCCGCTACTCCCAGCGGGACGTCAACATGCTCCGCGAGGTGCAGCGGCTCTCGCAGGAGGGCGTCTCGCTGGAAGGGATCAAGCGCATCCTGGAGCTCGAGAACCAGGTGGCTGCCCTGCAACGCCGCGTCTCCGAACTGACTGAGGAACTTATGCGACGCCCGCAGTCCTTCGATTCACGCATTTTCGCCGCAGGCGCGGCCGGCGATGTGGTGAGCCTGGCGCGCGGCCAGCGGCCGCGGCCGAGGTCGCAGGCTGTGGTGCTGTGGCGGCCCCGGGCTATCGGACAGTAGGTGCCGTGAGTACCTGCCGTTTGGTGTCGAACGAAAATAGAGTACCGACTACTCGTGACGGTTCAGCCCCCTGAAACTTGAATGGAACCACCGCTGGATCAGCAGTGGTTCCAAGTTTCTGGGGGTTTTTCCATGTGTGCTTCTCAAAGCAAGGCCAGGCCGTGAGCCCGGGGATGGCTGCGGTGTCCGCGTTCAGCGGCTCCCTCCCCGGCCAGCTCCTGCTCGCCATCGGGCAAACGATCGTGGTGGTGTGCGTCTGTTTCGACATGGTGCGTGCACTGTCGGTCCCGCGGTCGCACCGGCGCTACGTGGCCAGCACCGTCTTCCGGACCCTTGCCATCCCATCGGTCGTCGCCAACGGCGTGACGGTCCTCATCGCCCTGGTGGTGGCGTCCTGGATTGACGTGGTCATGGGCATGTTCGTTCTGGTGGTCATCATCTTCCGGCTGCATCATGACAAGGACGAGGACAACTGGTGGAAGGGCAAGGGCAAGAAGCTCGCCCGCTGGGCGCGCCGGCAGTTCGCCGGCCGGACCGCCGCCGCGCCGGCGATGGGGTAGCGGCGGCCGGACCGGCATCTGGCCGGTGAGCCAGCCCGGAACCAGGCCCTGGTCACTTCAACGCCACAACAAGGAGAGCCTGGAGGGGCACTGCAACTGCTCCGTGCCGGTCCGTGAAGGGACGGAGGACTTCCTCGGCTCCTTCCCGGATTTGGGCATATTGCTCGAGGGAGACCCTGTTCATTAAAGGGGTGCTTTCCACTTCGGCCGAGACAAAATCAGCCGCTGACGTGTATCGGGCTGTCCCGGTGCGGGGATGCAGGTTCTTGATTGTCAGTCCTGCTTCACTAAAGAGTCTGCGCATTCGTCCGGTATCGCCCCAAGCCCAATACGCATCAAGCAGGGACATGGCCTGAGTCCCGGCATGTCTCCCTACCAGCTTCACGAACGCCCCGTAGGCGGGCTGGTCCTCAAGCCGCGCCGGGACCACGGAGGCGATCGTACCGCCGGCAGAGGTGACCCTGCGCATTTCCCTCACAGCAGCCAACGGGTCCGGGAAGAACATCAGCGCCATTTGGCACAGCACGACGTCGAACTCCCCATCGGCAAACGGCAAAGTCCCGGCATCTCCCTGCACCCAAGTGATGCCGGGAGCCGTGCGGGCCGCTACCGTGAGCATGGCCTCATTGATGTCCAGTCCGGTCACATAAGATGGGCCGGCAATATCGGCGGCACGCCGGGCCGCAATACCGGTCCCGCAGCCCACATCAAGAACCCGCTGCCCCGAAGCGACGGGTGCTTCATCCACCAACACATCTGCCCACTCAGCAAACACGGCGGGCACAAAACGCTTTTCATAGACCTCCGCTGCAGCGAGATCGAGATGGAATGCCTCAGATGTTGTCACCCTTATCACCTTTCTGAATAGTCCTTTAAGGTGGCTACTTCAGTCCAGAATCCCGCGCCGCGGTTGAACCGTCATCCGTGCATGCACCTATTTCCAGCCCTTTGGCGGCAGGTGAGCAGTAAAATCAGGAATGGCCTCCGCTGACGAGCACCTGCTCCATGAGGGCCGCTTGGCTCTCGACGCCGGGGATTGGCTTCGTGCCCGTTCACTGTTCACTCTCGCCCTCCAGACCCAGGCAGGGCCCGAAGCGGTGCACGGGTTGGCCAGGTCGGTCGAATGGGATGGGGACTTCGACGCTGCTGTCCGCCTCTATGAGAAGGCGTTCGTGATGTACCGCCGGCAGGGCCAGGTAAGGCTGCCTGCTCTCATTGCGGCCCGTGAATTGAGCTTTCTCTACGGCGCTGTCTATGGGAACAGTGCAGTCGCGGACGGGTGGCTGACAAGGGCAGTCAGCCTGCTCGTTGAAGCCGGCCCGTGTGTGGAGACAGGCTGGGTGCAGCTGGCCGAATGCCTCGTCACGCACGATCCTGCCCGGATGCGGGAAAATGCAGCCGCAGCCCGGGGACTGGGCCGTCGTTTGGCTGACCCTGACCTCGAACTGTGTGCCTGCAGCTATGAGGGGTTGTCGTTGGTGCTTGATGGCCGCGTTGCCGAGGGAATGCGGCTGGTCGATGAAGCGGCAGCCGGGGCGATGAGCGGTGAGGTCAGGGATTACCAGGCCGCCGGCGAAATCTATTGCAAGATGCTCCTGTGCTCCGAGCTAACCCTCGATGTGCAGCGCGCAGAGCAGTGGATGGAAGTCGCTGAGGGATTTCACCATCGCGTCCATGCAGCATGGGTACCCGCCATCTGCAGCATGCATTACGGGGGGATCCTCACGGCTGCCGGCCGCTGGTCTGAGGCTGGGGATCGCTTGACATCGGCGATCAAAGGATACGACAGCAGCTTTCGCGCCCTGCGCTCGGCGGCAGTGGCCCGGCTCGCTGATCTTCGGTTGAGGCAGGGCCGGCTCGATGAAGCTGCGGACCTGCTGAAGGACTGCCAAGGCGATTCCGCTGCAGTCCGTCCTCTGGCCCGGCTCTCCCTGGTCAACAACGAACCCGATATCGCCGCCGGGATCCTCCGCCGTTATTTGGCAGTTTCAACTGCATCACTGCTCCTTGCTCCCGAAATTGCATTGTTGGCCGAGGTCGAACTGGCCGCGGGGCGCGTCAACAATGCAGCCGCTTTGGGTGTCAGGCTCCGGGCAATCGTCCCTGCCGTGGCATCGGCCCAATACGCAGCTATGGGCGAGTACACAGCCGGGATAGTGACGTGGACCGCGGGGGACGCTGCCGCCCGCCCGCATTTGGATGCCGCAGTGGAATTGTACGGTGAGGCCGGCCTCCCGCTCGAAGAGGCCCGCGCCCGCCTTGCACTGGCGAAGGCATTGAGTCCAGCAGAACCTGAGCTCGCGGTGTTGGAAGCACGGACCGCGATGAAAGAATTCCAGCGGCTCGGTGCCAAATATGACGTCGACGCGGCCGTGCAGCAGCTTCGGCGGCTCGGACATCCCTCCCGCAACGCAGTTCGGCTTGGAGGACCTCTGACGGCGCGCGAATCGGAGGTATTGCAGCTCATCGGAGAGGGGTACTCCAACGGGCGGATTGCAGGGCGTCTCTTTATCAGCAAGCGGACAGTGGAGCATCATGTCAGTTGCATCCTGGCCAAGCTGGGCCTTCAAAGCCGCGCCGAGGCACAGGCCTACGTCAGTCGAAAGGTCAACGGATAAGCCTCTTTCGGTTCCGGGAAGTGGCCCGCGGTGGGCACAAGGGCGCCAGCGGCAAGGCATTCCACCACTCGCGCTGCGGGTTGCGGATGCCTTATCGGGCGCTGACCCGGCCGCCTGATCACCAAATATCCTAACCGTTGATGACCTGCGGTACGCCGAGGGCTTTGAGGCCTTCGACGCCGAATTCGAGGCCGTAGCCGGATTGTTTCGCGCCGCCGAAGGGGATGCGGGGGTCCACGGCGCCGTGTTTGTTGATCCAGACGGTGCCGGCCTGGATGCGGGCTGCGACTTCGCGGGCGGCTGGGAGGTTGGAGGACCAGACGGAGGCGCCGAGTCCGACGTCCAGGGCGTTGGCCTTTTCCACTGCTTCATCCACTGTGCTGTAGCGGATGATGGGCAGGGCCGGGCCGAACTGTTCTTCGGCGACGAGGGGGTTGTCGTTGTCGATGTCGGCTACGAGGGTGGTGGGGTAGAAGTAGCCGGGCTGGCTGGTGTCCGGGTTTCCGCCGAGCAGGATCCGGGCGCCGGCCTCGCGGGCTGCGTTCACGAGGTTCGCGACGACGTCGTACTGTGCCTTGTTTTGCAGGGGGCCCAGGACGTTGTCCTCGTCGAGGCCGTTGCCCATCGGCATGGCGGCGGCGACGGCCGTGAGCTCGTCGCAGACGGCGTCGTAGATGTCTTCGTGGACGTAGAGGCGTTTGAGGGCGGCGCAGGTTTGGCCGGTGTTGATGAAGGCGCCCCAGAACAGGTCAGCGGCGATGGCTTTGGGGTCGGCGTCGGGCAGGACGATGCCGGCGTCGTTCCCGCCCAGTTCCAGGGTGAGCCGCTTGACGGTGTCCGCTGAGGATTTGATGATGGCTTTGCCTGTGGCGGTGGAGCCGGTGAACATGATCTTGCCGATGGCGGGGTGGTTCGTTAGGCGGGCGCCGACTTCGCGGCCGCCGGCGACGACGGAGAGGATGCCGTCCGGGAGTTCTTCATTCAGGACGTTGACCAGCGCCAGGACGGACAGCGGGGTGTATTCGGAGGGTTTGACGACGGCGGCGTTGCCCATGCGGAGGGCGGGGGCGATCTGCCAGACGGTGATCATCATCGGCCAGTTCCACGGGCCGATCGCGCCGACGACGCCGATGGGCTTGTAGTGGAGCTCGGCCCGGGTCTGGCCGTCATCGACGATGGTTTCCGCCTCCAGCGGGATGGTCGCCGCAGCCCGGAGCCAGGCTGCGCAGGCGCCGACTTCGAACCGGGCATTGGGGCCGTTTAGGGGTTTGCCCTGCTCGCGGGAGAGCAGCTGGGCGAGTTCCTCTGCGGAGCGTTCGACGGCGTCGGCTGCCTTGAGCAGCGCGGCGGACCGGGCGTCGTGGCCCAGCGCGGCCCATCCCGGCTGGGCGCTGACGGCACCGGCGACTGACTGCTCGAGGTATTCGAGGTCGTGGACCGGGGCCTCACCAACCGCTTCGCCCGTTGCCGGGTTCAGGATGGTCCGGGTGGGGCCGGCCGTCGGGGTAATGGACGCAAGAAGCGCATCATAGGTTTCCAAGAGTTACTCCACTTCGAGTAGGCAAGGGCGCCAGCCGGACGGCTTAGCGGGTTGCTTCCCAGTCTGGGTTACCGACGGGCCGGGACTCTTGTCTTTTGGCGCAGGACGCTTGGCGTGGAGGGAACGGGAGGGGTTGCAGGCAAGCGTGGGTTCGCATACCTAATCATGAGTTGTTCAAATCAAGTGTGTAGAGATGAAGGCAGGCCACCGTACCCTTGAGTGCCACGCGGGTGAACAATCCACATGACTTTCCAGATCGAACGCCCCGTAGCCACGGCAGACGCGGCCGCGCCCACCAACAGGGTGCCGCGCGGAGGCAGCTACATCACGTGGCGTAGGGGTCGGCGATGCCGATGTATTGGGTGGTGGTGTATTCGGCGATGCCTTCGGTGCCGCCTTCGCGACCGAGTCCGGACTGTTTGACGCCGCCGAAGGGTGCGGCGGCGTTGGAGATGACGCCGGCGTTGAAGCCGACCATGCCGAATTCGATCTGTTCGGCCACGCGCAGGAGCCGGTTGAGGTCGCGGCTGTAGAGGTAGGAAGCGAGTCCGTATTCGCTGGCGTTGGCCAGCCGGATGGCGTCTTCTTCGGTGGCGAAGGTGGTGACGGGGGCGACGGGTCCGAAGATTTCCTGGCCCAGGATCGCGGCGTCGTTGGGGACACCGCCGAGGACGGTGGGCTGGTAGAAGTAGCCTGGCCCGTCCACGGGTGCACCGCCGGTGATAGCGGTGGCTCCGGCGTCGACGGCGGCGGTTACGAGGGCGTGCACGTCATCACGTGCCCCGGCATCGATCAACGGCCCCACTTGGGTGGCGGGTTCGGTGCCGCGGCCGGTGGTCAGGGCGCCCATCGCGGCAGCAAACTTGGCGGTGAATTCCTGTGCGACGGATTCGTGGACGAGGAACCGGTTGGCGGCGGTGCAGGCTTCGCCCATATTGCGCATCTTGGCCGCCATCGCCCCTTCGACGGCGGCATCGAGGTCGGCGTCTTCGAACACGATGAACGGGGCGTTCCCGCCCAGTTCCATGGAGGTGCGGAGCACGTTCTGGGCGGCGTCGGCCATGAGCCGTTTGCCGACCGGGGTGGAGCCGGTGAAGGAGACCTTGCGCAGGCGGGAGTCTTTCAGCAGCGGCCCGGAGATCCCGGAGGCGGAGGCGGAGGAGACGACGTTGAGGACTCCGGCGGGCAGGCCGGCCTCCATCATGGTCTGCGCGAACAGCTGCGATGTCAGTGGAGTGAGTTTGGCTGGTTTGAGGACCATGGTGCAGCCGGCGGCCACGGCGGGCGCTACTTTGCGGGTGGCCATCGCCAGGGGGAAGTTCCACGGCGTGATCAGCAGGCACGGGCCCACTGGCTTGTGCTGGACCAGGATCTTGTTCCTGCCCTCGGGGGAGGTGAGGTAGCGGCCGTAGTCACGGACGGCTTCTTCGGAGAACCAGCGCAGGAACTCCGCCCCGTAGGTGACCTCGCCGCGGGCCTCGGCCAGCGGTTTGCCCATTTCCAGGGTCATCAGCAGGGCGAAGTCCTCGGCCCGTTCGGTCACCAGGTCAAAGGCGCGGCGCAGGATCTCAGCGCGCACCCGTGGCGCGGTCCGGGCCCACGCCGCCTGCGCGGCGTCGGCCGCGTCCAGGGCTGCGATGGCGTCTTCGCTGGTTGCGGAGGCGAGGGTGGCAAGTACCTCCCCGGTGGCGGGGTCGTGCACGTCGAACGTGCCGCCGTCGGACGCTTCCCGCCACTGCCCACCAATCAACAGGCCGGTAGGGACGGACGCAAGCAGGGAGGCTTCACGCTCGGACGAAATGGCAGGGGGAAGCGCGGTGGAGGTGGTCATGCAGGATCTCCTCGGGAAGTTTTGGGGTGTTAGTAGCTGGCGGGGGTTTCGACAGGCTCAACGGGGTCGTTGGGGATGTATTGCGCCGCGAGGGCTTCGGAGCCTCTTGCGAGGAGCGAGACGTCGGCCCCCACCAGGATGAAGTCCGCACCGGTGTCCAGGTAGTGGCGGGCGGTGTCGGGGTTGAAGGCGTTGACGCCGGCCGGCTTGCCGGCAGCCTTGGCAGCGGACAGGCAGTGTTCGACGGCGGCGCGCACCTCTGGGTGTTCCTGCTGGCCCAGCAGGCCCATGGAAGCGGCGAGGTCGGAGGGGCCGATGAAGACGGCGTCAACGCCGTCGACCTTCAGGATGTCCTCCACTGCGTCGACTGCCGCCGTCGATTCGATCTGGACGGTGACGCTGATGGTCTCATTGGCGCGGGCCAGGTAGTCCGGCACCCGGTTCCAGCGGGCGGCACGGGCGAGGGCTGACCCCACCCCGCGGACGCCCTGGGGCGGGTAGCGGGTGGCGGCTACCGCGGCCTCCGCTTCGGCCACGGAGTTGACCATGGGGAGCAGCAGGTTCTGCACGCCCAGGTCCAGGTACTGCTTGATCAACACGGTGTCGTTCACCGGCGGCCGGACCAGGGCGTGGACCGGGTAGCCGTGGATTGCCTGAAGCTGGGCGAGGATGGATTCGAGCCCGTTGGGGCTGTGCTCGGCATCCACCAGCAGCCAGTCCAGGCCGGACCCGGCGCAGAGTTCGGCGATCAGCGGGCTGCCGGAGCACACCCACATGCCCGCCAGCGGGCGGTTCGCGGCGGCGAGGGCATCACGGAAAGTGTCCTCTACTCGAAACGGCATGTGACACTCCCCAGCGGTCCGTAGTCGGCGTGGACAGTATCGCCCTTGTACACCCAGAGGGGGCGGGTGAAGGAGCCGGCGAGGATGATGTCCCCGGCCTGCAGGCTGTCGCCGTGGGCGGCGATCTTGTTGGCGAGCCAGTGGACGCCGTTGGCCGGGTGGTCCAGGACCCCGGCGGCGACGCCGGTTTCCTCCACGGTCTGGTTCTTGTAGAGGATGGCGGAAACCCAGCGGAGGTCCACTGCGTCGGGCTTGACCGGGCGGCCGCCCACCACCATCGCACCCAAGGCCGCGTTGTCCGAGATGGTGTCCACGATGGTCCGGCCCTCCATCTCAATCCGGGAATCCAGGATCTCAAGGGCCGGAACCACGTAGTCGGTGGCGTTCAGGACATCGAAGATAGTGCAGCCGGGGCCCTTCAGCCCGTCCTTGAGTACGAAGGCCAGTTCCACCTCCACCCGGGGGTGGGTGTACTGGTCCCACTCCACCGTGCAGCCTGTTTCGAGCACCATGTCATCGAAAATGGCGCCGTAGTCCGGCTCGGTGATGCCGGTGGCATCCTGCATTGCCTTGGACGTGAGGCCGATCTTGCGCCCCACCAGGGCCCGTCCGGCTTCCTCGTTGCGGCGCCGCCACAACTGCTGCACGGCATAGGAGTCCTCCACCGTCATATCCGGGTAGCGGGCGGTCAGGCGGGGAACCGGAGTCCGGGAACGCCCGGCCTCGAGCAGTTCGTCGGCGATGGCCTCAATCGTCCTGTCATCCAGCATGGCTACAGCTGCGCTCCCAGCTTGAAGCCGGTCCGGTCTTCTTCGGGGGCTCCGTCCTTGCGGGTGTAGGAGAAGCCGTCGGCGCCGACAGTGACGGCCATTTCGCTCTTTTCCTCCCGCTCAATGACGGGCTGCGGGTTGCCGTCCAGGTCCAGGACCAGGGAGGCCTCGGTGTACCAGGACGGGACCACGGGGTTGCCCCACCAGTCGCGGCGCTGGTTGTCGTGGACGTCCCAGGTGATGGTGGGGTTGTCGGGGTCGCCGGTGTAGTAGTCCTGGGTGTAGATCTCGATGCGGTGGCCGTCCGGGTCCAGGATGTAGAGGTAGAAGGCGTTGGATACGCCGTGCCGGCCGGGGCCGCGTTCGATGCGGTCGCTGATGCGCAGGGCGCCCATCTTGTCGCAGATCTGGATGATGTTGTGCTTCTCGTGGGTGGCGAAGGCGATGTGGTGCATGCGGGGGCCGTTGCCGCCTGTGAGGGCGGTGTCGTGGACGGTCTGCTTGCGGTGCATCCATGCGGCGTAGGTGACGCCGTCGGAGTCCTTGATGTCTTCGGAAACGCGGAAGCCGAGGTCCTCGAGGTACTTGCGGCCGCGGGGGACGTCAGGGGTGACCTGGTTGAAGTGGTCCAGGCGGACCAGTTCGCCTGCGGAGTAGAGGTCGTAGCGCTGTGTGAGGCGTTCCACGTGCTGCACGTCGTAGAAGAACTCGTAGGGGAAGCCCAGCGGGTCCTCCACGCGGACGGAGTCGCCGATGCCCTTGGTGAAGCCGCCGATGCGGCGTTCGGTGCGGCAGCCGAGTTCCTTGTAGTAGGCCTCGGCGGCGTCCACCTCTGCGGGGGACTTCACCCGGTAGGCGAATGCGGCGACGGCGGCGATGGGTCCCTTGCGCAGCACGAGGTTGTGGTGGATGAACTCCTCGAACGAGCGCAGGTAGATCGCGTTCTCGTCTTCTTCGGTGACGTGCAGGCCCAGGACGTCCACGTAGAACGCGCGTGACTTGGCGAGGTCGGTGACCACAATCTCCATGTAGGCGCAGCGGACGATGTCCGGTGCCGGGACAGAAGGGGTGGGAACGAAGTTGGTCATGATGGTCTCTCTTCTTTGAGCAGGTATCTGGAAAGTAGGGTTTAGCCTTCGTTGGCGGCGGAGGCTTCGATGCTGCCGAACTTGGGGGTGTGGACGGTGCCGAGGGTGATGTGCACGGCCTGCTGGTCGGTGTAGAAGTCGATGGAGCGGTAGCCGCCTTCGTGGCCCAGGCCCGAGGCCTTGACGCCGCCGAACGGGGTACGCAGGTCGCGGACGTTGTGGCTGTTCAGCCACACCATGCCGGCTTCGACGTTCTGGGAGAAGTTGTGCGCCCGGGTGAGGTTCTGCGTCCAGATATAGGCCGCGAGGCCGTACCTGGTGTTGTTGGCCAGGGCGAGGGCTTCGTCGTCATTCTCGAACGGGGTGATGGCGACGACGGGTCCGAAGATCTCCTCCTGGAAGATCCGGGCGTCGGGGGCGACATCGGCAAACACGGTGGGTGCGATGTAATTGCCCTCGGGAAGGCCTTCGGGCCGCCCGCCACCGGCCAGCAGCCGGCCCTCGGACTTGCCGATCTCCACGTAGGAAGCGACCTTGTCGTAGTGCTCGGGGTGGACGAGGGCGCCCACCTCGGTCTTCGGATCGTGCGGATCGCCCACCACGATGCTCTTGGCGCGGGCGGCGTACTTCTCGCAGAACTCGTCGTAAATGGCCCGCTCCACCAGGATGCGGGAGCCGGCCGTGCAGCGTTCGCCGTTGAGGGAGAAGACGCCGAACAGGGCGGAGTCAATCGCGGAGTCCAGGTCGGCGTCGGCGAACACCACGCACGGGGACTTGCCGCCGAGCTCCATGGAGAGGCCCTTGAGGTGGGCCGCGGCGTTGCGGAAGATCGTCTGGCCGGTGGTGGTCTCGCCGGTGAAGGAGATCAGCGGAACGTCCGGGTGCTTGACCAGCGCGTCACCGGCTTCCTCGCCCAGGCCGTTGACCAGGTTGAAGACGCCGTCCGGCAGGCCGGCATCCTTGAAGATGGCGGCCCACAGCGACGCCGAGAGCGGGGTGAACTCTGCCGGCTTGAGGACCACGGTGTTGCCGGTGGCCAGGGCCGGGGCGAGCTTCCAGGACTCCAGCATGAACGGGGTGTTCCACGGCGTGATCAGCCCGGCGACGCCGATCGGCTTGCGGTTCACGTAGTTGATCTGCGAGCCCGGGACCTTCATGGCGTCGTCGAACTGGGCGACTATCAGGTCCGCGAAGAAGCGGAAGTTTTCGGCGGCACGGAGGGCCTGGCCCTTGGCCTGCGTGATGGGCAGGCCGGTGTCGAAGGTTTCCAGTTCGGCGAGCCGGGCTTCCTGGGCCTCGACCGCGTCGGCGATCCTGTTAAGAACGCGGGCGCGTTCGCGGGGCTTCATCCTGGGCCAGGGGCCGTTGACGAATGCTTCGCGGGCGGCGGCGACGGCGAGGTCGATGTCCTCTTTCTGGCCTGCCGCGGCGGTGGCGTAATTCTGATTGGAAACCGGGTCCAGGACGTCGAACGTCTTGCCGCCCACGGAGTCAACGAACTGGCCGTTGATGTAGTGCTGGATGTGGGTGGGCAGGTCCTGCGGCACGTAATGGGTGCTGGTTTCCGGGGCAGTGAACGTCATTGTTGTTTCCTTACTGCTTCTGAACGGGTGGGGGAGTGTCAGGTGGTTTTGGCCTGGGCGAGGTAGGCGTCCAGGGTGGCGGAGCGGTGAAGCCGGGCGGCTTTCTCGATGGCGTCAGCGTCGGCACCCGCTTCGATCAGCTGGAGGAGTGCCTCGTGTTCATCCACCGAATCGCGGGCGCGGCCGGGGACGAAGCGGAAGGTGGAGGACCGCAGGGATGCCAGCCGGTTCCAGCCGCGGTGGACCAGGTCCAGGATGTGCGGGTTGGGGCAGTGCTCGAACAGGATGCTGTGGAAGTCCTGGTTAAGCTGCGTAAACCGGACGGGATCGAAGTGGTCCAGGCACTCGCGCATCTCCTCGTTCACCGCCCGGGCCCGGGCAATTGCCACCGAATCGATCAGGGGAGCGGACAAAGCAGTGGCGGCACCTTCGACGATGCTCAGGGTCTGCATGGTGTAGAGGTACTCGGTGGGGTCGATCCCGGCCACGGTGGCGCCGACATTGCGTTCGAACTTCACCAGGCCCTCTGCCTCGAGGCGGCGGATGGCTTCCCGGACGGGAACCACGCTGAACCCCAGGTCCTTGGCGATGGTGCCGAGGACCAGGCGGTACCCGGGGGTGTAGGTACCTTCCACGATGCGTGCCTTGACGGCCTGGTATGCCTGTTCGGACTTGCTGCCGGCGGGGGCCACGACGGAAACGTCAGTAAAAACGGTTTCAGTCATCTGCCTTGCCTGACTTCCATTCCTCGTACCGGGCCTGCCACTCGGCATTCATCGGGTAGAGCCCGTCCACGCTGTTCCCCTGCTTGACCATTTCGAAAATGAAGGTTTCCTCCTTCTCCTGCTGGATGCAGTCATCCACCAGTTCCCCGGCGATGGCCGGCGGGATGACCAGGATGCCGTCGGAGTCCGCCACGATGATGTCGCCGGGCTGGACGGTGGCGCCGCCGCAGGCGATGGTGATGTCTGTGTCCCATGGGATGTGGCGGCGGCCCAACACCGCGGGGTGCGGGTTGGCGAAGTAGGTGGGCATGTCGAGGCCTGCCACGGCGGTGAAGTCGCGGACGCCGCCGTCGGTGATGATGGCAGCGGCACCGCGGACCTGGGCGCGCAGGGCGAGGATGTCACCCACGGTTCCGGTTCCCTTTTCGCCGCGGGCCTCCATGACCAGGATTTCGCCCTCGTTCACGGAGTCAATGGCGCGTTTTTGGGCATTGAACCCGCCGCCGTGGGTCTTGAAGAGGTCCTCGCGGTTGGGCACGTAGCGCAGGGTCCGGGCCAGGCCCACCACGCGCCGGTCCGGCCGGGTGGCCTGGAGACCGTCGATGCTCACGTTGTTCAGTCCGCGCTTGCGCAGCTGGGAAGACAGGGTTGCCGTGGCGACGCTTTCCAGCTTGCCCTTCAGCTCGGGGGAGAGGGCGTAACCCTCCTCCGCCGGCAGCCCGGCGGCTTCGCGGGATCCGTACGCTTCTTCCCGCTGCAGGTCATCAACCTTGGGTCCGGCACCAAAGTCCGCGAACGGCGTCGTGCCTTCCTCCACCCGGGTGACCAGGCGGCCTGTGGTGAGGTCCCCGGCGGAGACCTCCACCTCCAGGACGTCACCCGGCTTGGCCACGGAGGCGCCGGCCGGGGTGCCGGTGAGGACGATGTCGCCCTCTTCGAGGGTGAGCAGCTGGGACAGGTCCGCCACCAGCCGGGCGAACGGGAAGAGCAGGTCCTCCGTGGTGTCGTCCTGCACCAGTTCGCCGTTGTGCCAGGTGCGGATGCGCAGTTTGCCGGGGTCGACGGCGTCCGCCGGAATCAGTGCCGGACCCACCGGGGTGAAACCGTCGCCGCCCTTGGACCGGAGGTTGGAACCCTTGTCCGCGTAGCGCAGGTCGTAGACGCCCAGGTCGTTGCTGCCGGTCACGGCGGCCACATGGCTCCACGCGTCCTCGAGCCCAACCCGGCGGGCGGCCTTGCCAATGATCAATGCGATCTCGCCTTCGTAGCCGAGCAGCTCGCAGCCGGCGGGGCGCTCCACGCTGCCGCCCGTCATCGCCAGGGAACTCGAGGGCTTCAGGAAGTAGGAAGGCTGCGCCGGTGTCCGGCCGCGCTGGGCAGCCCGGCTGGGGTAGTTGATGTGGACCGCAATCACCTTGCGTGCCGCAGCCAAAGTGCCGCCGTTGACCTGCTCCAAAAGTGTCTCCTCATCAGGTACGAAATCGTATACGATTACTATCACCCATCCAGCCCCGGTCCGTCAACCCCCTTTTTCCGGCGCTCCTGGACGCCCCGATCTGAACCACTTGTCGCCCGCGTCACATCCGGCGTACAGTGGAAGCCAGGTTCAAAGTTTCAATTATCGAATGGTCTGTTCTCATATAGAACACAAGCTGAAGCGGTAGCCGAACCAGGCAGCAGCGATGATCAACCACAAAGAAGTGAGGGAATCCCGTGCAGTTCCACCACCACGGTTACGTATCCGGTGACCCCCGGGTCCAGCCAGCGGCCGGCGTCGGCCTTAACCGCCCCAAGGAGCTCCCCGAGGAAGTCGACGTGCTCATCGTGGGCACGGGACCTGCCGGAATGCTCGCAGCAGCCCAGCTGTCCCGGTTCCCCAATGTCACCACCCGCATTGTGGAACGCCGCCCGGGCAGGCTTGCGATCGGCCAGGCGGACGGCATCCAGGCGCGCAGCGTCGAAACCTTCCAGGCCTTCGGCTTCGCCGAAAGGATCACCGCCGAGGCGTACCGCATCACGGAGATGGCGTTCTGGAAGCCGGATCCCGGAAACCACGCCAACATCATCAGGACAGCCCGCGCCGTCGACGACGAGATGGGCATCAGCGAGTTCCCGCACCTCATCGTCAACCAGGCCCGGGTGCTGGACTACTTCGCCGAATACATGGCCAACGCACCCACCCGCATGTCGCCGGACTATGGCTACGAATTCCAGGGCCTGGAGGTTGCGGACGAGGGCGATTACCCGGTCACCGTGACACTCCTCCATACCTCGGGTCCGAACGAAGGCCAGGAGCGCACCGTCCGCGCCAAGTACGTGGTGGGAGCCGACGGCGCCAGGAGCAAGGTGCGCCAGGCCATTGGCTGCACCCTTGCCGGGGACCAGGCGAACCACGCGTGGGGCGTCATGGATGCGCTCGCCGTCACGGACTTCCCGGACATCCGGACCAAGTGCGCCATCCAGGGCGCCGAGGGCAGCATCCTGCTGATCCCGCGCGAAGGCGGCCACCTGTTCCGTATGTACGTGGACCTGGGCGAGGTGGACCCCAGCACCCACCACGCAGTGCGCAACACCAGCATCGAGCAGATCATTGCGAAGGCGAATGCCATCCTGCACCCCTACACGCTGGATGTGCGGAACATCGCATGGCACAGCGTGTATGAGGTGGGGCACCGCCTCACGGACCGGTTCGACGACGTCCTGCCGGAGGACCGCGGCACCCGCACACCGCGGGTGTTCATTACAGGCGACGCCTGCCACACGCACAGCGCCAAGGCGGGCCAAGGCATGAACGTGTCCATGCAGGACGGCTTCAATATTGCCTGGAAGCTGGGGCACGTCCTGGAGGGCCGCAGCCCTGAAGGCCTGCTGTCCACGTATTCAGAGGAGCGCCAGGTGGTGGCCAGGAACCTGATCGACTTCGACAAACAGTGGTCGGCCATGATGGCGAAAAAGCCCGAGGAGTTCGAGGACCCCTCGGAGCTGGAGGATTTCTACGTCCGCACCGCCGAATTCCCGGCCGGCTTTATGACCCAGTACGCCCCGTCCATGCTGGTGGGCACCGACGACCACCAGGACCTGGCCACCGGCTTTACGGTAGGCAAGCGCTTCAAGTCCGCCCCTGTGGTGCGGGTGGGCGACACCAACCCCCTGCACCTGGGCCACCACGCTACGGCGGACGGCCGCTGGCGGATCTACGTCTTCGCCGATCCTGCCCTGCCCGGAACGGGTTCGCCCACTGACAAGCTCGCGGAGTGGTTCACCGCCTCGCCTGAGTCTCCGCTGGCCGCCACCCCGGCGGACGCCGATCCGGATGCCTGGTTCGACGTCAAGGTGATCTACCAGCAGCCGCATACAGCAATCGACATCGGCGCTGTGCCGGCTGTGTTCAAGCCGCAGGTGGGCCCGTTCAAGCTGACCGATTACGAAAAGGCCTATGCCACCGATCCCACCGCGGACATCTTCGACCTGCGCGGGCTGGACCGCAACGGCGTGGTGGTGGTGGTCCGCCCGGACCAGTACGTTGCCAACGTCCTGCCGCTGACGGCGACGGCGGAACTCGGCGCTTTCTTCGCGCCGCTCCTGACCGCCCGGAAGCCGCGTCAGGCAGCCGGGGTCTGAGCTGTCCGGTAATCCGCCGCGGCATACACGCCGAGGATCCGCACCTCGGTGGTGAAGAAGTCCAGTTCCTCGAAGGCCAGCTTCAGCGGCAGGTCCCCGGGGTGGCCTTCGACGTCGGCCATGAACATCGTGGCGGCAAACTCGTTGCCCACCATGTAGCTCTCCAGCCGCGTCATGTTCACGCCGTTGGTGGCGAAGCCGCCCAGCGCCTTGTACAGGGCCGAGGGGACGTTGCGGACGCGGAACACAAAGCTGGTGACTGCCGGTCCGGGAAGTTCATTCCGGGCCGGCAGTTCCTTTTCGCGGGCCAGGACCACGAAGCGGGTGGTGTTGGAGGGGTCGTCCTCAACCCGTGACGCGAGCACTTCAAGGCCGTAGATCCGGGCGGCCAGCGGGGGCGCGAGGGAGAGCTTGCGGGGATCGTTCCATTCGCTGACTTCACGGGCGGAGCCGGCGGTGTCACCGGCGATGACGGGCTTGAGTCCGTGGTCGCGGATCAGCCGGCGGCACTGGCCCAGGGCGTGGATGTGGCTGTGCACCTCGGTGGCGTCCTCGATGGTGCTGCCCGGGATGCCCAGCAGGTCGAAGTGGATGGGCAGGAAGAACTCGCCCACGATCTGGAGCTTCGACTGCGGCAGCAGGATGTGGATGTCAGCCACCCGGCCGGCGATGGAGTTCTCGATGGGAATCATGGCCAGGTCCGCTTCGCCGCTGGACACCAGTTCGAAGGCGTCCTCGAAGCTGGCGCACGGGACGCTTTCCAGTTCGGGGAACATCTGCTTGCACGCAATATTGGAGTTGGCGCCGGGCTCACCCTGGTACGCAATCTTCTGGGCCATGATCCGTATGGTTTCACGGCCCGCCCCCACAGGCCCAATCAAGGCTTGGGGGTGACGCGCAGCCAGATGTATTGCCGGGGGAGGAGCGTGACGCCTTCGTCCAGTTGCAGCCGTGCTTCCGAGAGGAGGTCGACGGCGGCGGCTGCGAATCCGCCGAAGGTATCCGCCGGCAGGGACTGCGGGGAGTCGCTGAAGTTGGCGAGGACCAGGACCCGGGTTCCGCGGGCTGTGGCTTCGCCGGGACGCTGGTACGCGAGGACTCCCCGGTTGCCGGTCTCGAAGTCGATCAGGGTGCTCCCGGCGAGTTCAGGAGCGTTGGCCCTGACCTCGACCATCCGCTGCAGGCCTGTATAAACGGCACCTTCCGGGGTGCCGGGATCGGTGCGGCGGGCGTATTGCTCCGCCGGGAACTGCGGCCGGTGGACCCACCGGCTGTCATCCTCGTGGCCGGGCTCCTGCGCGTAGGCGTAGTCGTTGACCTGGCCCACCTCGTCGCCCAGGTACAGGAGCGGGATGCCGCCTGTGCTGAAGGCAACCGAGTGGGCAAGGAGGATCCGTTCCACCGCCTCAGCCGGATTCACCTCCATGCCGCACAGTGACGCCGTCGTGCCTGAAATCCGGCAATCACCGGTGCGGGGGTTGTCCTGGAAGGGGACGCCGCGGGCAAAGCTGCCGGGGAACCGGTTGACGTAGAAGGAGTTAAGGAAACGGCGGTGGTCGAAGCCGTTGATCCCCAGCTCCGCGGCGTCCTCGTCCGCGAAGGTCCAGCCGATGTCGTCGTGGCTGCGGACGTAGTTCACCCAGGAGGTGCCCTCCGGAATGTTGTGCCGCCGCCCCAGGGCCTGTGCCAGGAGCGAGACGTCGCGGGTGGCCAGGGACTCCCAGATGAGCGCCATTTGCAGGGGGTTGTAGGAAATCTGGCATTCGGCCGGATCGATGTAGAGCGCCACGTCGTCCGGATGCACGATGGCCTCGGACTTGAACAGCAGCGACGGCGCGGCCAGCCGGCACACCGCGTTGAAAGCCCGGAGCAGGGTGTGCGCTTCGGGGAGGTTTTCGCAGGACGTCCCCAGCTGTTTCCAGATGAAGGCCAGGGCGTCCATGCGCAGGATGTCCACGCCCTGGTTCGCCAGGAACAGCATCTCGCCGGCCATGGCACGGAAAACATCGGGATTGGCGTAGTTCAGGTCCCATTGGTACGTGTGGAAGGTTGCCCAGACCCAGCGCCCGTCCTCCATCTGGATGAAGGATCCGGAATGATTCTCGGGGAAGATCTCCCGGACGTTCTGTTCAAAGGCGTCCGGCATGGTCCGGTCCGGAAAGATCCAGTAATAGCCGCCGTACTCCGGGTCCCCTGCGGCCGCCTTCCGGGCCCACTCGTGCTCGTCCGAGGTGTGGTTGAAGATGAAGTCCACCACCAGGCTGATCCCGTTGCTCCGGAGCTCCGCCGACAGCGAGCGCAACTGCTCCATGGTGCCGAGCTTCGGGTTGACCTCACGATAACTGGACACCGCGTAGCCGCCGTCGGAGTGCGGCTCTGGTGCCAGGAACAGCGGCATGAGATGCAGGTAGGTGAGGCCGAGCTCCTTGAAATACGGGATGCGGGCCCGCACTCCCTCCAGGCTTTTGGCATAGCGGTCCACGTAGCAGACGCCGCCCAGCATCGTGTGGGACCGGAACCAGCCGCTGTTGCCTTCCCGCTCCGCATCCAGGGCCTTCAGCTCCACGGGCCGCTCCTGCCAGGACCGGGCGCTCTGGACAATCAGTGCTGCCAGTTGGTCCTGCCAGCCGGGCCGCGATCCGTAAAGGGAACTGAAGAGTCCCGCCAGGAGCGGGAGGTACTGGTCCAGCCTCCGGTCAAAGTCCGGGTCGGGACGGAGTCCGGCCTTCCGTTCGCGGGACAGCGCCGAGAGGACATGCTGCCGGGTCGGTTCGTCCGCACTAACGGATTCCTGCATGCCCCAAGCCCCTTCCGACTCCCGCCGGAGTGTCCGGCGGCACCTGTAGGGAAGTATTCCACGTCATACTTTCGGAGGTTGCCTTGGAGCGCGTGGGAGCGGGAAAGTTTGCCTTCGCTTGCAGAGCGGCACCCACGACACCCGCGGAGTTCTCCAGACGGGCGGGCATGATCGGCGTGCGTAGTGACAGGCGCGGCAGGTATTCGTCGCTGCACGCAGAAATCCCGCCGCCGATGATGATCAGGTCGGGTGAAAGGAGAAACTCCACATGTGACAGATACCGTTGCAACCGGGCGGAGTATTCCACCCAGTTAAGGCCTTCTTTTTCCCGGGCAACCGCTGATGCCCGGGATTCTGCCTTGGAGCCATCGATTTGCAGGTGCCCCAGCTCGAAATTTGGGACCAGTCTTCCATCAACTATGAGCGCTGACCCAATGCCTGTTCCCAGGGTCAGGACAAGGACTACCCCGTGCTTGTCCTGACCGGCGCCGTAACGGGCTTCTGCCAGGCCCGCTGCATCAGCATCGTTCAGGACGCACGCCGGGAGTCCAAGCCGTGCCCGAAGGTAAGACTGAACGTCAAGTCCAATCCAGCTGTCGTCCATGTTCGCCGCCGATCGGGCCACTCCGCGTTGGACTATTGAGGGAATAGCCACACCGACAGCACCTGGGGTTTGGGCGGGGTCTTCGGAGCACAGGTCATCGATGAGGCGGTTCAGCACGTTCGCGACCGCACCCGCTGTGCCGCCGGAAGGCGTTGCGAGATGACGGACGCCGCTGATCGGGGTACCGCTGTTCAAGTTGATGACTGCGCCCTTGAACCAGGTGCCGCCGACATCAATTCCTATCCAGAGATCCGGTTCGGCGGCCGCGGTCGCGGGAGGTTTCACCATGAGTCCTTTGGATGCTTGCCGGGAGGAGCGCATCAGTGCCTGATGCAGCTACGCCTGGAGCCAGGCAGTGGTGGCCCCGGGCAGTGAATCTGCCTTGAAAGGCGAACTGGACACCAGCAGTTTGCCGGCGGGCAGTTTGAAGGCTTCCGTGCCGAAGTTCGTTACTGAAGTCCAGCCGTTGGGGCGCCGGAAGGCCACGACGTCAGACCGGCCGGTCTCCAGCCATTCCAGCACTTCGGCGGTCTGCAGCTGTGACCGCAGGGCCAGCGCCCGGCAGTAGAGGGACAGGGTTGAGTCCTCCTGCCCTTCCTGGGCTTCCACTGAATGGCCGGCGAACCATTCTGGCTGCGGCAGGTGGGCGCCGCCCGTCCCGAAACCGAACGAGTTGCCCGTGGCTGTCCAGGGCAGCGGGACGCGGCAGCCGTCGCGGCCGATGTCCACGCCGTTATTGCGGAAGAAGGCCGGGTCCTGGCGCTCGGCGTCGGGGATTTCGCTGCCGACTTCCTGCAGGCCCAGTTCCTCGCCTTGGTAGAGGTATGCGGAGCCCGGGAGGGCGAACATCAGCAATGATGCGGCGCGGGCGCGGCGCAGGCCGAGTTCAACGTCGATGTCTTCCTGCTTGCCGCCGGCGAGCAGCCACTGCTTGCCGGCCTCGCCGGCCATGATCCCGTCCTCGGCCGAAGGCCCGGACACGGGAAGCCCGTAACGGGTTGCGTGCCGGACGACGTCGTGGTTGGAGAACACCCAGGTGGAGGAAGCGCCGGAAGCCTCAGCTTCGGCCAGGTTCCTGGTGATGATTTTCCGGAACTGGGTGGCGTCAAAGTCCGCTTGCAGCAGGTCGAAGTTGAACGCCTGGCCAAGGCCTTCCGGGCTGGCGTAGCGGGCACGGCGGTCTGCGTGGACCCAGGCTTCGGCGACGGCGGTGCGCGGCGGGTTGTATTCGTTGAAGAGTTTGCGCCACTCGGCGTAGATTTCGTGGACTTCGTCGCGGTCCCAGTACGGATGCGAGCCGGCAAGGTAAAGCGCCTCGCCCTGGGCTTCGAGGTCGGCCTTGGTGGGCAGGGTCTCTTCGAGGTTCTTGGTCAGGGCATGGGCGACGTCAATGCGGAAACCGTCCACTCCCCGGTCGGACCAGAAGCGCAGGGTCTTCAGGAAGTCTTCGCGGACCTCGGGGTTGTCCCAGTTAAAGTCCGGCTGTTCCTTGGCGAAGATGTGCATGTACCACTGCCCTGGGCTTCCGTCCGGTTCTGTGATGCGTTCCCACGCCGGGCCGCCGAACACGGAGTCCCAGTCCGACGGCGGCAGTTCACCGTTTTCGCCCAGGCCGTCGCGGAAGATGTAGCGGTCGCGGGCCGGGGACCCCTTGGGCGAGGCGAGGGCTTCCTGGAACCACTCGTGGCGGTTCGAGGAGTGGTTGGGAACGATGTCCACAATCAGCTTGATGCCGGCGTCCTGCAGGGCCGAAGCCATGGCGTCGAAGTCCTCCAGCGTGCCGAGCCGCGGGTCCACGTTGCGGTAGTCGTCCACGTCATAGCCGCCGTCGGCGAGGGCTGAGGGGTAAAACGGGCTCAGCCAGACCGCGTCGATTCCAAGCTCCTTCAGGTACGGGACCTTGGCAGTGATGCCGTTGATGTCACCGATGCCGTCACCGTTGGAGTCAGCGAAACTGCGGGGGTAGATCTGGTAGACCGAGGCCTGGCGCCACCAGTTGGGATCGGCCATGGGCCTGGGCTCGGTGCTGGTTGCCGTGGTGGCGATGGAGGGCAAGGCTGGGTCCTTTACTTTTTTCTGAGTGGTCGGTTTCGCGGCCGGGGTCACTTCACGGCGCCCTGGGTCAGGCCGGACATTACCCAGCGCTGGGTGAACAGGTAGACGACGATCGCGGGCGCCATCGCCATCAGGTACGAGGCGAAGGCGACGTTGTAGCTGTTGCTGAACTGTGTCTGGAAGATCTTCTGCAGCACCGGGATCGTCTGCAGTTCCGGGTCGGAGATGATCAGTGACGGCATCATGAAGTCGTTCCAGGATGCGATGAAAGCGAAGATGCCCACCGTAGCGCTCATGGGTCCGAGCAAGGGGAAGATGAGCTTCCAAAACACCTGCCACGTGCCGGCGCCGTCGATGCGCATGCTTTCCTCCAGCTCCAGCGGGATGGAGCGCAGGAACGCGGTAAAAAGCATCGTGTTGAACGCCAGGGCAAACACGATGTGCAGGATCGCGACGCCGAGCGGGTTGTCCAGGCCGACGAGGCCGGTGAGCTGGATCTGCGGCAGCGCGACCACGGGGAACGGGATGAACATCGCCGCGAGCAGGTAGAAGAAGGACCAGCGGAAGAGCCGGCGGTCCCAATTGCGGACGATCGCGTAGGCGGCCAGCGCCGACACTATGATTTCCCCCGCCACGGCGGTCACGGACACGAACACGGAGATCGCGAAGCCGCGGGGGAAGTTGGTGAGCGTCCATGCCTGGACGAAACTATCGAAGGTCAGGGGACTGGGCAGCGAGAAGGCGTTGCCATCCACCGCCTGGCCGGTGGTTTTGAACGCCATGCTGATGGTGACGTACAGCGGGACGAGCACGCTGAGCGTGCAGACGATGAGGACGATGGTGGCAGGCCAGTTACTGCGTTCCTGGCCGGCGCGGACCCGATGCTTCGTCCCCGCGGCCGCGGGTCCTGCCGGGATGGTGCTGGATGCGCTGCTCATGCTGCGATCCCTCCTTTGCCACGTGTGAAGCGAAGCTGGATGAGTGCGATGACGATGCTGATGAGGAAGAAGATCACGGCATTGGCCATCTGGTACGCGTAGTCGCCGCCTTCGAAGCCACGGAAAATCGACATCGCAACGCTGCGTGTGGCGACGCCGGGGCCGCCGTCGGTAAGGCCGACGATGATGTCGTAGGCGTTGAGGTAGTTCTTGAAGCCAAGGACCATATTGATCACTGCATACCCGGCAACGAGCGGCAGCGTGATGTGCCGCAGGTTGTGCCAGGGCGATGCTCCGTCAATGGAGCTTGCCTCGTAAACCTCGGCGGGAACCGTGAGGAGCCCGGCGATGTAAATCAGCATCGCACTCGGAATCGACTGCCACGCCGTGACGAAGACGATCGCCAGCCATGCCAGCTCAGGGTTGGCGAGGATGCTCGTGGCCAGCGGTCCGATTCCCATGCCTTGGCCGACGAGCGGCAGCGAGTTGGAGAAGAGGTATTGGAAGACGAACGCGATGACGATGCCCGAAATCACCATGGGAATAACGAATACCGTGCGCAGTGCAGCACGGAAGCGGACACGGGACGTGAGTCCCAGAGCCAGCAGGAAGGCCACGGCGTTGACGATGATGACGGTCACGAGCGCAAAGGCGAGCGTGAAGCCGTAGGCGCTGAGGATTCCTTCATCCTGGAAGACCGCTATGAAGTTTCGGATGCCGATGAAGTCGAAGTCGCCGAAGCCAACGGAGTTTGTGAAGCTGTAGACGAATCCGAGTACTGCCGGCAGTGTGACGGCGAGGGTAAAAACCGCAAGCGCGGGGAACAGGAAAAAGTAGTAGAGCGGATCGATTCGGCTCTTGCGCGCACTTGTCGCTTGAGTCGCTGCCGGGGCCGTCACCACCGCTCTAGTGGAAGGCTTGGTCATCGATGACATGAATGGTCCTCGTTTCGTGCATTGGAACGGGAAGTGTGATCACGCGCGGAAAGCCAAGCGCGCCCAATCGGCGTCCATCCGGCGCAACGTGCTCTCCGCGTCGGCGCCACCAATGATCGACTGGAGGTAGTTGGCGGCGGGAATCGAGTTCGGTATGAACTGTGAGGCACCCATGTAGAAGCGGCCCTCGTCGTAGTACTTCTGCATCTCAACTATTCGGGGGTCTGTGACCGCTGGTGCGTCCTTGCTCGTGCCGAATCCCAGGAATTCGGCGTTGTAGGAGTTCTGGATCTCCGGCTGCATGAGGTATTGAAGGAAGTCGCGGGCACCCTCCTGGGCGTTGGCGACTTCGGGAACCCAGAGCGAAAGGTCGATGTTGACGCGGACTTTCAGATCGGCCGGGTTGCTGGTCATTGGCAGCGGGAAGGTGCCGAGCTCCACATCCGTGCCGGCCTTTTGAATCTCTCCGAAGGCCCACGGCCCCTGGAAGTACATTGCCGCCTGGCCCTGCGCCATGGCAGTGTTGCCGTCTCCGTAGCCGCGGCTGGGTGCATCGGGGTTGGTGTACGTCGTCAGCTGGAGCATGCGCTTCACTGGTTCCAGCATCGTTTTCTGGAACGACACTTCGGAATCCGGTCCGACGTTCTCGCCGAGCTCGTGCATTTTCTTGTAGAAGTCGCGGACGTTGACCATGCCGCCCACCGTGTAGTCGAACAGGCCCTGCGCGATCGTCCAGGGGTCGCGGAAGGTGCCGTAGATGGGAGTGGTGCCGGCTGCTTTGAGCACCTCACATACTTCGATCAGTTCGTCCCAGGTGGTCGGGACGGCCAGGCCGTTCTGCTCGAAGATGCGGCGGTTGTAGATGACCGAGGCGGCCATGACCGAGTAGGGGATGACGCTCGTACGTCCCGGGTAGGTGGGGTACCAGTTCGTGAGGTCCAGAACATCGTCCCGGATGGAAGCTGCTGCCGGGAGGTCGGAAAGGTCCGAGAGTGCCCCGCGCTCCATGAACCGGGCCATTTCAAGGTTGTAGTTGAGGCAACCGAGATCCGGCGGACTGCTGCGGACAAAGCTGGCGGAAAGGTTGGTCGCCATATCGTGCAGAACGCGGACGCGGTCCTGCGACGCGGTAAATTTCGCCGTCAGGTCGCGGAAGTATGGCACTGCTTCCGGTTTTGACTGGTGGAACGTGACGGTGGGACGGGCACCTCCCGGAGCACACCCAGCCAAGCCGAAAGCGGTCAATGCGCCCCCGGCAGCAGCAAGGAAAGTGCGTCGGGAGACTTGTGTCCCAATGGACGTCAAAGGTGGCAACATCGGCTCCTATGGGGTCTCGCGGCAAGCTTTATATGGATCTTATATTTAGGTCCTATACGAGGATGAGGGATGATGGCGATATCGTCAAGGGATGAATGGGACCACTGCGAGCTCAACGCAGCTATTGCGGCAGATCAACTCCGATGCTTTGCTGCGCTTCGCTCTTCAGGAGCAAGTTTTTACAGCTGGAGAGGCCATGGCTGTGACGGGGCTGACCCGCGCGACGGTGCTCGGCGTCTGCGGCGATCTGGTCAACGCCGGCTGGCTGGAGGAAGTGGATGACAGCCATTCCGCAGGCCGCACGCACAAAGGCCGGCCGGCGCGCCGCTACCAACTGCGCGAGGCTGCCGGTGTTGTTGTTGGGCTGGACGCGGGGGAGAGCTACTTCACCACCATCGTCGCCGATCTACGCGGCCGTGAGCTGGCCGTGCGCCGCCAGAGCATTGACTCGCATGCGCTGGGCCGCGCGGGCCGCGGTGTCAGCGCACGTGAGCTGATCCGTCTGACCCTCCACGACGTCGGGCGCGCCCTCGACGACGTCTTGCTGACAGTCGTCGGCGTTCCCGCACCGGTCGACGCCAACGGTGTGTCTCCGGAAGGAGAGTTCTGGCACTTGATGAATTCCGGCTTCGCCTCGCACCTTCACGGCATGGTCGTCGTCGAGAATGACGCCAACCTTGCCGCTGTTGCCGAACGCGCACACGAGCCGTCAGCCAACCAGGCAACGTTGTTGACAGGGGAGCGTTTCGGGGCGGGCCTGATTGTCGATGGGCGCTTGCTTCGGGGGCCTCGAGGCGGGGCAGGGGAGATGCGATTCCTCGATACGCTGACCGCCAGCAAGTTCGTGCCCGATGAAGGAAGCACGGATGGGTTCGGGGCACTTGCCCGGAAGTGGGCACGCTCTCGAATTCACTCATATGGCGGAGAAACCACGCTGCGCCACGTACCCCGGGGGGAGATCAACGCCGAGGACGTGTTCCAGGCAGCCGGGGAGGGAGATCCGTTCGCAGAGGACATCATCGCCCGGCTCGGCGCCAGACTGGCGCGAATAGCGGTTGTGCTTTCCAGCCTCCTGGACACTGAGCGGGTGGTCATCGCGGGCGGAATCTCACGGGCCATCGAACCTGTCCTCGAACACGCACGCAGCCTGCTGCCCACCGATTCCGGCGCACCCCTGCCGGACCTGGTTGCAAGCAGGCTCGGAGCAGAGGTAGTGGTCAAAGGTGCCATTGAGTCCGCCCTGACACGGGTCAAGCGCGAACCTAACGCGTTCCTCCCACGGGTCACCCGAACCTGACCCGCGGCTTCTTCGATTCGTCCCGCTTCGCGGCCGCCTAAGGGAGGTTGCGCAAGCGGCAGCCTGCGTACACTGGGCATCATGGCATGCCGTATCAGTGAACTGGTCCTTAACTGCAGCGAACCCGACAAGCTCGCGGAGTTCTGGAGCGCGGTCCTCGGCTACGTCGAGCTCGACCGGGAGGACGGCGCGATCGAGATCGGTCCGCCCGTCGCCGGGTTCGGCGGCCTGCAGCCCACCATTATCCTGAGCCCCGGCAACAACGCGCGGACCGGACGGCTCCCCCTGCACATCGACGTCAACCCGGTCGACCGGGACCAGGACGCTGAGCTGGAACGGCTGCTCGCCCTCGGCGCCCGTCCCGCCGATGTCGGCCAGACCGGTGACGAGCAATGGCACGTCCTGGCCGACCCCGAGGGTAACGAGTTCTGCCTTCTGCGCAAGCGGCTTGATCCCTGATCCGGAACGGCCTGCGGTTGAGCAGCCGGAGGGGAACTCAGAGCACGCTGCGGATGGCCTGCTCGAAGCTGGTGACGTGTTCCAGGGCGAGCTTGCCGGCCCGGTCCGAGTCGCCGTCGGCGATGGCTTCCAGCAGTTCCACGTGCTCGGAGATGTGCTCGGCCACGGCCGGTACCTTCTCCAGCACCATGCACCAGATGCGGGTGGCCAGGTTGTCGTAGCGGATCAGGACATCTTCAAGGTGGGCGTTGCCCGCCGCACGGTAGATGAGGCGGTGGACCGTGATGTCGTACCGCATGAGTTCATAGGGATCCTCGGTGGCGGCCATCCGGGCGATGGCGGCCGCCGTCTCCCGCAGCTCCGTGCGCAGGGCGGGCGTTGCGAGCTTTGCGGCGCGCCGGGCGGCGAGGGGCTCCAGGGATTCGCGGAGTTCCGAAACGTCGGCGAGTTCCGTGATGTCCACGACGGTGGCAAACGTACCCCGGCGGGGATAGGAGATCACCAGGTGGTCGCTTTCGAGGCGCTTCAGCGCTTCCCGGACGGGGGTCCGGCCGACGCCCATCTCGGCGGCGAGCTTTCCGTCATTGATGGCTTCGCCGGGCCGGATATCCAGCATGATCAACCGGTCCCGGAGATGCCGGTACGCCCGCTCTGCCAGCGAGAGATCCCCGTCGGTCTCCAGATGGTTCTCTAGCGTCAGGCTCATTGGGGGCTCTCCATGGTTCCTATTGACTCCGGCGTGATGTGCAACATACTATTACGTCAGTTCTAATATATCAGTTGCAGGTCAGTTGTTGATCAGTAACCCGCAGGGCCCTTGAAGGAGAAACATGCAGAACGTACTGAACGCCTCGCTCGCCCAGGTTGATTCCGATGTTGCTGCCGCCGTGGCAAAGGAGCTGGAACGGCAGCAGAACACCCTCGAGATGATCGCGTCGGAGAACTTCGCTCCGGCTTCGGTCATGGAGGCGCAGGGCTCCGTCCTGACCAACAAGTACGCGGAGGGATACCCCGGCAAGCGCTACTACGGCGGCTGCGAGCACGTGGACGTTGTGGAGCAGCTCGCCATCGACCGGGTCAAGGCACTGTTCGGCGCAGAATTCGCCAACGTGCAGCCGCACTCCGGTGCACAGGCGAACGCCGCAGCGATGTTCGCCCTGCTGAACCCCGGCGACACCATCCTGGGCCTGTCCCTGGCCCACGGCGGCCACCTCACCCACGGCATGAAGATCAACTTCTCCGGCAAACTCTACAACGTGGTTCCGTACCACGTCCGCGAATCCGACCTTCGCGTTGACATGGCAGAGGTGGAAGCGCTGGCTCTGGAGCACAAGCCCAAGCTGATCGTGGCTGGCTGGTCCGCCTACTCCCGGCAGCTGGACTTCGCCGAGTTCCGCCGCATCGCCGATCTTGTGGGCGCCTACCTGATGGTGGACATGGCCCATTTCGCCGGCCTCGTGGCCGCAGGGCTGCACCCCAACCCGGTCCCCTTCGCGGACGTGGTCACCACCACCACGCACAAGACCCTGGGCGGACCCCGCGGCGGCGTCATCCTGGCCAAGGAGGAGTACGCCAAGAAGATCAACAGCGCCGTCTTCCCCGGCCAGCAGGGCGGCCCGCTGGAGCACGTCATTGCCGCCAAGGCCGTGGCCTTCAAACTGGCTGCTTCGCCCGAGTTCAAGGAACGCCAGGAGCGGGTCCTCGAAGGCGCCAAGCTGCTGGCTGACCGGTTCCTCCAGTCCGACGTCGAAGCCGCAGGTATCTCGGTTGTCAACGGCGGCACGGATGTCCACCTGGTCCTCGTGGACCTGCGGAACTCCGAACTCGACGGCCAGCAGGCCGAAGACGCACTGCACCGCATCGGCATCACCGTCAACCGCAACGCAGTACCCTTCGACCCCCGCCCGCCGATGGTTTCCTCCGGCCTCCGGATCGGCACCCCGGCCCTCGCCACCCGCGGCTTCGGTGCCGCCGAATTCACCGAGGTGGCCGACATCATCGCCACAGCGCTGATCGCCGCAGCCGGCACCGGCACCCTGGACGAGGACGCCGCCGCCGGACTCCGCACCCGCGTGACCGCCCTGGCCGACCAGTTCCCCCTTTACCCGCACCTCAACGAAGACGCCGCCGTGGCCGGTGTTGAGGCAGACCTGATTGGAGCCGCCCAGTGAGCACCCAGCAGCTTCCGGAACACCCGGACTTCCTCTGGCGGAACCCCGAGCCCAAGTCCTCTTATGACGCCGTGATCGTTGGCGGCGGCGGGCACGGCCTTGCCACCGCATACTTCCTGGCGAAGAACCACGGCATGACCAACATTGCCGTCCTGGAAAAGGGCTGGCTGGCCGGCGGCAACATGGCCCGGAACACCACCATCATCCGCTCCAACTACCTGTGGGACGAGAGTGCCGCGATGTACGAGCAGGCCCTCAAGCTCTGGGAGATCCTGCCGGAGGAACTCGAATACGACTTCCTCTTCAGCCAGCGCGGCGTGATGAACCTGGCCCACACCCTGGGCGACGTCCGCGAGAGCATGCGCCGGGTGGGTGCCAACAAGCTCAACGGTGTTGACGCCGAATGGCTGGACCCGCAGCAGGTCAAGGAACTCTGCCCCATCCTGAACATCAACGACAACATCCGCTACCCCGTTATGGGCGCCACGTACCAGCCCCGTGCGGGCATCGCCAAGCACGACCACGTGGCCTGGGCCTTCGCACGCAAGTGCGACGAGCTGGGCGTGGACATCATCCAGAACTGCGAAGTCACCGGCTTCCTGAAGGATGGCGGGCGCGTAGTGGGCGTCAAGACCAACCGCGGCACCATCAACACCGAAAAGGTGGGCCTTTGCGCCGCCGGCCACAGCTCGGTCCTGGCCGAAATGGCGGGATTCGAGCTGCCCATCCAGTCCCACCCGCTGCAGGCCCTGGTCTCCGAACTGCACGAACCGGTCCACCCCACCGTGGTTATGTCCAACCACGTGCACGTCTACGTCTCCCAGGCCCACAAGGGCGAACTGGTGATGGGTGCCGGCGTCGACTCTTACAACGGCTACGGCCAGCGCGGCTCCTTCCACGTGATCGAGCAGCAGATGGCAGCCGCCGTCGAACTCTTCCCCATCTTCGCCCGGGCCCACGTGCTCCGGACCTGGGGCGGAATCGTGGACACCACGCTGGATGCCTCCCCGATCGTGGGCACCACCCCCGTGGAGAACATGTTCGTGAACTGCGGCTGGGGTACCGGCGGGTTCAAGGGAACCCCAGCTGCCGGACTCACCTTCGCGCACACCATCGCCACCGGGGTCCCGCACAAGCTGAACGAGCCGTTCTCCCTGGAACGCTTCGAAACCGGCGCCCTGATCGACGAACACGGCGCCGCCGCCGTGGCCCACTAGCCGCCGCCTCCACAGAAAGACAACGCACATGCTGCTGATCTCATGCCCCAACTGCGGCCCCCGGGATGAAACCGAATTCCACTACGGCGGCCAGGCCCATGTTGCCTACCCGGAAAACCCGAACGAGCTGAGCGACACGGAGTGGTCCCGGTACCTCTTCTACCGCGCGAACACCAAGGGCACATTCGCCGAGCGCTGGGTCCACAGCACTGGCTGCCGCCAGTGGTTCAACATGGTGCGGGACACCGTGAGCTACGACATCCACGCCGTCTACCCCATGGGCGCGCCCCGGCCGGACCTGGCCATCCCGCCGGCAGCTGAATCCGGCACCGCCAGCACCGCCCCGGACAGCACCACCACCGGGACCGCAGCGCCTGACATCTCCGGCACAAGCACAACGCCTGCCAGCACCACTGCCCCGGAAGGAGCAACCAAGTGACTTCCCAGAACGCCCGCCTCAGCACCGGCGGCCGCATCGACCGCACCATCTCCTGGCGTTTCACCGTGGACGGCGAAGAATTCACCGGCCACCCCGGGGACACGCTCGCCTCGGCGCTGCTCGCCAACGGCCGGGTCGCCGTCGGCAACTCGCTGTACGAGGACCGGCCCCGCGGCATCGTGGCAGCCGGCGTGGAGGAACCCAACGCCCTGGTCAAGGTGGCGCCCCGCTTCCCCGGCCACGTCGCCGAATCAATGCTCCCCGCCACCGCCGTTTCGCTGGTGGACGGACTGAAGGCCGAACTGCTGAACGGCCTGGGCCGGCTGGATCCCGATGAGGACCACGCCGAGTACGACAAGAAGTATGTCCACACCGACGTCCTGGTGATCGGCGGCGGCCCTGCAGGCCTGGCCGCAGCCCGTGAAGCCGTCCGCGCCGGTGCCCGCGTCATGCTGCTGGATGACCAGCCCGAACTGGGCGGCGCACTGCTGTCCGGCTCCACGGCTGCGGGACTTGGCGAGACCATCGAAGGCAAACCTGCCCTGGAATGGGTGGCGGACGTTGAAGCCGAGCTGGTCTCCGGCGCCGAGTCCACCGTCCTGAACCGCACCACGGCATTCGGTGCCTACGACGCCAACTACGTCCTTGCAGTGCAGAACCGCACCGACCACCTCTCCAGCCCCGCTGCTCCCGGCGTGTCCCGCCAGCGTATTTGGCACATCCGTGCCAAGCAGGTGGTTGTGGCCCCCGGCGCCCACGAACGCCCCCTGGTCTTTGAGAACAACGACCGCCCCGGCATCATGCTCGCCTCGGCCGTCCGCAGCTACCTCAACCGCTACGCCGTAGCCCCCGGCCAGCGCGTGGTCATCAGCACCACCAACGACAGCGCCTACGCCCTGGCCGCAGACCTCCAGGCCGCCGGCGTGAAGATCGCAGCCGTAGTGGACGCCCGTTCCAGTCTCACCCCGGTGGCTGCGGCCGCCGCCGAGGCCGGCACCCGGGTGCTGATCGGCAGCACGGTGTCCAACACCTCCTCCGGGTCAGCCGACGGCCGCCTGTCCGGCGTGACCGTCCGCAGCATCAACGACGACGGCGAACTCACCTCGGGCATCGAACAGATCGACTGCGACCTCCTTGCCGTTTCCGGCGGCTGGAGCCCGCTGGTGCACCTGCACTCCCAGCGGCAGGGAAAGCTGCGCTGGGATGACGACCTGGCCGCCTTCGTGCCCAGCACCGTTGTCCCGAACCAGCAGATTGTCGGTTCCGGCCGCGGTTCCTTCGCCACCGCAGACTGCCTCGCCGAAGGCATCTCGGCCGGTGCGTCGGCAGCCGTCGCCGCCGGCTTCAGCACCGCCGTCGATCCTTCCCCGCTGGGCGACCCGAAGGCTTCAGCCCCCACCCGCCAGCTCTGGCTGGTGCCGGGCGAGACCGGCACGCCGGACGGCTGGCACCACCACTTCGTGGATTTCCAGCGTGACCAGTCGGTGGCGGACGTTCTCCGTTCCACCGGCGCCGGCATGCGCTCGGTGGAGCACATCAAGCGGTACACCTCCATCAGCACGGCCAACGACCAGGGCAAGACCTCCGGCGTCAACGCCATCGGCGTGATCGCAGCCGCCCTCCGGCAGGCCGGTGAAGCGTCCCGCGGCATCGGCGAGATCGGCACGACCACGTACCGGGCACCGTTCACGCCGGTAGCCTTCGCGGCACTGGCAGGGCGCCAGCGCGGCGAACTCTTCGACCCCGCACGCATCACGTCCATCCACCCCTGGCACGTCGCCAAGGGTGCCCTGTTCGAGGACGTGGGGCAGTGGAAGCGGCCCTGGTACTACCCGCAGGACGGGGAGGACATGGACGCAGCCGTACTGCGCGAGTGCGCTGCCGTGCGCGATTCCGTGGGCTTTATGGACGCAACCACCCTGGGCAAGATCGAGATCCGCGGCAAGGACGCGGGGGAGTTCCTGAACCGGGTCTACACCAACGCGTTCAAGAAGCTCGCTCCGGGGTCCGCACGCTACGGCGTCATGTGCCTGCCGGACGGCATGATCTTCGACGACGGCGTGACCCTTCGCCTCGATGAGGACCGCTACTTCATGACCACCACCACCGGCGGCGCCGCGAAGGTGCTGGACTGGCTGGAGGAATGGCTCCAGACCGAATGGCCGGAGCTGGACGTGCACTGCACCTCGGTGACCGAACAGTGGAACACCATCGCCGTCGTCGGACCCAAGTCCCGTGAGGTCATCGCCAAGGTGGCACCCGAGCTGGCTGCGAACGGTGGCCTGGAAACTGAAGCTTTCCCGTTTATGACCTTCCGTGAGACCACCCTGGCCTCCGGCGTCCGTGCCCGGGTCTGCCGTATCTCGTTCTCCGGTGAACTGGCTTACGAAATCAACGTTCCCGCCTGGTACGGGCTCAACACTTGGGAAGCCGTGGCGGCTGCCGGTGCCGAGTTCAACATCACCCCCTACGGCACCGAGACCATGCACGTCCTGCGCGCCGAGAAGGGCTACCCGATCGTCGGGCAGGACACGGACGGTACCGTCACCCCCCAGGACGCCGGCATGGAGTGGATCATTTCCAAGGCCAAGGACTTCATCGGCAAGCGCTCCTACTCCCGGGTTGACGCCCGGCGCGAGGACCGCAAGCACCTGGTCAGCGTCCTTCCGGTGGACGGCACGCTCCGGCTGCCGGAAGGCACCCAGCTGGTGGAAAAGGGCCGCTCCACCAACCCCGCCTACGGACCGGTCCCCATGGAAGGCTTCGTCACTTCCAGCTACCACAGCGCAGCCCTCGGCAGGTCATTTGGCCTGGCCCTGATCAAGAATGGCCGCAACCGCATTGGCGAAACGCTGGTGGCCGCCGCCGGCGACCAGCTCGTGGACGTGGTTGTCGCAGAAACAGTGCTTTTTGACCCCGAAGGGACCCGTAAAGATGGCTGAAACAGCAGCATCCCCCACCGCCGCCCGCAATTCCGCGGATAAGGACCTCTCCGTCCGCACCAGCCCGGCGTGGCAGCTGAAGGAGGCTTTCGCCGCCGGCTCGCTGCCGGGCATCGTGGAAGTGTCCGAACTGCCCTTCCTCACCATGGTGGGACTTCGGGCGGCCGCCGGCACCGAAACGGCACAGCGGCTGGCTTCCGTCATCGGCGGCCTGCCCGCAGGGTCCGGCGCCGTGGCCGGCAGCGGTGACACCTCAGTCCTGTGGCTGGGACCCGGCGAGTTCCTGGTGGTGGCACCCGCCGCGGCACACCAGTCCTTGGGCGGGGACTTGATCCGTGCCCTTCAGGACGCGTTGGCAGACGGTGAAGGCCAAGTGGTTGACCTGTCCGCCAACCGCACCACCTTCGAACTGACCGGTCCGCAGGGGCGGGCAGTGCTGGAGAAAAGCTGCGCCCTGGATCTGCACCCGCGGGTGTTCAAGGCCGGAACCGCCTACTCCACGGAGATCGCCAACATCCCCGCAATCCTCTGGAAGACCGGCGAGGAGTCCTTCCGGATCTTCCCCCGGGCATCCTTCGCCGAGTTCCTGGGCCGCTGGCTCCTGGACGCGATGCGGGAGTATGCCTCGCCAGAGGTCCCCTGATGGCACTCAGCGTCCTTGACCTGTTTTCGGTTGGCATCGGGCCCTCGTCTTCACACACGGTGGGCCCGATGCGGGCAGCAAAGCAGTTCGCGGACGGGCTGAAGTGCGACGGGCAGCTGAGTTCCACCACGCGCGTCCAGGCGGAACTGTTCGGTTCCCTGGGCGCTACGGGGCGGGGCCACGGCTCGGATAAGGCGGTGGTCCTGGGACTGCAAGGCCTCGATCCGGAAACCGTCAACACCTTCACCGCCGACGACCAGGTGGCTGCTGCTGCGCTGGATGCCGAACTGCAGCTCGCGGGCACCCACCGGGTCGATTTCAACTGGGACGAGGATGTGGTGCTGCACCGCCGCAAGTCCCTCCCCGCCCATCCCAACGGTATGACGTTCCGTGCGCTGGACCACGCGGGTACTGTGCTCAGCGAACGGAGCTTCTATTCGATTGGGGGCGGCTTCGTCGTTGACGGAGACGCCGCGGGCGCGGACAGGGTAGTGGCGGACGATACCGTTCTGCCCCATCCCTTCACCACCGCCGATGAACTGCTGGAGATCTGCAGCCGGGAGGGCATGTCCATTTCGGACGTCATGCTGGCCAACGAGTCGGTCTGGCACAGTGAGGCCGAACTCCGGGAGAAGTTGCTGGGGCTGTGGGCCGTCATGCGCGAGTGCGTGCAGAATGGTTGCGCTGCCGAGGGCATCCTGCCGGGAGGCCTGAATGTGAAGCGCCGGGCGCCGTCGCTGTTCCGGACGTTGACGGCTTCGGCCGCCACCGCCGAAGCCGCGGCAGCAACGCGGTCGCCGGTCCAGGCCCCGGCGGATCCGCTGCTGGCGATGGAATGGGTGAACCTGTTTGCCCTTGCGGTGAATGAAGAAAATGCGGCGGGCGGGCGGATCGTCACAGCCCCCACCAACGGGGCCGCCGGGATCGTGCCGGCCGTCCTGCACTACTACGTGAAGTTTGTTCCGGGAGCCGACGACGACGGTGTGGTCCGCTTCCTTCTGGCGGCGGCCGCCGTCGGGATACTTTTCAAGACGAACGCCTCCATTTCCGGCGCCGAAGTTGGGTGTCAGGGCGAGGTGGGTTCGGCCTGCTCGATGGCCGCCGCCGGCCTCTGCGAGGTGCTGGGCGGAACACCGGCGCAGGTGGAGAACGCCGCGGAGGTGGGAATCGAACACAACCTCGGGCTCACCTGCGACCCCGTGGGCGGCCTGGTGCAGATTCCCTGCATCGAACGGAACGCCATCGCCAGCGTAAAGGCCATCAACGCGGCCCGTCTCGCCCTGCACGGGGACGGCAGCCACAAGGTCTCCCTGGACAAGGCCATCAAAACCATGCGTGATACAGGAGCTGACATGAAAACCAAGTACAAGGAAACCTCCCGAGGCGGCCTGGCCGTGAATGTGATCGAGTGCTGAACCATGACTACCATCGAAACCCAGACCTCCGCCCCGCAGCAGGCCACCACCGTGGAACACGTACTGACCCTCGACTGCCCTGAGTCGCCGGGCATCGTGCACGCCGTCTCAAGCTTCCTGCTGGAGCACGGCTGCGACATCATCGACAACAAGCAGTTCGGCGAGCGGTCCGAAGGCCACTTCTTCATGCGCGTGCACTTTGCGTCCGAGGGCGATGCCTCCACCGTGGATACGCTGCGGGCCGCCTTCGCCCCGGTGGGCGAAAAGTTCGGCATGCACTGGCAGCTGGAACGCCAGGGGGCAAAGCGCAAGGTCCTGATCATGGTGTCCAAGTTCGGCCACTGCCTCAATGACCTGCTGTTCCGCGCCAGGATCGGCGAGCTGCCCATGGAAGTGGTTGCCGTGGTGTCCAACCACCGCGACCACCAGGGGCTGGCAGAGTGGCACGGGATCCCGTTCCACCACATCCCTGTCACAGCCGATACCAAGCCCCAGGCCGAGGCCAGGCTTATGGAACTGGTGGACGAACTCGGTGTGGAACTCGTGGTGCTGGCCCGCTACATGCAGGTGCTCAGCGACGATCTGACGCGGAAGCTGGACGGCCGGGCCATCAACATCCACCACTCGTTCCTGCCCAGCTTCAAGGGTGCCAAGCCGTACCACCAGGCCTACGCCCGCGGCGTCAAAACCGTCGGGGCCACCGCACACTACGTCAACGCAGAACTGGACGAGGGACCCATCATCGCCCAGCAGGTGGTGGAAGTGGACCACACCTACGGCCCCGAAGACCTGGTGGCTGCCGGCCGCGACACGGAATGCAAGGCCCTCTCCAACGCGGTGCGCTGGCACTGCGAGGGCAGGGTCATCCTGCAGGGAAACAGGACCGTGGTGCTTCGCTAGCCTTTCGGTGGACGCCACCGTTTGAACCAACTGAACAGCAACGGGTTACAGGCCCCTGCCGCCGCGCGGATTGCGCGGTGGCAGGGGCTTTTCCTGTTAAGTGGCTGGATCGACGGCACCATCGGGAGCGGCATGGAGGCAGTGCTGGACGACGCATCACTTCCGGCAGGAGCGCAGGGCACTGCGCTGACTGACAAGAACTGGTCGCTGGCGGACAAAGCGGTTCAACCGCCCGCTGCCAGGCTGGATTTCACAGTACTTTCCCCAGCACTCATGACCGTTAAGAAGGATCCAATGAGTATTTCGAATCCCGAGTCCCGGACCACCGAAGTTCCGGCCAAGGAGCATTCCACAGCCCTCCGCGCCGGGAGCGTCGGCGTCCTGGGCATTCTGTTCTTTGTCCTGTCCGCCCAGGCGCCCCTGACCGGCATCGTGGGCGCTTCACCGCTGGCCGCAGCACTTGGCAACGGTGCCGGTGCCCCCGGCGCGTACCTGATCGTCGGCATTGTCATCGTCATCTTTGCGGTGGGCTTCGTGGCCATGAGCCGCAGGATCCAGGCCAACGGCGCCTTCTACGCCTATATCACCGCCGCCTTCGGCAGGAAGACCGGCGCGGGCGCCGCCTGGCTTGCACTGCTTGCCTACAACACCGTCCAGGCTGCCATGTACGGCCTGTACGGAGCAGCGTTCTCCGGCCTGCTCGCCTCGATGGGCCTGGAGGTGCCGTGGTGGCTCCTGGCCCTGGCGACCATGGCCGGCGTGCAGGTGCTCGGTTCGCTGAACATCGAACTCGGTGCCCGCGTACTTGCCCTGCTGGTGGGGCTCGAGGTGGCCGTGCTGCTGCTGTTCGGCCTCACCGTGCTGTCCCGCGGCGGAGGGCCGGAAGGCATCAGCGTGGCGGCCTCCTTCTCACCGGAAGCCATCGCCACCGGCGCCCCCGGCGTGGCGATCATGTTTGCCGTCGCCTCCATGTTCGGCTTCGAGTCCACCGCCATCTATTCGGCGGAGGCAAAGGACCCGCACCGCACCGTGGCGCGGGCAACGTACCTGTCCGTGGGTGTCATCGCTGTCTTCTTCTCCTTCATCTCCTGGATGCTGGTCAGCTTCTACGGGCCGTCCCGGGTAATGGACGCGGCCGGGGCCGCCCTCGAATCCGGCGACGCCACCTCCTTCGTCCTCGAACCCATGGTGGAGCTTTTCGGTCCCTGGGCCGGCGTGGCCACAGGCGTCCTGCTGGTCACCTCGCTGCTCGCAGGAATCATCGCCTTCCACAACGGCATCAACCGCTACCTGCACTCCCTTGCCCTGCGCGGCTCCATGCCCGCCGTCGTGGCACGGACCAACCGGCACGGAGCGCCCGCCGTGGCTGCCAGGATCCAGACCGCCGCCGCCGTCGTCCTGGTGGTGCCGTTCGCCATCCTGGCCCTGGACCCCGTCCTGACCCTGTTTTCCTGGTTCAGCGGACTGGCCGTAGCGGGACTCCTGGTGCTGTACATGCTCTGCTCTGTCGCCGTCGTCGGCTACTTCCGCCGTGAAAGCGGAGGCGCCCAGCTGTGGCAGACACTGATTGCACCCGCGCTCGCAGCCCTGCTGCTGGGATGGATCCTGTTCCTGGTGGTCAGCAACTTCACGGCACTAATTGGTGGCAGTGCCGGGACGGCAACAGCACTCCTGGTGATTGTTCCCGCGGTCTTTGTGGCCGGGATGCTGGTGGAATCCCGGGTGCAGCGAAGGCACCAGGCGGCGGACCTGGGCCACCGGGTGAACTAGCTGGCTGCGTCCCGGGCAACGGAACCGGGAAGCGGCGCTGAGCCGGGCCGGCGCGGAGCGGCTCCGCGCCGGGCCAGCAGGCGTGCCAGGGCAAAAAGCGCGGCCAGGAATGCTGCCGCCAGCCACCCCGCAACAGGCCCACCCGGCCAGATCCCGGCCAGGCCGAGGAATGCAGGAACGGTGGCAGTCACCTGGCTTGTCAATACCAGCGCCCAGCCGATAAAAGGGTCCAGGTGTTCCAGGCCCAGTGCCATGGAAGCGAAGAGCAGGCCCCACAACGCCGACCAGCACAGCCACAGGACTGCCAGCAGGGGGTCGGTCCCCAGCCAGATGGCGCAAAGCAGCAGGCCAAAGACTCCCACCATGCCGCAGAACCACCCCAGTCCCCGGGACCCGAGGCCCAGCAGGACATCCAGCCCCACATACACGTAGGTCAGGCCGAAGAGGAACATTCCGGCGGCAGTCAGCAACGCCCCTGCGGCCGCCCCGCCCGGCGATGCATCCGAGGCCAGGTACGCCACGCCCAGCACCAGCTGGACGGAGCCGACCACCAGGTTGAGGACGCCGGCGTCGCGGCGGGGAAGGACCCCGAGCGTGGCCAGCCCGTTGACGAGCAGGGCTGCACCGGAGAGCAGCAGGCAGATGTAGGCCATCAGGCACCTGCCCGCGGCTGGGATCGTGTGCATACTTTTTTCGTTTGGTGGAATTGAGATGTCACATTACGGAGATTAGTGGAAGGTCGTCCTGCCGCCTACAGCAGCCCGGTCGTAATCCGTTAGTTTGGATTGCGGACCCGCGGGAGTGCCCCTATTGCCTGGCGGTCGTCCTGCATTTGGCTCTAGGTGAGGAAAAAATCCATGGATGCACGGCTGGAAGCCATCAGGGATACGGTCCTGGCAAGGAACCCGGGTGAAGCAGAGTTCCACCAGGCGGTGACCGAGGTTTTCGAAAGCCTCGGCCCTGTCCACGACAGGCACCCCGAATTCCTCGAAGCGGCCATCCTGGAACGGCTTTGCGAGCCTGAGCGGCAGATTATCTTCCGCGTCCCCTGGACGGACGACGCCGGACGCGTGCAGATCAACCGCGGCTTCCGGGTGGAATTCAACTCCGCCCTGGGTCCCTACAAGGGCGGCCTGCGGTTCCACCCGTCCGTATACCTGGGCATCGTCAAGTTCCTGGGCTTCGAGCAAATCTTCAAGAACGCCCTCACCGGCATGCCCATCGGTGGCGGCAAGGGTGGCTCCGATTTCGATCCCCGCGGCCGGAGCGACGCGGAGGTCATGCGCTTCTGCCAGTCCTTTATGACCGAGCTCTACCGGCACATCGGCGAATACACGGATGTTCCGGCCGGAGACATCGGCGTGGGCGGACGCGAGATCGGCTACCTTTTTGGCCAGTACAAGCGCATCACCAACCGGTATGAATCCGGGGTGCTCACCGGCAAGGGCATTTCATGGGGCGGCTCCCTGGTCCGCCCCGAGGCCACCGGCTTCGGGACGGTGATCTTCACCCAGGAAATGCTGAAAACCCGCGGAACATCCTTTGAAGGCCAGCGCGTGGTGGTGTCGGGCTCCGGCAATGTCGCCATCCACGCAATCGCCAAGGCCCAGGCCCTCGGCGCCACCGTGGTGGCCTGCTCCGACTCCTCCGGCTACATCGTGGATGAGGCGGGGATCGACGTCGGGCTCCTGCGCGAAGTCAAGGAGGTGGAACGCGGACGGCTCAAGGACTACGCGGGCCGCCGCGGCGGGGTCGCGTATGTGGGCGGCGGCACGGTATGGGACGTCGACGCGACCGTGGCGCTGCCCTGCGCCACGCAGAACGAGCTCGACGGCGATGCTGCCGCCAGGCTGGTGCGCGGCGGGCTCCTTGCGGTCGGTGAAGGCGCCAACATGCCATCCACCCGGGAGGCCGTGGCGGTGTTCCAGGAGGCAGGCGTGCTGTTCGGCCCGGGCAAGGCAGCCAACGCCGGCGGTGTTGCGACGTCCGCCCTTGAGATGCAGCAGAACGCCAGCCGTGATTCCTGGTCCTTCGAGCACACGGAAGAGCGGCTGACGGAGATCATGGTGGGCATCCACCACCGGTGCGCCTCCACTGCCGACGAGTACGGGGACCCCGGGAACTATGTCCTGGGTGCCAACATCGGCGGCTTCGTGAAGGTGGCGGACGCGATGCTCGCGCAGGGGCTCATCTAGCAGGTGCTACCCGCCCCGGCGCCAGTCGCTGGGCGGGACGCCAAAAGCGTCCCGGAACGTGCGGCTGAAGTGCGCGGCGTCGAGGAATCCCCAGCGGGCCGCGACGGCGCCCACGGATTTGCCGGCATGCAGGGGGTCGCGCAGGTCACGGCGGGCACCGGCCAGGCGCTGGCTTCGAATCCAGCTGGACACGGTGGTCCCGGACTCCTGGAAGATGTTGTGCAGGTGCCGCGTGGAGATGAAGTGTGCGGCGGCGATGCTGGCCGGTGACAGCAGGGGGTCAGACAGGTTGGCCTCGATGTACTCACGGACGGACACTGCCAGGAGGGCCTGGGGCCTCATCCGGTCCGGTGTAATGTCCATTTCGGCATGCAGCATGGTGGACACCAGGTCCAGCGCGTTCGTTGCCAGCCTCGAGCCGCTGGGACCGCTCAGGACTTCGAGGTTTTCGGACAGCTGGCGGATGAACTGCCCCACGATTCCACTGAGGCCGGTGCCGCCCGCCATGCGCACGGCGGCGAGCTGGCCCACGTAGTCCGTGGGCAGGGACAGCGCGTCGCACGGGAACATCACCACCATGATCCGCGCCTGCTCCTCGAATGTGAGGGTGTAGGGCCGGTTGGTGTCGTAGATGGCCAGGTCGCCGGGCAGGAGGACGGCCTCGCGGCTGTCCTGGATCAGCAGGCCTGTGCCCTCCAGTTGCAGATTGAGCTTGAAATACCGCTCGTGGGCCTGGGCAATCAGGGCCGGGGTGCGGTGCACTTCATGCGACGTGGCAGTGACTTCCACGATGGACATCCGGTCCAGCACCCGTGAGCGCATCCGTCCACTGAAACCGTCCACGTCTGCCGTCCTGGCGGCGAGCGGCACGAAGGACTCGGCCACGAGGTGCTTCCAGTGGTCAAAGGACGTGGCGACGCTGGCCTTGAGGTTTTGGTTTGCAGGCTGGGCTGTTGCTGGCGCTGGCATGGATGTTCCTGACGATGGATGGCCATCTGAGTTCCCCGGGAGCTGTGCCCTGCGACACAGTTCATTCAGGTTAGGGCCAGCCGGTTCTTTTTTCAACAGTGGGCGAAAAAAGAACCTAACGCTACTACGCGTTCCTGCCCCGCGCCGCCACCGTCCAGCGGTCCACGAGCTTCCCGGCGCTGGTGACGGCAATGTCGTCCACAAGGTTGATGGCCAGGCAGACGTGGTTCGGGATGATGCGCAAGCGGTCGCCCAAGGCAGGCCGGCCTCCGGGTCCGTGCCACTCGACCGTGGCGTGGTGTTCCGAAAGGGCGGTGATTCGCGCGTCCGGGTAATCCATCAGGCGCCCGAAGCCGCTGGCCCAGGCTGGCCGGTCACTGCCCAGGATCTTGCTGCCGGCGTCGATGATGAAGCGTTCGGGTACTTCGGCCGGGGCCTCGTGGTGGCTTACCACTGTGGCTGCCACGGTCAGGGCGATGTCCGCCAGGTCGCACCGGGCAAGCTCAAGCTGCTGGGCGTCGCCGAATACGTAGACGCCCGGCCGCACCTCCGTTGCTGTCGAGCTTTCGGTCAGCAGTGCGGTGGGTGTGGACCCTCCGCTTCGCACCGCCGCGTGGAACCCGGCTGCGGCGAGCGATTCCGCGGCCAGGCTAAGCGCGTCCTGCTCCTGTGCAGCTGCCTCCGCCGACATGCCGGGGGCGTAGCTGTGGCCGGGGAAGGTGAAGATCCCCGCGACGTTCAGGCCGGCGTCGGACGCTGCTTTTGCTATGTCCGCCGCTGCCCGCGGCCGGACCCCGCTGCGGTGGTGCCCGCTGTCGATTTCAACGAGCACACTCACCTTCCCGGCTGCCGGCCCCAGGCCTGTTCCGAGCATTGTTGCGCCCTCTGCCGAGTCCACGCCGACGGCGACCGTGGCGTTTTCCGCCAGGCGCCGGAGCCGTTCAGCCTTCCGGTGCGAGACCCACAGGGGGTAGGCAATGAAGAGGTTGTCCACTCCGGCGGCTGCGAAGGCTTCCGCCTCGCCGATGGTTGCCACCGTAAGTCCGGTGGCTCCCGCGGCCAGCTGGCGTGCGGCGATCTCCGGGATCTTGTGCGTCTTGGCATGCGGGCGAAGGGCGAGGCCTTTCGACCGGACGGTGTCCGCCATCCGGGCGATGTTCCGCTCCAGGATGTCAAGGTCCACCAGGATGTCAGGAGTGTCAATGTCCAGGGGAATGGTCATAGCAGGGCCAGGTATGCCTCGAGCTGGGCTGCATGCCCGAAGTCCTTTCGGCCCTCCGGTGCGAGTGCCGCCTCGATCTGTGCGCCGAGCAGCATGTTCAGGAGCTGGCCGGCCAGGATGGAATCGTCGACGGCGGCGCGGATGTCGCCGCTGTCCCGCGCCTCCGCCAGGAAGCGCCGGATGGTGGCTGCCCACTCGTTCATGGACTGCTGGTGTATCCCGGCCTTCTGCGGGTCGTTGGCTGCCTTCTGCCAGAACGGGATGACGATCCGCGCTTCGTTGATGCGCTCCTCGTCCAGGGGGAGGACTTCAAGGCAGAAGGCCCGCAGGGCGGCCAGGCCCGACTTGCCGTTGGTGACGTCCGCGATCCGCTGGTTGGTGCGGTTGAAGACGTGGCCGAACGCGAATTCCAGGAGCGTGTCCTTGGTGGGGAAGTATGGTTTGAGCGCCCCGTTGGCGAAGCCGGCCTCCATCGCGATCTCCCGCATGGTGGCCCCTTCCAGGCCCTGGCGGGCGATGATGCGCCAGGTGGCATCCACCAGTTCCAGGCGGCGCTCGTCATGGTCAACTATCTTCGGCACCGCGGGCCACTCCCAGGAAATATTTCGCTCAGACTCTTGTGAGCCATGTTACGGAGGTTTATTCTCTACAACTATAGAAAATAAACCCGCCGACCGGAAACGGCCAGGACAAAGGTTCCCCCATGACACTTGCTCCAACCAGCACCGCCTCCCCATTCCGCCTTGCCACCGGCGAGGAGATCCTCGAGGTCCGGTCCATCCTGCGGTCCGGGGGCCATCTGGGCCCCCAGTACCGGATCGCCTACCTCGGCCTCCTGGAGCCGCCACGGGAAGCTTCGGCACTTACCGATGAGCCGGCCGACCGGCGCTTCCGGGTCTTCGTCCACGATGTCTCCGGTGGTGCACCGCATGACGTCATCGTCTCCGTCACGCACCAAAAGGTGGTCTCCGCCGTCGAACTCGACACTGCGGTGGCGGGTGAGCTTCCAGTCCTGGAGGAGGAGTTTGAGGTGGTGGAGGCGCTGCTGGCCGGTGATGAGCGCTGGCTGGCCGCGCTGGCGGCACGTGACCTGGACGTCTCCAAGGTACGCGTGGCCCCGCTTTCCGCGGGCGTGTTCGAGTACGCCGAAGAAAAGGGGCGCCGGATCCTGCGTGGCCTGGCGTTCGTCCAGGAGTTTCCGGAGGACAGCGCCTGGGCGCATCCGGTGGATGGGCTCGTGGCCTACGTGGACGTGGTCAACAAGGAAGTCACCCAGGTGCTGGACCTCGGTCCCATGCCGATCCCGGCCGGGCACGGCAACTACACCGATCCGGAACTGACCGGCCCGCTGCGCACCACCCAGAAACCGATCAGCATCACCCAGCCCGAAGGCCCCAGCTTCACGGTCAGCGGCGGCAACCACGTGGAATGGGAAAAGTGGAGCGTCGACGTCGGCTTTGACGTCCGCGAAGGCGTGGTCCTGCACAACCTCGCCTTCCAGGATGGCGACCGTATACGTCCCATCATCAACCGCGCCTCCATCGCCGAGATGGTGGTCCCGTACGGCGACCCCTCGCCCGTCCGGTCCTGGCAGAACTACTTCGACACCGGCGAGTACCTGGTGGGCCAGTACGCCAACTCCCTGGAGCTCGGCTGTGACTGCCTGGGCGAGATCACCTACCTGAGCCCGGTCATCTCGGACGCCTTCGGCAACCCCCGGGAAATCCGGAACGGCATCTGCATGCATGAGGAGGACTGGGGGATCCTGGCCAAGCACAGCGACTTGTGGTCCGGGGTCAACTACACCCGCCGGAACCGCCGCCTGGTGATCTCCTTCTTCACCACCATCGGCAACTACGACTACGGCTTCTACTGGTATCTCTACCTGGACGGCACCATCGAGTTCGAAGCCAAGGCCACCGGCGTGGTGTTCACTTCCGCCTTCCCGGAGGGCGGCTCGGAGAACATCTCCCAGCTGGCACCGGGCCTGGGTGCCCCCTACCACCAGCACCTGTTCAGCGCCCGGCTGGACATGGCCATTGACGGGTTCACCAACCGGGTGGAAGAGGAAGACGTGGTCCGCCAGGCCATGGGGCAGGGCAACGAGCGGGGCAACGCGTTCTCCCGCAAGCGCACCGTGCTGACACGTGAATCCGAGGGTGTCCGTGAGGCTGACGCCGGCACGGGCCGGACGTGGATCATCTCCAACCCCGAATCCCGCAACCGGCTTGGGGAGCCGGTGGGCTACAAGCTCCACTCCCAAAACCAGCCCACGCTGCTGGCCGACCCCGGATCCTCCATCGCCGCCCGCGCCGCGTTCGCCACCAAGGACCTCTGGGTCACCCGCTACGCCGAGGAGGAGCGCTACCCCACGGGCGACTTCGTGAACCAGCACGCCGGCGGTGCAGGGCTGCCCGCCTACGTGGCACAGGACCGGGACATCGACGGCCAGGACATCGTCCTCTGGCACACCTTCGGCCTGACCCATTTCCCGCGGGTGGAGGACTGGCCCATCATGCCCGTGGACACCGTGGGCTTCAAACTCCGCCCCGAGGGCTTCTTCGACCGCAGCCCCGTCCTGGACGTGCCTGCCAGCTCCAAGCAGTCCGCAGGCAGCTGCCACAGCGATGCCGGCTCCGGCGGCTGCCACTAATAGCGGCTACGGGATTCAGGAGATGACGACGACGGCGGGACGGGTCCGGGTTGCCGGGCCCGTCCTGCATCCCCGGGTGTGCGCGGCGGTCACCTCGGTTTCCTGCGCGGTGCACGTGTGGGTGGCGGTGTCCGGCCACCACGGCGCCTGGCTCGCCGTCCTGATGGTTGCTGTGGCCGCCGTGTGCGTGCCGTGCGCCCTGCACATCTGGCGGCACAGCAGGGTGGCCGCACTCCACCAGGTGACGGCGTCGGCCGTGGCAATGGCCGCCCTGCATACCGTGCTGCTGCTGGGAACGGGCGGCGCGGGACACGCCCACGGCGGGGGACCGGCGTCGTACCCGGCCGATACGTCCGGTGACGCCCAGCTGTTGCTGGTCATCGCCCTGGAGATGGCGACGGCGTTGCTCGCCGCCACGCTGGTGGCGCGGCTGCGCGATGGAGCCGGCCCAACGGCAGCCGCCCAAGGCACCTCACCTAGGCAGGTTTGGCGTAGCTCGCTGCACTCATAACTTCGTAGCCAACAAACGTCTCATCGTTTTCCACCCAGGCATCATGGCCGGCCGGAATCGAGTAAGCGTCACCGGCGTGGATGGTCTTCCGGGTTCCATCATCCATTTGCACTGTCAGGGTGCCCGACGTGCAGAAACCCAGATGGTTGTTCTGGCAGCTGTCCGTATTGACTACCGTTTTGACGGTCTCCGACCAGCGCCAGCCGGGCTGGAACGTGAACCTGCCCAGCGTGGTGTCAGCCAGGGTGACCACGTCAACTTCGGTTTTGGGCGGGCGGCGCTTTTCATCAGGTTCGTTGAAGGATTTTGATTCAAGGTCCTTGACGGTTACTGCGGGCATGTCGATCTCCTGGACAAGAGTGGTTATAAAGGTTCAACCGGACGCGCGATGAGGTGCTCCGGAATAGAGGAGAGCCCGGCAGGTAGAGTGTGCCCGCCTTTTCCTGCCAAACCCTGCATGCGATGCCTTCAGCGTGCTCCCGGCCGAAGTCGATGTCAATAACCGGTTGGGGGCTTCATGTCCCCCGGAGCTGTTACAGCCGCTCCCTGGCAGGTGCCCCGGTTTTGCGGGAAGCGACGGTGATGTCCGCGACGCGTTCCAGCCGCGGATGAAGGTTGTCCCCGCCGTCCACCACGCCTTTTTGCCACCACAGCCTCAGCCCGTCAGGCACTACTTCCAGGCAGGCCAGGTTGTTGTCGAACCATGGACCCGCGGTGCCGGACCAATGGAATGGCGGGTCCGGTACCTTGGCTGAACGTGCTGCCAGGGCTCCGATTGGCGTGGCAATACCGTAGGACATAACAGCCCCGAAGGACCGCAGCAGCCGCGGCAGCGGATTCCGGATGGGCGAGCACACCGCCTGGATGATCCGGCTGCCCGAGGACCTGTCCACCTCCGAGACGTAGGAGAAGTGCACGTCCCCGGACAGGAAGGCGACGGTTTCCGGTGCCGGCCCCCGTTTGCCGTCAGCCACCTCCACGGCCATGGCCGCCAGGCGGTGGAAGCTGTCCTGGAACGCTCCCCAATGTTCAAGGTCCGCTGCCTGGCGCAGCTTTTCGCCTACCCAGGCAGCGAGCTTTCCCCATGCCCCCTGGGACACGGCTTCGTCCCAGGATTCCAGGTGGTGCAGGCCCATCGGCAGCAGGAACGGCAGGGACGTCGCCACCAGGAGATGGCGGAAGCCGCCCTGCATCCGCTCGTCCAGCCAGGCCATCTCGGCCTTGTCCAGCAGGGCTCGGTGGTCGGGCGCGAGGTCCCGGGCGGCACGGGAGTCCACCACGATTAGCCGAGTATCGCCGAAATCCCGGCAGAAGCTCCAGCGATAGGATTCCGGTTCCTGGTTTGCCCGTTCCGCAAAGCTGTCCAGTTCCGCACTCAGGTCAAGCTCCGCACTGGGATCGGGGTCCGCACTTGGATCGGGCCCGGCGTCTAAATCCTGCCCACGCCGGTGCGCGGCGATCCGCTGCCAGATGATGTCCTCGGCGCGCTCACGTGGTGAAAGGTTCCCCAGGTGCTGGTACACCCAGTAGGACGCCAGCCCGGCCTTGATCCGCCCACGCCACCACGAAACATCCTGCATCGCCTCCCGCCAGCTGTGTGAAGCGTTCCAGTCGTCCCGGATGTCATGGTCGTCAAAGATCATGGCGCTGGGCAGGGTGGACATCAGCCACCGGTTGGCGGGGTCGGACCAGGCAAGGTAGTAGAGGTAGGCGTATTCCTCGTAGTCCTGGAGTTCCTCGCCTGGTGGTGCCTTAATGTCCCGGCGGGCCTTGATGAATTCCTGCATCTGGTCGCTGGTGGCGTCCGCGTAGACCTGGTCTCCCAGGAAGGCCACCAGGTCCGGCCATCGCTCCTCCCCGCCGGACATCATTCTCAGCGCATAGGCCCGCAGGGAGTCCACCCCATGGCTCCGGTTGCCGGACGCATCGTGGGGGACGCTGGTGCGGCAGGAACCGTACGCCAGCCGCAGGGGCTTGCCGGGCTTGAGGGTGGCAATCACCGGCGGCGGAAATTCGCCGTCTGAACCGGGCGCCAATCCGTGTTCATCCGTCCCGGGCCAGACGTGCGCTCCGTTGACCTCCACGGTGTAGGGCGTTACCGTTCCGGGTTCCAGTCCCTCCACTTCAACCAATGCGTAGTGGTGGCCGTGCACTGCGAAGGTGGGCGCTTTCCAGTCCCCGGCACTTGTTTTGACGGTGACCAGGGAAGTGTTCCGGGTCTCCACCCAAATGCTCGCCGACGTCTCATCCACATACCGCATCATGGGGCCTAGCACCAGCGCTGGGGTACTCATCTATCAGTTGTACCTGCTGGAAGGCGCACCGGCTATGGGTAGAAGGGGACAGATCCTCGGCCTATTTCCCGTCCGGGCCCAGGTCCGGCCCGGCAACGAACCTCACCTGGCGGGTCGAGCTGCCCTGCAGTTCGAGGATGACGATTTCATTGGCGCCGGCGCGGATCAGCGGGCCGGGGATGTAGAGCGTTCGCTGGGGTCCGCGGCTCCAGTAACGGCCCAGGTTGAAGCCGTTGACAAAGGCATTGCCCTTGGTCCAGCCGTCCAGCCGCAGGTACCGGTCACCAGGTCCCTCAGCGTTGAAGGAGGCGAAGGAGACCGAGGGGCCGGCCACCCCGCCGTCGCCCTGGAGTGGGCGGGCTGCAGCCCGGAAGGCGCCCAGCGAAGCCACATCCACCTGCCGGACCATCCAGTCCAGCAGCTCTCTGCCGTCCAGCAGCGCCGGCCCAATCAGACCCTTCGCCTCGCCGATCCGTGGCCCGTAGTTAACCCGGCCCTGGTCCTCCACCAGGACCTGCAGCAGTCCGCCCCCCGGAAGGAAGACCGAGCGTTCGCCCAGTTCGCGGCTCAAGGTGCCGAGCGGGAATCCGTCCAGGAAGAACTGCGCACGGTCCCGGACCTCATCGAAGGCGAGGACGCCGCCGTCGGGCACCTGCCGTTCATACAGGTGGAAACCGCGGAACTGTCCGGTGGTTTCACTGGCGGGAACGGACCCTGCAACCGCAGGCTGCCCGGGCGGGACATCCAGCGCCGCCAGCAGGGGCGCGATCGAATCCACTGCCACCACGGACGCGGGCGCGTCCGTTCGGCCAGCGGGAACTTCCCCGGGAACGGGGAAGTGGCGTGCAATGACGTCCCGGAAGGCGAAGTACTTGTCCGTGGGGTGGCCGTCCTCGCCCAGCGGTGCGTCGTAGTCATAGGAGGTGACGGTGGGCTCGTAGATGCCCTTGTCATTTGCGCCGCTGGTAAAGCCGAAATTGGTTCCGCCGTGGAACATATAGATGTTCACGGACGCCCCCGCGGAGAGCAGCGTGTCCAGCTCGGCTGCCGATGCAGCTGCGTCGGTGGTGTGGTGGTGGGTTCCCCAGTTGTCGAACCAGCCGTTCCAGAATTCGGCGCACATCAGCGGGCCTGTCGGCTGCCGTTCCCGGAGGAACGCAAGCCGCTCGGCGGCCCGTGACCCGAACGTACCCGTCTTATGCAGCCCCGGCAGGGACCCGTCCTCGATCATGGTCCCACAAGGCTGGTCGCACGTGAACAGGGGAACATCGACGCCCGCACGCTTCGCGCCGTCCACGAGGTGTTGCAGGTATGCCTTGTCGTTTCCGTAGGCGCCGTACTCGTTTTCGATCTGCAGCAGGATGACCGGACCGCCGCGCATGACCTGCCGCTCCACCACGATGGGCAGCACGTGGTCCATAAAGGAGTCGACGGCGGCGAGGTAGCCGGGCTCGCTGCTGCGGACCCCGATGGTGGGGTCGGTGAACAGCCATGCAGGGAGGCCGCCGTTGTCCCATTCGGCGCAAATGTAGGGCCCGGGCCGGACGATGGCCCGCAGTCCCGCCGCCTGCACCAGGTCGAGGAAGCGGGCCAGGTCCAGCCCGCCGTCGGCCAGGAAAGTGCCCGGGGCGGGGGAGTGCTCATTCCACGGGACATAGGTTTCGATGGTGTTCAAGCCCATCAGCCGGGCTTTGTTGATCCGGTCCGCCCACTGGTCCGGGTGGACCCGGAAATAGTGGATAGCGCCGGAAAGGATGCGGAAAGGTTCGCCGTTGAGCAGAAAGTCCTTGTCGCCGATGGCGAAGGTGTCCATGGATTCCTCGGGTAGCCGGTCAGGGGGTGCGGAGCGCGGTATGGATAGCGTAGGCGGCGTTGCTCCAGACGACGAACAGCAGCGGAGCCGGCGCCAGGGCCACCCCCAGCACCGGCTGGAGCAGCGCGGCTGAGGCGATGATGCAGAGCAGCACCAACATGGCCAGGCTCAGGTACCACCGCTGGACGCTCAGGTAAAGGGACGCCTTCAGCAGGCTTTTCAGCCCGGCCCCGGGCAGCAGTACGACGCCGGCAACCGCCATCATGGCCACGCTCACCGTGACCACCGCGGCCACCACAATCACAGGTATGAGCACGGCTGCGGCCTGCATGGACTGGACGATCACCAGGTCCACGCCGAGGAACAGAAGTGCCGCCACGGCGGCCAGCCCCAGCGGGGCGGCCCGCCGGAAGCCGCGCCGGTAGCCCCGACGGAACGCGGCGACCGGCTTGACTGCGGCGCCGTCGTCGTTCAATGCCTGGAAGGAGGCAAACAGGCCGGCGAGCGACGGCGGCACGGTCACCGAGAGGGCCAGGAAGAACGGCCACGCCGCGATGGGATCGGCCACCAGGGCAAGGCACAGCACCAGCGGCGCGTTCGCCAGGGCCAGCAGGACGTTCCCGGCCAGGAAGGTGTAGATGAAGCCGAAGATGCTGCCGAAGGTTTCGAAACCGGGGCTGGGAATGCGCCCCGCCACACGGCGCTGCTTCATCGGCGATGCCTGCCCACGCACCGTTGTCACCCTTTCATGCCGCTCGTGGCGATGCCCTGGATGAAGTACCGCTGCCCGACCAGGAAGATGGCGAGGATCGGGATCACGGAGATCACCGAGCCGGTCATGATCATGGCGTACTCGGCGTCGAACTGCCCCACAAAGGAGCGAAGGCCAAGCTGGACCGTCCACAGCCTGTTGCTGGTGAGGTAGATGAACGGGCCCATGTAGTCGTTCCACGTATTCACGAACGTCAGCAGCGCCAGGCTGGCGAGGGCGGGCTTGGACAGGGGCAGGATCACCCGCGCCCAGATGCCGTACTCGCTCAGGCCGTCGATCCGGGCGGCTTCGCACAGCTCATCGGGGATGGTCATGTAGTACTGGCGCATCAGGAACACGCCGAACGCACCGAAGGCCTGGAGCAGGATCAGGGCGTTGAAGCTGTTGGTCAGGCCCAGATTCTGCATCATGATGTACTGCGGCACCATGTAGGCCTGCCACGGCACGGCGATGGTGCCGATGTAGGCCAGGAACAGCACGTCCCGGCCCGGGAACCGGACCTTGGAGAAGCCGTAGGCGGCCAGGGAGCCGGTGAGCACCTGCAGGCAGGTGATGATCACGGCCAGGTACAGCGAGTTCTGCAGGTACCCCATCATCGGGATGCGGGTCCAGATGTCCGTGTAGTTGCTCCAGACGAACTCGCTGGGGATCCACTGGATGGGCACCGTGAGGACCTGGTTGTTCTCCTTCAGCGAGGAGGACACCATCCAGATGAACGGCACCATAAGCCCCACCACCAGTACAACCAGCACGGCATAGATCACCACGTCGGTGGTGCGCTTCTTCCGTTCCCGTGGGGAGCGGCTGCGCTCCGTACGGCGGCGGTCTTCCGGAGCGGGTGCCAGGCCGGCCCCGATGAACGGTGCCTCGGCCTTAAGGTCTTCGGCCATGTTGGTCATCAGCGTTCCCTCCGCTGTTGGATCTTGAACTGGAGGACGGTAACCGTCAGCACGATGAGGAACAGCACCAGGGAGATGGCCGACGAATAGCCGAACTTCCCTTCGCCGATGCCCTCCTGGTAGATGAGCTGGGACAGCACCGTGGTGGAGCGCCCCGGGCCGCCGTTGGTCATCACCACGATCAGGTCGAACACCTTGAAGCTGGAGACCGTCAGCATGACCACAACAAAGAACGTGGTGGGCCGCAGGGAAGGGATGGTGACATTCCAGAAGCGCTGCCAGGCGCTGGCACCGTCCACTTCCGCCGCTTCATAGAGCTCGCTGGGGATGGCCTGCAGGCCGGCCAGGTAGAGCACCATGTAGTAGCCCATGTCCCGCCAGACGCTGGTGATGATAACGGCAGGCATTGCCCAGTCGGAGCTGGAGGTCCAGCCCGGGGTTTCGGCGATGCCGATGGCGTTGAGGAACTGGTTGATGGGGCCGTTGTCCGGGCTGAAAAGCATGTTCCAGACGACGGCCACCGCCACCAGGGAGGTGATGTACGGGAAGAAGATGGCTACCCGGAAGAAGCCGATGCCCTTAAGCTTCCGGTTCAGCAGCATGGCCAGGACGAGTGCCAGGGCCATGGTGAGCGGAACGTGCCCCAGGGCGTAAGCCACGGTATTCCGCAGCGCCACCCAGAAGGTGTCGCTCTGGAACATCCGCTGGAAGTTCTCCAGGCCAACCCAGCGGGGCGCCGTGAACGAGGTCCACTCCATGAAGGAGAGGGCGAATGCGGCGAGGACGGGAATGAGGGTGAAGGCCAGGAACCCCAGGAAGTTCGGCAGGATGAAGGTCCAGCCGATCAGCGTGTTGTGCCGGGCCTGCTTCCGGTTGCCCCGGCTGATGACAGCCGGGGCCGGAGTGATTGTTTTGGTCGCCATGATGGGTTTTTACTGACCGAGGACTTCGCTCTTGACGCGCTTGCCCATCTCGGTGATGCCGTCACTGACGGAGCGTTCGCCCACCATGATGAGGTCATGCTCCTGGCTGAGGATCTTGTCCGTGGCTGCGGACTTGTCGCTCACCGGCATTTCGAGGGCGGTTTCATCCGGCGTGAAGGCCTTCTTTGACAGTTCGTCGGAGGGCAGGCCCTCGAGCTGGAAGTAGGTCTCCGTCACGGCGTCGTTCTGCAGCGCAGGGACCACACCAATTTTGGAGATGGCCTTGGCCCCTTCTTCACCGGCTGCCCATTCGATGAACTTCCGGGCTTCCTCGGAGTTCGCGGCGTTCTTGTTGACGGCGAAGGCGGTGGGGGAACCGAAGGTGCTGACCTTGCCGTTGGACTCCTTCTGCGGCAACGGGGCCAGGCCCCAGTCCACGTTGGTCTTGCCGTCCTTCTTTGCCTGCAGGACCCCCGCGATGTACCAGGTTCCCATCGGCATCATGGCGGTCTGGCCGGTTTCGAACATGGTGCGGTAGCTCATCTTCTGGCTCTTGGCGGTACTAAAGTCCAGGGTGGCACCGCTCTTCTGCAGCTCCAGGGCGGTGGCGTACTGATCTTCAAAGAAGCTGTACTCGCCACTGATCTGGTCGCCGTTGTTCTGTGCGGCCGCGATGGCCTGCACTACCGAGCGCCAGATGTGGTGGTAAGTGCCGTAGACAGTCTTGCCGTCAGCCGTGGTGGTCAACTTTTTAGCAAGCTCGCTGTACTCGTCCCAGGTCAGGTCCGCCGGGTTTTCCACGCCTGCCGCCTTGAGCAGCTCCTTGTTGTAGTACAGCAGCCAGAAGTCCTGCCGGTACGGCGCCGCGTAGTACTTGCCGCCAATGTCGAAGGCGTCCAGGCCGGCGAGGTCCTCCTTGCCCACGCTGTCCACCACGCCGTTGATTTCCTGGAGCTGGCCGTTGTTGGCATAGCGGGCATACTCGGTGACGTTCTTCATGGTGAGGACGTCGGTAGTGTCTCCGCCGGCCAGCATGGTGGTGACCTTCTGCGAGTAGTCATCCGCCAGGATGTCCACCGGCTCAATGTCGATGTCCGGGTTGGCTGCCTCGTAGCCGTCGAACAGGGCTTTGAACTCGGGGGTGCCTTCGTAGTTCCATACCGATACGGTCAGGCGGGTCTTGCCTTCCTGGCCCTGGGGCTCGGCGGGGCCGGCTGCGCCGGCGCAACCGGTCAGGCCAAGGCCGGCGGTCACTGCCAGGGCGATGGCGGCGAGGGTTGTGCGCTTCATTGCGTTCTCCTTACTAGGGTTTGAAGTTGCCGCGGCTGCGGCCAAGGTGTTGTCAGGCGCTGAGGGAGAGGTCTTCGGAGACCACCTGCGCCACGAGTTTCTGTCCGGTCAGGTAGCGTTCCAGGTCGTTCAGGGCGGCGTCGGACATCCGCCGGGTTTCGGTGCCCAGGGAACCGGCAATGTGGGGGGTGATGACCACGTTGGGCAGGTCGTAGAGCACCGAGTCCGCCGGAAGCGGTTCGGGCTCGGTGACGTCCAGGAGGGCCTGGATGCGTCCGGCAGCGCATTCGGTTTCGAGGGCTTTGGTGTCCACGAGCGATCCCCGTGCCGTGTTGATCAGGGTGGCGTGGTCCTTCATCGCCCGGAGTTCCGCCGCGCCGATCATGTGCCGGGTCTCGGGAAGGGCCGGTGCGTGCACCGTAACAACGTCCGAGGCAGCCAGCAGCCTGGGCAGGGAAACCAGCCGGCCCCCGGCCGCGGCCACGGCTGCGGGGTCTGCATGGGGATCGGCTACCAGGCAGGTCACGTCCTGCAGTTGCTGGACCAGCTGGACCACCCTGCGCCCGATTCGCGAGAAGCCAATCACTCCGATCACGCGGCCGATGTTGCCGAGCTCCCCGCGCCTGGTGGTGTAGCTCCAGTCCTCGCGGCAGGTGCGGGCGTCATTGGCCAGTACGTGGGCCTTCTTCCCGGCGAGCACGATGGAGGCGAACGTGAACTCTGCCACCGGGATGGCGTTGGCATCGGCGCCGTTGGTCACAAGGATGCCCCGGTCCCACAGTTCCTGGCTGACGAAGCTGCGGACTGTCCCGGCGCAGTGGAATACGGCCCGGAGATTCGGCATGCGTTGCAGGATTTGTGCATCGAGGCGCGGCACGCCCCAGCTGGTGAGGAGGATTTCCACCTGTTCCAGGCGCCCGGCAAGCCCGGGCTGCTCGAGGGAATCCGTCCAGGGCTCTCCGCCAAGGTCCACCAGTCCCGCAAGCCGCTCCAGCCGCGTGGAGTCGAACTGATCCGTAAATGTTCCGCGGTTCATGACCAGCAGGGCCTTGGGTTTAGGAGACATTCGGGCCTCCTTTCTTCTTCGGATACGAACGCCTCTGCGGCGAATTTATGTCTTGCATCACATCTAACAATCAGTAGATACTCATAAACAAGGCAGCTCGACCAAGCTGTTCGTGATCGCTCCAATACGATCACATTCGAACAAAGAAAAGACGCTGATGATCCCGCCCTCTTCCTCTGCCCGTGCCCAAGCACCGCCGGCCCAACCGCTGGCAGCGGCTTGGGGGCCTGCTGCCGCGGCTTCAGGCCTGGGCAGTCTGCTGAACGGTTCCCGCTCGCGAATCACCGTCCCTCCTGCCGGCGGGGCGGCATGGCGTTTGCTGGACGGGTCCATGCCCGGAGTCCTGGAGCAGCAGGCCCGTGAAGAGAAGGGGACGCCGTGGCCGCAGCCGCTGGTGTCCCATTACGCCCGCTATTTCCGTGACGGAAACCGGACTGAGTACGAGGGGCTGGTGGCCGCCCGCCAGCAGCGGCTGACCCGTGCGGTGGTGATGGCCCTGGTTCCGGATGCGGAACAGGGGCCGGAGCGGGGCGGTGGGTGTTCGGACGTGAACGCTTTGTCCGGCGGATGGCTGGATGAGGTGGCCGACGGCGCGCATCTGCTGTGCGAGCAAAGCTCGTGGAGCTGGGCTGCCCATGACGACGTCTTCTCCCGTGCAGGAGAAGTTGTGCCGGACATGTCCCGGCCCTGCCTGGACCTTGGCGCCGGGGAAGTGGCGGCACAGCTGGCCTGGATCGATCACGTCCTCGGGGATCAGCTTGATGCAAGGGCACCTGGAGTGCGGAAGCGGATCCGGGAGGAGACATCCCGGCGGGTCATCAGGCCGTTCCTTGAACGGCTGGACTGGCACTGGCTGGGCCTGGACGGGGACGTCCACAACTGGAATCCGTGGATCCATTCCAATCTGATAGCCGCGGCACTGTTCCTGGAGGACGACCCCCGGACCCAGGCGCAGATCGTTGGGCGGTGCATCGAAGGCCTTGACCGGTTCCTTGCCTCCATCCCTGCAGACGGTGCCATCGACGAGGGCTTCGCCTACTGGTGGAACGGCGCGGGACGGGCACTGGAAGGACTTGCCCTGCTTGAGCAAGCCACCGGGGGAGTGCTTGACGCCAACCTGCCGGTGGTCCGCGAACTGGTGGCCTTTCCGCACCGGATGCATATCGGCGGCACGTGGTTCCTGAATGTGGCAGACGGTCCTGCCCGTGCAGCACAAAGCCTGCCCTGGGACATGCTCCACCGCTGGGCCGTGCGCCTTGGTGACAAGGATGCCGCCTCACTTGCAGCGGGGATGATCCCCGGCCCGCCGCAGGCCGCCGCCGGCCTGGGCCGGATCCTGCACTCCCTGCTCAACAGCACCGATCCCACCAACCCGATGGAACCACCGCTGCCACCCTTCACCTACCTTCCCTCCGTGCAGATCATGACGGCCCGGCAAGCGGCGGGAAGTCCCCGCGGCCTGTTCCTGGCAGCAAAGGGCGGACACAACGGGGAGCACCACAACCACCGTGACCTGGGCTCGGTGGTGGTTGCCGTGGACGGTGTTCCCTTGCTGGTGGACGCCGGGCAGCCCACTTATACGGCCAGGACCTTCGGCCCCAACCGTTATGGGATCCGGGCCATGCAGAGTGCCTGGCACAGTGTTCCGGCGCCCTTCGGGCTCGAGCAGGGCACCGGTAAGGAGTATGCCGCTGAGGTCCTCACCGCCCCTGCCGCCGGCAGCCCCCGCCTCGAGCTCGCACTCGGAGGAGCGTACGGGCTGCGGCCGGACCAGTGGATACGCAGCTCGGGACTGGACCGCGACGCCGGCCGGATCTCGATCGGAGACCGCTGGGACCTGCCGCAGGTACCGGAAGGAGGAACGCCCGACGTCGACATCACCTACCTGGCTGCCGGCACAGTAACGCTTGGCGCCGGCACCGCAACCATCATGCCGGGTGGTATCCCGGGTGCAGGGACCGGCAGGGAAGCCGCCCTGCGCTGGGAGCCCGCTTCCGCCGTCGTACTGATGGATGAATGGCATCTGGACGATCCCCTCCTCGCGGACGTGTGGGGTGCCAAACTCACCCGGCTGCGTTTCCGCCTGCCCGCAGGGGCCGGGGCAGGAAAACACGGCGCCGCCGGCGCATTCACCCTCACTGTGGAGGCAACACCATGAGCGCTGACCAACCGTCCGAACCGGCCGGCAAGTCGCTGTTTTCGCTGCAGCGGAGGGAGCGGCTCATGGAGGAACTCCGGGCCCACGGTGCCATCACCGTCCGCGGCATCGCGGCCAAACTGGGGGTCAGTGAGCTGACCATCCGTCGGGACGTAAACATCCTGGCGGACGCAGGCCTGGTATCCCGGGTGCATGGCGGCGCCACGCTGCCCAGCCCACTGGACCGTTCCGCCGCCGCGGGCCGGCAGTCCCCGCACAGCTACTCGATTGGCATGGTGGTGCCGTCGCTGGATTACTACTGGCCCCAGGTCATCAGCGGGGCGCGGGCCGAAGCGGAGGAACAGAACCTGCGGATCCTGGTCCGAGGTTCCGCCTATGACGCCGCGGACAACCGCCGGCAGGTGCAGGCTTTGCTGGATACCCAGAACATTGACGGGCTGATCGTGGCGCCGGACATGGGCGGTGAGCGTGGCCAGGAACTGCTGCGCTGGCTCAACGCGCTGCCCATCCCGGTGGTGCTGGCCGAACGGCGCTCGCCCGCCGAGATCCCCGCGCACCGGCTGGAATGGGTGGCAACGGACCATGCCTTCGGCGCCGGCATGGCAGTGCGGCACCTGTGGCAGGAGGGGCACCGGCGGATCGGCTGCCTTACGGACTCCTCCAGCCCCACCAGCCCGCACGTGGTGCGCGGCTGGCACCAGGCCCTGGACGCCCTGAAGATTCCACTGGAGGGCTCGGTCCACGAGGACTCCGCCAGGCAGGAGAACGGTGACCGCGCCGGACACTTCGACCACGTCCTGGAGCTGTGCGGGAAGACCGGAACCACGGCCGTGCTGGTCCACTCGGACACCCAGGCCGTGGCATTCGTGCAGCATTGCGTGGACCGCGGGCTGGCGGTTCCCGGGGACATGGCGATTGTGGGTTACGACGACGAAGTGGCCTACCTCGCCGAGCCGGCGATTTCCGCCGTCCGGCCGCCCAAGCAGTACGTGGGCAAGGTGGCGGTGCAGCTGATGGCCGCCCGTCTCGCGGAGGGCAGGATGCGGCCGGTCCACCGGATTGAACTGAACCCCGAACTGATATTGCGGGAGTCCTCGCTGGGCGCCCCGCGCGTGCCTGCCAACGGCGGACTGCAGGAATCGCTGTGACGGCGGGGCACCCGAAGCCTGTCCCCAAGGTCCTGCTGCTGAGCGGCGTGGGGCGGTATGCGGACCCCTGGCACCCGTTTCCGGAAACCTCCGCGGCGCTTGCCGGCCTGCTCCGGGAAGCGGGGTATGACGTCCACATCCCCGGCGACGTCGATGCCGCCCTGGCAGACCTTGCACGGGCTGATGAGGCCGGCCTGCCGGCGCTCCTGGCCGTGAACGTGGGGTTGCCGCGGGACGGGCAGCCATCGCCCGGAACCCCGGACGCCGCTGCAGGAATGATCCGCTGGCTGGACTCCGGGCGTCCGCTGCTGGTCAGCCACGTCAGCTCCACCAGCTTCACTGACCTCCCGGAATGGGAGGAAGGGCTGGGGGGACGCTGGATCCGCGGTACGTCCATGCACCCTGAGTACGGTCCGGCATCGATCTCTGTCCTGGAAGGGTCGGGGCCTGTCGCGGACGGCATCCCGGACTTTGAGCTGTTTGATGAGCGGTACAGCTATCTCCGGACCTCACCCCGCATCACCATCCACGCCACCCACACCCACGAGGATGTTGAGCACCCCGTGATGTGGTCGCTTGAGCGGCTCTCGAAGGGGACACTCCCTGCCGGCCGGACGTTTTATGACGCCCTGGGCCACGACGCCGCCTCCTACCAATCGCCAGAACACCGCCAACTGCTCCTGCACGCCATTTCCTGGCTCACCGCCGGCTGACACAACTGAGGAAATTATGCCCTCCACAGCTCCACCGCTTGCGCTTGCCCTGCCGCCGCTGGACCGGAAGCTCTCCCCCTACACCGGACTGACGCGGGAGCACTGGTGCGCCTACGCCGACCACCTGCTGCGCTCAGCCCACCGCTACGCCACCGATGACCACGCCAACCTGCACCTGCCCGGCGCCAACAGCGCGTACGGCCCGCGAAGCGACTCGCTGGAGGCCTTTGCCCGCACGTTCCTGCTGGCATCCTTCCGGATGGCCGGGGACCCGGACGGCACCGGCTGGATCGCTGACTGGTATGCGCAGGGGCTGGATGCCGGCACTGACCCGGCCAATCCGGACCGCTGGCCAACTCCCGGCGAGTTGGGCCAGGCAAAGGTGGAAGCGGCCTCCCTGGCGGTGGGGCTTGCCCTGACCCGGGAGGTGCTCTGGGACAAGCTGCCCGGGCGGGTGCAGGAACAGCTGATCGCGTGGTTTGAGACCGTGATCGGCGAAGAGTATCCGCCCATCAACTGGGTCTGGTTCCAGATCGTGGTTGAGGTGTTCCTGGCCAGCGTTGGCGGCCGGTACTCCGATGGGGACATCGACGCCGGCCTTGCCATCCATGACTCCCTCCACCGTGGGCATGGCTGGTTCGCGGACGGCCCCGAACGCGCCTATGACCACTACGTCGGCTGGGCCTTCCAGGTCTACCCGCAGTTGCTGCAGCTGATGGCGCCGGAGGATCCGCGGGTCCAGGCACGAGCCCGGCGCGACGGCGAACGGCTCGCCGATTTCCTGGATGACGCGGTGCACCTGGTGGGGGCCAACGGCGCCCCGCTGATACAGGGCCGCAGCCTCATCTACCGCTTCGCCGCGGCCGCCCCCTTCTGGGCCGGTCAGCTGTCGGGCCAGACGCGGTTGAGCCCGGGCGTTTCGCGACGGGCTGCGTCGGGCATCCTGGACTACTTTGTCCGGCGCGGCGCAATCACCAGTGACGGCCTGCTGTCCATTGGCTGGCATGGCGAGTTCCCCGGCATGAAGCAGTCGTACTCCGGGGCGGGTTCACCGTACTGGGCGGCCAAGGGCATGATGGGCCTCGCCCTGCCGGCGGAGCATCCCGTATGGACCGCCGTTGAGGAGCCCCTGCCTGTCGAGATTGCGGACACCCGGCGGTTCATCGGGGCCCCCGGCTGGCAGGTTGACGGAACGGTTGCCGACGGAGTGGTTCGGGTGCGCAACCACGGCACGGATCACGCCAACGCGGGAGTGAAGGCGGCGGATTCCCCGCTCTACGCCCGGCTGGGCTACTCCACCTCCACCTTCCCGGATCTGGAGCCGGAATCCCTGGACAACTCCGTGGTGCTGGTTGACCCGGACGGACGGCTCACGCACCGCACCGGTTTTGAATTCCTGGGGCAGTTTGAGCTTGGCGGTGTGCAGGCCGGGGCTTCGCGTGCCTCAACGAACTGGATCACAATCGACCCTGACGGCGGGCCGGACCACGGCAGTGGCGCCAGGGGTACCGCGACGCCCGGACCCGAAGTCACGGTGGTGTCGCTGACCCGCGGCGCCGTGGAGTTGCGGGTGGTGCGCGTGCGCGGCGCCGGCGGCGGGGCGCGGTTGCGGATTGGCGGCTGGCCCTTGGATACGTCTTCTGCACTGGTCAGTGAGGTGCGCCCTGTCCCCTGGGGAGAGATGCTGGACGACGCCGGCACCTGGGAACGGCAGGCCCCGCACCCGATGGGGGAGCACCTGGCCATTCCCTGGATCGGCACCTCCGGTGCCGCCGCTGACGGCGACTACGCCGCCGTCGTGGGCCTTGGCGGTGAAGGCCTGCACGCGGAACTGGAAGGCGCCCGCTTCACGGCGGACGGCAAGTTCGAATTCGCCGATGGAACGGCCGTGAATCCCGCCGGGATACTCGGGATTTTGTCCAGGTAATGCCCCCACAACGCTTCCAACAGGCATCACCCGGACAAAACTCCCGCGTCCAGGCGCGCGCTACGCGTTCTCGAACCAGCCCCGCTGCGGGTTGGTGACCTCCGGGACCGAACGGTGCAGCCCGGGCTGGGCAGCCCAGCGCACCCCGTTTGCCAGCACCCGCTGGATCTGCGGGTGGTGGTACACCGGGTATTCCTGGTCGCCTGGGCTGAAGTAGAAGATGCGCCCTTTACCCCGGGTGAAGGTGACGCCCGAACGGAACACCTCGCCGCCGGTGAAGGAGCTGATGAAGATCAGGTCGTCAGGGTCCGGGATGTCGAACAGCTCGCCGTACATTTCCTGCTCGGGGATGACGATGGGGCTGTCCACGCCTTCGGCGATGGGGTGTGACGGCTTCACGGTCCACACCAGCTCGCGCTCGCCATCGTTCCGCCACGCCAGCGAGCAACTGGTGCCCAGCAGCTTGGTGAATACCTTGGCGAAGTGCCCGGAATGGAGCACGATGAGTCCCATTCCGCCCAGGACGTGGCGGTGGACGCGTTCCACGACGGCGTCGCTCACCTCACCGTGGGCCATGTGGCCCCACCACAGCAGGACGTCCGTCTCTGCGAGGATCTCCTCGTCGAGGCCGTGGTCATCGTCGGTGGCCAGGACCGCCGTCGTGATCTCGGCCTCGGGGTAGTAGGAGCGGAGGCCTGCCGCGATGGCGCCATGGATGCCGTCGGGGTAGATCTCCCCGATGTGGGACGGTTCGTTGATGGCCTCGTGGACACCCTCGTTCCAGACCCGGATCCGCAATTTGCCGTTCATTAGAGACGAACCTCCCTCTGCTCCCGTGCTGACTGGTAGCACGCGTCGATGATGTGTGCCCGGTAAAGCGCCAGGGATCCATCGTGCTCACCCCAGACCTGTTCACCACCGCGCACTGCTGTCACAAAATCCTCCACCACTCCGTCATGCGCCCGGCCCGGCACCACCGGCGGCACGTAGTCGGCGCTTTCGCCGTCCTTTTCCGTGAACACCCGAAGCTGGCCTACGGGCGGGAAGGGTGCCCCCTGGACCTTGAGCTCCGCGCCGCCCTCGGTGCCGTAAACCGTGAAGTCCAGCAGGTCGTCTGTTTCCCGGTACGTCGCCCAGCTCGCCTCGATCAGCAGCGTTCCGCCGCCCTCAAGCCGGAGGAACGCGGAAGCGAAGTCCTCCACCTTGAATGCGTGGCTGGACGCCAATGCGGAGTACGCGCTTCCGCCACCGCGCCCCTGGGGGCCCAGCTCGGAGTGGGTGGCTGCGGAGACAGCCACCACTTTGGGTTCGCCAAGCAGATGCAGGGCGTAGTCCAGGGCGTGAACGCCGATGTCGGCCAGCGGTCCGCCGCCTGCCAGCTCGGGATTGGTGAACCAGCTGCCCAGTGTCGGGATGCCGGAGCGTCGCAGCCAGGATGCCTTGGCGTAGTACGGCCGGCCCAGCCCGCCGTCATCAATGACGCCCTTGAGTGCCTGGATGTCGCCGCGGCGTCGGTGGTTGAAGGCGACGTCCAGGACGCGCCCGGCCTTGCGGGCCGCGTCGACCATGGCCTGGCCTTCGACGGCGTTGCGGGCGATGGGTTTCTCGCTCAGTACATGCAGGCCCCGTTCAAGGGCGGCGACGGCGATGGGTGCGTGCAGGAAGGTGGGCACTGCGACGCTGATCGCGTCCAGGCCGCCGTGGTCCAGCATCTCTTTCCAGTCGGCAAAGCCATTGGGGATGGAGTACTCGGCCTCAAGCGACTCGCGGAGGTCCTGTTCCATGCCTGCCAGCGACACGATGCGGACGCCGTCCAGCGAATCATAGGCCTTGAGGTGCTGCTGTCCGGCCCATCCGATGCCGACAACGCCGACCCTCAGTTCTCCTGCCGGAGCTGTTTCCGGGGGAGCTGCGTGCTGTACTGACGGCTGCTCGTTGTTCACTGATGCTTCCTTATGCAATTGGGGCGGATGGTTTTCGAAGCTTTTGGAATCGATTCCACACTAGTGCCCGCCGGGCAGGTGCCAGGGTCTTGGAATCGATTCCAAAAAGTCTGTCAGCCACCACCGGAGACTGTCAAGCCTTTGCTTCACCCTTAGTGGAGTCTCGAACCACCAGTTCGTGGGGGAGGAAGGTCCGGCCGCGACGGGACGCGCCTGGTTCCGTCATTCGCTCGAAGAGCGCTTCGAATGCCAGGCGGCCCATCTCATACGCCGGCTGCCTGATGGTGGTCAGTTCAGGGACGCACATCTCCGCCTGGATCGAGTCGTCGAAGCCTGCCACCGCGATGTCCTCCGGCACCCGGAACCCCGCGCCGGTAATTTCACGGACGCACCCGGCAGCGACCGTGTCGCTGCCACAGAACACGGCGTCCGGCAGCGGGTCCATCTTCAGCAGCTCCCTGGTAAGGCGGCGGCCGGCGTGAAAGTCGAAATCGCCGTCTGCGAACAGTGTCTGTTCCGGTAACAAGGCCGCTTTGGCTGTGGCCTCGCGAAAGCCTTCCTCGCGCAGCCGGCCGGAGCGGGCTGCCCTGTGGCCGATCATCGCCAACCGCCGGCTTCCCGTTTCAATAAGGTGCCGGGTGATGTCGAAGGCGGCCTGCCGGTCATCGATGGAAACGCCGAACGCCGCCTCCGAGTCGGCGATCTCGCAGACTTGGACAACGCTCAGTTGCGTCGCCAGTGCCTCGATGTCGTCATCCGGCATTGTTGGTGAAAACATCACCAATCCGTCCACCGAGCCGTTGCGCAGGATGTCCACCAGCTGCTGTTCGCGTTCGAGGTCTCCGGCGGTCGGGGCAATGAGGCTGACATAGCCGGACAGTGCCGCGGCGTCGCCCACACCTCGGAAAGCCTCACTGATGATGGGCGAGTCCAGGTTCTTGGCCAGTGCCAAAATGCGCATGGTCCGGTCCCGGCGGAGGTCGCGGGCCGAGGCAAGGGGCCGGTAGTTGAGTTGCCGAATGGCTCCGGTGACCTTTTCCTTGCTGGACGCGCTGACGGCTGCACTTCCGTTCAGGACACGGGAAACTGTCCCGACGGATACACCCGCCGTTTTAGCGACATCCTGGACTGTCGCTCGCGCCATGAGGGGTTCCTTCCGCGACCGGGACGAAGGTCCTTGCTGTCATGCCCGTGCCCTGCGTTTGCTGCGGCGGGTTTTCCCCAGCATAACTGTCCGCCGAACGGACAGGCGCGGGAGCTGCCGCCCGGGCCTTGATTCGCGTGGACCAACTTCCGCGTTCCTGTTGCTGCTCTTGTGGAGCCGAGGCAGCAGAAGCAAGCATTGGTTATGAGAGACCTGCGGTACGCAGCCAGGATGCTCCTGAACCGGGAGGACGTGTCCTTGATCGACCTCTGGATTTCCTATTGGAATCACGGCGGTCGCTGTCATCCCTTTGTATTTGACGCGCTTATCTACGACGTCCTGGTTGTCCACGGGTTCGATATGGAAGCGCTTGCCTCGGCTCTTGATGAACTGTCCCTGGAGACCACCGGTTGAGCGGACGTCCTAGTTGTCGCGTTGCTCGAACTCCAGGTCAAGCTCCTGGTGGCGAAACTCCGTCTCTGGGTGGGACTCGCCCTCGGTGACGATTTCATGGTTCAGCTGCCGTTGGACCTGGCTGTCGAGAACCTGCAGCTTCTCGTCTTTCAGCTCCTCCAGGTCCTCAGGAAAAGGATCGGCAGGGGTAATCCGCAAATTGGCTGACATGGCATGACCTTTCACTGGCGGCACTCCAGAGAATGGACACCCGCGATCGGAGCATTTTAGATGAAATCCGGCAAGTACAGGTAACTGAGGCCGGCGCTGGGCCTGGAAGGGAACGGTCCCGGTTCCAAGGTTTTGGAACGGTATCGATAGAGCCTGTTTCTGTGGCGCTGACCGCCGTAGGCTATGGGCATCCATCACACCCAGGAGGCAGCATGCGCAAGGAACGTCCTATGACCGAAACTGAGCAGGTCCACCGTCTTTCTGAGAACCTCATGACCCAGTTGGCCAAGGGCAGGGAATGGGCCACGCCCGGGGTGCAGGCTGCACTGCAAAGAGCGGTGGCCGGGCTTGATACAGGTATTGAAACTGCATCCCCGCGCCTGCAGGAGCTTTTGCGGCGGCTGGCCGACGAGCTGGCGGGCGGGGTGGAAACACTGACTCCGCGGGTCCAGGAACGTTTGAAGCGGGTGGCGCCGAAAGCCGCTGCTGAGATCGTGGATTTGGGTCAGGTTGAAGGTGCGCAGCCGCGGTCGCGGAAGGCATGGTGGATTGCGGGTCTGCTGGTTATTGTCGGGGTGGGTTTGTGGCGCTCCTTGCGGACATCCCCTGAAGACGCCCTGTCCCCGGCACCTTTCCAGGAACCAGGCGGCGCGGATTTCGACTCCGACCCGGACCTTGCCGCGGGCCGGATCTAGAGGACCCTCCCAGAGGCTTCCAGGCCGGGAGGACCATCGTCGGCGCCTTAAGGTGCCCTGATTCGGGTATGCCCTTACGAAGCAGTGTCGTGCTTGCGGGCAAGTACCCGAAAGATGATGCCACCCGGTCCTCCGCGCTGGACTTCGGTAATGGTGAAGCCTGCGCTGGTCAGGTACGGCACGGGATCACGGGTGATATGGTCGGCGCTGATGCGGATGCTTAGGGGTTCAAGTGCACGCATGGCGGTGCGGACGAAGGGGCGTGTTGAGCGCCCGTGTTCGGCCAGGACGAACACTCCGCCCGGGCGGAGTACACGGTAGGCCTCACGGCTGGCGGCCAGGGGGTCCGGGATGGTGCAGAACGTGAACGTGGAGATGACGGTGTCTGCGCTTTCCGATGGCAGGTCCAGGGCCTGTGCATCGCCGTGATGCAACTCCATCCGGTCGATTCGCTTTTCCGCTACGCGTCTCCGGGCTATGGCAAGCATCTCCTCTGAGAGGTCAAACCCGGTCACATGCTTCACCTTCGGGCCGTACATCGGGAGGTTCAGGCCCGAGCCCACCCCTATCTCGATGACCGCCCCGTGGGCCATTGAGACGGCCCAGGCCCGCGCTCCATCGGCGATATAGCGCTCGAAGAAGTTCATCCACCGGTCATAATGGTGGGCATTTTTATCGAATGCCTTCGTGATGTCTTCGTTGCTGGGTTGGCGCACGCGAACCTCCCGGAAAAACTGCAATGTTCGTTCCCGGCCCCGTCGCGGAATCGCCCTTGGGACGGCGATGCCGGCGCGCGTTTTGGAACAACTTACGAGACGGCCAGAATACGCGTCATTCCAAAGATCCCGGATCGGTAAGTTCCTGGATGCAAAGTTCTTCCGGTGGCCTGGATCATCAGGGGGACGCTGCGGCCGTTGCAGCACCAGCTCTCTGGCGGATGCTGCAACGGCCGCAGCCGGGCTTACCCGGAAAGGGGAAGCCCCTTATTCACCGGTTACTTCGAAGAAAAGTAGCTCACGCACTCACCTTCGTTCCGGAAGCCCGGATCGATGCTGTTGGCCCACCCGCCGTTGGCACATGCCGCCTTGCCTGTCGCGAAAGTGACCGTGTACTCGCTGGTGGTGCCGTTGGGGGCAGTGACTGTTACCGTCGCCGCCGGCTTCTCCGCCGTCGCCTGGACCACTGCCACCTCGGCGTTCGTATCCACCGGGTAGGCAGTCACAGCGGGCAGGGCCGCCGAGTCCGTCAGGACGGTGTAGCCGTTGGTGCCCGGCGCAAAGCCAACTACCGATTTCTGGTCCACCAGCAGACGCCCAAGATCTGCAACGCCGGCATCAGCCAGGCGTGACCCGTTGATGGCCACCTCGGCTACTTTTGTGTAGGAGCCGGTGGTGGTGAACACAATACGGACTCCGCGGGTGGTGACGGGCGTAAAGCTGACCTTCGCGGGAGCAGTGGTGGTCAACCCGGTGACAATTCCAGCGGAGCTGTCCTGCCACGTGCCCGCGGCGTCCTGGTACTGGACCTTGAGGTTGTGCGCCGCCTTTTCCGCCGGCGTCACCGTCACCGAATCCACCGTGTAGTCCCGGGTGAAGCCGTAGCTCAGGCTGTCACTTGCCCTGCCGCCGCTGACCCAGTTGGACCAGCGGGTGGAGGTGTTCCCGTCGCAGGTGTTCCGGGCAACGTACGCGCCCTCGGTGTAGCTCGCGCTGACTGTGGTGGTGGGGTCGTCCTTGCAGATATTGCTGCTGGACAGGCGGTCCACCACCAGGACGGTCAGTTGGGCGTCAAGCGGCTTGCCGCCGTCGACGCCCGTGCCGGCCTTGCCGGCAACGGAAGCGGTTCCGGCCGTCTGCAGGACTGCGGGATCGAATGTGCTCCAGTCCCAGGTGACGGTGAGGTCGTTCCGGGCGGTTGAGGTGCCCACCTGGCCGGGGACGGTGGCCGGTGCCGCGGACTGTACCTCGGCGAGCGTCGCGCCAACTCCGACCGTGGCCGAGACGGGGTCCGTCGCTGTGTACTTGCCGATGGTCACCGTGGCCTTGGCGTCACTGAAGGTCTGGCCGTACACGTCCGTGCCGGTTCCGGTGATGGTTACCGTGCCACGTCTGTTCCAGACGGCGGAATCCACAGCCTGCCATTGAACGGCGACCGGGCGCCCGTCACCCTTTGCATACATAGGTGTCACGGTCGCCGGAAGCGATGGCGCCACCCCGATCGGTGTGCTGAGTTCCACGGGCCTGGTGCCCATCAGCTTCAGGTCTGCGAGGTCGGTGAAGCCCCAGGACTGGTGGCTGCTGCCGGTGGCCGTTGCCGTGGTTCCGGTGGATGAGGCGAGCGAGACGCCCGTGCCTTCAGCGGTCTGGTTTCCCGTGACCTGCAGTGCGATGGCTGCGCCGGCGTTCACCAGGGACCACTGCTTGCCGTTTTCGGTTGTCAGGATCCACTGCGCCGACGGTGTCACCGTGGCTTGGTCAAGTGTCATGGTCTTCAGCGCCGCCGCCCCGGACTGGCTGGCGGAGGGCACTCCCCCGCTGCCCGTCAGGACGCGGCCGTCCTTGCTGGTGACCACCCAGCGGCGGTCGTGGGCAAATTCGTCACCCCCAACTGCGGTGAAAGTCCACAGCTGGGAGGCGACCCCCGCAGTCGTTGTGCCCAGGTCCTGGATTGCTGCGCTGCCGTCACCGCGAGCGGTGAGGTACTTGCCGCTGGCGTCACCGGTCAGGTGGTAGGTGTGCCCGTCCTTCACAGGTGCGGCGTCGGCTGCGACTCCGCTGACGCCGTCGACGACGAACGTCACCACGGATGCTGCAGGAACCTCAAGCGTCGCCGACTTTGCCGCGGTGTCGACGGTGACAGGGGCGCCCTTGACCAGCGCGTTCCGCTCAATGTCCTCCAGCGGAGATTTGGTGGTGACCACCGGGGTGACGGTAGCGCCGGGGGCAATGGTGCCGAAGCGGCTGAGGTCGATGGTGACCTTCTCCGCCGTCGGGGTGTCATTGAAGTGCACCAGCGTGGCGCCATCACCGTCGGCGCCCAAGGCGCTGGCGGTCTTGGCATTGTCGTTTTGGATCAGGAAGTCCCCGGGCCTGATGTAGTGGGTGAAGTTCCGGGTGGTGTTGTACTTCTGGTTGGTCAGGACTTTGCACTTGGCATTCTCGGGGCTGGCGCCGTCATTGATGCGACGGTTGGAGGAGCCCTCGCGGCCCTCGTAGTTGCAGTCGAAGTCGATGTAGATGGAGCCCCACCCTTTGTCGGCCTTTTCCTGCTTGTAGGTGTCTTCCACGGGCTGCCAGAACACCCAGGCATCCGGTTCCAGTTCGCGGAGGTCGTTGACTATCCGCCCTGCGATGCCCAGGCCGTTGGTGATGTTCGAGCGGTCCCAGCCGCTGGTGGAATCCCCGAGTGCGGGGTTGCCGGTCCAGAAACCGCCCACCTCACTCATCCAGAGCGGCTTCTCAGTGGACTTGGCCAGGTCACGGACCCGCCGGCGGTCGCTGGTGCCGTAGGTGTGCACGTTGAGCTGCGAAACGGCGTCCTTGGCCTGCTGGCTGTAGCCGTGCCAGTTGGTCATGAACTTGGCGGGATCCGTCTCGTCCATGGCAGAGATGACGGCATCCGTGGTGGTGCCCTCCTTGGCCAGTTCGGCCGCGAGGTGCCTGGTGACGCGGTCCTGCGCCGCAGGGTAGATGAGGGCGCCTTCCTGTTTCTGGGTGTAGCTGGTGGGCGGTTTGCCGGTGGCCCGGTCTATGTCGGTGCCCCAGTACCCGGAGTTTGGTTCGTTGAAGGGGTCAATGGTGTCCACTTCGATGCCGCTGCCTGCTTCCAGGAGTTCGACGGCGTGCTTCATGTAGACGGCGAACTTGCCTTCCGCTTCGGGCAGCAGGTTTTCGCCCCTTGCGGGGTTTACCTGGCCTGAGACGTAACCACTCCTGGTCATGAACCAGGGCGGGGAGTTGCTGAAGGCCTCCCAATGGGTGATCTGTTGGTCGGCCGCCAGCTTCTCCACCCACCAGCGCTGGTTCCGGTCCGCGTCCGGGTTGTAGGAGGCGGGATCATCCGGGTTCCACTGCTGCAGGAACGCCAGTTTGTTGGCCTGGGCCGGGTCCACCGACCCGTCCGGGTTGTACAGGTCTGAAGCTGCCTGGCCGGGCTCCGGATCAGTAACCGGCTTCCACCACCCCTCCACTGCACTGCCGTCGTTGAGGTAGCCGGCCACGTCCGATGCGTTGCCGCCGCCCACGTTGTACCGTGCGATGTTGAGGTTGAGTCCGTCCTTGCCGAACACTTTCCGGTACAGCTCGTCGCGGAGCTCCGGGGAGTAGCCTGCCGTCGCATTGGCGAACCAGACGAGGCTTGTGCCCCACCCCTGGAAAGCCTCTCCGCGGCTCGCCGGATTTGGGGTGATGGTCACAGGCGTGGCTTCGGCCGCTGCGGCTGGCCCGGCCGTTCCGGCCGGCAGCAGGATCAGGCTTGCTGCTGCTGTGACCGCGGCCGCCAACGCGGCCACCGGCCTCCGTGTTCCCGGGGCGGAAAACGTCATTGTTGAACCTCGCTGTCTCAGGGGTGCGTTAATGTGCCGTGGACGTTCCTCCGTACCGGAAGGAGCGCGCAGACCGGCACTGCGAGACTATGGGCGGGTCAGGGGCGGAACAAGGGAGTCGAACACGTTCGTTCGGCCTCGTTCAAACACGCTCACTGGTGAAAGGTTCCTGTGCGCGCATCCGCTTGTAGGGACGCTTGGCCCTTCGTCGTGCCGCCGCCTGCCTGCCTCAGTGCTCGCGGCAGGCCAGGTTGCCGTCGCTGACTTCCAGCACAGCTGCCCGGACGTGGCTCAGGCGGGTCCTGGGATCCGGCTCCATGGTGTGGATGTCTTCGCCGCCCCAGCAGGGATGGGTGAAATACACCAGCAGGGCGCGTTCCTTGCCGTCCTCCGTGGGTGCCAAGGGAACCACATCCGCGTGACGTCCGACGACGGGCCTCCCCTCAACTAATTCGGGTGCCGTGAGGATGAGGCCGCCAAGGTGTTCCTGCCTGATCCAGTTGCCGGCGGCGTCGTTGGACCGGTAGACCGCCTGGCCGCGCCATTCGTCCACGATCATCCAGTACGTCCCCTCCAGCCGGAAGACTTTCGGTCCTTCATGTGGACGGCCAGGGATGGTGAGGCCCTCCAGTACCCACGAGGCGGGGTTTTCCGGGGTGTCACTGACGGCGCTGTTTGTGTTGGAACCGCGGGCTTCGTCCTTGTACCAGAGCCGGTAGCGGCCATCGCCGCAGAAGGCCACTGCGGCGTCAATCACCCGGGGCGAGTCCAGCTCTATCTGTCCCAGGTACTCCCAGCTCATCAGGTCCCGGCTCGCAAATTGCACAATGGACGCGTTGCCGGTCCAGTCCGTCCGGACGCCTCCCAGGACGGTCAGGTACATGATCCACTGGTCCCCAATACGGACGACGTCGGGTGCCCAGAGTGTTGCGGGCAGTTCAGCTTCCGGCGGGACCAGTCCGTCCACGGTGCCTTGGTAGTTCCAGGTGGCCCCGCCGTCGGAGGACCGCGCGATGCCGATGGCGGTTCCGTGCACCCATTCAACGCCCGTCAGCCCGGGTTTCGTGGCCCGGCGCTGAGTGTAGAACAGCACCCACTCGCCGTTTAGGTGGTCGGGCACCAGGATCGGATCGGTGGGTCCGTCCCAGACAGGGTCCCGGTAGGGGTCTGTGAATGCGTCGGGGCGCAGTGGAGGCAGGGCATTTCCTTGCTGTGACACACCTTCTCCAACGTTGTAGTTTCGCTATGGCGTCCAGCATATGCGGTATGGAGAAGCACTAATGCGGCAGTGCGGCGCAAATTCCCTGACGCTACCCAAATTCCGTGTCGCTACGCAGATTTGACCTGCGCCACGGAATTTGCGTGTCGGCACTGCGATTTCGTGTCGAAGCCGAAGGTGTAAGTCCGTCCAGCAGCGCGAGCTACTCCTTGAACAGCCCCGCCAGGTCTTCGGCTGTGATGGCACCGCCGGCAAGGGCATCGCCTTCCATGACGTCGGCGAACAGCTGCGACTTCCGGGCCTTCAGCGCCATGACCTTTTCCTCAATGGTGTCCTTGGCGACCAGCCGGTAAACCATCACGTTCCTGGCCTGCCCGATCCGGTGGGTCCGGTCCACAGCCTGCGCTTCGGATGCCGGGTTCCACCAGGGATCCAGCAGGAAGACGTAGTCGGCCTCGGTGAGGTTCAGGCCAAAGCCGCCGGCCTTCAGCGAGATCAGGAATACCGGAGCGCTGCCGTTCTTGAACTCGCTGACAACGTCGGCGCGGTTGCGGGTGCTGCCGTCGAGGTAGCAGTACTCAATGTTCTCCTCGTCAAGCCTCTCCCGCACCTTTCCCAGGAAGCCGGTGAACTGGCTGAAGATCAGTGCCCGGTGCCCCTCCGCCACCAGGTCCTCAAGCTGCTCGAACAGCACATCCAGCTTGCTCGACCGGACCCCCGAAAGCGACGGGTCAACCAGCGACGCGTCCAGGCTGAGCTGCCGCAGCAAGGTCAGGGACTGGAAGATGGTGAACCGGTTCTTGTTCACGTCCTCGATCAGCCCCAGGATCTTTTGCCGCTCGCGCTGCAGATGCGTCTGGTAAACCTTCTGGTGGCGCGGGTTCAGCACCACTTCCAGAATCTGTTCCTGCTTGGGCGGCAGGTCCTTGATCACCTGGTCCTTGGTGCGGCGCATCATCAACGGACGGACCCGACGCCGGAGCTTGTCCAGCTGCCCCTTGTCGCCGTTTTTCTCCACGGGCTTCTGGTAATACTCGGCAAAGCGCTTGGGGCTGGAGAACAGCCCCGGCGCCACAATGGACGTCAGCGCCCAGAACTCCATCAGGTTGTTCTCCAGCGGCGTGCCCGTGATGGCCAGCTTGAAGGCCGCGGGCAGCTTGCGCGCGCACTGGTACGCCTTGGACTGGTGGTTCTTCACGAACTGAGCCTCGTCCAGCACCAGCCCGGACCACTCGAGGGAGGCATAGGCGTCGTAATCGATGCGGAACAGGGCGTAGGAGGTGATCACGATGTCGGCCCCGGCCAGCGCCTTGGCTGCGTCCTGCCCATTCTTGGCGAAGGTCTCACCGATTGCCTGCACCTTCAAACCGGGCGCGAAGCGCGCGGCTTCTGCCGCCCAGTTTCCCACCACGCTCGTGGGGGCAACCACCAGGAAGGGTGCGACGGCGTCGGGCCGGGTAACGGCAGGGACGCCAACGGTGAGGGAAGCCCCAACGGCACCAGCGCCGGCGTCGGACGTGCTGCTGCTTCCAGCAGCGGCCAGCGCCTGCTCCTTCGCTGCGCACATCAGTGCGAGGGCCTGCACCGTCTTGCCGAGGCCCATGTCGTCAGCGAGGACGCCGCCCAGGCTGTGCCGGTACAGGAAGGTGAGCCAGTTGAAGCCTTCCAGCTGATAAGGCCGCAGCTCAGCGTTCAGGGACGACGGCAGCGGCAGCCCGTCCATGCCGCCCTCCAGGAGCCCGCCCACGGCCGAACGCCAGGCCGCCGCCTGATCGTCCACAATGCCCAGCTGCGCCAGCTCATCCCACAGCCCGGCCTGGAAACGGCTGATCTGCAGCGGCGCATCCTTGTTGTCCTGCAGGGACCGGGCTTCCTCGATCAGGGCCCGCAGCTGGTGCAGTTCCGGCAGGTCCAGGGAGAAATAGGCGCCGCTTGGCAGCAGCATCTTGGTCTGGCCTGCTGCCAGGGCCGAGAACACGGCCGCGAAGGAGACCGGCTGGCCCTCGAGGGAAATCTGGATGCCCAGGTCGAACCAGTCGCGCTGCTCGGTCGCCTTGGTGGAGATGGAGACAACCGGGGCTTCCTCGGCCTCTCGGTACTCGGCGATGTCGCCCGCCGTCTCCACGTCCACGTCCGGCGTTTCGCGCAGCAGGGGGAGGACTTCCTCGGTGAAGGCCAGCGTGTCCAGGCCCTTGAGCTCGGCCGACGCCGCCAGCCGGGGAGTGCCCCAGCCGCCGGTTGCGGATTCGCCCAGGGCGGGAACCACGTCCCACGGTTGTCCGATGCGTTCCAGGATGCGGGCTTCTGCGGTGTCGTCGCGGTAGCCGTGGTCGCCGGGGTGGCGCCACAGCGGCTGGGCGGTGACCAGGTTCCCTGTCTTGTAGTGCCACTCCCAATGGAGCCGCACCCGGTGGTCCGCGCCGTAGTTCGCCAGCAGCGAGAGGGTGGGAACCGCGAGCGCCGGAAGCTCCACGGACTCGTCCCGCGCGGTCACCCGGGCAGCCTGCTTGAGCTTTGGATAAAAGCCGGTGAGGAAGCGTGACTCATCCTTGGCGGGTATATGAAGTGTGCTGCCTGCGGTGACGAACGCCAGCAGCTCCTCGCTTAGGCCGCTCTCCAGCGGCGCCAGGGTGATCACGGCGTCGGCAGGCGCGTCCCCGCCATCCGGCAGCGCGCTGCCCTGGGCCGGGGCGCTGGCGGAGGTGAAAAACAGGCCGTGTGCAGGGCGGCCGATCGTCCCCACCGCAGCCGGATCAACCTCAACCCCTTCAACGGTGATAGTGGGCGAAAGCTCCAGGCCGCCGTCGGACGCCTGACCCTGCCGTGGTGCATCGCCGGCCGTGTTCCCGGCAGCGTCAGCTGCGGCACCCTCCCCGCCGGCAGGCGTGCCGTACCTCCCCAAGTTAAGCCCGACGGCGGCGGGGGCCTCCGCGAGCCGGACCGGCTCAGTGCCGCGTGAGTGGACCAGTGCGAGCCCGATCTTTCGGGCGTCGGACAGCAGGCTCCACAGGTTCTTACCCGAGTAGGAATTCAGGCCGAGCCACAGCCCGGAGGAATTGTGCATCCGGCTGGCCGAGGCGGAGTGGGCAGCGAGGAACTCCTGCATCCACTCCACATGCGCCTCGTTGCACTCGCGGCGGAAGTTGAGGTAGCTGAGGGTGTTCCAGGAGACGTCGCCCCGGATCCATTTTCCCTTGGTGCCCATGATGACAGGACGGGCCTTGAGCTGACGGACGCTGCGCAGCGGGTCCCGGCGGCCCGTATAGGAAAAGTGGGGGGCCGGTTCTTCAATTTCGAACTGGAGCGCCAACGGGACGCCGTTGCCGGGGGCGCTTCCGGGCTGGGAGATCAGCGGACTGAGGGCCTGTTCCCAATCGGACAGGGCCGCGCCGGACGGTTCACGGGAAAGCTGGGTGGCGGTGGCGGTGGCGGGCGAGAGCAGCTGGACGCGGATGGCCGGATTGTCCTCGGCAGCGAAAAGCAGCGCCGCCACGTGCTTGCAGTCTTTCCGGACCGGGCAGCTGCACACGCCCACCGTGCAGCTCCAGCCACCGGCCTTGCGGACCAGCTTGGCCGTGGTGGAGTAAGGAACGTCGGCACCTCCCCGGACCTTGCCCAGCATGAGCCCGGTGCCGGCGTCGAACGAGATCCCCGAGACGCGGCTGCCCATGGCGTAGGCCAGTCCGGCGGCCAGGGAGCGGTCGTTGATGGCGGGTGTCTGTATTGCCAGTGCCGCACTCTCGTCCGGTTGGGATGGCATGGTGCGCGCTACTTTCAGCAGGACACGGCGGAACCGCGTCCGGTGGTTGGTTATCTGATCCATCTTAGTTCGCCTGCGGGGAGGCACGTGCCGCCGTCCCTTCGACAGCACCTGCCACCGAAAACTTCGCTTGACGTTCACTTCCTCCTCAACGGGCCGGCAGTGCCCCGCACGTAGCGTGAAAAGCGACCGGAGCACCACCAGCGAACAGCAGTGAGGAAAGCCATGATCACCAGCCAGCAGCCCGTCGTCCTGACCAGCAGCAGCATCGAAGCAAGCGATGAGGAGGCAGTCGAGGCCAATGTGAGCGTGGTGGATGCCATGCATACTGCCCATCTCCACACCGGGGAGATGTCACCCGTGGCGGTCCGCAGCTACTACGTGGATTTCTATCTCACACAGTCCCTCGAGGGTGGCTTTGCCCAATACGCCTTCATGGCCGTGGACCGGTCCGAAACGGACACGCTGATCCGTGAGGGCATGGCCGGTATGGGAGCCACGGCACACCTGGACCTTTTTAACCGGGCTGTTGAGGCGTACGACGGCCTCTCCGAGGAGGAGGCCGGGCACTACCTCGACGGCGGCCTGGACGTTCTAAACCACGCTGACGAGACCCCCGACGCCGTCCTCCGGATGGAAGAGCTCGACGGCGAGTTCGAGGAACTGCTGGAGAGGGAGAACATCACTGCACTCAACGCCGCCTGGCTGCGTGGCCAGGCCGACCTTCTGGTGCTCGACGATGAAGAGGTAGGCCCCTACATCCAACGCCTGGCTTCCCTGATCCCGGACCTGCCCGAACGCCAGGCCCAGGCTGAGGCGGAAGCCCTGGAGGATGCACCGGAGTTCGAGCTCATCATCCGTGAACTGTGCAGCATTGCCGGCCACGAACTCCAGAAGATCACCATGGGCGACCCCAACTACATGCATGACGGCGCGAAGGCCCTGGCCTGGCATTTTTCCACTGATCACGGTGATTTCCTCATGGTGGAGGAAGGCGACGAAGCCTTCATGATCAACCCGGGGACGCTCGAAATCGTGGCTGCCGTTGAGTTCGAAGAGGCCGACGCCGATCTCGTCGAGGCATAGCAGCAGAAGCATCAAGCCGCCGCACCCTGTTGGTGCGCCGGCTCGCGGGTAAAGCGCCGGGGTCGCTGTAAACATCCAGCGACCCCGGCGCATGTCCCGCGAAGTCACGAATACAGCAATAACGACGGCGGCGCGTCCCGTACTGGCGCAGCCCGATACCAGCCGTGCTTTCCCTAGGTGTTCTGGTCCAGGGCCGTGGCGAGGATTCCCAGCAGCTCATCGTCCACTTGCTCCGGGGATGCCAGGCGCACCCGGCGTGTGAAGGGATCGTCCGGCCGCGTCCTGACTTTTTCGAGCCTTCCCTCTGCCGGAGTATCAAGGCGCAGGGCTACGTCAACCGCGCTGTTGGTGGAGCGGGTGACCTGGGCGAATTTCCGGCGCGGGCTGTGCAGGGATACGTAGCCCTTGCGCATCTGGATCTGCACACCCTCCGTTGATGACGCCCAGGCCAGGACGGCATCAGCGACGGGGCGCAGGTGCGGGTGGTTGGCGTATTGGCCGTCCATGAGTTCGTCAGCGTCGCGGAGCATGAACTCGGGATAGCCGAACATCTCCCAGGACACCGCGTACTGGGCATAGCCCGTCACGCCGAAACCGTCACGCATCCAGTCACGGAGCTCCCGGTCGCTGCGGATGCCGGCCGCCCGGGCCTGTTCCACCCAATGGGCGGTGTCCTTGCCGGTCTTTCGCAGGAGCAGCGCCTTGTTGTTGTCCACCATGGATTGCCAGGTGCCGGCCTCTTTATGAGGCCCCGGGCTCTGCGCTTCGGGCTGGTGGGGCTGGGCTGTGTTTGGCATGCATCGATCGTAATGGGGCGGCCCGGCCGAAGGCGCAGAAAAAAGATTTCCAGGGACCGTAACCTTTCCGCGGCTCCCGGCGATGTAGGAGGTGATGGGTCCGCCCGCCGGGCCCAACCCTTTATGTTGTCTAAGTTTGGAGTGCTTCATGTCTTTGTTCACCGTTCTCGCCACCAGTAAAGTCGCCGCCGGAGTCCTGGCTGCAGGCACCCTGGCCGTTGGCGGAACCGGCGCAGCTGCCGTTTCCGGTGCCCTCCCCACCGAAGCCCAGCAGACTGCACACGAACTTTTCGGTGCACCCGCCCCGCAGTTGGCAGCCGAAGCAGCAGCCGAGGCCAAGGCCGCCGCGGAGTCCACCACTGATACTGCAGCCGGCGCCGAGGCGTCCGCCAATGCCGATGCTGCTGCCGATGCAGATGCCACGGCCGGCGATGACAATGTTGCCGCACAGGCCTCGGTTTCCGCTGCCGCCGGTACTGCCGTTGACGCCGCAGGTGCCGCAGCCTTCGGTCTCTGCACCGCCTTCAACAACGGTGGCCTCAACGCTTCCGCAGAGGGCTTCTCCTCACTGGTAATCGCCGCTGAGGGCGAAGCCAACATCGGCAGCTTCTGCGCTGATGTTGTCGCAGAGGCCGGCGCCGCCGCTGAAGCTGGTGCCGCAGCCACCGGTTCCGCCGCCGTTGAGGTTGAGCGCCCGCAGGTTCCCGCTGTGCCGGCCGTGCCCGCTGTCCCCGGTGTCGACGGCGCACCCGCCGTTCCTGCCGTGCCGGCTGTTCCGGCTGCGTCAGTCGACGGCGGCAGCGCCGCAGTGGAAGCCCCCGCGGTTTCCGTCCGCTAGGCACTCTTGGCTAGGGTGGACCGCAGCTGTTTGACGGCTGCGGCCACCCTGGACTGCAGGAACCTGGCCATCGCTGCCGTTCCTGCGGTCCGGCGCTGCCGGAAGGTTGGCGCTTGCCGGAAGGCGGTAGCCGGCAAGCTGCTGAGGCAGCCGGAAGACCCTGGGGACTGGCAATCCGCACTGGAAAACCGGGACGGGCATAAGCCGCGTTCCGGAATGGAGGAGCCGCTGGTGCTGGACACTTTGGCCCAAGAAGAGATCGACATATTCGACGGCGCAGCCGGATCAGATCCCGCTGCGCTGTTCGGCGCTGCCTATCGGTCCTTCGCAGGCCCGGTGCAGGGCTACCTCAAGGCCCGGGGCGTTGATGACCCTGAAGCGGTCGCGCAGGATGTGTTCCTGGCGTTCTATCCCAAAATCGACGGACTCACAGGCGGCCTGCAGGGCGCCAAATCATTGATCTTCTCCATCGCCCACGCCCGCATGGTGGACCACTACCGGCGGCTGGAGCGCAGGCCGCAACTGACCCCCTACGATCCACAGCATGACGGCCGGACCACGCCGTCGGCGGAAGACCACGCCATGGAAATGAGCGGCGCCGCCACGGCCATGCTGGACGGACTCAGCGAGGAACACCAGGAAGTACTGGCGCTGCGCGTAGTGGCGGACCTGTCCATCGAACAAGTGGCCGGCATCATGGGCAAAAGCACCGGGGCCGTCAAGCAGCTCCAGCGCAGGGCCCTTCAAAACCTCAAGGCACAGACGCTCAAAAGAAACCAGGCGAATCATGAGTGACACCGCAGGATCCCGCAGCGACGGATTCGTTGACCAGCTGCTGCTGGAGGCAGGACTGGACGACGACGGCGAGCTCCGTCCCGCGCTCCTGCAGCTCCGTGCCCTCGGAGCAGTGGCGCCGGAACCGTCCGCAGAGATCGCGGCGCTGCTGCAGCGGGCAGAGGCGGCGGCACCGGCAGTCACCACTGAAGCGGCACAGGCCCCAGCAGCCGAACCCACACCGGCCGGGGACGCTGCAGCCGTAGCACCAGCCGAACCCACACCGGCCGCGGATGCCGCAGTAGCCTCCGGAGTCACAGCACCCAGTGCGGCCGCACCCGTCGACGAGCTCGCTGCACGCCGCCGGGCGAAGCGCCGCGTCACCCTCACCGCTCTGTCATTGGCGGTCTCGCTGTCCGCGGGCGGAGCTGTCGCGGCGGCTTCCAACCAGGGTTTCCGCGACTCGTTCAGCCAGGCTGTTACCTCGTTTGTCACGGGATCCGGCGCCCTGCCTGCAGTGAACCAGTCCGAGGAACCCGCAGTGAAGCTTCCCGCCGTCCCTGCAACCCCTTCGACGGTTCCCGCTGCACCGGCTCCGGCCGCGCCCGTGGAGGCGCCGTCGTCGAACATTCCGGCACCGCCGGAAGAGGCCGCAGAGGACGCTGCCACCCCCAGGAAACCGGCTGACGTCCCCGCAGCGAAAGACCTGCCCACTACCGTTCCGGAGGATCTCACCAACGGTGTGGGCAAGCCGCCGCAGGTGCCCGTTCCCGGCGTGCCGGAACTTCCGTTGCCCGGGACACTCCCCGCAGTCCCGCTGCGGTAAGGCGCCCGCGGCCCGCTGTTTCAGCTGCCGCCGCTACCGCTGCCGGCAATCCACCTTCAGTAACCTGCACCGCCCATCTGGATCATGCTGCCCGACGGGTCAACCAGGTACCAGACGTCATTGACGCCCTGGCCCAGGACGTCGCCGGGCTTTGAATCATTGGCAAAGTAGTACAGCGGCATGCCCTCAAGGGTTACCTGCTGCTTGCCGTCCGGCGTGGTGATGGTTCCCACCGCACCCGTGACGCCTTCCGCGGATGGTGTGGCCGACGTGGTGGTGACAGGAGGCCAGGCTTCCAGGCAGGCGTCCGTGCACGCGCTTGTTCCGGAGTCCTTCACATCTTTCGTGAAGAAGTACACGCTCATTCCCTTGGCGTCCACCACGATGTCCCCGGCGCTTGAGGAAGCCGTCTTAAGATCGACGGCGGCACCAGCCGTTTCGGTGGACGGTGCGGAGGGCGGGGAGACGGACGCGGCGGGGGCGGTTGCAGACGCGAGGGGTGTGCCCGTGGTGACCTCGGGGCTGTTGCCCGGCGCGGTGCCGGTGCCGCCACCGCAGGCAGTCAGTGACGCGGCAAGGGCCAGGATGGCGAGGCCTGCGCCCGAATGCTGTTTCATGGGGTTGCTCCTTGGCTGGGCCCGGCGTCGGATCACCGGACGCTAACTCCTACGACGCATCCGGGTGAAGAATGGTTCACAGCGGGATGCCGGCGGTTGAACTTTACAGCGGCCCCCGGCGTCTTTACGGCCGTAAGCAGAGTGTGCGGCAGGGCGCGGGCAGGAGGGATGGCATGCCGCTGGATGAGGACGTGGTGGCGTCCATCTACCGCGAACACGGCCCCGCCCTGCGCAGGTTCGTGCTCAGCGCCTCCCGCGATCCCCAACTCGCCGAGGACGTGGTCCAGGAGACCGTGCTCCGCGTCTGGCAGCACGCACCGGACATCAGCGGCAGCCTCCGCAGCTACCTTTACCGGACGGCCAGGAACATCATGATCGACAACTACCGGCGTGCCCAGCGGCGTCCGGAATCACTGGAGGGCAGCCTTACGGAGTCCGCCGGGGCGATGGAAAAGGTGGATGAGCTGCTGAACCGGGTGCTGATCGAGGAAGCCCTGCTCCGCCTGAGCAAGGAGCACCGCGATGTCCTGGTGGCCCTGCATTACCGCCGCTTTACGGTCAACGAAGCCGCCGTCCAGCTCAACATCCCCAGCGGAACGGTGAAATCCCGCGCCTTCTACGCGGTAAGGGCCTTGCGCACCATCCTCGATGAGATGGGGGTGGAACAGTGAGTGCTTTTGATCCCCACCAGTTGCTCGGCGCCTACCTTTTGGGCGGCCTGGATGCGGTGGACCGTGCGGCTTTCGATTCCCATCTCCAACAGTGTGCTGACTGCCGCGAGCAGTTGGCCGGGCTTGAAAAGCTTCCTGTGGTGTTGGATGCCCTTCCCGTGCCGGACGCCGTGGCGCTGACTGTCGTTTCCGCCGGTACAGTCAGCCCCCAAACCGCCGCTCCGGCAAGACTCCTCAGCAAGCTGGCCCGCCGCCGTCGGACATCACGACGGCGGTGGGCGGCCCTGACAGCAGCCGTCGCCGCCGCCTGTCTCGCCCTGGGAATCGCTGCTGGGCCGCTGCTGGCGCGGCCGGCGCAACCCGACGCCACCTATTCCGTGCAGTCCGGGGCCGGGCTGCAGTTCAGTATCGACCTTGCCCGGAAAACCTGGGGGACCGAACTGGCGGTGAATGGGAGCAGCCTGCCGCGGGACGGGACGCTGTCGCTGTGGGTCAGGGACCGCGGCGGCGGGGAAGACCGTGCGTGCGCCTGGTCGGCCACGCCCAGCGGCAGGGTAAAGGTCACCGGCGCCACGCCCATCCAGTTGGGGAGCATTTCGAGCGTGGAACTGCGGGACGGCAGCCAGCACGCCGTTGCAGTGATTACGGTGCCGTGACGGGCTGGCAGGCACCGGCCCTGGCCACCCTGTGCGCGGTTCCGGGGCCTTCGGTCACTGGTTCATTTTGCCCAGCCGGGCCCGCACGATCATAAACATTCCGTAGCAGATGAGCCCGGCACCCACGGCTGCCAGAAGGTAGACCCCAAGGGGCTGGTCCCGGAGCGCGCGGAGCCCGCCGTCCAAGCCGGTTGAATCCTCCGGGTGGGCCTGCAGGGTGGCGACGGCGATGAGCAGGCCGGTCAGCAGCAGCACCACGCCTTTGGCCATATACCCAGTCACGCCCAGCACCGTCACCGCGGTCCTGGCCGTGGGTGATGAGGGCATGGCCAGATGCTTTTCAAACGATTTTTTCAGCCCGCGGATGCCATACACCACTCCGGTGACGGCGACGCCTACGCCCAACAGGACCAACAGTGCAAGGCCGCCGGGCGCCTTGATCACGGAGGCGGTCAGGTCGCTGGCAGTCTCCTGGTTATCCCCGCCCGAGCCCGTTCCCATGGCGAAAGACAGTAATGTCAGTGCCAGGCCGGTGAACACGAGCACCTGTGCCGCGGCCTTGGCCTTCTTTTTTGTTTTTTCCTTGGCCGGCAGTTGGTTGTAGTCGAAGATGGCATCGCTGACCTGCCACAGGGCCAGCGCCGCGCAGGCTGCGAAACTCGCCCACAGCAGGAAGGGCCCGGCCGGTTGCGTGGCGAGCTCCGCCACGGCGCCGCTGAAGTCCGCGTTGCCTGTGCCGCCCGTAGCCAGGCGGATGGCGATCGTACCCACCAGCAGGTGCAAAATGCCGCTCGCCGCAAACCCTGCCCTCGCCAGCAGTTCCAGCGTCCGCGAATTGGTGACGTCCTCTGCCGCGTCCACGGCCTGCTTCAGTTCTCTTTTGATGGCTGTTCCTTTGTGCTTTGCGCGGCGGTTCACTGATGTGCGTGCCCCACACAAAGGCAATCGTGCCACGCTGGCACGGTCTGGAACAGTACACCGCTGCCGGCGGGATCCAGGACACGCATGGGGAGGGATCCCCATCGCACGCTCCTGGCAGCTGTGCAAGCATAAGCACCAGCGATTGAACACACACCGCGTACTTCTCCGGGGGAACACCATGACTTTTTACGGCGCTGACGTCAGCCAGCTGCGGGCGTTGGCCAAGGCGGCTGACCAGGCCGCGTCATTGCTGAGCATCCGGGCCGTATCGCTGCAGAGCCAGATCCAGTCGGCGCCGTGGAAGGGCGCGGACGGCGAACGGTTCCGCCAGGAGTGGACTGGAAGCCACCGCCCCGGACTGGAAAGGGTCGTGTCCAGCCTGCGTGAGAACTCAAAGCTTCTGCTGCAGCACGCGGATGAACAGGAGAAATCGTCGTCGTCTTCCGGAGGGGGCGGCGCAGGTCCCTGGGACCGGATCACATCGCTCGCCAACCAGGCCCGGGAGTGGCTGCAGGAACACGCCGCGGCAGCCGCCGCGGCGGCGGAACACCGCAGGGAACTCGAAACCGGCCTGGAACGCATGCTGGACGCAAGCCCTGAAGAACAGGCCATGTGGTGGGACAGCCTGTCCGCAGCGGACCGGAAATACCTGATCGAGGGCGAAGGGGACGACGGCCCTTTCGCCGAAGACCTCATGCGCATGGACGGCGGCATCCCCAAGTCCGCGCAGGAGCAGGCCAAGGACCACCTGCAGGAACTCGCAAAGGCTGATATTCCCGTCTACTCAGAGGCGGGCAAGGCCTCCATCGAAGCGCGGGTGGCGTGGGTCCATGGCGGTGCCGAAGTGGGCACCGAAGTGGTGGAAAACGCTGACGGTTCCGCCACCATGAAGGTGTACGGAAACATGGGCCTGGGCGTCAATGACACCACCGGCACCGCGGGGGTCACCCTGAACGGGGAGGTGTCCCGGGAGTACACCTTCGGCAGCGTGGAGGAAGCAATGGCTGCCCGCGAGCAGATGTACCGCGACCTGCCGCCGGACAGCGTGGGTGAAATCAAGGACGTGGCCGGCAACCCGCCGGGCTACATCCTGGACAGCATTAAAAATGCTGCCGGTGACAACGGTTCCTCGGGACAGACGGACAAAGCCAAGGGGACCCTCTCGCTGGAGGCCGAAGGGCAAAGCGGAACCGCGTCGGGCTCAGCAAAGCTGGACCTGGCCTACGAGCGGAACCTCACGGACGGCACCTCCACGGCCAGCGGAGAGGTTTCAGCACAGGGCAAGCTCAACCTGGACGGCCGGGTGTTCGAGGCTTCGGGGAAGGGCGGACTGCAGGTCAACATGGACAAGGACAGCAACATCGACTCCGTGTCGGTTTCCATGGACGGCACGGTGGCCCAGGGTGTCGCTGCCGGTACGGACGTGAAGGCCGCGAAGGTGGAGTCCTCCATTACTGCCGGCACGCAGGGCACTGTCAAGATCGACGTGGAGTACTCACCGGAGAACAAGCCCATCATCGACAGCTACCTCCGCAACGTGGCCCTGGGCAATGAAGTCGGCGCGGCGCGGGATGCCGGCCGGCTTTACGAAGCCGGTTCCGCAACAGTGCAGGTCAACAGTGTGATCACCGCCTCCAATGAGGCCGGCCTTGACGTGAAGGTGGGTGAGGTGGAGGTCAGGACCGAGAGCCAGGCCACCACCAACGTGTCCACATACTATAAAGTCCCCAACGACACCAAGCTCGAGAGGCTGTGACCATGTCTGTGCACATCGAATCCCCGCTGGGGTTCACGGCCGACTTTCCCGAGCACACCCAGGTCCTCGCCGATTCCACGGCAGGCCCCAACAGCGAGCAGTACGGCCTGATGGGTGGTGTCCTGGTCACCGTCATCAAAGACGACACCTCAGTGCAGGACGCGCCGCAGGCCACAGGGTGGGCACACCTCATGGCGGACTTCTACCGTGAGGAACGGGGCGGAACCCTCCTGGCCGAAGGCGAACTGAACCTGCCCGGCAAAGCCGCGTACGCCGTCGTGGTGGGATACGACGACGGGGACCCGGGAAACGACAACGTCGAGGGCACCGGAAAGGTGGCAGCCACCGTCGGCGTGTGGGAGGGCGGCCGGTTTATCGGCGTTGTGGTGATCTGGCCCTACCTCAATCCCGACGTGGAGCCACGACTGGGCATGCTCAGAGAGATCGTGGCGTCCATCAGCGTGCGCTGAACCGGCTGCCGGACCTTCGTTGCCGGCTCGGGGATGCCGGAGACTAATGCCGGACTGATGCCGTGCACGGCCGGCGGGCTTCACGGGGGAAGTGCGTTTTGTGCCAGGGAAGGGCACTTACCGCCGGCGATAGCAAAGATCGAAGATCAGCCGCCCGGCCTCGTGGGCCTTCGCCTCGAAGCTGGTACGGATCCTGCCCTCGAAGCGGGGTGCCCAGCCGCCCGTTTCGTCGACGCCCTCGTTGGGGCCGGTGTGCTCGGTGCTGACGGGGGCGCGGCCCTCACGCACCGGGGCGCCGCCCACCACGGATTCGACGCCGGACTGCCACACCTGGGTCAGCGGGCTTTCGGGGCCGCGGCGCTCGCCGTTGTGCAGGTTCTCGAAGTCCTTCGAGTCCGCCAGGACATCACGGACGTGGACTGCGTAGTTGGACCAGTCGGTGGCGATCCGCCACAGCCCGCCCTGCTTCAGCGCACGCGCGGCCAGGGCGGCGAACTCGGGCTGGATCAGACGGCGTTTGTGGTGCCGTGACTTGTGCCAGGGGTCGGGGAAGAAGACCCAGAGCTCGTCAACGGACCCTTCAGGCAGCATGGTGGCCAGGACCTCGGGCGCGTTGGCTTCAACCACGCGGACGTTGCGCAGCCCCCGGCTATTGATTTTGATGATGGTGTTGGCCAGCCCGGGGGTGTAGACCTCCACGGCCAGGAAGTCGGTATCCGGGTTCTGCTCTGCCGCGTGGCAGATGGCGTCGCCCAGGCCCGAGCCGATCTCCACGATCAGGGGTGCTTTGCGGCCGAATTCCGCCTCTGCGTCGAACGTGTAGTCCGGGTGTACGGACGTGTTGGCGATATGCCGGGGCACATCCACTGCCCACCGCTCGGCGTGCTCTTCCCATGCAGCCTGGCGGCGGCCCTGCAGGCGGGTGCCACGGCGGACAAAGCTGACCGGCCGGCCCCCGTAGGTGCCGAATGACGCCTGCGTACCGGGCGTGACGGGCCGTGGGACATGCGGCTGCTGGGGGTTTTCCGGGGATTCGCTCATCCCTTCCAGAATACCGGCGGAAGTACGGTGCAAGGGTCATGAGCCCACCAGTTGGTCCAGTCCGGGACCCAGGGCCAGGGCAAAGACCAGGCCCGAGATGATCAGGGCAGCGGACGCGGATGACCGGCTTTGCGATGTGCGTGGTTCCGCCATCATGACCAAAATTGCCAGCGCCAGGGAGGGCAAGGCAAAAAGGAGGGGGAGGCTGAAGAACACCAGGGGCGTCACCCACCTCATTGGAGAGGGTCCTTCAGAAGGATAAGTGGCCAGCATGGCAAACATAGCCATCGGGGCGGTGATGATCATGCTGGCCGGCGCAAGAACCGCCAGCACCACGCTGGCCGTTGCTTTACGCGCGTTCCTGCCTTTCGGGGGTTCCTGATGGAGCGCATCGACAGATGCCGCTGGCTGCACCGGCTCCTGCCCTGGCCCGTGCCTGTGCCCTGGCCCGTGCCACGTCCCGTGCTCGCGTCCGTGTTCATCTTGTGGCGGAATAGCCATGGGGCTCCTGGTGATCTGGTGGAGTGGTCTGCCGGCAGCTGCTGATCCCAAGATATGGATGCGGCCGGAAGGCGCAGAAGGCGCCACCTCCCGTATGTGGATAACTCCTGCGCCCCTTTCCCGGTCGCTGGTGCCTGTAAGAATGGGCTGGTGACGGAAGCGACGAATGCTGCGGCGAAGAAGCAGCGGCCCGGAAAGCCGGCTGGGGCCCAGCCCGGCACGCTGGTGGATGCCGAAATCGATGAGCTGCCCGCACCGGAGCCCACCCGTTTGGGGAGCCGTCGGCAGCTGGCGTATCTCGGCTTGTGCCTGGTCCTGATCGGATTGAACCTGCGCACGGTCTTTTCCAGTTTCTCGGCAGTGCTTCCGGAGGTGAGCTCGCAGGCGGCGCTGCCGGGATGGGCCGTGGTGGTGCTGACCACGGTTCCCGTGACGCTGCTGGGAGTGTTCGCCCCGCTTGCCCCGGTCCTGGCCCGCCGGTTCGGCGCCGAACGCGTGCTGCTCGGAGCCATGGCCGTGCTGACAGCCGGGCTCCTCCTGCGGCCGGCCGGGATAAGCCTGCCAGGAGCGGAAACCGGGGGAGCAGCCGGGCAGGCGGCAGGCCATCTTCCTGCCCTCCTTGCCGGGACGGCGGCCTGTGGAGCCGCGATCGCCCTGTGCAACGTCCTGCTCCCCGGGTTGGTGAAGCGCGACTTCCCGCACCGCCTGGGCCTGATGGGCGGGCTGTACACCACGGCCATCTGCGCGTCCGCGGCGCTCGGTGCCGGCTTCACGTACCCGGTCTACGCGGCGACGGGGGAGTGGACGCTCGCGCTGTGGTTCTGGGCGCTGCCCGCCGCCGTCGTGCTTTTCCTGTTCCTTCCGGTGGCAGTCCGTCAGCCCCGTATCAAGCACCAGGCCGTCAGGGACGGCGTGAACGTGTGGCGCTCCCCGGTGGCGTGGCAGGTGACCATTTTCATGGTGCTGCAGGCCATGATGTCCTTTAGTGTTTTCGCGTGGCTGGCGCCGATCCTGCGGGAGCGGGGTGTCGGCGGGGCGACGGCGGGGCTGATCGTGTCGGCCAGCATCGTGCTGCAGATGCTCGGTTCGCTGTTCGCCCCGGCGCTTGCTGCAAGGTTCCGTGACCAGCGGGCCATCAACGCTGTGGTTGCCCTGATGACCGGGAGCGGTTTTGCCCTGAGCATCTTCGGGCCGCTGGACCTGGTGTGGGTGTGGGCAGGCCTCTTGGGTCTGGGCCAGGGAAGCCTGACGGCGGTGGCCCTGACCATGATCATGCTGCGGACCCGCGACGGGCACACCGCCGCGCACCTGTCCGGGATGATGCAGGGCGTGGGCTACGGGCTCGGTTCGACGGGAACCTTGATGGTGGGCCAGCTGCACCAGGTTACGGGCTCCTTCACGGCGGCCGGTGTCCTGTTCCTTGTTGTCGGCCTGCTGGCGGCGGTCTTCGGTTACCACGCCGGCCGCAACCGGTATGTCGGGTAAGGGCAGGATGGCGGTGCGGGACTCCACTCTTCCAGCCACCCACCCCGCCGCAGGCATCCTCCAGCGGCCGTACCTGTGGGTGACCATCGGCACGTGCGCCCTGGTATTCCTCGCAGCGTTCGAGTCCCTCGCGGTGACCACCATCATGCCGCTCGTCAGCCGTGAGCTGAACGGCGCCGGCCTCTACGCCCTGGCCTTCGCCGGACCCCTCGCCACCGGCGTGATCGGCATGGTGGCGGCCGGAAACTGGTCGGACCGGCGCGGGCCAACGGTGCCCCTGTACGCGTCCGTGGGGTTGTTTGTGCTGGGCCTGCTGATTGCCGGCACCTCCACATCCATGCCAATGCTCGTCACCGGCCGGCTGGTGCAGGGGCTGGGCGGCGGAGCCCTCACCGTTGCGCTCTATGTCCTCGTGGCCCGCATCTACCCCGGAGTGCTCCACCCGAAAATCTTTGCGGCATTCTCCGCGGCCTGGGTGATCCCGTCGCTGGTGGGACCATTCGCGGCCGGAATCGTGGCACAGGTCTTCAGCTGGCACTGGGTGTTCCTGGGCGTGGTGGGACTGGTCATTCCGGCGCTGCTGATGATCGCGCCGGTGTTGCGGGGGATGGACCCGCACCCCGTGGGCGCTCCAACCGTCCCGTGGGCCGTCGGCCGGCTCGCCTGGGCAGCGCTCGCCGCTATCGCAGTGCTGGGATTGAACCTGTCCGCCGAGGTCCGGATCCCGGGCGTCCCTGCGGCCACCGCGGTCCTGGCCGTTGCCGCCGTCGTCCTGGCGCTGCTGGCCGTCCGGCCCTTGGTGCCCCGGGGCACCCTCATCTCCCGGCGCGGACTGCCCAGCGTCATCCTGGCCCGCGGGCTGGCCTCGGCGGCGTTCTTCGGCGCGGAGGTCTACCTCCCGTACCTGCTGATAGAGCAGTACGCATTTTCGCCCACCTTCGCCGGCCTTACCCTCACCGGCGGGGCCCTGGCCTGGGCAGGGGCTTCAGCAGTCCAAGGGCGCCTTGGTGCCCGCCTGTCCCACCGCGGCGCGGCCCGGACCGGGGCGCTGATGGTCCTGGCCGCAGTGCTGCTCGCGCTGGTGACCACTGCGCTCCACTGGCCAGCCGCCGTCGCCATTGCCGGCTGGATCTTTGCCGGCGGCGGGATGGGCCTGCTGTATCCGCGCCTCAGCGTCATGACCCTCGCGTTGTCCACCAAGGAGAACGAAGGCTTCAACAGCTCGGCGATGTCCATCTCCGACTCGCTGGGCGGCGCGCTGGCACTGGCCACGACGGGCATCGTGTTCGCAGCATTTACGACGACGACGGAATCCTTCTCAGGTGTCTTCGGCCTTGCCGCCGTGCTCGCCGTAGCCGCGGCCTTCGTTGCGCCGCGGGTCACCGGTAAAGGCTCCTGAAAAGGTCAGTTCAGCCTGGTGGCGCGCAGGACGACGTCCGCGATGGTGGCGTGCTGGCCCTCGGGTCCGGTCACCGGACGCTCGCGGCTGGTGAGGACCTCGACCTGCCAGCCAGGTGCGTCCAGGCCCAGTTCGCGGACGAGTTCATCGCCTGTGTAGAACATCTCCCGGTGGTTGTGGGCGCCGCCGCCTCCCCACGGCGGAAGCCGGTCCGGATGGTGCCCGACAATCAGCAGGGTGCCTCCCGGTTTGACCGCGGACGCAGCTGTCCGAAGCGGTCCCTGCCAGGCGAGTTCCTGGGAGTGCAGGAACTGTGAGGTCACGAGGTCGAAGGACCCCTCGGGCTGCCACTGTTCCAGGTCGGCCTGCTGCCAGGTGATGCGGCTGGCGATGGCGCCCTCGCCGGCATGTACGCTCTCCCGGGCCAGCGCTGCCTTCTCGTGCGAGTGGGCCCGCTCCAGTGCCACGGCGGAGACGTCGACGGCGGTCACGGTCCAGCCCTGCTGAGCCAGCCAGATGGCGTCCGCTCCTTCGCCGCAGCCCAGGTCAAGAGCCTTTCCCGGCCGCAGGCCGCCGGCCTCACGGACCAGCTGGGGGTTCGGCTTCCCGCTCCAGATCTGCGGTTTCGCGCGGTACCGTTCGTTCCAGATGGATGCTGCGTCATTGCCGCGGATCCCGCTGCCTATGCCGTTGCCGCCCGGGGAGGCGACGTCGTCGTGCGTGTGCTGGTGGTGGGGCGCGTGTTCGTTCATGGCTCAACACTGCCCTGCACCGCCGGCTTAGGCAACGCCCCAACCAGGTAGCAGCAGGTGTCGTTATCAGGGCCCAAAACGACCCCTGCTGCTACCTGGTTGGGAAAGCAAGGGAAGGCGGGGTGCTAGACTGGTGAAACTTGATGTGCAGTGATGCCCGCCCGCTCTGTTTCTGGAGTCCCTTTCCGGGGAGTGGGCTTTTTTCATGTGAGAGGCACATCCTGCGTCGATGAACGCGTTCCATTTGGTCCCGGCCGCCGCTTTGTATAAGCGGCAGCAGGCTGGTTGATCACCTGAATTTTCTTCGGCGAACCCCTGGGCCAACCGGCACCGGGGGCCGATATCCGCACGGATACCGCCTGAAAGACCTTTGACTTTGACTACTTTTGCTGCCCTCGGCACGCCCAAGGCCCTTGCCGACACCCTCACCGCCCAGGGAATCGAAACCCCGTTCCCCATCCAGGTGAAGACCCTCCCAGACACCCTGGCAGGACGCGACGTCCTGGGCCGCGGCCGCACCGGCTCCGGCAAGACCATCGCCTTCGCCATCCCGCTGGTGGCCCGCCTGGCCGAACGGGAAGCCAAGCACTTCCGCAAGCCCGGCCGCCCCATGGGCCTGGTGCTTGCACCCACCCGCGAACTGGCAACCCAGATCAACGCCACCATTGAGCCGCTGGCCAAGGCCGCCGGCCTGAACACCACCGTGATCTACGGCGGCATCTCCCAGGCCCGCCAGGAAAAGGCCCTCCGTGCCGGCGTCGACATCGTCATCGCCTGCCCCGGCCGCCTGGAGGACCTGATCCGCCAGCGCATCCTCACCCTCGAAGCCGTGGAAATCACGGTCCTTGACGAGGCCGACCACATGGCGGACCTCGGCTTCCTGCCCGTGGTGAAGAAGCTCATGGACATGACCCCCACCCAGGGCCAGCGCCTGCTGTTCTCCGCCACCCTGGACAACGGCGTGGACAAGATCGTCCAACGCTACCTGTCCAACCCGCTCACCCACTCCGTGGACGACCCGCAGGCAGCGGTCACCACCATGGAGCACCACGTCCTGGTGGTCAACGACCAGACCGTCAAGAAGCAGCTGATCGTGGAGCTCGCCTCCGGCGCCGGCCGCCGCGTCCTCTTCATGCGGACCAAGCACCACGCCCGCAAGCTGGCCAAGACCCTCACCGACGCCGGGATCCCCGCCGTGGACCTGCACGGCAACCTGTCGCAGAACGCCCGTGACCGCAACCTCGCCGAGTTCTCCAGCGGCGACGTGCGCGTCCTGGTGGCCACCGACGTCGCCGCCCGCGGCGTGCACGTGGACGACGTCGAGCTGGTCATCCACGTCGACCCGCCCACCGAGCACAAGGCCTACCTGCACCGCTCCGGCCGTACCGCGCGTGCCGGTTCCGACGGCACCGTGGTCACGCTGACCCTCCCGGAGCAGCAGTCCGACGTCAAGAAGCTCATGAAGGCTGCCGGCGTGGAGGTCAACTTCGAGCGTGTGACGGCCAACTCCCCGATCGTCGCCGGGCTGGTGGGCGACATGGCTGAAAAGATCGATCCGCGCACCCGCGCAGCGCTGCTGGCCAAGAACGCCGCACAGCAGGGCGGCGGCACCTCCACGGGCGCCAACGCCGAGCGCAAGCGGGCCCGCCGCCAGGCTGCCCCCACTACCGGTGGACGCGGTGGCCGCGGAGGCCGCGGCAAGGTTTCGGCCGAACCGACCCGTACCGATGTTCCGCGTGCCGAGCGCCGGGCCGCAGCCTTCGAAGGCCGCACCGAAGCCCGCGCCGCATTCGACCGTGTAGCTGAGCAGAATGAGGACCGCGCCATTGCAGCGGCGGCCGCCCGCCGCAACGCGCGTGGCCGTGGCACCGCTTCCACGCACCGCAATGACGTTCCCGCGGCAGGTGGCCGTGCATCGGCCGGCCGCGGTTCAGACGGCCGTGCAGAATCCCGCGTAACCCGCAGTGACGCTCCCCGCGGCGGAACCGGGCGTCCCGCCTCCTCCGGCCGCCCGGCTGCTTCCGGCGGCCAGCGCAGCGGACGTCCCGCCACGGGCCAGCGCGCAGCTGCCGGTGCAGGCGCAGGTGCCCGGACCGGTGGCAGCCGATCCGCTGGTGCAGCCCCGGCCGGCGGCGGCAACAAGGCCGTCTGGTCCTCCAACACTGGGGGCACCTCCGGCGGATCCTACGGCTCCAGCAACGGCGGCGGCTCCGGCCGTCCCGCCCGCAGCGGCGGTCCCCGCCGCGCTTCCGCGCCTGCGTCCAACGAACGCCGCAGCCGCTAAGAGTAGTTTCGCTGGTTGGGCTTGCCGGGACCCGGCGGGCTCAACCACCGGTTTCGCAAAGCAGCCAGCTCACCAGCCCCGGGCGCGCCACTCTTCCAGGTGCGGACGCTCGGCACCCAGCGTGGTGGGCTTGCCGTGGCCCGGATGGACGACGGCGGTATCGGGGTAGGTGCCGAACAGGCGTTCGGTCACGTCGCTGAGCAGCTGGTTGAACCGCCCCGGGTCGTTCTGGGTGTTTCCAACACCGCCGGGAAACAGCGAGTCGCCGGAGAAGATGTGCGCCGGGCCTTCCGGATCCTGGTACACAAACGCGATCGAGCCCGGCGTGTGCCCGCGCAGGTGGACAGCCGACAGCTCAAAGCCGTCCACGGCAATCCTGTCCCCGTGCCCAAGCCGGCGGTCAACCGGAACGGGCAGCGCGTCGGCGTCGTCCGTTCCTGCGGCGGTGCGCACACCCGTTGCGTCCACCAACTCCTTGAGCGCGCGGACATGGTCCCAGTGCTGGTGAGTGGTGGCGATCAGCGCCAGCCGTGGCGTGGCCGTCGTGTCCGCGGCGGCGTCCGCCAGCAACTGCTGGATGGCTTGAGCGTCGTCCGCAGCATCGATCAGCACCTGCTCGCCGCTGGTCTTGGCGGTCAGCAGGTACACGTTGTTGTCCATCCCGCTGACGGAGATGCGGCGGATGGTCAGGGCCGGCAGGTCGTACAAAAGTGAGTCCATAGGCTTCAGTCTAGGGACGCGCCTTTCCGGGGCTGTTTACTCGCGGCCTTGGGACACCCAGTTGGGATCCGCGGAGCGGGAGCCGACGACGGCGTCCGAGGCAGCGCCCAGGACCTCCAGTTGCGGCGGGCTCAGCTCCAGGGCCAGCGCGCCCAGGTTTTCGTCGATCCGGTGCCTCTTTCGGGTGCCGGGGATGGGAACCACCGGCAGGCCCAGCCGCTTGCCCTGGGCGAGGAGCCATGCAAGGGCCACCTGCGCGGGCGTCGCGCCAAGTTCGCCGGCCACTGACTGGACGGCGGACACCACTGCCTGGTTGGAGCTGGCGGCGTCCGGGGCGAACCTGGGGATCCGCCGCCGGAAGTCGTTGCTTCCCAGGTTGGCGGCGTCAACGGTGCCGGTGAGGAATCCCCGGCCCAGCGGCGAATACGGTACAAACCCCACCCCGAGGGCGGCTGCGGCAGGAACAACGTTGCGTTCCACGTCCCGGCTCCAGATGGACCATTCGCTCTGGACTGCCGCAATGGGGTGGACGGCAGTCGCTTCCTCCAGCTCCTGGGCGGTCACTTCAGACAGGCCAAGGTGCCTGACTTTGCCCTGCTGCGCAAGCTCCGCCAAGGCCTCCACGGTTTCCACAATCGGAACGCGGAGGTCACGGCGGTGCATGTAGTAGAGGTCGATAACGTCCGTGCCGAGCCGCTGCAGGCTCCGGTCCACGGCCTGCCGAATGTAGGCCGCGTCATTCCGGATGTCGGTGTAACCATCCGCCGGCGTCCCGACGAGCCCGAACTTCGTGGCCAACTGGACCTCGTCCCGGCGCTCCTTGAGCAATTGCGCGATCAGTTCCTCATTGCTGCCTCCGCCGTAGATGTCCGCGGTGTCAATGAAGCTGACACCGGCGTCCACGGCGTGATGAAGGGTCTTGAGGGCTTCGGCCGGGTCCACTTCGCCGTACACGGGAGTGAGTGCCATCCCTCCGAACCCGAGGGGGCTGACGGCCAGGCCGTCGCCAAGCAGGACAGTTGATGCAGTCATTGGGTTTGCTCCGATCAGTCGTGTCCACACCAGAAACCGCGCACTGAGGCGCCTTATTCCAGCTCCTGCTCCCAGGGGATGATGCGGTCGGCGGCCGGACGGGTCGCCTGGATCAGCAGGGCGTTGGCTTCGTCAGGCCCGGCCGCCCACGCAACAGCTGCCGCCGGGTCCATTCCGAACGACACGTGCCGTGCCACCAGCCGGTGCAGCCGTAGCTCCTGTGGCGTGTCCACAAACCACACTTCGTCCAGCTGCGCCCGGACCTCCTTCCACGGCTCCTGGTCCGCGAGCAGGTAGTTGCCCTCGGTGATGACCAGCGGTATGTCGGCCGGGACGGCGATGGACGCGGCCACGGGTTCGTCCAGGGTGCGCCGGAACTCGGGGGCGTAGACCACTGGCTCGTCCCGCCGGACGAGGCGCCGCAGCAGCGAAAGGTAGCCGCCGGCGTCGAACGTGTCGATGGCGCCCTTCCGCCGGCGAAGGGGAGTGCCCTCGATGACGGCGTTCCCCAGGTGGAAGCCGTCCATGGGAACCACAACAGCGGTACCCGGGCCAAATTGCTGCTGGATCCACGTCGCGAAGGTGGACTTGCCTGACCCGGGTGTGCCCGCAATACCCAGGATGGTCCGCGTTCCGGGAACCAGCCGGCGCCGGAGGGCGTCCATCGCCTCAGTGATCTCAGGGGAGTCCATGGCAAAAGCCTAGACTGCCCGCTGAATCTCGCCGGGCTGGTTCTTGTCCGCGGGCTGCTTCTTGCTGCCGGGCTGGTCCTTTTCGGTCGGCAGTGCCTTCAACCCGGCAGCGCAGCCCACGATCCCGGCGATGAACAGCAGCTTCAGCACGCTGAAGGGTTCCACGCCGGTGGCCATGGCCCAGCCCACCGTCAGGGCAGCACCCACCCCCACCCAGATGGCGTAGGCGGTGCCCAGCGGGATGTGGCGGATGGCCATGCCCAGGCCCAGCATGCTCAGCGTGGCGGTGACGACGAAAACCAGGGTGGGCAGGGGCCTGCTGAAGCCGTCGGACAGGCCCAGCGCCGTTGCCCACACAGCTTCGAGGACGGCCGAGGCCAGGAGCACCAGCCAGGAGAAGGAACGCCGCAGCATCACGCCACCACCTTCAGGCCAACCACGCACGCAGCGATGCCGGACAGCAGGAGCAGGCGCGCCGCCGTCGGGCGTTCCAGCTTGGTGACGATGGCGTAGGCGGACGTCAGGACCACACCCACCCCTACCCAGACGGCGTAGGCGGTGCCGGTGGGGATGGACTGCATGGCGATGGCCAGGCCGGCTGTGCTGGCCGCGACGGACACCAGGAACAGGGCGGTGGAGGTGATGCGGCGGCGTCCGGTGCTTTGGAATGCCCGGTGCAGGGCTGCGGCCCACACTGCTTCCAGGGCGCCGGAGACGAGGAGGATGAACCAGGACATGACAGATCCTTTGGCCAGTCTTGTCGCGTGCCGGGTACTGAACCGTCGTCCGGAGGCTCGGGTGCGGAGCCTTGGTTTCCAGCGTAGCAACGCCCGACGGCGGGTGGCCAACGATGGTGCCCAACCTCACCAGCAGGCCAGGCAGGCAGCGCTGTTTAGTTGGGGAAGGGCGCAGCTTAGAGCACGCCGCCGGCAGCTTCCGGGGCGGCGTTGTCGCGGCCGCCGTCGCCAATGGTTTCCCGGGCGATGAAGTTCTCGATGTCGAACAGGTTGTCCGCACGCTCGGCAATGTTCAGCAGCGTGGTCATGGACGCCACCTCCTCCACCTGCTCCTTCAGGAACCAGAGCATGAACTGCTCGCCCAGGGCGTCGTTCTCGCCGCGGGCCGCACGGAACAGGTCCTCGATGTTGCGGGTAACTTCCTTCTCCTGCTGCAGGGCAAGGGCCAGCGGCTCGGTGACGGAGGCGAAGTCGTTGCGGACGGCGGGGACGCCGGGGATGGTGAAGGGGATATCGCGGTCCAGCATGTACTGCACCATCATCATGGCGTGGTTCCGTTCCTCCACTGACTGGCGGAAGAAGTACCGGGCAAGCTGGGGGAGGTCCTGGTTCGCGAACCAGGTGGCCACCGCAATGTACTGCTGCGATGCTGCGAATTCGTTGCCGATTTGGGTGGACAGAAGCGCATTGAACGATGAAGTGGTCATAGCCCGAGTCTAGGGACGGCGGCAGGGAGAGACCAGTGTGGAAAGGCTGTACTTCCCAAGGCGAGGCTGGCCTGTCCGGAGATCGGGTTTAGTCCTCAACCGGGTCGATGGACACCACGGCCAGGAAGCCGCGGCCCAGCACGTCAGGGGTTTCACTGTCCGAGCCCACCACTGTGTCGTACCGCCCCAGGTCTGCAGGTCCACCCTCGCCGGCACTTACTTTGGCCTGCCCCTGCAGCAGTACCCCCAGTTGCCCATCGAAAACGGGGTGGGCGCGCTTCCTGGACAACTCGATAATGGACGTGAAGCCCTTGAATGCCCCTGCCCGGGTGATGACGTTGAGGTTCCGGACATCGCCCGTCGGCAGTTTGCCGGACGTGGCTGCTCCGCCGGCGAACCGGAACGGGCGGTACTTCTCCATGGGGTGTTCGGCCCCGTCCACGGACAGCAGCAGGAGTTCACCCTCAATCACCGTGAGAACGCGCTCCATGCCGGGAAAGGGGGAAAAGTCGCCGGCTTTGGTTACATCCGCGATGCTGACCCGCCAGTCCCAGCCCGGGTCCCGGCCGCCGTTGGCGCGCCCGTTAGGCGCGTCCTCGGATGCCACTGAGGGCGAAGGCTGGGCCGCGATCTGCCGTGTCACCCCGCCGCCGTTGCGCCATGGTTCGGCCTTGAGGTCAGCGAAACGGATAATTTCCATCCGCCCAGCCTAGTTCGTCTGCTGCAGGGCATCGCGGGGTGCGCCGTTGCCTGCTAATCTCCTCCGGGGGGTCAACACGAAAACAGCCTGAAGGAGCCGGGAATGTTCGTCAAAGTGTGTGGTCTCAGTACGCCGGAATCCGTCCGTGAGGCGGTCAAGGCAGGGGCGGATGCAGTCGGTTTCGTCCTTACCGCCAGCCCGCGGGTTGTGTCGCCGGGCCAGGTGTCCTCGCTGCTGGCCGAGGTCCCCGCAGGAGTGTCCCCGATCGGCGTTTTCCGCCACGAACCGGTTGCCGACGCCGTGGCCATCGCGCGGGCAGCCGGGCTGGAGTGGATCCAGCTGCACGGCCAGCGCACGCGGGAGGACGTTGCCACCGTTCACGACGCCGGCATGAAACTGATCAGGGCCGTCACCATGGGTGCCGCTCCCGAAGAGTTCGAAGACTGGGGCGAGGACCTGCTGCTGATTGACGCGGCGGTGCCGGGATCGGGGGAGGCCTGGGACTACTCTTCCATGGCCGGCCTGCCGGTGCTCCAGGGACGCCACTGGCTGCTCGCCGGCGGACTGGACCCGAAGAACGTGGGCCAGGCAACCGCGGTGGCGCACGCGTGGGGTGTGGACGTGTCCTCGGGTGTGGAAGCATCACGCGGGGTCAAGGACCTGGCCCGGATCCGTGCCTTTGTGCACGCCGCAAAGTCGGACGCCACAGTCTGACGGCTCAGGGCTTACGGCCCGGAGTTTCAGCGTTTCAGGGTCTGGTCAGGGGCTTCCCCTACCTTCTATTGCCGTGCCTGGGGGCACAATGGAGGGATGAAGACACTGCTCAACATCATCTGGCTGGTTTTCGGCGGGCTTTGGCTAGCGCTTGGCTACTTCCTGGCCGGGGTCATCTGCTGCCTGCTGATCGTCACCATCCCGTGGGGCATCGCGTCCTTCCGGATTGCCGCCTACACGCTGTGGCCGTTTGGACGCATGGTGGTGGACAAGCCCGGAGGCACAGGGGTCTTCCCGCTGCTGGGCAATGTGATCTGGCTGCTGGTGGCGGGCGTCTGGATCGCCATCGGCCACGTGGTCACGGCATTCGCCATGGCCCTCACCATCATTGGGATCCCGCTGGCCATCGCCAACCTGAAGCTGATCCCGGTATCCCTGATGCCGCTGGGTAAGCAGATCGTGCCCACCAACGCGCCGTTCGTCACCGCATACCGCTGACGGATTCGTAGCCGGACAGGTTTCAGCCAGCCTGTTGGTCCGGCCGCAGCGCGCGCAGGACGCAGAACTCGTTGCCGTCCGGATCGGCCAGCACCAACCAGGTGACCTCCGGACCCTGGCCCACCGAGACACGCCTGGCGCCGAGTCCCTCGAGCCGGGCCACCTCGGCGTCCTGGTCCTGGGGCCGGAGGTCCAGGTGCAGCCTGTTCTTGACTCCCTTGCGTTCCGGCACCTTGAGGAACAACAAATCCGGTGAGACCCCGTCCTCCGGGCTGCCGGCCGGCGGCTCCAGCACAATCTCATCGTCCTCGTCGAAGGTACGGCGCCAGCCCAGTGCCTTCTCCCAGAAGTCCGCGGCAACGCGGGGCTCGGTCGAGTCGATGCAGACGGCTTGGATACGCAGGCTCATCCGAGCAGTGTTGCACCGCCGGGCGCGGGCGTAAAGAGGAACCGCAGGTCAGCTGTGTGCCGGGCTGCTGCTGAAGGCGCCGTCCACAAGGATGGCGACCGCGTCGCTGTCGTCCAGCTCGGCGGCGATATCGATGTCGCCCGCATAGCCTGAGCCCGCCAGCTCCCGCCCGCTGGAGCAGCCGTGCAGCATCTCGCGGAGGCGCGGCTCCGCGGCTTCGAAGACGGCGGCCGCCGCGACGGCCTCCGGTGAGTAGCCGTGCCTGCCGTCCCCGGCCTCGTAACCACCTTTGCCGGCAGCCACCAGCCCGGCGATGAAAGCGCCTGCTCCGATCTGGTCCTCCACGGCGGGACGGAGGGTGCCGTCAGGCCAGCGTTCACCGGCGGCCACTACTGCGATCACCGCGTCCTCGGGCAGGTTTGCTGCCACCCAGTCCGCCGTCGCTGCGGCGTTGCGGAGGCAGACTGCGGCTACCAGCGGCACCTCGCCGGCCAGCAGATGGCACAGCGCGGAACCATTGGGGGAAGGCAGGACCACGCGCTTCAGCGAATCCGCCGCCCGGAGGCTTGCCGGGGACAGGCTGAGCCCGCCGCCGTTGCGGGGACCGGCGAGTTCGGCGTGGACGTGGGCGGCAAAGTCCTCCGCGCTGGGGTCCTTCCATGGATACGGAAATACCTGGGCACCGCGGTCCAGGGCAACGCTGACGCACGTGCTGAAGGACAGGACGTCCACCACCACGGCGAGGTCAACGCCCGACGTGACTGTCCTGGCGCCGTCGAGCCCCCACTCCAGGCGCACCGTATAGGGGAGCTGCCGGTGCGCCGCGCTCGCGGTATACACATGCAGGGCGTTCGAATGCGGAGCGTTCATGTCAGTTCACCCTTCAGGTTCAGGTGCGCGGCATCCAGCCACAGCTCCTTCGCCCGCTCATTATGGAAGAGCGGGTCAAGTTCCAGCAGATGGCGTACGACGGCGGCACGCCCCGCCGCAAAGTCGGCGTCGCCGACGTGCGCGTATTCCTGCCGGACGGCCGCGACGTAGCGGACATATTCGTCCCTTTCCCCGCCGAGAACGGAAAGGTCGGCGTCGCAAAGGAGGGCGCCGCCGTCGTCCCCTGCCCCTGGGCGGTGGTCGCTGGTCAATCGGACCAGCCTGGCAACCTCAGCCACTTCAGCGTCCGGCAGGCCGGCAGCGGCGAGGCGGTCCTCGGCCAAGCGTGCGGACTCCTCCTCATCCTGGCGGGGGATCCCGCGGTAGACAGCATCATGGAACCAGGCCGCCAGGAGCACCGTGCGCGGCGGGTCGGCAGGATCAGTCAGCAGGTCCAGGGACTCCAGCACCGAGAGGAGGTGCGTGCAGCCGTGATAGCGGCGGTGCGGTTCGCTCCAGCGGTCCAGGAGATCGAGGAACAGCGCGTCATGGCCGGGCATAACGCCATCCCAGCGGAGCTGAAGCGGCACTTTGAGCGACTTGTTCCGCTGCCGGGCGGGGATCCGCAGGCCGCTGGAGATCAGTTTGCGGACCAGGATCCGCGCTTCCACCGGAATGGCTCCGGCCGCCACCAAATCGTCCAAGCGGCGTTCAGGGACGTCGTAGTGGTCACCATCGAAAGCCCGCTCCGGAATGCCGGCCTCCTGGGCGAAGGCGTGCAACTCAGCCAGCGATAAATCCGAGACCAGGTGGGAGAAATGCGTTCCGTGCGCAGGCCACAGTGGCGGGTCGATGTAGATGGCCATGGAGGAAGTCTAGTGCTGCCCGGCGCCGCGACAACGGCGGAGGCCGAAGCGGTCATAAACGAAAAAGCGGAACAAACAGTGTCCTTTCCGCCGCACCTGCGCCCTATAGTGATGAAATGACCATCATCCGCGTGGCGGAAGCAGCCCGCTTGCTCGGTGTCAGTGACGATACCATCCGGCGCTGGACTGACAACGGCTTCCTCACTCCGCTCAGGGACGAGTCCGGCAGGCTCGCCGTGGACGGCCTTGAACTCGCCCTGCATGCCCAAAAGCTGGCGCAGCTCCCCGACGATCCGCACCGCACCGGAAGCTCGGCCCGGAACAGGTTTACCGGCCTGGTCACGGGCATCACGGCGGACAAGGTGATGGCCCAGGTTGAACTGCAGTGCGGGCCCTTCCGCGTGGTGTCCCTGATGAGCAGCGAGGCTGTCCGGGAGATGGGGCTGGAGCTTGGGTCCATAGCCACCGCGGTAGTCAAAGCCACCACCGTCATTATCGAAACCCCGCAGGGGAAGGGCGTGCTGTGAGGGTCAACGTTGCGGCAGGGCTGGCAGCGGCAACGCTCGCGGTAAGCCTCGCGGGCTGCGCGGGCAGCAACGCCGCCCCGGCCGGTGGCTACGGTGCTGCCGGGGAGAGCAGCCTCACGGTCTTCGCAGCCGCATCGCTTAAGTCCAGCTTCACGGAACTGGCTGACATATTCGAGGCGCAGCACCCGGGAACGGAGGTCACTGTGAGCTTCGCGGGCTCGTCGGATTTGGCGAGCCAGATCAGCCAGGGCGCCCCCGCAGATGTCTTCGCCTCCGCCGACACCAGGAACATGGCCAAGCTTGAGGACGCGGGCCTGCTGGCGGGCGAACCCCGGACTTTCGCCACCAACACACTGGCCATCGCGGTCCCGCAGGGCAATCCTGCCCGCATCGGCTCCTTCGCCGACCTCACCAGGGCCGGGACGCGCCTGGTGACGTGCGCCAGGCAGGTCCCCTGCGGCGCGGCGGCCGCCACCGTCGCGGAAAGGCAGGGCACTGTCCTCAGCCCCGTCAGCGAGGAGAACTCGGTCACCGACGTGCTGGGCAAGGTCATCTCCGGAGAAGCCGACGCCGGGCTGGTCTACGTGACGGATGTGCGGTCCGCCGGGGACAAGGTGGAAAACATCCCGTTCCCGGAAGCGGCCGAAGCGGTGAACAGCTATCCCATCGCGGCGCTGGCGGGCAGCAGGAACAACGCTGCGACCGGGGCCTTCCTGGACCTGGTGAGCAGCCACGAAGGCCGGCAGGTGCTGGCACGGGCCGGCTTCGGGCCGGGCACGAAGTGACAGGCGCCGCAGTGCCCCCGCGCGGTGCGTGCAAGCGATGAACGGAACAAGGGCACGCGAGGCTTACACCGGGGTTCCGGGCTGGCTCTACGCCCTGGCAGTCCTGGCCGCCCTGGTGGTTGTCCTCCCGCTGCTGGCCATTGTGGCCAGGGTCAACTGGGCCAACTTCCTTCCATTGGTTACCTCAGAATCGGCGCTTTCGGCCCTCGGCCTGAGCCTCCGCACATCGGCCGCCAGTACGGTGCTGTGCATCGTGCTGGGTGTGCCGCTCGCCCTGGTCCTGGCGCGCGGAAGGTTTCCGCTGCAGGGGCTCCTGCGCTCATTGGTGCTGCTCCCGCTGGTGCTGCCGCCAGTGGTGGGCGGCATCGCGCTGCTCTATACCTTTGGCCGGCAGGGCCTGCTGGGCGGGGCCATGGAGGTGCTGGGACTGCAGATCGCCTTCTCCACCACGGCTGTGGTCCTGGCCCAGACATTCGTGGCGCTGCCGTTCCTTGTCGTCAGCCTGGAGGGCGCGCTGCGGACGGGCGGCTCCCGGTACGAGGCAGTAGCGGCCACGCTCGGCGCACCACCGGGGGTCGTCTTCCGCCGCGTTACCCTGCCGCTGATGCTCCCGGGATTGGCGTCCGGAGCGGTCCTGGCCTTTGCCCGCAGCCTGGGCGAGTTCGGCGCCACACTCACCTTCGCGGGCAGCCTGCAGGGGGTGACCCGGACCCTGCCGCTGGAAATCTACCTGCAGCGGGAAACGGACCCGGACGCCGCCGTCGCGCTGTCCCTGGTCCTGGTTGCCGTGGCCGTTGCCGTGGTAGCACTCGCCTACCGGCGTCCCGGCGGCGGCCGGTCTGGCCGCCAGGCCTCCGGGAAGCGGACGACGGCGGCAGCGGCGGCAGGAGCGAACGTCCCGTGACATTTTCCTTCCAGGCGGCCGTGGCTGAGCGGGGTTTCGACGTGGCCCTCACCGTGGGACCCGCGGAGACCGTCGCAGTCATGGGGCCGAACGGGGCGGGCAAATCCACGCTGCTGTCCAGCATCGCCGGACTGCTCAAACCGGACAGTGGCCGGGCGGAACTCAACGGCCGCACGCTCTTCCAGTTGCACACAGCCAGGCATACATGGGTACCCCCGCACCGCCGGGGCACGGCCCTGCTCGCCCAGGAACCCCTGCTGTTTCCCCACCTTAGCGCCTTGGAAAATGTGGCCTTTGGGCCGCGCAGCACAGGGACCCCCAAGCGCCTTGCGGACAGCCGGGCCATGCATTGGCTTGCGGAAGTGGAAGCCGGTGACCTGGCGGCACGGCGTCCTGCAGAGCTCTCCGGCGGGCAGGCGCAGCGGGTTGCGGTGGCACGCGCGCTCGCGGCCGAACCGGATCTGCTCCTGCTGGATGAACCCCTGGCCGCACTGGACATCCACTCCGCACCGCTGCTCCGGCGGCTGCTTAAGCGGGTCCTCGCCGGGCGGCAGGCCATCATCATCACCCACGACGTGCTCGATGCGCTGATGCTTGCGGACAGGGTGGCCATCCTGGAGGGAGGCCGGATTGTGGAGGAAGGCACCACCCGTGCAGTACTGCAGCGGCCCAGGAGCTCTTTTGCTGCCGGGCTGGCCGGGCTGAACTTCGTCCCGGGAACGTTGACTGGAAACGGGATCCTGACAAGCCGGGGCCGGGAGATTGCGGGCCATTTCGAGGACCCCGGCGAATCTGGCGGGGACAGCCTGCCAGGCGTGGCGGTGTTCCCGCCGTCGGCCGTTTCAGTGTTTCTCAGCGATGCGCACGGCAGTCCCCGCAACTCCTTCCCGGTGTGCATCACCGAACTGGAACCCCACGGTGACCTGATCCGGGTCCGGGCGGACGGGCTCGCCGCGGACATCACGCCCGCAGCCTCGGCGGACCTGGGCCTGGTACCCGGCATGACGGTGCACTTTGTGGTCAAAGCCGCCGCGGTGTCGGTTTACGGGAGCTGAGGTCCTGGGCTACATCCCCGGCAAATCCAGGGATTCGTACACCTGGATGGTGGCGCCCGGCATCATGAGATGCGGGTGGCCGTCGAACAGGGCCTGGGCGGCCTCAAGATCCTCCGCCTGGACGAGGGCGTAGCCGGCAACTCCGTTGGTGGCATCCGAGGTTCCTGTGGCTGTGATTTCCCGGCCGGCGCCCAGCGGCTTGCCCATGTCCACAAGCCCGTCACCCGCACGGCCGGCCCACTCCATCCAGGCCTTCATGCCCTCCTGGGCAGCTTCGGGCGTGCTTTCCTGCATCTGTTCCTGGGCGGACTGCGGTGCGATGTAGAGAACAACAAACTTTTTCATGCCTGTCCTGTCTCGAGTCTGCAGGAGGAGCCGTCCTCCCCGGTCACACGCCTGATCCTAAAGGCATTGTGCAGCCAAGGGAACAGCCCCGCGCCGCCCCTGGGAAACATCGCAGGACGTGGGGGACCGTTCGCCGTGGGCAAACAGGTGCCCGAATCGGGAAATAAACCGTCCCAATCCAAAGTTGAGCGTAGTAGACTCAACTTAGACAAACTGCCCCTGAAAGGAGCTCCCTTTGGACGTCAAATTCACTACCAAGAGCCAGGAGGCTCTTTCGGCTGCGGCCATGAACGCCTCCACGGCCGGTAACCCGCAGGTGGAACCCGCCCACCTGCTCAAGGCGCTGATGGACCAGCGAGAAGGCGTTGCCGTGGCACTGCTGCGGGCCACCGGAGCCGACCCGGACGCCGTCAGTGTCCAGGCGAGCAGCGCCATCAAGGCACTTCCCGCCACCTCCGGCGGGTCCAGCCAGCAGGCCCAGCTCTCCCGCCCCGCCCTGCAGGCCATCCAGAACGCCAAGGAAGAGGCCGACAGGCTGGGTGACACCTTCGTCTCCACCGAGGTCCTGCTCCTGGGGCTCTCCTCCGGAAGCGACGCCGCCGGCCGTTCACTGCGCGACGCCGGTGCCTCCCATGAGGCGCTGCTCGCCGCCCTGCCGGGTGTCCGCGGCGACCGGAAGGTCACCAGTCCGGACCCGGAGAACACCTTCCAGTCCCTGGAGAAGTTCGGCACGGACCTCACCGCCATGGCGCGGTCCGGAAAGCTGGACCCGGTGATTGGCCGCGACACTGAAATCCGGCGCATCGTGCAGGTCCTGAGCCGCCGCACCAAGAACAACCCCGTGATCATCGGCGAGCCCGGCGTGGGCAAGACCGCCGTCGTCGAAGGACTGGCGCAGCGCATCGTGGCCGGGGACGTGCCGGAAAGCCTCCGCGGCAAGACCCTGATCGCCCTGGACCTCGCGTCCATGGTGGCCGGCGCCAAGTACCGCGGTGAGTTCGAAGAGCGGCTGAAGGCTGTGCTGGAGGAGATCAAGAACTCCGAAGGCCAGATCGTCACCTTCATCGACGAGATCCACACCGTGGTGGGTGCAGGTGCAACCGGCGACTCCTCCATGGACGCGGGCAACATGCTCAAGCCCATGCTGGCCCGCGGCGAGCTGCGGCTGATCGGCGCCACCACGCTGGACGAATACCGTGAAAACATCGAAAAGGATCCTGCGCTCGAACGCCGTTTCCAGCAGGTGTACGTGGGCGAGCCCAGCGTGGAGGACACCATCGGTATCCTTCGGGGCCTCAAGGAGCGCTACGAGGCGCACCATAAGGTCACCATCGCGGACTCGGCCCTCGTGGCGGCCGCGACGCTCTCCAACCGCTACATCTCCGGCCGCCAGCTCCCGGACAAGGCCATCGACCTGGTGGACGAGGCCGCGTCCCGGCTTCGCATGGAGATTGACTCCGCGCCGGAGGAAGTTGACCAGCTGCAGCGCGTTGTGGACCGGCTCACCATGGAAGAGCTGGCCCTGCAGGGTGAAAAGGACGAGGCCTCCGTGGAGCGCCTTGCTGCCCTGCGGGCGGACAAGGCGGACAAGGAAGAGGAACTGAGCGCGCTCAAGGCCCGCTGGGAGGCTGAAAAAGCCGGCCTCAACCGGGTGGGCGACCTCAAGGCAAAGCTGGACGAGCTGCGCAGCGCCTATGAAAAAGCGGCCCGCGAAGGCGACCTGGAGACCGCATCCCGCGTTCTCTACGGCGAAATCCCTGCCCTGGAGCGCGAGCTGAATGCCGCTGCGGAGGCGGAAGCGGCCGTCACGGACAAGTCCGCGCAGATGGTGGCGGAGCAGGTGACTGCCGACGACATCGCCGAGGTCATTTCTGCCTGGACGGGCATTCCGGCGGGCCGCATGCTGCAGGGCGAAAGCCAGAAGCTGCTGCACATGGAGGAGGAGCTGGGCAAGCGGCTCATCGGACAGGGCAAGGCTGTCACGGCAGTGTCCGACGCCGTCCGCCGTGCACGGGCAGGCATCAGCGACCCGAACCGGCCCACCGGTTCATTCCTCTTCCTGGGCCCCACCGGCGTGGGTAAGACCGAGCTGGCCAAGGCGCTGGCGGACTTCCTGTTCGACGACGAGCGCGCCATGGTGCGGATCGACATGTCCGAGTACGGCGAGAAGCACTCGGTCGCGCGGTTGGTGGGCGCACCTCCGGGCTACGTGGGTTACGAGGAGGGCGGCCAGCTGACTGAAGCCGTCCGCCGCCGTCCGTACTCCGTAGTGCTGCTCGACGAAGTGGAGAAGGCCCACCCCGAGGTCTTCGACATCCTCCTGCAGGTACTCGACGACGGCCGGCTCACCGACGGCCAGGGCCGCACCGTGGACTTCCGCAACGTCATCCTGGTGCTGACGTCCAACCTGGGCAGCCAGTTCCTGGTGGACCAGAACCTGGACGCCGAAGCCAAGCGGAACGCCGTCATGGCCACCGTGAACGCGTCCTTCAAGCCGGAGTTCCTGAACCGGCTGGACGAAGTGGTGCTGTTCGACGCGCTGACCGTGGAGGAACTGTCGCGGATCGTGGAACTGCACGTGGGCGAACTGGGGCGGCGCCTGCACGAACGCCGGCTCAGCCTGGAGGTCACAGACGGCGCAAAGGCCTGGCTCGCCATCTCCGGCTTCGACCCCGCGTACGGCGCCCGGCCGCTTCGCCGGCTGGTGCAGCGGGAGATCGGGGACCGGCTCGCCAAGGCAATCCTGTCCGGTGACATCAGCGACAGCGACACCGTCCTGGTGGACACCGCGGCCGACCTCGGTGAGCTGGCAAGTGGCGACGTGGATGCCCTGACCGGTGCACCCAGTTCCGGACTTTCCGTCCGCCGGAAGGACTAAATGCAGGAGTGCTGCCCTGGCGGCCCGGCCGCTAGGGCAGCACGCTCGCGTTGATGACGTTGCCGCCGGGGGCGGTCACGTAGCAGTCCACCCTGCGGTCCCCTGAGTCCCAGCTGCTATCGCTGGGGAAGCTGCGCTGGTAATTGAGCTGGTACTCGTTGGCTGCCGGGCCCAGCTTGGCAGCCTGGCAGGCCTCAAGCGCTTTGGCCTTGAGCTCCTCGGCCCCGGGGTAGGCCCCGTCCTCCGGGTAACGGAACACGGCTACGAGCTGTGCCGAATGGGGCGCATCGCAGGGTACCACCTTGGATGCCAGCGCTTCAGGATCGAAGTCGGCAAAACAGTCACCCAGCGCGTACTCGGCAGGCGTCACTCCTTCGCGCGGCAGGGGCAGCGGTGATGCCGGCGGCGTGATGGTTGTTTCGAGCACGCCGGGGGTTTCCTCGCCGGCCTCGGGGGCTCCCTGGCCGGAGTTCAACCACAGGGCAAGCCACACCAGGCCCCCGATCACAGCCAGAAGTACGACGACGAACAACGCTATCCAGAACGCCCTCTTTTTCGTTACGGGTTTCCTTCGCGCCCCTTCCGTTTCCGTTTGTGGCTGGGACCAGCTGACGGACTCCGGGGCGGGAGCAGGGGGCGGCGAGCCGGGCTTGGGCGGGACGTCCTGGTTGTTCACGTGGGTGCATCCTCCTGCGTTCTATCCGCGGTGGGCAGCAGTTCAGCCGTCCAGTTTTGGGCAGTTGTTTTAAGCGACTCTACCGAAGAAAAAAGCTGGAAACTCGCGGGTGACGCCGGGGATGGTAGCGCAAAGCACCCCCCGGCGCCGCGTCTGGCAAGCAGGGGGCGCCGAAAGCATGTAATCTAGGTGTACGACAAATTGACCAAACATTCCGGGGCCTCACCTACGCCAAGGTGACCACCTCCGGTCCAAGTACAAAAGGGGGTCACGCCATGGGGCGCGGCCGTCAAAAGGCAAAAGCTACCAAGCAGGCTCGGGATATCAAGTACTACTCCCCGAACACTGACTACTCGGCACTTCAGCGTGAGCTGACGGGTCCAGGCAGTCGTGCCACGAGCCATTATGCGAATGAGCCAGTCGAACCTGACTATTCGGCTTATGTGGATAAGTACGCGGATGATTTGGAAGAAGACGACGACGAGGTAGACACCCGTCGGATCGGCTAGTTGTCGCAAGCTGCCAAAGTCTCAATAAGGCAGCCCTGTGACGCCGCAGCACGAACGGATGCAGCAGGTGAATTCTGCGGCTCCAGCTAATTGTGCAGCGCTTCTTTTTTGGTACCCGGATCGGCAAATCAAGGGACCTACTTCAGTTACTAAGCCCGTCGTCTGTACCGGAACTCCGGCGCAGGCAACGGGCTTTCTGCGGTGCCCCTGCGATGAAACGTCAGAGAGGTTCAGCAATTAGTACGAGGATTTGATCGCTCTTTGGAGGTCTTCTGGAGCGGTAGATGGCGCCCGATGCCCGGCAGACGATCCTTCAGAGGACGCACACTCGGGAGGGAACCCTTACATCGATGTGGAACCCAACAAATTTCAAGTCGCCCGCGTTGAGCGCCACATCCCCCTCACGCCCTGAGCCTTTGCACCTGTAAGCCGGTCCTCGGAATGACCCGGGGGCTCGGACGTTCGCTAGGCCGATGTTTCTTCGCACCTACAAATTCGTAAGACCCTCAGTGATCTGTCAGGTGGAGGAAGGATACCTCTGGTTGGGCCGTCCACTCCTCTGGGGTGTTGGTTTCCGTTCGGGCCCGAGGCGGAACCACTCTTCATAGCTGGTTTCTTAACCACCCCCCAGTCAGGAAGGAGTTCGCCAAGTTTCGCCAAGCGTTCTGGATACAACTGGCCTTTCTTATGGGCGAGCCGTTGAACTGAGATCCATTTGCCCAGCGAGTACTCTTCCGGGGAGCTGGGTGGCCCCATAGTAGATATCCGGTCGTGCGCCCGCACATGCTCCAAGAGTTGATCAAGGCGGCTGGTCCAACATTCATCATCGCCAGGGGAACGATGGCTGGGCCAGCCGGGCAAAGCCTCTTTCAGCTTCACTATTCGTTCTGCATGTTTGCGGTCTCGGTGCGCCGTGCGGGTTGCAGCTTGGCGGTATAACTAGTTGGCGAGACTCCGCTCGTCATCGTCGGGCGACACGGCTGATGGCCATCTGCCGCGGTCGCTTTTGAATTGAACTGCGCGGGCCAGCATTTGATCCCAGCTGGGACGTACCCGGTGGGGGGAACTCCAGCCGGGCATCAGCTTTTCCAACTTTTCAACCCTCTCCGGCAGGAGCAGCCCGTTCCGGAGGCTGGCCTTCTGATGCCGTAGCCAGAAAGTGAGCATTCGCTCCTCCGAGTCTTCGGGATACTGGGAAGGAACCCTGTTGTGCTTCTCGATAAAGCGAACATAGTCTTGCAGCTGCTCGTCCCAATCACGCCGAGGAAGCTCCGAAAAAGTTTGACCGGAACGCCGTACTGCCCGCGATGTCTCCACTCCCTTAGCTCCTGTCTTTCGACGACCCTTCCGATCGGTAATCCAAGGAGGTTCAGCGCGCCAAGCCGAGTCCTCCGATACCTCACAGGTTAGTCCTGAAAACAAAAGAAAGTCCTGGCCGGTCGTAGTGACAAGCCAGGACTTCGGTTCAGCAGATGGATACGGTTACGTACCCCTAGTTATTGGTGACGGTGGCAATCGTCCTACCGCCCCTGTTAACGCATTCCTGGGCACTTGCTCCGGCGTCAATCGCAAGAACATTCACATCGTTGACGCAGACATTGGCGAGGATGTTAGCAGCGACAGCGACGCGAACGTTTTCCAGGACCGTCACGTCCCCAATGTTGATGTTCACCAAACCGTCCTGCGTCACGGCGCTGGCCGGGGCGACTCCGCCTGCGAACATCAATGCCCCTGCGAGAACGGCTCCAGCCGCGGACTTCTTAATACCATTCATGGCTCTGCTCCCTAGTTTAGAACTGTGTGTTGCAGGTCATGTAAGCGTAACAATAAGCATACTTAGCAGTAAAGAGCAGCCAGCCTCTGCATGCCTGCACTCGGTTGGCTCCAGATCCAGCACATCAGCTACCGCACGGGCAGGCTGAACCCGGCGATGGAAGCCGAACTGAATGCTGTTATTCCATGTTAGGCAGGGCCCTTCCTCGGCGTCTCGTAAATCAATCCATCGATAGACACAAGGGCCCTCCCAAACGAATCAATGAACACGACGGCGTATCCTCGCCGCGCTCCAGTCGGGCGGGGCCACGTAAGGGCCGACGGCGAAAGGGGACGAACCCTGTTCGCGGAGGGCTCCATTTTCGTCGCCGGCCCGGCTACTACCGCTCCTGTTCTGGATGGAATTACTAGCTTCCTGCTAAACGAAATTAAAGCGGACCTCGTTTCCGCTGTCATCGGGAGGGACTACCTAACCCCTTACTGTGACTCCGTGATAGGCCAGGCCTTGGCCAAACTCATGGGTCGTCTGGTCTGTTGATCGACCGTGCTAAGGCCTGAACGGGGTATATCGTCAGCCAGATAATTCCGGCACAAACCAGGAGGATGCCGGCCGCGGCCGGCTGCCCGAGAAACATCAGCAGCGCCACGATCAACGTTCCGCCACAGATCAACGTGAACGCGGTGAGGCCGGGTCATCTCATTGAGAACAGTTCTTTGTCTGCCATCTCGGGCACCAGATCGTGCTGTCGATTGAAGTGATCCCTGCTTGTGAATGGTTTGGGTATGCCTATTCCTTTGGTGCTAACTGGCATGCCAAGGGCCCGGGGTTGGTGCCCGGGCCCTTGTGCAGAGCTTGGTTTAGCGTCGGGTGTCGTCGATTCCGTCGGTGTCGATGTTTCCTTGCGGACTTCCTCGTTGGCGGTGACGTTTTCGGTCACGGTGTCCTTGTCCACGCGGACTCGTTCGACAAGGACGGTTTTCTTTTCCACCACGGGGCGTTCTTCGTGGAGGGTGACTTCGTGTTCTTCTTCGCTGATCGCCGATCCGTCCATCAGGGCGCCGCGGTTCGCGTCGGTGATGGGTTTGCGTTCAATGCGGACTTCTTCACTCTGCACCGGGACGGCCTTGATGACGTTCTCGGTGGTGACGTACTTGCGAAGCCAGGCCCGGCCGGAGCGTCGCCGAGTGCGTCCAGCACCACTAGCGTCTCGGCCGTCTTCCAGCGCGCATGTTTGAACACGTCGTCGCTCAATGGCGTGAGGCCGGACCGGGTAGCTGCATCATGACCAGCTGGATGCCAGCCATCATCGCCACTTCCTGCGGCCAGCTCGGCGCCGGCCGGGAAGCACCCGGTCCTGCTTGCTGCCAGCTCCGCTGAGAGCGTGATGACCCCTGTTTTTGGTCGCAGCCTAGCCACGGAATTAACCTGTCCCTTCTGTTGGAGGTGAAGTTAGGGGTGGGGAGCCAGCCCGCGGCTTAGGACTTCCGGGGCAGGAACCTGGAAAGTCCGACGGCGGGTGCGGCCGCGAGCACGGCCATCACCGCCCAGGGCCAGGCGGCATCCGGACCCGGTTGGCCGGCTTCCGAGTAGAGGGGGCCCAGCAGGGTGTTGCCCAGCAGGACGGCGCAGCCACCTATGCTGGCCAGCAGGCCGTAATAGATTCCGGATGGCCGCCCACGGGCAAAATCCAGGACCAGTGACATGGCCATCGGGACGATGCACATGTGGCCAAGGCAGAGCCCCACGACGAGCAGCAGGGACGGCAGCAGTTGCAGGGCACCGGAGGCCGGGTACTGGGCCAGGATGGCCATAGTGGCAAATGCCAGGCCTTTCATGGTGAAGCCCACGGTCAGTGCGCGGCCGGCGCCGATCCGGTGCATCAGCCGGGAAATGGGCCATTGCAGTGCCACAGTCAGGACGGAGGCGACGGCGAACAGGCCCGCCAGTGCTTCCGGGCCGGCGCCGCTCCGGGACAGTTCTATCGGCAGGCCAAAGTACAGCTGGTTGTAGGCCAGCAGATTCACGCTGTAGAGGGCAGTAAATCCGACAAACCGTTTGTTCCGGAGCATGGCCGGAATGCCCTGCCGGTTGGCCGGCGAAGGTTGAGTCGAGGACGACGCCTTATGGCCTGCTTCGGCAGGCAGGAAGGTCCACAGGACTCCAGTCATGATGGCGAACACTGCTGCCCCGGCCAATGCCGCTGTACTGAAGGATGTCCCCAGCAGCAGGGCGCCCACCAGCGGACCTGCAACTGCACCCATTTCACCGCAGATGGTGAGCAGTGCGAAAAGCGTCGGTGCCTTCCCGCCGGTGCCTCGCCGTCGTTCTTCCGCCCGCCCCACCATTGACTCCAGGGCGGGGGAGAAGAGGGCACCGCCCATCCCGGTGAGGACGGCGCCGAGCAGGAACAGCTGGAAATTACTGGCAAGCGCCAGGGTGATGTAGCCCGATACCCGGACAAGGCAGCCCGCCAGCATGGCCCTGCGCGGGCCCCAGCGGTCCGTGATCATCCCGCCCACCAGGAACAACCCCTGCTGGCTGAAGACCCGGGCACCGAGGACCACGCCCACCGCCGTGGCCGTCATTCCAAAGTCCCGCGTCATGACCAGGGCCAGGAACGGTACCACGGCATAGAAGCCCACATTGAAGATGAGCTGGCTGGTGAGGAGCAGCCCGGGGGCCGGCCGGCGGGCGGTTGCCGGAGACGCCGTTGTCAGGGTAGTCACGTGGCGGCCACCGGGTGAATCACTGCTGGCCCCCAACGGAGAGTGACAGGTTCCCGACCGTCAGGGCAGGAGCAGGCAAGGGACATCATTTTCGCAGGCGTGACTTTTCAGGTTCCCCTGCTGCTGAGCCTCGGTTGGAATGCTAGGCGTAGGCGTTGACCAGGCGGACTGCGCCGCCGTCCACGCCCTTGGCGCCCTGGACGTAGTCCGGGCCGGACTTCAGGATCGAGTCCGAATCCTTGGTGACGGTACCCATGACCCAGGACGGCAGGCCGCGGTCGTTCAGGCGGGCGACGGCGGCGTCCGCAGCTTCCGGCGAAACGATGGCGACCATCCCCACGCCAAGGTTCAGCGTCCGCTCCAGGTCTGCCAGCGGGACGTTGCCCAGCTCGGACACCAGTTTGAAGATGGCCGGCAGTTCCCAGGTGGCGCGGTCCACCGTGGCGACGAGGCCCTGCGGGAGGACACGCGCCAGGTTGGCGGCCAGGCCGCCGCCGGTGACGTGGCTGAAACCGTGCACGGCTGCGCCGCCGCCGGCAGATGCGCTGACGGGGAAGGTGCGCGCCAGGTCCAGGCAGTCGGCAGCGTAAACACGGGTGGGCTCCAGGAGTTCCTCGCCGAGGGTGCGGCCGAGTTCGGAGACCTGGCGGTCCAGGGCCCAGCCGGCGTGGTTGATGACGCGGCGCACCAGGGAGTAGCCATTGGAGTGCAGGCCGGAGGAGGCCATGCCGATCACCACGTCGCCTGCACGGACGCGCTCCGGGCCCAGCAGGTGGTCGGCTTCGATGACACCGGTGGCGGCACCGGCGACGTCGTACTCGTGCTCGCCCAGCAGGCCCGGGTGCTCGGCGGTCTCGCCGCCTACCAGTGCGGTGCCGGCCACGGAGCAGGCCGCTGCGATGCCGCGCACGATGTCAGCGATGCGCTCGGGCACCACCTTGCCGCAGGCGATGTAGTCGGTCATGTACAGAGGCTCGGCGCCCACCACTACGATGTCGTCCACCACCATGCCCACCAGGTCGAAGCCGATGGTGTCGTGGATGTCCATGGCTTGCGCGATGGCAACCTTTGTGCCCACGCCGTCGGTGGAGGTGGCCAGCAGAGGCCTCTTGTACGTCAGCAGTTTCGAGACGTCGTAGAGGCCGGCAAAGCCGCCCACCCCGCCGATCACCGAGGAGTTGTGGGTTGCCTTGATGGCACCCTTCATGAGCTCGACGGCACGGTCGCCGGCTTCAACATCGACGCCTGCGGAGGCGTAGGTGATGCCGGCGTTGTCTGCGGCGGGGCTAGCGGAAGTCATACGGACTCTTTCTTGTCAGCGCCGGCGGCGGCATGTACGTCTGGCACGAGGTCGGCGTCAGTCAGCAGGTTTTCAAACTCGGAGTCAGGTCCCGGGTCGCATCCGGTGGCGCCGGACTTCTCTGCCGGATCCGCCTCGGGGTCCACGGCAAGGGCGGCGGTCTGGCCTGGCAGCGCGGAGGGGGAAGGCTGCAGGCCACCGAGGTCCGTCCGCTCCAGGAGGTTCTTGCCCAGCTTGTCCGAACCCGGAAGCTCGATGGGGTACTTCCCGGTGAAGCAGGCGGTGCAGAGGCGTTCCCGCGGCTGCATGGTGGCGCCGATCATGCCGTCCTCGGAGATGTAGGCCAGCGAGTCCGCACCGATGGCCTGTGAAATCTCCTCGATGGTGGCGCCGTTGGCGATGAGTTCCGCCCGGGAGGCGAAGTCGATGCCGTAGAAGCAGGGCCACTGCACGGGCGGGGAGGAGATCTTGACGTGGACGGCGGCAGCGCCGGCTTCGCGGAGCATCCGGACAATGGCGCGCTGGGTGTTGCCGCGGACGATCGAATCATCCACCACCACCACGCGCTTGCCGCGGATCACCGACTCGAGGGCGTTGAGCTTGAGCCGGATACCCAGTTGGCGCAGGGTCTGCGAGGGCTGGATGAAGGTACGGCCCACATAGGAGTTCTTGACGAATCCGTGGGCGAACGGGATGCCTGATTCCTCGGCGTAACCCACCGCGGCAGGGGTGCCGGATTCCGGGACGGGGATGACAATGTCTGCCGCCTGCGTGTTTTCGCGCGCCAGCTGGCGGCCCATCTCCACCCGGGATTCATACACTGAGCGGCCGGCGATGGCGGCGTCCGGGCGGGCAAGGTAGACGTACTCGAAAACGCAGCCGGCCGGCGTCGGCTCGGCGAAGCGCTTGGACCGGACGCCCTCTTCGTCGATGGCGATGAACTCGCCCGGCTCGATCTCGCGGATGAAGCTGGCGCCCACGGTGGCAAGGGCGGACTGCTCGGAGGCCACCACCCAGCCGCGCTCAAGGCGGCCGAGGACCAGCGGGCGGATTCCGAAAGTGTCCCGGGCTGCGTAAAGGGTGCCTTCATCCATGAAAACGAAGCAGAAGCCGCCCTTGATCTTGGGCAGCAGTTCGGTGGCGGTCTGTTCAAGGGTCTTGCCCTCTTCGCCCTCCAGCAGGGCGGTGACCAGGGCGGTGTCCGAAGTGTTGCCCTGCTTCATCTCGCCGGTGAGCTGGCCGCCGTTGCGTTCCTGGATCATGGCGTTCAGCTCAGCCGTGTTGGTCAGGTTGCCGTTGTGCGCCAGGGCAACGGTGCCGGTGCTGGTGGCGCCGAGGGTGGGCTGGGCGTTGGCCCAATGGCTTGCACCGGTGGTGGAATAACGGCAGTGGCCGACGGCCAGGTGCCCGGTCAGGGTGTTCAGCGTGGTCTCGTCGAAGACCTGGGAGACAAGTCCCATGTCCTTGTAAACGTTGATCCGCTTGCCGTCGCTGGTGGCTATACCAGCCGACTCCTGACCGCGGTGCTGCAGTGCATACAGCCCGTAATAGGTAAGTTTTGCTACTTCCTCACCTGGTGCCCAGACGCCGAAGACGCCACAAGCGTCCTGAGGGCCTTTTTCGCCAGGGAGAAGATCATGGGAAAGTTTTCCATCGCCGCGTGCCACTGGTCGATTATCTCACGACATGGGGTATGACTTTTCCGTCCCCCTGTTTATGACCGGACTAGGTCTGGGGATCCGTGTCCGGCTCCGAATCAGGCACGGACTCCACCACTGCCCGCTGCTGCCGCTTAATGCTCCGGCGGTCCAGGACCAGGGCCAGCACAGCTCCCAGGACGGCGCCGCCGCCGGCGAACATCACCATGAAGAACCCGAAAACGGCGCCGTCGTCGAAAGTGGCGCTTCCGGGAAGTCCGTATGCCACCACAGCCGCGGCCACAATGCCCACCAGCGCGCCCAGGATCAGGAAGGGCACGTACTTGGGGGCCCGGCGGACAGTAACTTCACGCCGCTCGGCAGGGGGTTCTTCAAAAGCCATGCCATCCAGCCTACTGCCGGTTTTTGCCAAGGACGCCCGGCGGGCAGGCCGCCGTCATCAAGCCCGGCTCTATTGACATGGAGTGGGGCCACTGTCATATTTTCCAGTAGGCGCTATGTGCATCTTGTTGTGTATTACGCAATTGGCTGAGGCTCTGTGGCAAGCTCGCCGACGCTGGGCAGGGGTGCTGATCCATTGCCCGTGAGAGCGTTGCAGCATGGCGGGGGCGACTTCCAGCCCAAGTGCGTCAGCTAGATTGGCACCTGGTGCCGACTCACGGATCCGGCCGGATCCAGGAAAGGAACACAAGAAATGGTCCATAAAGTTCAAGCAGTCGTTGCCAGGGAGAAGAATGCCCCGGTGTCGCTGGAGACCATCCTGGTGCCGGATCCGGGTCCCGGGGAGGCGCTGGTGGATATCCTTACCTGCGGTGTCTGCCACACGGACCTGCACTATAAGCTGGGCGGTATTGGTGATGAGTTTCCGTACCTGCTGGGCCATGAGGCTACCGGCGTGGTCAGCGCGGTGGGCCCGGACGTCACTTCTGTAGCTCCGGGTGACCGGGTGATCCTGAACTGGCGTGCGGTGTGCGGCCAGTGCCGTGCGTGCGCCAAGGGCCAGTCGCAGTACTGCTTCAACACTGCCAACGCCACCCAGAAGATGACCCTTGAAGATGGCACGGAGCTCTCGCCCGCGCTGGGTATCGGCGCGTTCGCCGAGAAGACGCTGGTAGCGGCCGGACAGTGCACCAAGGTTGATCCCGAGGCTGATGCTGCCGCCGTGGGCCTGCTGGGCTGTGGTGTGATGGCCGGCATTGGTGCCGCGATCAACACCGGTGAAGTCAAGCGTGGCGAGTCCGTGGCCGTGATCGGTTGCGGCGGCGTTGGCATCGCCGCGATTGCCGGCGCGAAGCTGGCCGGTGCCACCACGATCATCGCCGTTGACATCGACGAGAACAAGATTGAGATGGCCAAGTCCCTGGGCGCCACCCACGGGGTGAACTCCCGGCAGGAAGACGCCGTGGAAGCCATCCGTGCCCTCACTGGCGGCAACGGGGCGGACGTGGTGATTGACGCCGTCGGCCGTCCCGAAACATACAAGCAGGCGTTCTACGCCCGCGACCTCGCCGGCCGTGTGGTGCTGGTGGGCGTACCGACCCCGGAGATGAAGCTGGAACTGCCGCTGCTGGACGTCTTCGGCCGCGGCGGGTCCCTGAAGTCCTCCTGGTACGGCGACTGCCTGCCCTCCCGCGACTTCCCCATGCTGGTGGAGCACTACAAGCAAGGCAACCTGGACCTGGACGCCTTCGTCTCTGAACGGATCACCATCGACCAGGTGGAGGAGGCCTTCGACAAGATGCACGAAGGCAAGGTCCTCCGCTCCGTCGTCGAAATTGAGCAGACGGGAGCTTCGGCATGAGCGTCAAGATTGAAAACCTGGTCACCTCGGGCACGTTCTCGCTCGATGGCGGCACCTGGGATGTGGACAACAACGTCTGGATCGTGGGCAACGACGAGGAATGCGTCATCATTGACTCGCCGCACGACGCCGCGGCGATCATCAACCAGGTGCGCGGCCGGAAGGTCAAAGCCATCCTCCTCACCCACGCGCACAACGACCATATCGATGCGGCACGTGAGCTCGCGGACGCCGTGGGCGCCCCGATCTGGCTGAACCCCGAGGATTTGGTCCTGTGGGAGCAGGTCTACCCGGACACGAAGCCGGACCGGGAGCACGGCGACGGTGATGTGTTCGAGGTGGGAGGGGCTGTCCTGCGGGCCATCCACACGCCCGGTCACTCCCCGGGGTCCACCTGCTTCTACCTCGAAAGCGAAGGAACGGTCTTCACCGGTGACACGCTGTTCAACGGCGGCCCCGGCGCAACGGGCCGCTCCTACAGTGACTACCCGACCATCCTGGCCTCGATCCGGGAACGGCTCCTGACGCTGCCGGCGGAGACTGTGGTCCGCACCGGGCACGGTGACAGCACCACCATCGGGGCCGAGCGGGAAACACTGGCGAAGGTTTCGGAGTAGCCAGCAAATTCAACAGGAGTGTGCCAGTGAGGCGCGCCGGGAATGCCCGGCGCGCCTTAGTGGCGCTCAAACCAGCAAGTAACAGCGCCAGCAGGCAACAGCACAAGCAGGCAACAGCACACGCAGGACGTATGCCGGTAAGAAAGTTGGAACAATGAAGTTCGGTAAGCAGCCCGCACCCGTCGCGGACATCAACGAGGACGATCTCTCCGTCCATAAGCCCAAGACCGAGGCGGCCGGGGTCAAGGCCGTCATGGTTGCCCTGGAACGCGCGGTGGCCCAGGCCGGTGTGACCCGCACGGCCCAGTCGCTGCTGCGGTTGAACCAGCGCGGCGGGTTCGACTGCCCGGGCTGCGCCTGGCCGGAAACAGACAAGAAACGCAAGGCCGCCGAGTTCTGCGAGAACGGTGCCAAAGCGGTGGCCGAGGAAAACACCCTCCGCACCGTCGGGGCAGAGTTCTGGGCCAAGCACTCCATCGCGGAGCTTTCGACGAAGACGGAGTACTGGCTGGGGAACCAGGGCCGGCTCAGTGAACCTGTGGTGATCCGGGAGGGGGAGACGCACTATTCGCCGATTTCCTGGGCTGACGCGTTCGAGCTGATCGGTGAGCATGTGCGTGCTTCCACGCCGGACCGGTGCGTGTTCTACACCTCCGGGCGCACCGCGAACGAGACGGCGTTTATGTACCAGCTGTTCGCCCGGGCCCTGGGCACGAACAACCTGCCGGACTGTTCCAACATGTGCCACGAGTCCTCGGGCTCGGCCCTGAACCCGACGATCGGGATCGGCAAGGGCACGGTGTCCCTGGATGACATCCACGATTCCGAGCTGATCTTCGTGGTGGGACAGAACCCCGGCACGAACCATCCCCGCATGCTCTCCGCGCTGAAGGAATGCAAGGACAAGGGCGGCAAGGTGGTGGCGGTCAACCCGTTGCCCGAGGCCGGCCTGTTCAACTTCAAGGACCCGCAGACGGTCTCCGGTGTGGTGGGCGGCGGCACGCCGCTGGCCGATGAATACCTGCAGATCAAGGTCGGCGGGGACCTGGCCCTGTTCCAGGCGCTGGGCCACCTGCTGCTGGCAGAGGAGGAGCGGAACCCGGGGACCGTCGTCGACCATTCCTTCATCAACGCCCAGACCGATGGGTTCGAGGCCTACCGGCAGGCCCGCAAGGACCTGGACTGGGACGAGACCGAGAAAGCCACCGGGCTGTCCCGGGAACAGATCGAGACCGTGGCCGGGATGCTGATCCGGTCCAAGGCCACGATCTTCTGCTGGGCCCTGGGCGTGACCCAGCAGCCGCACTCGGTGGACACCATCAAGGAAATGGTCAACGTCCTGCTGCTGCAGGGCAACTTCGGCAAGACCGGCGCCGGGGCCTGCCCGGTGCGCGGGCACTCCAACGTCCAGGGCGACCGGACCATGGGTATCTGGGAAAAGCCGAAGGAATGGCTCCTTGAGTCCCTCGACAAGGAGTTCGGCATCGCCTCCCCGCGGCACCACGGCTACGACGCGGTGGAGTCGATGGAGGCGTTCGAACGCAACGAGGTGGACGTCTTCGTCTCGATGGGCGGCAACTTCTCGCTGGCCTGCTCCGACACGGAGATGCTGGAGGCAGGGATGCAGCGGATCGGCCTGACCGTGCACATCTCCACCAAGCCCAACCGCTCCCACATTGTGCACGGCCGCACCTCGTTGATCCTGCCCACCCTGGGCCGGACGGACAAGGACGACAAGCACCCCAAGGGAGCCCAGTTCCTGTCCGTGGAAGACTCCATGTCCGTGGTCCACTCCACCCAGGGCCGGCTGACCCCGGTCTCCGAGCACCTGCTCGCCGAGCCCGTCATCGTGGCCCGGATGGCCGAGGCGACCTTCGGCCCGGACCACTCCGTGGACTGGAAGGCCATGGCCGAGGACTACGACGTGATCCGCGACCACATCGAACGCGTCCTGCCCGGGTTTGAGGACTTCAACGCCCGCGTCCGGACCAAGAACGGGTTCGTGCTGCCCAACCCGCCCCGCGATACCCGCTCGTTCGCCACGGACATCGGCCGCGGCCGCTTCACCGTCAGCCCGCTCGAATACCTCACCCCGCCGGACGGGCACCTGGTGCTGCAGACCATCCGCAGCCACGACCAGTACAACACCACGTACTACGGCCTGGACGACCGCTACCGGGGCATCTCCGGCGGCCGCAGGGTCATCCTGATCCACCCCGAAGACCTCGCCGAGCTGGGGTACAACGACCGTGACCTCGTGGACGTGGTGAGCACCTTCCAGGGCATTGACCGCCACGCCGAAAAGTTCCGCCTGGTGGCCTACCCCACCGCAAAGGGCTGCGCCGCGGCGTACTTCCCCGAAGCGAACGCCCTGGTCCACAAGGAAAACGTCGCCCGCGAATCCAACACCCCAGGCTTCAAAGCCATGTTCGTCCGCTTCGAGCCGCACAAGGGCGAATCAGCAGAGGCCACCGCATCGGCCTCGCTCGAGGCCGCCACAGTGGTCTAGGACGCGAAAGGGACCCGCCTCCGAAGTGAAGCGGGCCCCAAGTTTGACTGGCTGAACAGGCCGGGGCTGCGAGGGCCTGAGCACGGTATTGCACCGGGCTCAGGCCCTCTTGCTTTGCTGGGATTCTTTCGGTGGTGTACCCGTGAATGTATCCGGTCAGCTGCGCCGGCAGTGCGGCGGCACTGATGAATCGGACGTGGTGGAATAAGTCCTTCCTGGGGGTGGCTGAAGAATTGCTTGTAGCGTCGCCCACAGCGCGGCCCCGCTTTGATCCTCGGATAACGAACTGCGCGCACGCAAAAAAACTGCTCCCCGGGAGTCGGAACTGAATCTCTCAGTCCAACTTCCGGGGAGCAGCTCAGAAAGGAGTCAGCCGCGCAGGCGTTCCATTCCGGGGTCAAACAGCGGGTCGGCGGTGACGGTGGCGGCCACCCGCCTGCCGAAGTATTCGATCTCCACGGCATCCCCCACGTCCACTGCAGACGGCAGCCAGGCGTAGGCGATCGGCTTGCGGATGGAGAAGCCGTAAGCGGCGCTGGTGACGTAACCCGAAGCCACGCCGTTGACGTAGACGGGTTCCTTGCCCAGCACCACTGACGTGCCGTCGTCGACAGTCAGGCAGCGCAGGGTCTGGGCAGCCTGCTGCTCCTTGCGGGCAGCCAGCGCCTCCCAGCCCACGTAGCCTTCCTTGTCCTTGGCCACGGAGAAGCCCAGGCCGGACTGGTAGGGGTGGTGCTCCGTGGTCATGTCCGTGCCCCACAGCCGGTAGCCCTTCTCCAGCCGCATGCTGTTGAAGGCGCCGCGGCCGGCGGCGATGATACCGTGCTCCTGGCCTGCTTCGAAGAGCAGGTCCCACAGCTTCAGGCCATATTCGGCGGTGGTGTACAGCTCCCAGCCGAGCTCGCCCACGTAGGAGAGCCGCATGGCCGTGACGGGGATGCCGCCGATGCTGATTTCCTTGGTGCGGAAGTAGCGGAGGCCGTCGTTGCTAAGGTCGTCGGTGCTGACTTTGCTCATCACCTCGCGGGCCAGCGGTCCCCAGAGGCCGATGCAGCAGGTGCTGCCGGTGATGTCGGTGACGTGCGCCCACCGGGACGGATCCCCTGCGGACTGCTTCCGCGCCTCCACGCGCAGGTAGTCGAAGTCCACGTTGCTGTTCACGCCCAGCTGGAAGTCCTGCTCCCCAAGCCGTGCCACCGTGACGTCACTGCGGATGCCGCCGTCGTCCGCCAGCAGCAGGCAGTAGGTAACCGCTCCGGGCTTCTTGGCGATGTTGCCGGTGCTGAGGCGCTGGAGCAGGTCCAGCGCGCCGGGCCCGGTGACGGCGAGCCGCTTGAGCGGCGTCATGTCGAAAAGCGCGACGGCGGTACGCGTCTTCCACGCTTCGGCTGCGGAGATGGGGGAGTGGAACATGCCCGCCCACTCGTCACGCTCCGGTGCCTGCCACTCGGCGGGCAGCTCTTCCAGCAGGGCCCGGTTGGCTTCGAACCAGTGCGGACGTTCCCAGGCCGCAGACTCCAGGAAGAACGCCCCGAGTTCCTTCTGCCGCACATTGAAGGGGCTCACGCGAACGTCGCGCGGAGATTCCCTGGGCTGCAGCGGGTGCAGGATGTCGTAGATCTCCACGAAGTTCTGCTGGGACGTATCGCTGACGTACTCGTCGGAGGTCTGCACCTTCTCGAAGCGGGTGATTTCACAGCCGTGCAGGTCGGTGCGGGACTCGCCCTCCACGAGCATCTCGGCCATGGCCTTGGCCACGCCGGCGGAGTGGGTGACCCAGACGGCCTCCGCCACGAAGAAGCCTTCGACGTCGGGGGATTCGCCCATGAGCGGGCCGCCGTCCGGGGTGAAGGAGAAGATGCCGTTGAAGCCGTCGTCGATCTGTGTTGAGTGCAGGGCAGGCAGCAGGTCCTGGCAGTCTTCCCAGGCCGGGGCGAAGTCTTCGAGCGTGAAGTCCAGGCGGGAGGGCATGTTGTGGTCAGACATCTCTTCGGCGCCGACGCGCGGCAGCCGGTCCATGTCAACGGGCATCGGCCTGTGGGCATAGCTGCCGATGCCGATCCGGTTGCCGTGCTCGCGGAAGTACAGGTCGCGGTCCTGGTAGCGGAGGATGGGCTTGCTGGCACCGTTGGGAAGCTCGTTGACGCCGTGCAGCCCCTCCACCGGGGTGGTCTTGACGTACTGGTGCGCAAGCGGGAGCAACGGCACCTGCATGCCCACCATCTTGCCGAGCTCGCGCCCCCAGAATCCGGCGCAGGACACCACGATGTCAGCCGGGATCACGCCGTCGGGGGTTTGGACGCCGGTGACCTTCCCGCCCGCCTGCTCAATGCCCGTCACGGGTGTCGAGCCGAGGAACGTGACGCCTGCCGAGCGTGCCTTGGCGATCAGGAGCTGGACCGCGCGGGCCGCGGATGCCAGGCCGTCCGAGGGGACGTAGAGTCCGCCCAGGACGCGGCGTCCGTCCGCGAGGGCTCCGCCGTTCAACAGCGGCCAGTGCTTCTCGCACTCGTCGGCGTCGATCAGGCGGCCATCGACGCCCCAGGAGGTGGCATAGCCAACCTTGCGCTTCAGGTCCTCGAGCCGCGCCTCGGTGGTGGCCAGTTCAAGCCCGCCCAACTGGTTAAAGCAGGAGACCCCGTCCGCGCTGAGCGAGAGCAGTTTGTTCACCGTGTAGGTGGCGAACTCGGTCATGGTCTTGGACGGGTTGGTCTGGAACACCAGGCCCGGGGCGTGCGAAGTGGACCCGCCCGCAAGTTCAAGGGGGCCCTGTTCGACAACCGTGATGTTGGTCCAGCCGCGGCCGGTGAGTTCGTCGGCAAGGTTGGTGCCGACGATGCCGGCTCCGATGATGACGACGCGTGGTGATGCGCTCATAGTCTGTGGTTTCTCCTGGTTGGGCGTTGGCGTTGGCGGAATCCGGCGGACCGGCTGCTACTGGGAAATGTGTCCGTCCACCGTCAGGCCGGGCGGCAGGTTGGGGGCATCGGCGGACTCTTTGACCATGATGACGCCGTCGATGACGGACACTTCGTGGGAGCGGACCGGCAGCTTGGCCGGCGGGGCGTCCACGCTTCCGTCCTTCAGGTTGAACCTGGAGGCATGCAGGGGGCACTCCACCCAGCAGTCCTCCACCCAGCCGTCGGCAAGCGAAGCGTCCTGGTGGGTGCAGGTGTCATCGAGGGCGAAGAGCTCGCCCTCCTCCGTGTGGAACACGGCGATGGGCGGCGACGTGTTGAGCCGCAGTGCCTCACCGGGTGCAAGTTCGCTGAGCGGGCATGCCTTGTGCATGGGGGTACCTCTTTTTCCTTTGGCAGAGCGTGCATCTGTCGACGGCCCGTGAAACTCGCTATGAGCAACACTCGTCGCCATATGCAACACGGTGACCCAGCCCACACTGGATGTCAAGGGGTTTTTCGTATATTGCAGGCCCTTTGGCCTCTATTTCTGCCTCCTTGACAGGAGGGGTGCGCTCGACAACTCTGTTGCGTATAGCGATAGCCGTTGCTTAAAGAGCGAAGATGCTCGTGCAACCGTGGTCGCCCTGCCGTTGCCGTTGTAAGGAGGAACCCCCTTGTCTGTTGAAGTGACCACCCCGAGTTTGATTCCTACGTTGTCGGGTTTGACATATGTGGATGAGGCGGTGTTCCGTGCGGAGCAGGAGCGGATTTTTGAGCAGATGTGGTTCTGTGCCATCCGTTCTGCGGACCTGGACAAGGCCGGTGCGTGGAAAACGGTTCAGATCGGCCGGGAGTCGGTGTTGATCAGCCGTACCCGCAAGGGCGCTATCCGCGCTTTCTACAATGTCTGCCGGCACCGTGGTGTGAAGCTGTGCATGGAGGAGCAGGGCGAAGCTGCCCGTTCGTTCCAGTGCCCGTACCACGCCTGGACGTATGACTTTGAGGGCAAGCTCATCGCCGCGCCGAACCTGACCAAGATGCCGGACATCGACCGGGACGAGTACGGCCTGGTGAAGGTCCACATCCGCGAGTACCTGGGTTATGTGTGGGTGTGCCTGGCTGATGAGCCGCCGTCGTTCGAAGAGGACGTCATGGGCGCCATCGAGGAGCGCCTGGGTGACCTGAAGGCGATCGAGGGCTACGACGTGGCGAACCTGGCCCTGGGCCGGCGGATCAGGTACGACGTGAAGGCGAACTGGAAGCTCATCATTGAGAACTTCATGGAGTGTTACCACTGTGCCACCATCCACCCGGAACTGACCGAGGTGCTGCCGGAGTTCGCCGACGGGCTGGCCGCGCAGTACTTTGTGGGCCACGGTGCGGAGTTCGGTGAGGACGTCAAGGGCTTCACCGTGGACGGCTCCGAGGGCCTGGACGTGATTCCCGGGGTGGGCGAGGACCAGGACCGTCGCTACTACGCGATCACCATCAAGCCCACCGTGTTCGTGAACCTGGTCCCGGACCATGTGATCATCCACCGGATGTTCCCGCTGGCCGCTGACCACACCATCGTCGAATGCGACTGGCTCTACCTGCCCTCGGTGGTCGAGTCCGGCAAGGACGTCTCGGCGTCCGTGGAGCTGTTCCACCGGGTGAACATGCAGGACTTCGACGCGTGCGAGCGCTGCCAGCCCGGCATGGCCTCCAAGACCTACGCCAAGGGCGGCGTGCTGGTCCCCAGCGAGCACCACATCGGCGCGTTCCACGACTGGATCCAGGAAAAAGTCGGCGACGTGCAGCACTCAGGGGACGTCCGCATGGGCATCACCGCGGACACCCCGCCGCTGATCGAACGGGCCCAAACCCTCGAACGCAACGAAGCCCACACAGCCCCGGCCTCCTAAAACCCCGCAACAAAACAAGCACAACCAAACATAGTGATGGCCCCGGACCAAGGTCCGGGGCCATCACTGTGTTGCAGCCGGGTGGACCAGCCCGCAGGGCCGCGTCCAACCGCTGCCCATGTGCTCTATTGCCCGGTGTACCCCATGTTGGCGCTGACCTTCAGGCCGGCCTCCTTCAAGGTCTCCAGCAGCCCCGGCGCCTTCTCGGGGTCAAAGCGGAAGGCAGGGCCGGAGATGCTGAGTGCACCGGCAACCACCCCTTGATGATTGAACACAGGCACGGCCACCGCGTTCAGGCCGATTTCGAACTCCTCGCGCACCACCGCGTACCCCTTGCGGGATGCCTCCAGGAGTTGCCTGTCCAGCTCCTTGCGGGTGGTGACGGTGCGGGACGTCCGGGCGGGAAGTCCGGTCTCCTTCAGGATGCGGTCGCGTTCATCGGCGCTCAGGGCGGCCAGCAGGACCTTCCCGCTGGACGTCGCGTGCAGGGGCGTCAGGCTGCCCACCCAGTCGTAGGTGGCGAGCGTGGAGGGCCCCATGGCTTGGTCCACGTTGACGGCGTAGTTGGAGCGCAGGACAGCCAGGTTGACGGTTTCCTTGAATTCCAGGGCCAGGCTCTCCAGGACGGGACGGGCCTCGTGGACCAGGCTCAGCCGGCCCGGAATGGTGCTGGCCAGCCGCAGGATGCCGAACCCCAGCTGGTACTTTCCGCGTTCGCTGTTCTGGTGGACTATGTCCCGGCTCACCAGGGAGCCCATCAGTCGGGAAACCGTGGATTTGTGGATCCCCATCTCCTCGGCGATTTCGCTCACGCCGGCGTTGCCCTCCCGGGCCAGGATTTCCAGGACTGTCAGGGCCCGTTCCACGGACTGGACCCCGCCATGCTGGGCGCCCTCGGTGTCGGCATCGGATTCAAGGTCATTGTTCAAAGCCATGATCCACTCTCAAGTTGTTTCTGCGCTTATGGTCCGCCACAAGGCCGCGAAGCGGCCTCTCGGTTAGTCTCCTTTCTGATCCTATGCCGGGAATGGCGCGGGGCGGACATTGCGGTAACGCCCTTGACGCCCGCGCTGCCGCTAGCTGCCGCGGTAGGTGGAGTATGCAAACGGGCTCAGGAGCAGCGGAACGTGGTAGTGCTCCGGTCCCGTCACTTCAAAGACCAGGTCCACCTCCGGGAAGAACGTGGCCGTCTGCAGTCCGGCGTAGTAATCACCGGTGGCGAAGTTGAGCTTGTAGTTACCGGGTTCGAGCTGCTCCGGGCCCAAGTCCTTCGCCCGGCCGTCCGCATCGGTGCTGGACGCTGCCAGCTTCTGCCAGGTGCCGCCGTCATTCCTGGAAAGGACGACGGCGACCCCCACCGCCGGGCGTCCGGCGCCGGTGTCCAGGATGTGGGTGGTGACGTGGGAGACGGTCATTCGGAGATCAGTCCTTCCAGCCGCAGTACGGCGATTTCGCGCAGTTGCTGCGCCACGATGGTGTCTTCCTGGGCGGGGGTGTTGGTGAGGCGTTCATTGAGGGACTGCAGGATCTCCGGGGCGGTCCGTCCGGCGGCGCGGATCAGGAAGACCCGGCCAAATTTTTCCTCGTAGTCACGGTTGCCCCTGGCCAGGGCTTCCGCGACGGCGGCGTCAGCAGGGTCGACGCCGGCCTGCTCCGAACGTGACATGGACGCCTCGGTGGTGCCCGCCGTCGGGCGCTCCCCGATCCGGGGATGGTGTGCCATCGCTGCCTCCACCTCCGCGGGGGTGAAAGGATTGGCGGCTTCGGCCGCGAAGGCCAGCAGGGCCTCCTTGGTCGCGAAAGGGCGCGCGGCGGTGACTGTGTCCACCCACCGGGTGACGTCGATGCAGGGCCTGAGGGTGTCCGCGGCCCTGGCGGGATCCGCGGTGTTGAATTCGGCAAGCTTCATGCTGGCTGGTTCCTCGGTACGAATTGCTGGCATCCATGGTGACGGCTATGCGGACGCCGGACTTCCCGGCACCTGGTGCGTACGGTCCTACCACACTGGGCTTCCGCATCATGGAACTGTTATTTCAGCATACGTAATATTCAAGAGTAGCGGTCCCTTAGTGTCAAGAGACTACAACACATCCTGAGACCCCGTCCTGGAGCTCGAGGTGACCATTACGGCCCAGCAGCTGCCCGCGTGGGTCACCGTGCACGTCTCCGTCAACGGCAAGGGCATCCTGCCTGCCGACCGGGAGCGGGCAATGCGGCGCGGCAGGAAGACGCCGGTCCGGGCTGTGAACCCGCACTGCCCGGACCGGCATCCCGTCCTAGCCCTGCGACGACGTGCGGGACAACACCCAGGTATTGGTTCCGTCCTGGCGTTCGAAGGTGACGGTGGTGACCAGGGCCTGGATCAGCGCCAGGCCGCGGCCGGACTCGGCATCTTCACCCGGCGTTGCCGGTTCCATCGCACCGAACGGCGGCTTGGCGTGGTAGGCGCTGACACGAGCCTGCAGCAGGGTGTGCCGGACTTCGATTTCCACGCCCAGCTCCACCGGTTCCTGCCCGGCCGGCTCCGCGTGCTGGACGATGTTGGACGCGGACTCAATCACCGCCGTCGTAAAGGTCATCTGGTCCATGTCCTGCACGAACGGGACGTCCAGCCAGAGGCTGTCCAGGTCATTGTGGACGGATTCGATCGCTTCCCCGGCAGCCAGTCCCCGGTAGCTGCGCGAGGCGAGCACTTCAGTCATTGCTGAACGCATCTTCGGGGGAAGCGTAGGACGTGAGGACCTTGTCCATGCTGGTCAGCTCGAGGACCATCTTCACCTGCTGCTGGACCGCCGCGATCCGAAGGTCGCCGCCCGCCTGCCGGGCGGCCTTGAGGCAGCCGATGAGGGCGCCAAGGCCCGAGGAGTCCATAAATGCCGTCTTTTCCAGGTTCACCACAATCCGGCTGGATCCACCGGCGATCACATCAGTGACAAACTCGCGAAGCTTGGGCGCGGACACCATATTGAGCCGCCCGTCCGCCTTGACCTCCGCGTATGAGTCCTTGACCTCATAGCTAAACTCCATCGGGATTCCTTTCATTTGCGGGTTCTGCGGCCGGTTCGTAGCCCTTGTAGAGCACGGCCCGGACCAGGATGCTCATGACCACCAGGTCAAAAATGACCCAGGCGACGTTGACCAGGGTGCCGAGCGGTTCGGCCAGCCCGGCGGCCAGGCGGAAAATTCCGACGACGGCGGCCACCGCCAGCAGGGCGGACACCACAATCTGCGGCCGGATCAGGCTCCAGCTGGGTCCCCCGCTCTGGCGGGCCTTGGGGGTGACGGCGAACCCGAGGGGACGGCCGAACCAAACGTTCCGTGCCGCCGTCGAGCACGCCTTGATCCAGGTGGGGAACAGCGCCAGGCTGTACTGCTGGCCGCGCCAGGTGGGGATGCCCCGGCCGGCAACGGCAAACAGCACCTGGTTGACCACCATGAAGGGAATGAACCGGACAAAGAAGTCCCAGCTCAAACTGGTGACCGGCAGGATCCCCAGCAGCAGGTAGATGATGGGGGCGGCGAAGTAGATGACCGCCGCATAGCCGCTCAAGTAGGTCCACATGGTGGCGAAGTACATGAGCCGCTGGCCGGGCTTGAGGCCCTTCTGCACCAGCGGATTCTCGCGCAGCAGCACCTGGATCGTGCCCTGCGCCCAGCGGAGGCGCTGGGTAAGCATGGTCTTCAGGTCCTCCGGAGCCAGCCCGTAGGCCAGGACCTCGTGGTGGTAAACGCTCTGCCAGCCCATGGCGTGCATGCGCATGGCGGTGGCCATGTCCTCGGTGACGGAGATGGTGGCCAGCGGCATAACCGGCTGGGCTTCGTCGTTGCGTTCCACGGACAGTGCGTCCAGGACCGCCTGGACGGACTCCAGGGCGCCCAGCGGGGACCAGTCGCGGGCGGACATGCGCTGCACGGCGTCGTCCGCAACCACCGGAACTCCGGACTCGCCCACATGGGCCAGTTCCATCGCGGCGATTTCTTCGAGATCGGCCTGCAGGGCTTCGACGTCGGCCATCACCAGGGTCTGCACGGCGGCGTCGACGCGGCGGCGGACCCGGTAGGTGATCTCGCTGAGCGGCTGGCCGGCGCCGAGCTCCTGCTGGGCCTCGCGGGTGGCGGCCTCCACTTGGTCCAGCACCTCAGCCACCAGGGGTGTCTCAATGTCGGCCGATTTTCGGGCCTTTTTGATGGCGGACTGGGAGGCCGCCAGTGCCCGGCGGATGCTCTTTTCGGTTTCCTTGACGTAGCCCACCAGTCCCAGCTGCATCAGGGCTTCGCGGCGTAGGATGGCGTTGGAGCCACAGAAGAAGGCGGCGTTCCAGCCGTCCTTACCCTGTTGGATGGGGCCGTAGAAGAGGGGTGCCTGGCTGCCCAGGGGATCGTCGGCGGGGACGTTGCTGAAGTACTGCGGGGTCTGGACCAGGGCCACCCGACGGTTGTTGAAGTAGCCGAGAGTCTTTTCCAGGATGTCCGGCTCGGGGATCTGGTCCGCGTCCAGGATCAGGAGGAACTCGCCGTGCGTCTGCATCAGCGCGTTGTTCAGGTTGCCGGCCTTTGCGTGCCGGGGAAGGTCCGGGGCCCAGTCATCACTGCGGGTGACGTAGCCCAGCCCGTGCTGTTCGGCGAGGGCCTGAAGCTCAGGGCGGGCGCCGTCGTCCAGGATCCAGGTGCTGTGCGGGTGCCGGATCTTCTGCGCTGCCAGCGCGGTGGTCATCACCATGTCCAGGTCTTCGTTGTAGGTGGTGATGAAGACGTCCACGGTAGCGTCCGCGGGAGGCGGCGGGGCGCCCTTGCGGATTTTCAGTTTCCAGACGGTCAGGCCGAAGAGCATCACGTCGATCAGGCTGTAGGTTTCCGCGATCACCAGGGGCAGGGCAATCCACCACGCCTCCCAGTTGAGGGAGGCGGCCCAGCGCCAGGCAATGTAGTTGAGGCCGGTGAGGACAGTCAGTACCACCACCAGCCGGGTCCAGAAACGGGTCACGCCGCCATCTCCTCCGGGAGGCGCCGGACGACGACGACCGTGACGTCGTCCTCGGCGGTCCCGGCCGGGGCAAGAGCGAGGATTGCGCTGCTGGCCTGGGCGGATTCCAGATTTTGTGTTACCTGCTGTACTGCCGCGGTGAATGCTTCCACGGAGTCGAACACGTCCAGCACGCCGTCGCTGACCACCACCAGGGAGTCTCCGGGGGAAAGCTCCAAGCTGGACTGCGGCCACTGCGTTCCCGGCCAGGCACCGACGGGCGGGCCGCCGGAGGGGAGCCGCTCAACAGCCCCGCCCGCCTGGACATGCAGCGCAAGCCCGTGCCCGGCGTCGACGTAGCTGACTTTCCCCGAGGCGGCGTCCAGGCGGGCGTGGAAGAGGGTGACGAAGGAGTTGGATAAATCGAGGTCGGCGGCGATGGCTTTGCTGGCGGATGCGAAGGCGGCATCAAGGTCCTGCCGGTGCCCGGTGGACCGCATGACGGCCCGGACTGTCGCTGCGATCAGCGCTGCACCCATGCCCTTGCCCATGGCATCGGCGAAGGTCAGGTGCAGCCCCTCCGGAGTCTGGTACCAGTCGTAAAAGTCGCCGCCGACACTCCTGGAGGGACGGAACATGCCGGCCACATCGTAGCCTTCCACCCGGACGCCTTCCTTGGGGAGCAGGCTCTGCTGCACCTCAGTGGCGCGCTTCAGTTCGCTGCGGGCGGCCGAATCAGCGGCAGCGGATGGCCGGCGGCGGAACAGGGCATTGATCCGTGACTGGAGTTCGCGCGGGCTGAACGGCTTGCTGATGTACTCGTCCGCACCGTTGTCCAAGCCGGTGAGCTTGTCCAGCTCGTCGGCGCGGGCAGTCAGCATGATGATGAAGGCGTCCGAAAATTCGCGGAGCAGCTTGCACACTTCCAGGCCGTCCAGGTCCGGCAGGTTCAGGTCCAGCGTCACCAGGTCCGGCTGGCGTCGGCGCACTTCCTCCACTCCCGGCAGGCCCGCACCCGCGTGGGTAACCTCGAAACCCTGCTTGGTCAGGACGCGGACCAGCAGGCCGCGGATGTCCGGGTCATCCTCGATGACGACGGCACGGCGGAGTTCGGGGGGAGAGACCATTCCTACTTTCTACAGTATTTACCCCCATGGGGCATGTCGCGGTACAAAGCAGGCTTCCTTTTGCCTTCAGGGCGCTTTGGCCTGCCCCGGGAGGATCTTGTGGAAATCTTGGGACCTGCTTGCCCGGACCTTGAGGATGTGCCGGGACACTCGAAGGAAACAGCTTTCTTGGCACCGGGTTCAACGACGAACCGGGCGGAAGCTGGACGGCTTGCGAGAGGCGGGGCAGCCCATGGGACACATCAGGTTCAAGAACCACAAGACGGCCCGCGGGGCTGCTTGTTCGAAGCCTGCCGCTGTGAAGGCGATGGTTGCCGCGCTGGCCATTGATATATCGGCCTTTGCTGGACCAGTCGTTGCTGGAGTGGCCGGGGCCGCACCGGCCGTTGCTGGAGCCGCCGTGGTTGTACCGGCCGCCCGGCAGGGTGCCGGATTGGATGCCACCATTCGCAAACTGGCCACCACGGGCGCGGGCAAAGCCCGGGGGCTGCTTCGTCTTTACGTCCATTCACGGGAGGTGCGTGCTGCGGCCCAGGCTTTGGCGCAGGCTTTGGCCGAATCGAGGGAGGTATGGAGCTGGCCTGGGGACCGGCTTCCAGTGGGCGCCGAAATGTCCCAGCAGGTGGAGAGGCTGACCCGCCGCCTGAAGCTCGAGACCGAGGCGCACAACAGGCTCGAGGCACTTTTCAGGACTTCTGACGGAGGGCGTTCCGTAGTGACGGTTTAGGTGTCACACTTATGAGCAATCGAGTGGCTGGGGGTTACCGGGTCAGGAGATTGCTATGGGTTGGTGGACAGGTTGGGCGTACCTCATCGCTGGACTCATGACGGTGGACGCCCTGCTATTGGCGTTATGGGCCATCGACGAAGACTGGCCCCGCAAATGGTGGAAGAAGCCATAGCCCGTTTCCTGCGGCCATAGGGCCTCAGCCAATCCGCCGGCCCACAATGATTCCTTCCGGGCCCGCGGACAACGTCCAAGCACCGCGCCCAGGTGTTTCCCGTGCTCCAGTCAATCGGACGTGGCCGGGCTTGGGGGCTCTCCCCAAGGCGTCCTCTCATGATCAAATAGGAGGGTTGAACCGGCTGCCCGAGTCCGACCACGGCCTCGGCCATATGGAAGGAAGCAAATGACCGATCCTCAGGAACACCCTCCAGTCCCCACACCCGGAAGTGCCCAGGGCCTGGACAGCAAGGTTGAGGGCGGGTGCCCGGTTGCGCATGACAGCGTGACCTCGCACGGCAGCGAGAGTGAAAACCCGGCGATCGATTCGCCGCAGCCAAAGGGGCACCGGCCGCGGACCGTCGCGGATTGGTGGCCCAACCAGCTGGACCTCTCGGTGCTTCACGCCAACCACCCCAAGGGCAACCCGCTCGGCCCTGGCTTCAGCTACCGCGAGGAATTCCAGAAGCTCGACGTCGAAGCGCTCAAGCAGGACATTACCGAGGTCCTCACCACCTCCCAGGACTGGTGGCCCGCGGACTTCGGCCACTACGGCGGCCTGATGATCCGGTTGAGCTGGCACGCCGCCGGCACCTACCGCGTCCACGACGGCCGTGGCGGTGCAGGCGACGGCAGCCAGCGGTTCGCGCCGCTGAACAGCTGGCCGGACAACGCCAACCTGGACAAAGCCCGGCGGCTGCTGTGGCCGGTCAAGCAGAAATACGGCCAGAAACTCTCCTGGGCAGACCTTCTCGTCCTCGCAGGCAACGTGGCCCTCGAGTCGATGGGCTTCAAGACCTTTGGCTTCGCCTTCGGCCGTGAGGACGTGTGGGAGCCCGAGGAGATTTTCTGGGGACCCGAGGACACCTGGCTGGGCGATGAACGCTACGTTGGCGAAGGCCAGATGGCGGAGGACGTTGGCGCCACGGAGATGGGCCTGATCTACGTCAACCCCGAGGGGCCCATGGGCAACCCGGATCCCAAACTCGCCGCTGCGTTCATCCGCGAAACTTTCAAGCGCATGGCAATGAACGACGAAGAGACCTTCGCTCTGATCGCCGGCGGCCACACGTTCGGCAAGACCCACGGCGCCGGCGACGCCGACGCGCACGTAGGTCCCGAACCGGAGGCTGCTGACCTCGAGGCGCAGGGGCTGGGCTGGCTCAGCACCTACGGCAGCGGCAAGGGGGCGGACACCATCACCTCCGGCCTGGAAGTCACCTGGACGGACCGGCCCACCCAGTGGAGCAACCGCTTCCTGGAGATCCTGTTCGAGTACGAGTGGGAGCTGGTCAAGAGCCCCGCCGGCGCCCACCAGTGGGTCGCCAAGGATGCCCCGGAGATCATCCCGGACGCCCACGACCCGGCGAAAAAGCACCGGCCCACCATGCTGACGACGGACCTGTCGCTGCGCTTCGACCCGACCTATGAGGAAATAGGGCGGCGCTTCCTGAAGAACCCGGATGAATTCCAGCTGGCGTTCGCCAAGGCCTGGTACAAGCTCCTGCACCGCGACATGGGACCTGTGGGCCCGCACATGCTCGGGCCGTGGGTCCCGGAAGCGCAGCTCTGGCAGGACCCTGTTCCCGCGGTGGACCACGACCTGATCGGTGAGGAGGACATCGCCTCGCTGAAGGCCCGGCTCCTTGACTCTGGCCTGTCCGTCTCACAGCTCGCCGGTACGGCATGGGCAGCGGCGTCCACCTTCCGCAAGACCGACAGGCGCGGCGGCGCCAACGGTGCGCGGCTCCGGCTGGAGCCGCAGCGCGGCTGGGAGGTCAACGAGCCCGAGCAGCTTTCGACGGCGTTGCAGGCGCTTGAGACGGTGCAGCAGCAGTTCAACGACGCCCAGAGCGGGGGCAAGAAGGTCTCGTTGGCGGACCTGATCGTCCTCGGCGGTTGCGCGGCAGTGGAGAAGGCAGCCCGGGATGCGGGCTTCGCCGTCACCGTGCCGTTCCGGCCCGGCCGCACCGACGCCGCCCAGGACCAGACCGACGTAGAGCAGTTCCAGTACCTGAAGCCGCGGGCGGACGGGTTCCGGAACTACGTTCGCCCTGGCGAGAAGCTGCAGCCGGAGACTCTCCTGCTGGACAAGGCGTACCTGCTGGACCTCTCCGCGCCGGAGATGACAGCGCTCGTCGGCGGCATGCGCGCCCTCGGCACCAACGTGGGCGGTTCCACGCACGGCGTCCTCACCGACAGGCCCCAGGTCCTGACGAACGACTTCTTCGTCAACCTGCTCTCGCCAGGCACCAAGTGGAAGGTTTCGGAGGGGGAAGAGAACGTCTACGAAATCAGCGACGTTGCCACCGGCGAGCTGAAGTGGACCGCAACACCGGTGGACCTGGTCTTCGGTTCCAACTCCCAGCTCCGCGCCCTGTCCGAGGTCTACGCGAGCGAGGACGGCAAGGAGAAGTTCGTTAACGACTTCGTGGCGGCCTGGGTGAAGGTCATGGAGCTGGACCGCTTCGACCTGCGCTGACCGGGACGCCGTCCGGGCCTGCTGCTGATGTGGCAGGCCCGGCCGGCCCCTTACGCCAGCGCCAGCCGCATCAGCACACGCGGGAAGCCGTTGAGTACCGAGCCCGTGTCCGCGGCCTTGGTGAAGCCTGCGTCCTCGAAAAGTTTGCGGGTGCCCACGTAGGCCATGGTGAGGTCCACTTTCTTCCCGCCGTTGTCCACCGGGTAGCCCTCGACGGCGGGTGCCCCGTACGAGCGGGCCAGCTCCACGGCGCCCGTCAACAGGGAATGTGAAATCCCCTTGCCGCGGTGCCCTGGCCGGACCCGGATGCACCACACGGACCATACGTCCAGGTCGTCCACGTGCGGAATTCGGCGGTTGGTGGCAAAACTTGTGTCCCCGCGGGGGTGGACCGCTGCCCACCCCACTGGCTCGCCGCCGTCGTACGCCAACACTCCGGGCGGGGGATCCTGCGCCACCAGCTGCTTCACCAGCTCACCGCGCTCGGTACCGTGCAGCGCCAGGTTCTGTTTGGAAGGGATGCGGTAACTCAGGCACCAGCAGACGTTGGCGTCAGCCCGCTTGGGCCCCACGATTGCCCTGACGTCCTCGAACTCGGTTGCGGGCCGGACCTCGATCACCATGCCCGCCATCCTGTCACCGGCCTGTGGGAGCGGCAACCGTCTCCAGAGGGCAACAGGGCCATTGTCCGGCCTGGAGAGGGTCAGATCCCCAGGGCGTCCTTCAGGGCTGCAACGTGGCCGTCGGCCTGCACCTGGTACTGCGCGAGGGTGACGTTGCCTTCGGGGTCCACCACAACGGTGGAGCGAACGATTCCCTCGACGATTTCGCCGTTGACCAGCTTTTCGCCCCAGGCGCCGTAGGCCAGGGCAACTGAGTGGTCCTCGTCGGAGAGCAGCGGGAAGGTCAGGGAAAAGTCGCCGGTGAAGCCGGCCAGGGCCTCAGGTGCGTCGGGGGAGATGCCAATAACCTGGTACCCCTTGCCCTGCAGGGAGGCCAGGCTGTCGCGGAAGTCGCAGGCCTCGGTGGTGCAGCCGGGGGTGGCGGCCTTCGGGTAGAAGTACACGATGACGCTCTTGCCACGGTAGTCGGCCAAGGCAGTCTCGCGGCCCTGGGCGTCCTTGAGGGTGAAATCAGGCGCCTGGGTTCCGGGCTGAAGCTTGGTGGTCAGGGTGTGGCTCATGGCGTTCCTTTGGAAGACTTTGTCATTTACTGGCAAGACATCAAGTGAAGCGGCTTCCCGCTCAGTGATACAACTCCGGCGTCATATGCAGTATTCCGCCGGGCCGCGAACGGTGGCGCATTTTCCCGGTACGAACTGGTATCCGCCGCCCCGCACAGTGGCAACGGCATGGCGTGCGTTGCCGAGCTTCCGGCGGATCCGGCCGACGTAAACATCGATGGATCTGGCCGAGGCGCCGGGCGTTTCGAACGAGTCCAGGAATTCCTGCAGCTCCTCCCGGCCCACTGTGCGGGACAGGTGGGTGACCAGGTAGCGGAGCACCTTGAATTCGACGCCGGTGAGCGGCACGGCCTTGCCGTCCAGCAGGACGGTATCGGCGGCGAGGTCCACCGCCATGCGGCTGACGGGGCCGGCCGACGGCGGCAGCCGGCTGCCGCCGTCGTCCTCCGTGTGGGTCCGGGCAGGTTCGCCGGCGGAAGGTGCCTCCGCCGCGGAAGGAGTGCGGGAGGAGTGGTCTGCGGCTCCTCCCACGGCGGACGTGGCAGCTCCGGCGGCGGGCCAATGGACTTCCGCCTCCGGAGCAGTCTGAAGGGCCCTGGCAAGGACCAGCTGGGCGGCACGGGCCAGCAGTTCGGGGCTGGTGCCTTCCGCCGGGACCACCCAGACAGCCAGCCCGCGGGCTGCCGCCGGCGATGTGGCCGCACCCGCGACGGCAAGCCGCGGCCGGGCCACCGTCCGCGGATGGTGGACTTCCACTGCCATGGCGCGTCCTTACACTCCGCCGCGGCGGATCAGCTTGCCCGTGGGGGTCTGGCCGTCCACCACGGTGCCACGCAGGAAGGTCTTGCGGACCACTCCGGAGAGGGTTCTGCCGTCGTACGGGGTGATGGGGTTTTTGTGCTTGAGCTTGGAGACGTCCACCACGAAGGCTTCATCGGGGGCGAAGACGGCGAAGTCGGCGTCGTAACCCAGCGCCAGTTGGCCCTTGTTGGTGAGCCGGGCGAGGCCCGCGGGCTTCTCCGCCATCCAGCTGACAACCTGCTCCAGGGGGATGCCGCGGTGCCGCGCTTCGCTCCAGATCAGGGACAGTCCCAGCTGCAGTGACGAGACGCCTCCCCAGGCCACCGCGAAGTCCCCGTTTTCCAGGTCCTTCAGGTCCAGGGTGGAGGGGGAGTGGTCCGAGACGATGCAGTCGATGGTGCCGTCCTGCAGACCCTGCCACAGCAGCTCCCGGTTGGAGGCCTCGCGGATGGGCGGGCAACACTTGTAGGCGGTGGCGCCGTCCGGGATCTCCTCGGCCATCAGCGTGAGGTAGTGCGGGCACGTCTCCACGGTGAGCTTGACGCCGTCGCGCTTGGCGGAGGCGATCATGGGCAGGGCGTCCGACGAGGACAGGTGCAGGATGTGCGCACGCGCACCGGTCCAGCGGGCCCGTTCGATGACCTCGGCGATGGCCTTGTTCTCCGCGCCGCGGGGCCGGGAGGCCAGAAAGGTTTCGTAGTGGTCGCCGCCGGGGTGTGGTGCGCGGTCGATGGCGTGCGAGTCTTCGGCGTGGACGATCATGAGGGAGTCGAAGGACTTCAGCTCGGCCATATCCTCCTCCATCTCGTCCGCGTCCAGGTGCGGGAACTCGTCCACGCCCGAGTGCAGGAGGAAGCACTTGAAACCGAACACGCCCTCATCGTGCAGGGGCCGGAGGTGGGCCTTGTTGCCGGGGATGGCGCCGCCCCAGAACCCGACGTCGATGAACGCCTGGTCCTCGGCCACCTCGCGCTTGAGCTTGAGGTTTGCCACGGTGGTGGTGGGCGGGACGGAGTTCAGCGGCATGTCGATGATGGTGGTCACGCCGCCGGCTGCGGCGGCACGGGTGGCGGAGGCAAAGCCCTCCCACTCGGTGCGGCCGGGCTCGTTGACGTGGACGTGGGTGTCCACCAGGCCGGGGAGCAGCGTCTCGTCGTCGGCGAGTTCAATGATCTCGGTGCCGGCCAGGCCGTTGCCCAGCGGTTCGAGGGCAACGATCTTTCCGCCGCGGACGCCTACCTCACGCGGGGCGATCCCGGCGGTGGTCAGAACGCGCTGGCCCCGGATGACCAGGTCGTAACGGTCTTCAGACATGGAGGTCCTCCTTGGTACTTGGGGTGCGGGCGGGCCTCTCGGCCGCCAACCTCCCGCTGATCTGGGTGCCCAGCTGCTCCAGAAGCTGTCCAGCCTCTGCTATGCACCTGTCTACATTGCTTTCGAGTTCCGTCAAAGCGAAAATCTCCTTGAATCCGGCGGCCGCTCCCTGGCCGTCGGCCAGGGTGGTCCGGCCGCAAACGGCGACCACGGGAACGCCCTGCGCTGCGGCTGCCCTGGCCACGCCCATGGGTGTCTTGCCGAGCAGGCTCTGTTCATCGAGGCTGCCTTCCCCGGTGATCACCAGGTCAGCGCCGGCCAGGCGTTCGGTGAGCCCCGTGAATTCGAGGACGACGTCGATTCCAGGGCGGCGGCTGGCGGCCAGGGCGGCGATGGCGGTGAAGCCAACACCGCCGGCCGCCCCGGCTCCGGGAGCCTCCGCTGCCTTGATGGCGCGGAATCCGATTTCCCTGGCCAGGACTTCGACAAACCTGGCCAGGGCGGCGTCGAGCATGCCGACGTCCTGTTGTGTTGCGCCCTTCTGCGGGCCGAAAATCGCCGCGGCGCCCTGGGCGCCCAGCAGGGGATTGTCGACGTCGGACGCCAACACAAAGCGTGTGTCCACCAGGCGGGGTTCAAAGTGGGTGAAGTCGATGCTGTGCAGGTTGGCAAGCGCGGCACCGCCGAGGGGGAGTTCGTTGTTCCTTGCATCCAGGAACCTCGCGCCGAGGCCCTGCAGGAGCCCCGCGCCGCCGTCGGTACTGGCGCTGCCGCCCACCCCCAGCATGATCCGGCGGCACCCGGCGTCCAGGGCGGCACGAATCAGCTGCCCGGTGCCCAGGCTGGTGGCCGTGGCAGCCGAGGTGGAGTCCGGTTTACCGCCCCGCAGGACCTGCGGGACCAGCGCCAGCCCGGAGGCTGTGGCCATCTCGATGACGGCCTCGTGGCCGCGGACGGCGAAGTCCGCCGCCACGGGCTGCCCCGTAGGGCCGCTTACCGTTGCGGTGCGGCGGGTGAAGCCGGAGCCGACGGCGGCGTCGAGGGTGCCCTCGCCACCGTCGGCTACCGGAATCCGGATGATGTCAAGGTTGCCGCCGGCGCCGCGCTGCAGCCCCTTTTCCAGGTGCAGGCAGACGTCCGGGGCGGAGAGCGATCCCTTGAACTTGTCCGGAGCGATGACGATGCGCATGGTTAGGCCTGCAGCGCCAGGATGGAGGTGGGGGCGTCCGCCGCGGTTTCAGCCAGTTCCTCGAACTCGTTCACGGCGTTGATTTCCACGCCCATGGAGATGTTGGTGATCTTTTCCAGGATCACTTCAACCACCACGGGAACCTGGAACTCGCCCATCAGTGCCTTGGCCTTGTCGAAGGCGGCGGCGAGGTCGTTGGGGTCCTCCACGCGCACGGCCTTGCAGCCCAGGCCCTCGGCCACCTTGAGGTGGTCCACGCCGTAACCGTTGGTCTCCGGGGAGTTGATGTTGTCGAACGCCAGGGACACGTTCTGCTCCATGTTGAAGCCGCGCTGGGACTGGCGGATCAGGCCCAGGTAGGAGTTGTTCACCACCACGTGGATGTAGGGGAGGTTGAACTGCGCGCCCACAGCGAGTTCCTCGATCATGAACTGGAAGTCGTAGTCGCCGGACAGGGCTACAACGGTCTCATCCGGCTTGCCGCGCACGACGCCGAGGGCAGCGGGCGCGGTCCAGCCCAGGGGGCCTGCCTGGCCGGCGTTGATCCACTTGCGCGGGCCGAACACGTGCAGCATCTGGGCGCCGGCGATCTGGGACAGGCCGATGGTGGACACGTAGATGGTGTCGCGGCCGAAGGACTTGTTCATCTCCTCGTACACGCGCTGCGGCTTGATGGGGATGTTCTCGAAGTGGGTCTTCCGGTGCAGGGAGGCCTTGCGGTCCTGGCATTCGGCAACCCACGCCGTGTAGTCCGGCAGGGACCCTGCAGCCTTGCGCTCTTTGGCGAGCTCAACCAGCCCGGCCAGCGCCGCGCCGGCGTCGGACGCGATGCCCAGGTCCGGTGAGAACACGCGGCCGATCTGGGTGGGCTCAATGTCGATGTGCACGAACTTCCGGCCTGCCGTGTAGGTCTCCAGGCCGCCGGTGTGGCGGTTGGCCCAGCGGTTGCCGATGCCGATCACGAAGTCGCTCTGCAGGTAGTTCTCGTTGCCGTAGCGGTGCGAGGTCTGCAGGCCCACCATGCCGGCCATCAGCTGGTGGTCGTCCGGGATGGTGCCCCAGCCCATCAGCGTGGGGATGACCGGAACGTTGAGGATTTCGGCCAGTTCCACCAGTTGCGCGGAGGCGCCGGCGTTGATGATGCCGCCGCCGGCCACGATCAGCGGGTGCTGCGCAGCGGTGAGCATGTCCAGGGCCTTTTCCAGCTGCTTGCGGGAGGCCTTGGGCTTCTCGACGGGCAGGGGCTCGTAGGTGTCGATGTCGAATTCGATCTCGGCCTGCTGCACGTCGATGGGCAGGTCCAGCAGGACGGGGCCGGGGCGGCCGGAGCGCATCAGCTGGAAGGCCTTCTGGAAGGCGCCGGGAACCTGGCCGGGCTCCAGGACGGTCATGGCCATCTTGGTGACGGGCTTGGCGATGGACTCGATGTCCACGGCCTGGAAGTCTTCCTTGTGCAGCTTGGCCACGGGGGCCTGGCCGGTGATGCAGAGCATGGGGATGGAGTCGGCCCAGGCGGCGTACAGGCCGGTGATCATGTCGGTGCCGGCGGGGCCGGAGGTGCCGATGCAGATGCCAATGTTGCCGTCCTTGGCCCGGCTGTAGCCGTCGGCCATGTGGCTGGCGCCTTCAACGTGGCGGGCCAGGGTGTGGCGGATGCCGCCGTGGGCGCGCATGGCGGAGTAGAAAGGGTTGATTGCCGCGCCTGGCAGGCCGAACGCCTCGATGGCGCCTTCCTTTTCCAGGATGGCAACCGCTGCATCAACGGTACGCATCTTGCTCATGGTGTGCTCCTACTTAAGTCTGGTGGGAAAGCCTGTTTTGGGTGTGCTGAAGCAGCCCTGCGAACTGTCGCGGGGCGCTTTGGGGGAGCCGCCGTCGTGATGTACGACGGCGGCCGGCGTGTCCGTGTCGAAGTGCCCCGTTTCGGGGCGGTCGCCTTACTGTCGGCCGGGGTTACTTCCGGCCGCTGAGCTGGAGGACCTGCTTGAAGAGTCCGGAGTGGTCCAGTGCGCCGTCGCCCTGGTTGACGGTGGCGGCGACGAGCTGTGCGACGACGGCACCGAGGGGGACGGCGACGTTGGCTTCGCGGGCGGCGGAGGTAACGATGCCCAGGTCCTTGTGGTGCAGGGCGAGGCGGAAGCCGGGCTCGAAGTTGCGGTCCAGCATCTTCTGGCCCTTCTGGTCCAGGACCTTGGAGCCGGCCAGGCCGCCGCCAAGGACCTTGAGGGCGGCGTCGGTGTCCACGCCATAGGCCTCCAGGAAGGCGATGGCTTCACCCAGGACTTCGATGTTGACGGCAACGATCAGCTGGTTGGCTGCCTTGACGGTCTGGCCGGAGCCGGAGGGGCCCACGTGGACGATGGTCTTGCCGACGGCGTTCAGGACATCCTGTGCTGCGTCGAAGTCTTCCTTCTCGCCGCCGACCATGATGGAGAGTGCGGCGTCGATGGCGCCCTGTTCGCCGCCGCTTACCGGTGCGTCGAGGGGGCGGATGCCGGCGTCGCGGGCGTCGTCGGCGAGGCGTTTGGCGACATCGGGGCGGATGCTGGACGCGTCGATCCAGAGGGTGCCCTGCTTAGCGTTGGCGAAGACGCCGTCCTTGCCGCTGACGACGCCCTCGACGTCGGGGGAGTCCGGGACCATGGTGATGACGACGTCGGCGTCCTTGACGGCGTCAGTGATGCTGGTGGCGCCCTTGCCGCCTTCGGAGACGAGCTTGTCGATCTTGTCCTGGCTGCGGTTGAAGCCGGTGACGGTGTGGCCGGCCTTGACCAGGTTGATGGCCATGGGCAGGCCCATGATTCCGAGTCCGATAACTGCAACGTTGCTCATGATGGTTCTCTTTCTGAAAGTCTGTGGGGGAGCGGGTGGGGACCGTTACTGGGAAACGCGCTGGCGGATGGCCCAGCTGAAGGCGGTTTCCTGCGGTTCCTTGTATTCAAGGCCGATGTAGCCCTCGTAGCCGAGTTCGCGGCTGCGGGCGATCCATTCGCCAAGCGGGAGGGTGCCGGTGCCGGGTGCGCCTCGCCCTGGGTTGTCGGCAATCTGGATGTGGCCGAAGTCCCTGGCGTGGTTTTCGATGACGGATTCGACGTCGTCGCCGTTGACTGCGAGGTGGTAGAAGTCGGCGAGAAGCTTGATGTTGGTGGCGCCGGACTCGGCCTTGACGCGGGCAATGACCTTGAGTGCGTCTGCGGCGGTGAGGAGCGGATACTTGGGTGCGCCGCTGACGGGTTCGAGGAGGACGGTGCCGCCGATGCGGGCGACGCCTTCGGCTGCTGCTGCCAGGTTCCTGGCAGCCAGCTCATCCTGCTCTTCGGGGGTGAATTCGTCCTGCCGGTTGCCGTAGAGGGCGTTGAAGGCCTTGCAGCCCAGGCGCTCGCCGATGCCGGCCACCACATCGATGTTGTCCTTGAACTCGGAGCAGCGTCCCTTCCAGGAGACGAGGCCGCGGTCACCTCCGGGCATGTTGCCGGCGTTGAAGTTCAGGCCGGTGAGCTGAACGCCGGCGTCCTTGATGGCGTTCTCGAATTCGGTGACCTGGGAGTCGGAGGGGACGGAGCTATCGAAGGGCCACCAGAACTCAACAGCGTCAAAACCGGCTGCCTTTGCGGCTGCAGGGCGCTCGAGCAGGGGCAGCTCCGTGAGGAGGATGGAGCAGTTCACTGTGTACGTCATCGTAGGTCCTTCCGAGGAGGGCTTTGATCTATCTTCCCGCGCTTCCCGGCACTTCTACCGTTTCCGCTTTGTGGAATTTAGATTCTGCTTTATGAAAAGTGTAGGGAAAGGTGGGGTAGGGAGTCAAGGGCGGACGTTTACGGTATGCGCGCAGGCCATCGATAGCAGCCCTGTCCTTGCGGTATAGCCAAAAGGAGCCTCGGCGCAATGCGCCGAGGCTCCTCTAAAATGGCTGCCGGAAATCCTAGTGCGTCAGGTCCTTGCCCTTCGTCTCCGGGATGGTGAAGACGAAGGCTGCGCTGATGACCAGCAGCACCACAGCGTAGACGTTGAACACCTGCGGCACGCCAAGGGTGGTTCCCAGCCACTGCTGCAGGTAGGGGGCGGTGCCGCCGAACACGGCCACGCAGATGGAGTACGGGACGCCAACACCCACGGTGCGGATGGACGTCGGGAACAGTTCGGCGTAGACGGCGGGAACGATGGCGGCACTCGCGGCGATGAAGATCAGCATCACGGACATGCCCACCGCCAGCTGCCAGGCCGAGTCCTTCAGTAGCCAGGTCATCGGGAAGTGGAATAAAGCAGAGCCGATCGCGCCGGACCACAGCACCTTTTTACGCCCGATCCGGTCGGACAGCTTGCCCCACACGGGCAGCGCGGCGATGAACACGATGTTGGCAATCACGCCGGCCCACAGGGCTTCGCCGCGGTCGATCTTCAGCGCCGTCGTCGCATAGCTCGGCGCCACAACACCCCAGATGTAGTAGATCACTGTGAGGCCAACCGTCAGGCCGATGACCTGCAGCGCCTGCTTGCGGTGGCGGACAATCTGCGGCCAGATAGGTGCCCTCTTCTGTGACGTGGATTCACCCTCAAAGGCCTCGGTCTCATGAAGCCGTGACCTCATGATCAGCGCGTACAGGCCCATCACGGCGCCCAGCAGGAACGGGATGCGCCAGCCCCAGGCATTCATGGCTTCGATGGTCAGTGTCATGTTCAGGACAGCGCCGAGCAGGGTGCCGAACAGGATCCCCACAGTCCCGGAGGTGTAGATCAGTGTTGCCCAGAACCCGCGGTGTTCCTTGGGTGCCATCTCCGAAAGGTACGTCTGCGACGACGGCAGCTCACCGCCGTGCGCCAGGCCCTGGATGAGCCGCGCCACCAGCAGCATGAGCGAGGCCCATGCGCCGACACTTGCGAATGTGGGGGCGATGCCGATCATCAGGCTGCCCAGCGATGCCAGGCCGACGGCGAGCGTCATCGACGTCTTGCGGCCCACCCGGTCGCCGATCCAGCCAAAGAGGAAGCCGCCGAAGGGCCGCGCCACGAAGCCGACGGCGAAGATCGCCAAGGTGGACAGGACGGCCGACGCCGGATCTGCCTTGCTGAAGAGCTGGCTGGCGATGAACGGCGTGAAGGTGGCGTAGATGGCCCAGTCGTACCATTCAACGGCGTTGCCGATGCCTGTTCCGACGATGGTCTTCGCGGTGGACGCGCGTCCAGACTGCTGTTTGTTCACTGTGATGGACATGGTGACTTCCTGGTGGTCGGTCCGAAGGGAGGTGCCGGGCAGCGGCGCTGCTGCCGGCAGTTACGACGCCGCTGAAAGCGCGGCAAGCCGCGAGATGGCGAGCTGGGCGTAGAGCGCGGCTCCGTCAGCCAGCACGCCGTCGTCGAACGTCGCATAAGGGGAGTGGTTGAAGGGGGACGTTGCCGGATCACCGCCCGGAGCCACGGCGCTGAGTCCTACGAAGGTGCCGGGCACCTCGGCAAGCACCCTGGAGAAGTCCTCGGAGCCGCTGAGTGGAGTGGCCCAGCGCGAAAGGCGGCTCTCGCCGAAGAGCCCGGAGATGACCTTCTCCGCGGTAAAGGTTTCGTCTTCGTCCGTGATGGTGAGCGGATATTCCTCCTGGTAGTCCACGTGGACCTCCACCCCGTGCGCGGCGGCGATGCCCTTGAGCAGGCGCGGGACCGCCTCCATCATCTTCAGGCGCGACGCCTCGGAGAAGGTCCGGACGGTGGCCTCGATGCGGGCTGATTCGGGGATCACGTTCCGTTTGGTGCCGGCGTGGAGCACTCCCACGGACAGGACCACGGGATCGAACATGTTGAACTGCCGGGTGACCATCACCTGCAGGGCGGTCACCATTTCGGCAGCGACCGTCACCGGATCCTTGGCCGCGTGCGGGGCGGAACCATGGCCGCCCGCACCCAGCACAGTGACTTCGAGCCCGTCCGATGAGCTGAGCATGACGCCCGATTTGGTGCAAAAGGTGCCGTGCGGCTCAAGCGAGGAGAACACGTGCATGCCGTAGGCCGCCTGGACCCGGGTTCCGGCTGCGTCCAGGACGCCTTCCCGGATCATGTAGCTGGCGCCGTCGAACCCTTCCTCGCCGGGCTGGAACATGAGGACGACGTCGCCGGCCAGTTGGTGCCGTTTCCCGGCCAGGAGGGTGGCGGCTCCGGCGAGCATCGAGGTGTGCAGGTCGTGGCCGCAGGCGTGCATGGCGCCATTGGTACGGGACGTGTAGTCGACGCCGGTCTTTTCCTGGACCGGGAGCGCGTCCATGTCGGCACGGAGGAGCACCGCGGGCCGCTGCCTTCCGTCCTCACCCGCGGGGGAGGGGATGCCGCCGCGGAGAACTGCGGTGACCGACGTCGTCTCCTTGCCCAGGGTGATCTCGAGCGGCAGGCCGTCCAGGGCTTGAAGAACGCGTTCCTGCGTCCGGGGAAGCTCCAGGCCGATTTCCGGCTGCCGGTGCAGGTCATGGCGCAGGCGGACCAGGTCATCGTGCAGGTCGCGGGCATCGGCGGTAATCGTCACTTCGTAACTCCTCGGCATCGGCGGTCCTTCCCGTGGACTATTCTGAAGTGGCGTGGTTCACATTCCTGGAAAGCGCAGGAAATATGCTGCTTCTACTGCTTTTCTGCAGGATTCAGTCACAAGACAGGAAGAATGGGGCATGGAGCTCAATGAAGAAGACCTCGCCCTGATCCAGGTCCTGCAGACCTCGCCGAGGCTGGGTTGGGCGGATGCCGCGAAGGTGCTCGGCGTCCATGCCACCACGCTTGCCGCACGGTGGGACCGGTTGAAATCCAGCGGCGCTGCATGGGTGACCGCGCACCTGGCGGGGGACCCGCAGCAGATGCTCCTCGCGTTCGTGGCAGTGGACTGCGACATGAACCTGCGGGACAGCGTTACCGCGCAGTTGGCCGCCATCCCGCACATCGTCACGGTCGAGGAGGCGGCGAGCAACCGGGACCTCATGCTGACCGTGATCACAAAGTCGCTGGAGGATTTCAGCTCCAACGTCGTTTCCCGATTCAAGACCATTGAAGGGCTCACCAAGTACCAGACAGCCCTGTGTACCAGGCTGCACGCCAGTGCGGATGAATGGCGACTGAACATCCTGGACCCTGCCCAGCTCGCAACGCTGCGGACACTGGGGCACCACGGCAAGCACCACGGCAAACATGATTCCGCAGAGGCCGCCCAACTCCCCGAAAGCCACCTGGAGCTGCTGCCGTTCCTGGCCCGCGACGGCAGGGCAACCGCGGCGGAGATAGCCCGCGAATTGGGCCGGCATCCGGCAACTGTGCAGCGGCAGCTCAACCGGGTGCTGGCCAGCGGCATCCTTTTGTTCCGCTGCGAGATTGCCCAGGGTTACTCCTCCTACCCCGTCACCTGCCAATGGTTCGCCAATGTCCCCGCGGGCCGGCATGAGGAGGCTGCCGCCGCGATCCGCACCATCAGCAACGTCCGGCTGAGCGCATCCACCACCGGGCCCACCAATTTCGTGATCATTATGTGGCTGCAGTCCCTGGCGGACGTGATGACAGCGGAACTTGCCCTGCAGCAAAAAGTCCCCGGCATCGATCTGGTGGAAAGCGTAGTTATGCTGACCACCGTCAAGCGCGTGGGCTGGATGCTGAACGAAGATACGACGGCGAGTGGCGCCGTCGTGCATGCCGGAAGCCTGGGTGCCGCAGACTGAGACCGCCCGGAAGCTCAGGAGGAAAAAATTACGACGGCGGCCGCGCACCTTCGGGTGCCGCGAGCAGGGCCAGGGAGGCTGCCACGGAGTGGTCCGGTTTTTCCGGAGGTTTGGCGTAGGCCCGCAGTGCGAGCAGGGACTTGGCGGCAAGTTTCACGGTTCCGTTCGCCTCAAGGAAGCCTTGGTCAGCATGTTCCCCCGCGGTATCGATCAGCTGCTCCCAGGCTGGCGAGTACTCCGTACCCGGGAGCGTGAAGTCCACGGGTTCGTCTCCGGAATTGCAGTAGAGCAGGAAGTTGTGGTCCCGGATGACCCTTCCGCGGTGGTCCTTACCCACTGCTTCGCCGTTGTAGAACACACCCAGGGCCCTTGCGAGCGGGTTGCCCCAGTCCTCGGGAACCATTTCGGACGCATCCGTGTTGAGCCAGACGATATCCGGCAGGGGTTGCCCGGCGCTGCGCCGGACAGGCCGTCCTTCAAAGAACCTGTTGCGGCGGAATGTCGGATGCTCGCGGCGCAGGGTGCTGACAGCGGCCAGGAATTCCGTCAGGGGCTGGTCCGCCATATCCCAGTTGATCCAGGACACGGGTGAGTCCTGGCAGTAAGCGTTGTTGTTTCCCAGCTGGGTTCGGCCCAGCTCATCACCGTGGAGCACCATCGGCACACCCTGAGAGAGGAGCAGTGTAGCCAGGAAATTACGTTGCTGCCGTGCACGTAAGGCCAGGATTTCAGGATCGTCCGTCGGCCCCTCTGTGCCGCAGTTCCAGGACCGGTTATGGGACTCGCCGTCATTGTTGTTTTCGCCGTTGGCCCCGTTGTGCTTGGAGTTGTACGAGACAAGATCGCGCAGGGTAAAGCCGTCGTGGGCCGTGACGAAGTTGATGGACGCCACCGGCCGGCGTCCCGAGCTTTCATAGAGGTCGGACGAGCCGGCAAGCCGGGACGCGAACTCCCCCAGGGTGGCGGGAGCGCCGCGCCAGAAGTCGCGGACGGCGTCGCGGTACTTTCCGTTCCACTCCGTCCACAGCGGAGGAAAGTTGCCCACCTGGTAGCCGCCGGGGCCGACGTCCCAGGGCTCGGCGATGAGTTTCACCTGCGACACCACAGGATCCTGCTGCACCAGGTCAAAGAAGCTGGACAGCCGGTCCACCTCATAAAATTCGCGGGCGAGGGCTGACGCAAGGTCAAAGCGGAAACCGTCCACATGCATCTCCAGCACCCAGTACCGCAGCGAGTCCATCAGCAGCTGCAGGGCATGCGGGTGCCGGACATTGATGGTGTTGCCGGTGCCCGTGTAGTCCAGGTAGTGCTGCTTCTCGTGGTCAACCAGCCGGTAGTACGCCTGGTTGTCGATCCCCTTGAACGACAACGTTGGGCCCAGGTGGTTCCCCTCCGCTGTGTGGTTATAAACGACGTCGAGAATCACCTCGATGTCCGCGGCGTGCAGTGAGCGGACCATCGCCTTGAATTCCTGCACCTGCTGCCCGGGCCTGGTGCTGGAACTGTAGCTCGCGTGCGGGGCGAAGAAGCCAAGGGTGTTGTAGCCCCAGTAGTTGCTGAGGCCCTTCTCCTGCAGCACGCTGTCCTGGACGAACTGGTGCACCGGCATCAGTTCGATGGCCGTGACGCCCAGCTTCTGCAGATGCTCGATCACCGCGGGGTGCGCAATTCCCGCATAGGTGCCGCGTTCCTTCTCCGGCACCTCGGGATGGGTCATGGTCAGGCCCTTGACGTGTGCCTCGTAGATCAGGGTGTCGTTGTAGGGGATCCGCGGCGGGCGGTCGTGCTGCCAGTCGAAGAATGGGCTGATGACCACGGACCTCATGGTGCTGGGTGCGGAGTCGTCAGTGTTGAAGGACGCGGGGTCGCCGAAGTGGTAGGAGAACATCGGCTGGCCCCAGGTGATGTCACCGCTCATGGCTTTGGCATACGGGTCCATCAGCAGCTTGTTCGGGTTGCAGCGAAGGCCCTGCGCCGGAGTGTAGGGGCCGTCCACCCGGTAGCCGTACAGCTGGCCGGGGAGGACATGCGGCAGGTAGCAGTGCCAGACGAAGCCATCCACGGCTTCAAGCCGGATGCGTTGTTCGCTGCCGTCTTCGTCGAACAGGCACAGATGGACTGCGCTCGCGGCCTCACTGAACAGGGCGAAGTTCGTGCCGCTGCCGTCATAAGTGGCGCCCAACGGATACGGGCTCCCCGTCCAGACTTCCATCTCCGCCTCCATCCCCGAAATAGAGCATCATCCAACCACAGGGGTGCGACATCTGCCGGGAGGGACCTGGGCAGCACTGGTCCAGGGAGCGCAAAGGCGGGAATTACGACGGCGGCCGTGCACCGCCGTCGTAACGCTAGCCGCGGACGATGGGAATCTTCCGCTTCCCCGTGTCTTCCTGCTCGGGCAGGGGAACGCGGACCTCCAGAATGCCGTCGATGTAGGTGGCCTTCACGTCGCTCTGGTCCGCGGCGCCGGGGAGGGTGACCGCCCGGGAGAAGGTGCCGTAGCGGAACTCTGAGCGGTACCCCTCCTTGCCCGTGTGCTCCGATTTTTCCTCGTGCCGGACGGTGATCCGGAGCTGGTCACCGGTCATGGTGATGTCCACGTCCTTTTCCGGATCAATGCCGGGAACTTCAGCCTTGATGACCAGGGTGCCGTTTTCCTTGTACTCCTCGGTCCGCAGCCAGGTATCGAGGTCTCCTTCGAATAAGCGCCGGAGGGGTTCGGTGATGTCCGTTCCGGTGCGCCGGAGGATGTTGTTCATTGCGACTGCTCCTTTCGATCGATGTGGATAAGGCCGCGGGCCGGCCCAGGGCATTAAAGGCACCGGCCCGCGGCGGCGGCCCCTTGTTGCCAAGGTCCGCCCTCATCCGTTCCGCATGCCGAACCTGCGGTGCGGATGGTCTTAACCCGCTTGCGGGCTCTGGTCCTGGCGCCGGGACAGCTTCCCATGCACTTGGTGGAGGAGGCTCTCTGCGGCACCGGACGCGGTGACGCCCTTGGCCTGTTGAAGTGCGCGTCTCAACCGAAGGAGATCTGCCGTGGGCACCAGCTGCAAGCGGTGGAAAGCGTGGAATACCCCGCCGGAGGGGGTGGTCCCCAGCTGGATATGAGCAGGGGAGGTGGCGTTGGCTTTCATGGCTCCTGCTCCCGATGACTGCCAGTTGGCCGACTGCTTTAGCCAGTTGTGTTATTACCCAAAAATGGCGCTTGGATCACAGGTAGCCGGCAAATTTCTGTTGTTTTAGCTGGGTGGTTCTGCCACACCTTCCGGCAGACTGTCCCCATGACCTTTGCAAATGTGGGAAGCCTCGGAACCAAGCCTGGCCAGCGCGACGCCGTCGTATCCATCCTGCTCCGGCCCATGGCCGGGCTGAAGGAGGCCGGCTGCCTGCTCTATGAAGTCGGCGTCAGTGCCGATGCCCCGGACACCGTTTTTGTTTGTGAACTGTGGAAGTCGCCGGAGGCGCACCAGGCTTCGCTGCAGCTGGACAGCGTGCGGGCCGCGATCGCTGAGGCCGTGCCCCTGCTGTCCGGCGAGATGGGCGGCAACCAGTTCACGGTGCTGGGATCACCGCTCCGCTAGTCTGCGCCTGGCCCCTCAGCCTGGCCCCTCAGCCTGGCCCGGAGCCCGGAGCCCGGAGCCCTGATCCCGATGCCACGCCCTGTTGGCACCTGCGCCCAGCGGCTAAGCTCTCGGGCAACGACTGGATACCGGGAAACCGGGTAAGGGGAATCACATGAAGCCACTGCCTGCACTTGAGCTTGTTACCCGCCTTGAGGACGCCGAATGGCTTGACCCGCTGGCCAAGACTGTCCGGAAAGCCGTGAAGAAGGTCATTGGCCCACGTTGGGCCCGGGACATCCTGCACGGGGTGCCTATCGGCCACCCGGTTCACCCGCTTGCCGTCCAGGTACCCATCGGTGCGTGGATCTCGGCCGGGGTCCTGGATGCGATCCCGGGCAGTGAGAAAGCCGCCAAGGTGCTCATCGGCGTGGGAACCATCAGCGTTTTACCGTCTGCGCTGGCCGGGTTCACCGACTGGTCGCAGCTGCACAGCCAGCAGCAGAGGGTGGGCCTGGTCCACGCAGGCGCCAATATCGCGGCAACAAGTCTCTACATCGCGTCGCTGGTGCAGCGTGCGAGGGGCAGCCAGGGCAGCGGGAAGGTGCTCGCGTACCTTGGACTTGCCACGGTCAGTGCCAGCGGTTTCCTTGGTGGCCACCTCACGTACCGGCAGGCCGCGGGCGTGAACCACAGCGAGGAGATCCCGCACCGTTTCCCGTCCGGCTGGCATCCCCTGGCGCAGCTTGCGGACCTGCCCGAAGGAAAGCTCCACAAGCGCGAGGTTGCAGGGTTGCCGCTCCTCGTCCACCGTGAAGGGAACACCGTCAACGTTCTGTCCGACGTCTGCAGCCACCTGTCGGGGCCGTTGCACGAAGGCAAGCTCAAAGGCGGGGGCGACGGCGAACCATGCGTCGTCTGCCCCTGGCACCGGAGCACCTTCTCGCTGCGCACCGGTGAAGTGCAGGCCGGACCAGCCACCTCCCGGCAGCCACGGTTTGAAACGCGTGTTACCGACGGGCTCGTGGAAGTCTGCCTTCCGGGCGCTGACTAGCTTTGTGGAAGTCTGCCTGCCTGCCAGGGCGCGGATTAGATGCGCCGTAGCAGCAGCAACTAAGTTAGTGCCAGTTTCCAGTCCCTCAAGGGATCCTGGGGCAAGACATTCGGCAGGGCATAGAAGTCCTCCCAAATGGGGTCATCGGCTGGAATGTCGTCCACGTCCAGCAAATTGTCACCCGGAGGTTCCTCCAGTGGCGGCTCCCACGACAGGATGGCCTTGGGAGGGCAGGCGTCAGCATTGAGCATCTCCGGCACGCCTAGGATCTCGGGCCAGTGTGGTGGTTCCCGGTCCTGGTGTTCGCTTTTGTAGTGCCGGCCTGTGGGTGAGGTCCAGCCTGGTGGTTCGTTTTTGGTGGCTTGGGTGGATGTCCAGGTGCTGGCGTGTTTGAGCCGGTGGTGTTTGGGGCAGGCCTGGCCGAGGTTGCTGACCCCGGTGGTCCCGCCGTGGTGCCAGGCGAGGAGGTGGTCGGTTTCGTTGTCCAGGGTGTGGTTGGTGCAGCCGGGGAAGGTGCATTTTCCGTCCCGCATCCGCAGCCAGCGCTTCACCGCTTCGGGCAGCCGGTAGTTCTTGTGGCCGATCTCCAGCGGCGCCCCGTCTCTCGGGTCAACCAGGACCCGGTAGAAGGAGTTGGTTCCGTCCGTGACCAGTTTCCGGGCCATGGAGGCGGGGATGGGTCCGTGCCCGTCGAGTATGGCGGGTTCGTCGGTGAGGCCGAGCAGGGAAAACACCGGAACGGTGACCAGCACGTCCGCCCTTGGTGCGGGGACCTTTCCGGGATTCGGACGCGCGCCGTTGCCTGCAGTGCCCGCGGCGCAATCAGCGCCCGGGTTCTCATGTACGTCCCCGGCTCCTGCCAGTGAGGCCAGCCCGATCATGTCGTCGGATCCGCGCTCCCCGCCCCGGGGGCCGCTTTCCCCTGCCCGGGCGTTGAGTGTGGGTCCTGGCCGGAGGAGCATGGTGGCGAACTCGTCGGCGCGCAACTGGGTGAGGGTGCGGGTTTCGTCCGGGCCCTGCTTGCCGCGGGCGAGGGCGTTGGTGCGGTTCCAGATGGCCGATGCGGTGTCGGCCGGGAGGTAGGCGGAGATCCAGGCCATTCCGTCACGGTCCGGGTAGTGTTCGACCCGCCGGTCGGTGACGGCCTTGGTGTGGCGTTTTTCGAGGGATTCGGGGTGGTGGCGTTCGCGCCAGGTCCGCACCTTTGCCCGGAACCGTGAGGGCACCAGCGTGCCGGGTTGGGTGCGTCCGGGTCCAGGAAATGCGCCACCAGGGCGGCCGCGCCGGCGGGACCGAGGCCCTCGGTCTCGTCGGCGATGATCCTCGCATGCTGCCATGACATGGCACCGGCGGCGAGTGCGTCCAGGGCTGGCGGCAGCGAGCACAGCCGGCGTGACTGGTGGACGAACGCCGCCGCGGCTCCTGAGCTGATGGTCAGGACGCCGGCGATCTCCTCAACCGCTGACATTTCGCCGTAGGCCCGGTCCTGCGGGGAGGCCTCGGGCGGGGTCATGGCCTGGTGCAGTTCGATGCTCTCCGCCGCGTCCCGGGCCTTGAGCGCGGCCAGCTGCGCTTCCAGCCGGGACACCAGCGTCATCCGGTCCAGCCGGAGCTCGTACTGCCGCTGCAACACATCAATACCGGCAGCAGCGTCAGTCCGCAGCGACGCATCCTCAAGGAACAACGCACCAAGGGCGGCAGCGGAGGCATGAATGCCCTCCATCACCGCTGCTCCATCCACGCTGTAACCCATACGAACATCATCCAAGGAGGCACCGACATTTTGAGGAGAGCGTCCCATTGCCAGGACTGTCGCTCGCGTTAAGGCACCGCCGTTAGGGTTTTGTGCCGATGCGGGACAGCCACTGCCGCTCCGGTGACTACGGCTGCCAGTACGAAAGCGGCAGCGAGCCCCCAGACAGCGGCAACTGCACCTGCGGCCGTGGCGCCGAGGGCCTGCCCCAGGACGAGGGCGACAAAAAGAAGGGATGTGCCCGTTGCAGCACGATCGAAGTCGCGTTCCTGCGTCCATGCGATAAGCGCTCCTGTGGCGGCGGTATAGCCCCACCCGAAAGCAACGCAGGCGAGTAGTGCCAGGGCGGTAAAGCCGGGAGCCATTCCCAGCATCACAGTAGCGCCGGCAACCACGGAGGCACTGAGTGCCCACGCGCCCGGTGGCCGGAAATGGCTCATCCATCCGGCAGTGGCGATTACTGCTGTTCCGCCGATGCCGAGGGCTATCCAGGCTCCTATCGACACCGGCTCACTGGCGCCGGATTCCACCAGGTGGGCTCGTCCAAAGGTCCATACGGCAGCCGAGCCCGCACCCACCAAGAGTGCAGCGGCGATGATGTGGCCGTGTGCGCCGAACCAGGATTTGGGCGGAAGCCTGTTCTCGTCAACTGAGCGGTGGGTGCCTGCTCTGTCAAGCCGTAGAACCAGGGCGGCAATGATGATTGTGAAGCCGGCTACGACGAACCAGGGGAGCCGCCAGTTAGGGAGAAGTACCAGCGCCAGCACCCCGGCGACGATCAGTCCGGGCCCGGTACCTGCGTTCACAATCGATTGTGCGCGATTGTTGTCCCTTCTTTCGACGTTGCGTCCGATGATGGACACGAGGGCAGGGGATGCAAGACCGGCGCCGGTGGAACTGAGGATCGCGAAAGGGGCAAAGACGCCCGGCTGCATCGCTGCGGCCATGCCCGCGGATCCAATGCCGGCACAGAGGGCCGCCCCAATGACCAGCCGGCGCGGGTGAGCCGCACCCGCCCGTAAACCAATCAATGCACCCATGCAGTAGGACAGAGACGCGCCGGATGAAATCAGGCCCGCCGCGGCTGCGCTGAAGGAAAGTTCGGCTTGCACGTCCGGAAGAAAGAGGCCGTACGCCATTCGGATCAGGCCATAGGTCATCGCGATGAAGCTAGTGCCCGCGGCAAGCAACATGCCATCCCTGGCAGGCGAAAACGAAAACGTACGTTTCATTTTTATAGCCTAGGCTATTTCTATGGGAATTCGTTCAAAAACTGAGGAAAAGCTGCTCGATGCCGCGGATGAGCTCTTCTTCACCCACGGAATCGCCGCTACACCGGTTGACGTAATCCTTGACAGGGCGGGGGTATCGGCGGCCACGCTTTACCGCGGTTACCCGAGTAAGGAAGCGCTGGTTGCAGCCGCCCTGAACAGACGTCATAAGGCATGGCTTGCTGCGTGGGACCGGGCCATCGAGCGCCAGGCAACAGCCCGGGGAAAGCTGCTGGCGGTCTTCGATGCGCTGGACGAGTTCATGGCAAGCCCTGGCGGTGCGCGCTGGTGCGCATTCCTGGGTTCTGCCGCTGAGTATGCCGACGCGCCTGCCGGAATCCTCGAGGCTGTGCGGGCAGACACTAATTCGTTTCAAACCCGGCTTGCAGAATTCGCCGTTCCCGTTGTCGGGCGCCAAGCCCAGGCGCTGGCCGAGGAACTGCTGCTCGTGGTCACCGGCGTCTTGGCGATGCGACTGCGTGAAGCTGGACAGGGAACAACAACTGCACGCAGGGTTGCCAGCTTTCTCATAGACACCAAGGTCGGCTCAACGGAATAGGACGTGAACTGTGGTTCGCGTCCGCATGCTGGGAATGACTGAAGATTGGCTGCTGATCAGCTAGGCCACGGGACCCCACGTGCCCGTTACGCGGACCGTTCCAGCGCAGTGACCCACTCACCCCGTCGCAGCACCCCGCCCAGGTTCAGGTCTGAATCAACGACGACGACGTCGGCCGGCATCTCCGCGCGCAGGTCGCCTGCCTGCGAGGAGATTCCCAGGACCGCAGCCGGAACGGCGCTGGCCGCCAGGACGGCATCCTGCAATGCGACTCCCGCGGCGACGGTTGTACGGACAACATCCAGCAAAGTGGCGGTTCCGCCGGCGATGGCACCGGTGCTGTCCACCCGTGCCACGCCCTGGCCCACCGTTACGGCGACCGTGCCCAGCCGGTATTGCCCGTCCTGCAGGCCGGTGGCCGCCATGGAATCCGTGACCAGGGCAATGTTTTCTGCCCCTACCAGATCGAATACCAGCTTGACGGTCTCGGGAGCCAGGTGGACGCCGTCGGCGATCAGCTCCACGACGGCGTTCCCGGCATGTGCCGCTCGAAGGCTGGCTGAAACGGGGCCGGGGGAGCGGTGGTGCAGGCTGGGCATGGCATTGAAGAGATGGGTAACGGTGGGACGGAACCGTCCGGTCGGGTTTGCTGGATCGCCGAGTCCGGCGGCTGCGCGATCCAGGAATTCTGCGGCAGCGTGGTGGTCGGCGGCCGTGTGTCCCAGGGACGGGATGATCCCCTGGGGTGCGAGCAGGTCCACAAGCACCGCGGCGCCGGGAAGTTCGGCGGCCAGGGTCATGGAGGCCAAAGTGGGACCGGCCGCTTCCAGCAGTTCGCCCACCAGGCGGGCGTCCGGTTCCAGCAGCAGCCCGGGGTCGTGTGCGCCGCACTGACCGGACGCGAGGAAGGGTCCCTCCAGATGGGAACCGGCTATCAGCCCCTCCTCGGCGAGTGTCCGCAGCGCCTTGAGGTTCCGGACCAGGTGCTCCGGCGATCCCGTCACCAGGCTCGCCAGCAGCGTGGTGGTTCCCCGGCTGTGCAGGTACCTGGCGGCGGACCGGGCGCCGTCGACGGATCCCTCGGAGAAGTCACAGCCTTGCGCGCCGTGGCAGTGCAGGTCCACCAGGCCGGGCAAAAGAATGCGGTCAGCAGCAGCGGGAAGTGCCTCGCGGGCAGAATTCGAGCCGGGAAATTCCGACGCCGGCCCCGCGAAGGTGATGCGGCCGCCGTCGACCGCTACGGCGCCGTCGGTAACGTCCATGCTTCCGGTAACGATGCGTCCGCGAAGTATCAGTTCGCTGCTGATGGTTACACGCCTCCGGTTGTCAGTGCTGCGGGTCATGCGGGCTGCGAGGGCAGGGTCGGCAGCGTCGGCCCGCCATGCGCCGGAATGGCCCTGCAGACTTGCCTTGGCGGATGTGGACGGCATTGACCCGCTCTCGAGAAGCGACGCTACCAGCTCAAGCGCAAGCCTGCCGCCGCTGGTCAGAACGCGGTTCATCTCTGCCTGTTGGAGCGGCCAGTGCCTCGACAGGGTCCAGCGCGGGCGGCGGGGCGGCAGCGGTTCTGCCGGCCCGCCTTAGGGTTGGCGCGGTCAGGCCACCAGTTCGGCGTCGGGAGCCACGATGGAACGCTTCGCGGTCCGGGTCCGGAGAGCCAGCATGAGGACCGCGCCCAGCAGGGCAGGTGCCGCAAAGGCCATTGCGGCCGCCGGCACCCCGCCGCCGAAGCTCACCAGCAGTGCCCCGTAGGTGGGGCCGGCGATGGCTCCGATACGGCCCACCGCGAGTGCCCAACCCAGCCCCGTGGCGCGGGTGGCCGCAGGGTAGAACTGCGCGATGTAGTCGTTGATCATGTTCTGTGTGCCCAGCCCACCAAAGCCTGCGACGCCGGCGAGCACCGTCATGAGCGCGGCCGGCGGGTTGAAGGACATCAGGAGCAGGGCGATGGCGGCACTGATGAAGCCCACGATCACCAGCGGCCGCGGTCCGAACTTCTGGCTGGCCACGGACGCCAGGACCGTACCCACAACGGCGCCCACTGAGTAGGCCAGCAGGAACGACACGGAGGAACCGACACCGAACCCTGCGGTCCGCATGATCTGGGGGAGCCACGTGCTGACGCCGAAGATTGTCAGCAGGCTCAGCACCGTGATGGCCCACAGCAGGAAGGTGGTGTGGGCGGTGCCGTTGGCGAACAACGCGCGGGTGGGCGAAACGCGAATGCCCGTGGCGGGGACTTCCGTGGTGCGGGGCAGGCCATACAGTGCCTCAATGCGATCTGCCTCGGCATTACGGAGCTGGGTCCGCAGGAATGACGGCGACTCGGGCAGCAGGAACCACGCGAACGGAACCAGCAGCAAGCCTCCTGCGCCGATGGCGTACACCGGGCGGAAACCGCTGGATTCCAGCAGCGCCAGCGAGGTCAGGGAAGCCGCCACCGTGCCCGTGGCCGGTCCGGTCAGGACGGCCCCGAGGATCAGTGATTTCCGGCCGGGCGGTGCGAACTCGTTGGTGAGCGCCACCGCCGTCGGAAGCAAGCCGCCCACGCCGAAGCACGCGATGAAGCGGTAGAACGCAAACGACTCCCAGCTGGGCGCCGCGGCGCATGCCAACATGGCCAGCGAAAACAGCGCCAGGGCGCTGACGAAGATGCGGCGCCGGCCCAGCCGGTCCGTCAGGGTGCCGACGATGAGGGAGCCGAGCAGCATCCCCACCAGCGCGATGGAGCCCACGGCGCCTGCGGCGGCAGGCGTTACGTTGAAGGGCGGCTGGCCGATCAGCCCGGGAAGGGTGGCGCCGTAGACGTAGAGGTCGTAACCGTCGGCGAGCAGGCCAAGCCAGCACAAGACAAAAATTCCAACCAGGGATTTCCTGGGGGCGTTGGAGTTCATCGTTGATTCCAATCGGTAAGGGTGGCAGGCAAATTTCGCCGGCGGGACGTCCATCAGCCTGTCCCCGAACCCAAGCCTTCGAAATCGTACTTTTCACTCAGTGAAAATACACTTTGTGACGGAGGCCACAAGCGGAAGGCTTGAACTACTCGGCGCGTAAGGAACTGGAGGCATCATGGCGGGAGCAGGCCGCGGGGCCAGGCCGGTTCAGGAAGGCCCCGCAGACCCCGTGGTGGTGCGTGCCCTCAGCCTGCTGGCGCAATTCAGTGAGCAGCGCCGGGCCCTGAACCTGTCCGAGTTGTCCCGGCTTGCCGGCCTTGCCCCCGCCACCGCCCTTCGCCTGGTGCGGCACCTAACGGAGTGGGGTGCCCTGGAGAGGTTGGAGGACGGGCGTTACGTGGTGGGTGTCCGGCTCTGGGAAATCGCATCGTTGGCGCCCCGCGGCCATGGGGTGCGCCAGATCGCGCTCCCGTATCTCGAGGACCTGTATGAGGTCACGCGGCACCACGTACTCCTCGCCGTCCGTGAAGGCAGGGACGCTGTGCTTATCGACAGGCTCTCCTCCCGCACCGCGACCGAAGTCGCCTACCGGGTGGGAGGCCGGATGCCATTGCGCACCACCGCCGTCGGGCAGGTCCTGCTGGCCCACGCCGCTCCTGAATTCCAGGCGGAGTTGCTCGCGCAGCCAGCGGAAGCCGAACCGGGTTCCGAAAGCATCCCGGGCCCCGGGCTGCGGGCCGCGCTCGCCGGGGTCAAACATTCCGGCGCCGCGGTGGTCCGAAGAAGCCGTCCGTCCCGCACTGTATCCGTTGCCGCTCCCATCCGTGGAGCCGACGGCGACGTTGTGGCGGCGCTGTCAATCGTGGTTCCTGACGCTGCCACGCCCGCCCATGAACTGGTGCCGCTGGTACGTGCCGCCGCCCGCGCCATCTCCCGTAACCTGGGACACCAGGCGAAGGCAAGTGGTGCGTGGCGGCATTCGCCGTTGCCGGAGCAGGGGAAACAGCCGGCCTGACCTGGAGCTTTGGACCGTTACCAAGTCGGTATTTCACACTTGGGCCCAAACCCTTTACAGTAGGAAACACTAAGCATGCTTCCTATTTCGAAGGGGTTCACCTGATGCGAAAAGTACCTGCGCTTGGATTGATGACTGCGGCAATGCTGGCACTGGCCGGCTGCACCGGTGGCGGAGACGGGGCAGCCAGCCCCACCGCAACGGCCACTGCCACCGAAACCGCCGCGGCTGACAAGGTGTATACCGAGGATGAGCTGCGCGATCTCATCTCCGGCAAGACGGACGCCGACGGCAACGAACTCAAGCTCTACTCCAAGGAGCAGGTGGACCAGGGCGGGAACATCGCCAACCTGCTCCTGAGCACGGCAACCGTTGACCCTGAGGACTGCAAGGACATCGCCACCGCAGGCCTGCTGGACACCGTGGAAGAAGGCGAGGTGGCCGTCGCGCTATCCGAAGGCGACCAGCCCCGCACCCTCTCCGCCCAGTCCGGCAGCGAAGGTCCTGACGCCGAGGAAGTCCTCACGGAGATCAAAGGCAAGATGAGCCAGTGCTCCACCTTCACGGTTGAAGCCCTGGGCCAGAGCTACGAAGTCTCCAGCGAGGAAGTGCAGGCTGAAACGGACGCGGCTGAAACTTTCGCAACCCTCAGCACCCGCAGCGGGGAGAACCAGGAGCTGATGCAGGTTTCCGCGGCTGAGGGCCGGCTGCTGGTTGTGGCCACCAAGAGCGGCGCGGACCTGGGCGACGCGGACCAGAAGGAACTTGAGGACCTCATTAACGAAGTCCTTGAGGACGCCGAAGGCGGCGCAACGTCCAGCCCGACGTCGACCACCACCAGCACGGCTTCGCCCGATGATACAGCGTCACCGACGGCAACGGTCACCGAGACCGTAGAGGGCGAGACGTCCACGGCTTCGCCGACGCCCTCGCCCTAGCCGCAACGCCCTGGCTGTAACAACAAAAGGTGGGCGGGACCGGCTGGTCCCGCCCACCTTTTTGTCCTGTCCACCTTTAGTGTCGTTTTGTGGCTGCTTCCCTTGACGGAATGTGTTCGCTGGCGGTGACTCCGCTCATCACGCGCTCAAGGCGTTCTGCCAGTTCCGGGGCGGGAAGGGCCGCGTCCACCTTGATGAAGCTTCCGTATTCCGGCAGCGCCGAGTAGGCGTCGCGGAAGGCAACCAGGTCCTCGAGGGTCTCCGCATCAGTTCCGCGGGCGACAATCCGCCGGTGTGCCTCATCGGGTTCAATTTCGAGGTGGATCACGGCAGCCGGGCTGGGCAGTACCGCCAAAAGCCACGGCAGGAGACGGCCGCGGGGAATGCCGTTCGTACCACGCAGGGCCAGCTGGCAGTACAGGTGTCGGTCCATCACTACCAGCCCGTTGAACCGGCTGGCCTGCAGGTGGGAGACCAGGACGTTCCACACCCGGAAGGTGGTTTCGACCGTGTCAGCGAGGCGTTCCGGCAGCCGAACCCCCCATCTGGCCTGCAGGACCGACATGCTCCGCCTGCCCGCGTGGTTGTTCAACAGCAGGGCTTTCCCGCCCTTGGCCTGAACGGCCGACACCAGGGCGTGGGCTGCCGTGGACTTGCCGGAACCGTCTATTCCGGTAAGAACAATAATCATGTGGCCTCCTTCCGCCATGGGGTTAACGCCGGGGACTCCGTCGAAGTCCCTGCTGAGTCGCGATCACAGGTAACGGACCGGTTTTCACAGGCTCCGCCAGGCAATTCACAGGTTCGGTCCCGATACCAGCGAACCACAGCGGTCAGAAGTAGGCTGAAACCGGCGCCGGGTTCCAGCCCGGCCCCGAACAGCCAGAATTCCCCAGGGTGAAAGGCAGGACCATGACAACTTCGAACGACGAGCCCCAGAACACCGCTGACCTTCGGGGGCCCGGCGATCCCGACGAGCCCAACAGCAGCCCTGAAGTGACGAAGGCCCCGCAAAGCGGGCAGCACCCTGAGCTTCCCCACGCGGCCAACATCCGCGAAGAGCAGCAGGCGCACGCGGCCGGCACCGTTCCGGCATCGTATACCGGTAGCGGCGCCCCTGCCCAGGACCACAAGCCCGAGGAAGCGCTGGAGGAACCGGGAACCTGGGACGACGAGGTCTGACGTGATTACCCGCGGCGACGTGGACCAGGCCGCGCGCCGGACCGCCGGCCTCACCCGGCTCACCCCGGTGATGGAAGCTGACCGGGACGCTTTTCCAGGTCCGGTGTGGTTCAAATGCGAATTCATGCAGCACACCGGGACCTTCAAGGCCCGGGGAGCCCTCAACCGGATCCTGGCCAGCAAGGAACGCGGCGAACTGCGTACGGAGGTGGGAGTGGTGGTCGCTTCCGGTGGAAACGCCGGCCTCGCCAATGCTTACGCAGCGGCGCAGCTGGGTGTGCCGGCCACAGTGTGTTTGTTCCTGCAGCGGCACCGGCCGTCAAGGTCCGGAAGCTTGTAGCCATTGGTGCGACGGTGGTGCAGGGCGGAACGGAATACGCAGTGGCCTATCAGGCGGCCGTGGCGCACGCCCGGGAAACCGGGGCCGTGTACTGCCACGCCTACGACCAGCCGGAGATCGCCGCCGGCGCAGGAACCGTAGGGTCCGAACTGCTGGACCAGCTCCGAAGTGTGGATACCGTGCTGGTCGCCGTGGGTGGTGGCGGCCTGATGGCAGGAGTCGCCGCTGCCGTGGAAGGCCATGCAAAGGTGGTGGCCGTGGAACCGGAAACAGCGCCGACTTTGCACGCAGCGCTGTCCGCCGGAAAACCTGTGGACGTGGCGGTGTCCGGCGTCGCCGCGGACTCCCTGGGTGCCCGCAGCATCGGAGACATCGGCTTCTCCGTGGCCGTCCGCACCGCCGTCGAAAGCGTCCTGGTGAGCGACGACGACATTGTTGCCGCGCGCTCGGCGCTGTGGGACGGCTACCGCATGGTGGTGGAGCATGGTGCCGCGGCGGCATACGCGGCCCTGGCCTCCGGCGCCTATGTGCCGCGCCCGTATGAGCGCGTGGCCGTAATCCTGTGCGGCGCCAATACGGACCCGGCCAGCCTGTAGCCGGGGCAGCCGGGTCCGCTCAGCGAGGTAATGCCTAGCTGCAGAACCGGCTGTAGGTGTTGCCGGCCTGCTCGTAGTCTGCCTGGAGTTCGGCGAGCTTGGCTTCGTCCGGGGTCTCTTTCGCCTGCTCGTCCGTGTATTCGAGGATCGACTCGAGGGCGGGCTTGAGATCATCAGATGCCACCGCGTGAATGGGGCGGATCTGGTTCGCAAGACGGTTCATGCCCGTCTTGCCGGCGCTGTTGGCAGGGTTCGACACGACGGTCTGGATCCGCTCGCAGGTTTCAGCGGTGGACAGTTGTTGCGAGGTGGAGCAGGCCGTGGCGGAGAGAACGAGACCGGCGGCGAACAGGGCTGTAGCGAATTTCTTCATGGGTCCCTCAGTAGTCGATTGAGGTTTCGATTGTAAGCAGAATGGGGCATCGATGCCGTGCCGGGCCTTTCTTACGCTCTTGAAATTGAACCCCCAACGAAAAACCGGCTGGCAGCCAACGTCGTCACGACGCCAGCTGCCAACCAGCTTTTGTGAGGTAGCTGGGTCCGCGCCGCGCTGTTCCTGAAGAAGCCTGGAGGTAGGAGCTTCCCCGGGGCCCGGCGGCGGCTACTTTCCCAGGTAGCGGCCGGGGCGGTGGTTCAGGGCGAGGATGAGGTTCAGGAGGGTGGCGCCCACTGCGGAGAGGAGAACCATCAAAGGTGACACCAGCGCCAGCGCCGCGAGCACGATGGTCACGTCCAGCACCATCTGCACATAACCGGCACGCCACTTCAATTTCTCCTGCAGGAGCAGGGCCAGGATATTGAAGCCGCCGAGGCTGGATTTGTGCCGGAACAGGATCAGCAGTCCGACGCCGGCAAGCAGGTTCCCGCCCAGCACGCCGTACACCGGGTTGATAGCCAATGCCCCGAGCACGGCCGGATGCAGGCTGGCCATGGCGGAGACCAGGGCAATCGCTGCGCCTGTGCGCAAGGCAAAGTTCCAGCCTTTCTTCCAGACCGCCAGGCCAAAGAAGGGCAGGTTCACTGCCATGAAGATGACGCCGAACGGCAGTTGAATGGAGTAGCTGAGCAGCAGCGCCAGCCCGGCCGTTCCACCGGTGACGGCTTCACTGGATTTGAGCAGGTACAGGCCCAGGGACGCGGCGAACGTGCCGGTGAGGATGCCCAGGATGTCTTCAGCCAGGGAATGGCGGACGGCCGACGGCGGCGTGGCGGGCAGCGCCGTCGTCCGTTTTTCCGCGGTGGCAGGGACAGTGGTGGTGGCAGTCGTGGTGCTCACTGGTCCGCAAACCGCCCGCGGTTGGAAAGAACCGCCAGCACGCGGTCATTCGTTTCCCTGTTGGCCAGGGTGATCCGGACTCCGTCTCCGACGTATCCGCGGGCCAGGATGTCCGCCTCGGCGAGGGCGCCCAGCAGCTGCCCGCGCAGCTCATCCGAGGCACGGAGCCAGTAGAAGTTGGCCTGGCTGTCCGGGACCTTCCAACCGAGGCTGCGGAGTGCCGCGATGACACGGGTGCGTTCCCCGGCAACTGCATTGGTCCGTGCCAGGATTTCATCCCCGGCTGCCAGGGACGCCATGGCTGCAGCCTGCGCCATCCGGTTGACGCCAAAAGGGATCGCTGTGCGGCGGAGGCCGTCAGCCACGGAAGGCCGGGCGATGGCATAACCGATCCGCAGGCCGGCCAGCCCATAAGCCTTGGAAAAGGTCCTCAGGATGCACAGGTTGGGGTACCGCCGGTAGAACTCGAGGGAGTCCAGACCGGGACCGCGCCGGTATTCGATATAGGCCTCGTCCAGCACCACCAGGACCCGCGGCGGGACGGCCCGCAGGAACTCCTCCAGCTGCTCCGCTGCAATGGACACGCCCGTGGGGTTGTTGGGGGAGCAGAGGATCACCAGACGGGTACGGCCGGTGATGGCAGCGGCCATGGCTGCAAGGTCGTGGTGTTCGTTCTCCAGCAGGGGTACGGGGACAGGCACCGCGCCGGCTACCGTGACCAGGATCGGATACGCCGCAAAGGACCGCCAGGCAAAAACAACCTCGTCGCCCGGATCGCAGACAGCAGAGATGATCTGCTGCAGCACCCCCGAGCTTCCCGGTCCGGCGGCGACTTCATCGGCTGACACCGAGTGGTGCCGGGCGAGCGCTTCCCGGGCGTCAACGGCACCCATGGACGGGTAGCGGTGGATCCTGCCGGCCTCTGCCGAGATCATGTCGACGACGGATGGCAGGGGAGCGAAGTGGCTTTCGTTCGAAGCCAGGGCAGCAGTCAGTTCCGACTCTGCGCTCTTGCCGGCGACATAAGCGGGAAGTTTTGCGACGGCGGCGCGAAGCCCGGGTGCTGCCGATTCGGGGAGGGTGCTGGTCATGCAGGCATCGTGGGATATTCCGGGAAGTGTGCGCAACACAGCTGTCTTGTGCAGGACAGATCGGGGCCGGGGACCTGCCCAAGGTGGCAAAATGCTCACTATGCACCTTATCGACGCTCTTGATGCCGAGATCCTCCTCACGCTTGACCAGGATCCACAGGCCACGGTCCTGTCCCTGTCCCGGACACTCGGCGTGGCACGCAACACTGTCCATGCCCGGCTCCGGCGCCTGGTCAGTGACGGCACCCTGGCTCCGTTCAGCCAGCGGGTCCGGACCGGGGCGCTGGGCCTCCCTCTGATTGGCTTCATCTCGATTTCGATCAGCCAGTCCGCCAGCGACGAGGCGATGGCGGCCCTGCGGACCATTCCGGAAATCATCGAAATGCATGCCACCACGGGTGACGCCGACCTGCTCGCCAAAGTGGCGGCGAAGGACCCGGCGGACCTGCACAGGGTGACCAACAGGATGTTGGCGGCTGCCGGCGTCGTACGCACCAGCACGGCCATGTCACTGGTGGAAGTTATGCCTTCCCGCACCCTGCCGCTACTGGAGGCAGTCGCAGCAAGGAACAGCAAGAGAACAAATTCTCCCATTTAGTACCGAAAAAACCTTGACCCCACTCGCGGGGCACTGATAAACCTAAAGGGCAGAAAGCGTTTTCCATCGCGCCGGAACCCCCTTGAGTCATCTTCTCGGAGACCATCCGGCGGTCTAAGTGAAACGTTCCAACTGTTGGCCCGGCAGACTCAGCTGCCGCCGCATCAAAGGAGATGTTCCCTTGCTCTATCCCTCAAAATGTTCCCCAAAGTTCCGGGCCGGCAGGGCCTGGAAAGCGGCGCCCCTGGCTGCTGCTGCCTCACTGACCGCGGCAGCGCTCGCCTTTACCGGGGTTCCCCTGGCACAGGCCAACCCCGCGCTTCCGGAAGCATCCGGCAAGTCGGCGCTCAAGCGCCAGGTGGAGAACCTGGACCGGGCGCCGGTGGCCGTACTCACTGACCAGGGCGTCACGCTCGGCTGGCGCATGCTTGGCCTGGACAAGGACAGCATCGGGTTCCACGTGATCCGCGACGGCGTCCAGCTCACCGAAGAGCCCATCCGGGACACCACTACCTATGTTGATCCGGCCGGAACGGCAGCCTCCAAGTACGTCATCAAGGCCGTGGGCAATGGCAACGGCCAGGACAAGCTCAGCGCGGAATTCATCCCGCTGGCGCAGGACTACCTGTCCATCAAGCTGGACAAACCGGCCGACGGCGTCAGCAAGGACGGCAAGCCCTACACCTATACTGCCAATGACGCCACGGTGGCGGACCTGGACGGCGACGGCAGCCACGAGATCATCCAACTGTGGAACCCGTCCAACGCCCAGGACAACTCCAGGTCCGGCTTCACTGGCAACGTGTACGTGGACGCGTACAAGATGGACGGCACCAAGCTCTGGCGCATCGACCTCGGCCACAACATCCGCGCCGGCGCCCACTACACCCAGCTGATGGCTTACGACTTCGATGGCGACGGCAAGGCAGAGGTCTCCTTCAAGACCGCTGACGGCACCAAGGACGCCGCGGGCACCGTTATCGGTGACCCCGCAGCCGATCACCGCAACAGCGGCGGCTACATCCTGTCCGGCCCGGAATTCCTCACCGTGTTCAACGGGGCCACAGGCACCATCATGGACACCGTGCCCTACGACCCGCCCCGCGGCAACGTCTCCGCCTGGGGTGACGGCTACGGCAACCGCGTGGACCGGTTCCTGGCCGGCGTCGCCTACCTTGATGGAGAGAAGCCGTCCCTGATGTTCAGCCGCGGCTACTACACCCGCACCGTCCTGGTCACCTATGACCTGGTGGACGGCAAGCTGGTGAAGCGCTGGACCTTTGATTCGGACATCGCCGGCGCAGAGTACAGGGGACAGGGCAACCACAACCTCTCCGTGGCGGACGTGGACCAGGACGGCAAGGACGAGTTCGTCTTCGGCTCCATGACCATCGACGATGACGGCAAACCGCTCTACAACACCAAGCTGGGCCACGGCGATGCTATCCACACCGGCAATCTCGATCCGTCCCGTCCGGGCCTTGAGACATTCGCCGTACACGAGAGCATGGGCCAGAGCGGCAACCGGGGAGCCACCTTCCGTGACGCTGCCACCGGTGAAATTCTTTGGAACATTCCCGCCACGCGGGACACCGGGCGCGGCGCCACCGGCGACATCGACCCCCGTTTCCCGGGCTCAGAGAGCTGGGCTGTGGGCGGCGGCGGCGCCTGGAACTCACCGGTTGGCGAGCTGCGCTCGGCCAAGGGCGAACTGATCGCGAATAAGATCCCGGCGGCCAACTTCATGGCCTGGTGGGACGGCGACCTGCTCCGCGAGATCGTGGACCACGACTTTGACGCCGCTGCCGGCGTCGGTGTGCCCACCATCTCGAAGTGGAACTGGGAAACCGAATCCAGCGACCGGCTGCTGACCGCGACCGGCGCCCGCACCAACAACCACACCAAGGGCAACCCGTCCCTGCAGGCAGACCTGCTGGGTGACTGGCGCGAGGAACTGGTGTTCCCGTCGTCTGACAGCACCGAACTGCGGATCTACACCAGCACCTCACCCACCGAGGTGCGGCTCCGCACCCTGATGCACGACCCCATGTACCGGACGGGGGTGGCCAACCAGAACGTGTCCTACAACCAGCCGCCGCACCCGAGCTTCTTCATCGGTGAAGGCATGGAAACCCCTGCCATGCCGTCCGTGACCTACACGGGCACGGACAAGTAGCACCGGGCAAGTAGCACCGGAATACGCAAGCCGCCAGGAACGGCAAAGCGCCGCCCGCCTCGGGGGAGAGGCGGGCGGCGCTTTGGCGTGCGGTCAGTCCGGGTCAGTGCTGGCCGAGGTTGCCGCCGATGGGCGGCAGGCCGCCATCGGGGCGGCGGTCGTCACCTTCACGTTCAGCGGCGCTCAGGTTCTCACCTTCCACCGTCTCGTCGGATTCGCCGGTGGTGTCCACCAGGCCGTTGGTCTGGTCGAAGGAGTGCCCGATCCTGTCATCGCCCAGATCGGCGAGCGAACCGGTGGAGCCGGCTGCCGCAGCCGTACCCGCGGTACCCGTGGTGCCAGTCGTGCCCGCCGTCCCCGTTGTTGTGGTGTCTGTCGTGGTGTCAGACGTGATCGGCGTAACGGTGGCCGGTTCCCCGGTAGTCGCTGGAGTTACCGTTTCATCGGCAGCCGCAGTTGTCTCCTTGTTGGTGCCGGCCGCCATGGCAGCTGCTGCGCCGGCGGCTGCGGCTACGCCGAGTCCAGCGGCGACCTTGCCTGAGACGCCTGCCTTGCCGGAGTCGCCGCGGGACCCGGCGGCGTCTTCCACGCCGGGCGTGCCCACGGTGGCACCGGGGTTGACGGCGCCGCGCCAGGCGCCGCTGGCGTAACCTTCATCCTCAATGAATTCCTTGAACCGCTGCAGGTCTGCTTCGGCCTGCCGGTCCACCACGTTGAGCTTGTCGCCCACCTTCTCAATAAGTCCTTCGGGCTCGTATTCGAGCGTCAGCTGCACGGACGTCTGTCCGCCGCCGATGTCCTCAAATTCCACAACGCCCGCGTTTGTAGCGCCTTCCGTAGCGGCCCAGGCGATCTTGCGGTCCGGTACCTGCTCCAGAATCTTTGCTTCCCACTGCCGGCGGACGCCGCCGATCTCGGCTACCCACTCCAGCCGATCGTCACTGAGCTGCGTGACAGTCTTGACACCGCCCATGAAGTGCGGGAAGTCCTCGAACTGGGTCCACTGGTTGTAGGCCGTGCTCACCGGTACGTTCACCAGAATGCGTTTTTCCACCTTCGTGCTCATAACGTCTCCTTCGCTTGTCACCGGAAACTGATGACCCGGTAAAAATCATCAGCATGCTTACCAACATACCTTTTGGGCGGGTGGGTTTCCAGAGCGGGAAGTACGACGGCGGCGTTGGCGCCGAATGGGCAGGCAATACCGCCGTCGGGCCTCAACGAAGGAAGGAGAGTCAGTGCTGTCCCAAGGTGCCGCTGAAGGGTGGAATATTGCCTTCATCGTGCCGGCGGTTCCGGCGTTCACCGGAACTGTAGTTTTCACCTTCTGCCGTCTCATCCGATTCACCCTCGAAATCGACCAGGCCGTTCGTCTGGTCGAAGGGGTGCTCGAACCTGTTGTAGGGCGGCCGTTCGGTAGTGGATGCCGCAGCGGTGGTGGGCGCGCCGGCGCGGCCCTCGTGTTCGATGAATTCCTTGAACTTCTTCAGGTCGTGGTCCGCCTGGCGGCCCACAACATGGAGCAGGTCTCCCACCTTCTCCACCATGCCCGCGGGCTGGTACTCCAGCGTCAGCGCCAGTTCGGTCCTGTTTGCGCCGGCATCCCTGAATTCGATAGTGCCGGAGTTGGTGGCACCTTCGATTGATGCCCAGGCCACCTTCCGGTCCGGAACCTGCTCGATGATCTTCGCTTCCCACCGCCGGTGGACGCCGGCAATGTGCGCCACCCACTTCAGGCGATCATCGCCAAGCCGGGTCACGCTCTCCACGCCACTCATGAAGCGCGGAAACTCCTCGAACCGGGTCCACTGGTTGTAGGCGGTACTCACCGGGACATCGACCACAATCCGTTTCTCAACTTTCGTGCTCATCGCGTCTCCTTCGACTGAACCGAATCCGATGAAGAACTGAGGTCATCAGTAATTTCACGATAAACCCCCGCGGCACCGAAAACACCCCCAACCAGGTAGCAGCAGGTGTCGTTTCTAGGGTCCAAAACGACACTTACTGCTACCCAGTTGGGATGGAGGCAGCTAGCCTTTGTGTCCCTTGCGGGACGCCCGTTCCGGGCTGAAAATGTCCTTGTGGTCGCCTGCCGACGCCGTGGTTCTATGGTTCATTCAGGCCGTCAGCTAGCCGGGCGCTGGGGATCACGCTGTGGGCCCTTCACTGTTTCGTTAGCCGAGAACGAGGACTAGATTCCGATTTTCCCGGTGATCCCACGGGCGGCCGCTTATCCATTCAGCGGGGCGTCGGGTGAGGAGATGAGTAGGCCATGCTGGCCGAATCCCAGGATGAGGAGCAGATCATTGCCAGGGTCGCGGCCCTGGATATAGGCAAAGCCGAACTCGTGTGTTGTGTCCGGGTCCCGGCGGTCGGGAACCCGCAGAAGCGGTTACAGGAGGTGTCCACGCATTCGACCATGAGCCGATCCCTGGGGGAACTGGCCAACCATCTGGTCGATCTCCGGATCGAGCGGGTGGTGATGGAGGCAACCTCCGATTACTGGAAGCCGGTGTTCTATCTCCTCGAGGCTCACGGGCTCGAACCGTGGCTGGTCAACGCGCGCGACGTTAGGCATCTGCCGGGACGTCCCAAAACCGACGTGCTCGACTCGGTCTGGCTGTGCAAAGTCGCCGAACGGCAGATGCTGCGGCCCAGTTTTGTCCCGCCCGCCCCGATCCGGCGGCTGCGGGACCTGACCCGGTACCGGATTGACCTCGTCGGGGCGCGGACGGCAGAAAAGAACCGGGTCGAAAAACTCCTTGAGGACGCGTGCATCAAACTCTCCGTCGTGGCTTCGGATATTTTCGGGGTGTCCGGCCGGGAGATGATGGCGGCGCTCATCGCCGGCGAACGGAATCCGAAAGTGCTCGCCCAGTTGGCGCGGGCAAGCATGCGGAAGAAGATCAGCGAACTCGAGGAGGCGTTCAGCGGCCACTTTGATGACCACCACCGCTTCCTGCTGGCACGGATGCTGGCCAGGATCGACGGGATCGATGCCGATATCACGGCGGTCGATGAACAGATCGAGGTGCAACTGGCCCCTTTCGCGGGGGCGGCGGAGCATCTGGATGAGATCCCGGGCATCGGCCCCGTCGCCGCCGCCATTATCCTGGCCGAAATCGGGGCCGACATGACCCGGTTCCCAACCGCGGGGCACCTCTGTTCCTGGTCGAAGTTCTCTCCAGGCATCAATTCCTCCGCCGGGAAGACTAAGGGCAACGGCTCGACCGGGCATGGCAACCGCTATCTCGCCCGGGTCCTGGGAGAGGCAGCCGTCGTGGCCGGAAAGACAGATACGTTCCTGGGCGAACGCTACCGAAGGATCGCCCGGCGACGAGGCAGGAAACGCGCCATAGTCGCCATCGGACGTTCCATCCTCGTCATCGTCTGGCACCTGCTGCAGGATCCCAATGTACGTTTCCGCGACCTCGGCGCCGATCACTTCAGCCGCCACACCAACCCCGATACCAGCAAACGCAACCACGTCCGCCAACTCGAAGCCCTCGGCTACACCGTCACCCTGACCCGGGCAGCCTAAGTTCCAATCTTCAGGACTCGCCGACGGCTCTACTTTGCCCCGGACACCCACACCCGCGCCAACCACAGGCGCCGCATCTCATTTTCGGACTAGCGCAGGTGCTTGCCGATCAGCGCCAGGTTCTGGATGGCCGCGAGGCCGAACTGGGCGGTGTCGTTCGTGGAAACGGTGGGCGCCTCGTCCACCGGCAACAGCACATGCGGGGGCTCGATCCTGCGCAGGGTGAAGGCCGATTCGTGGTTCAGGTGCTCGCCGCCCTCGGCAAAGCTTTCCCAGGCCCGGGCCGCCAGGTCCGCATCATCCAGCCGCGCCGCAGCGTAGGCGGTAAGCCGGCTGTGGGCCTGGGTGAGGTAGATGCCCGCCAGCGGCTCACCCACGGCCTCCACCTGCTCCTCTTTCGTGGCCAGGAACAGCCGGCAGTACTGCAGCCAGGCCCGCTCAAAGTCCGGATCCGGGACCAGGTCCACCAGTTCACTGCAGATCTCAACCAGCCCGAACACCGCGCTGAGGTGCGATACCTGGAGAAGCTCCCGGCCGGTGTCGAACCGTCCCTTGTCCAGGTCGTACAGCGCTTCGCCGGTGAGGAAGCCGTACTTGAGGGCGCCAATATCCGCCATGGTGCCCAGGAGGCGGTCGCGTGAACGCGGGTTGCCGGTGCGCTCCCAGTCCGTGAGCCAGGTGGCGGCGAGGGAACCCCAGTCTGTTCCGAGGCCCACGCCCAGGGCTCCGCGGTTGGGCCGGTATGTGTCAGCGTCCGGACGGACCTTGCGGACCGGGTCCAGGCCCAGGAAGTTCTGGTCGCTGTCCACCAGCTCCGTCAGCAGGTCACCGGTGCGCTCGTCCGCCGTCAGGTAGTAGTAGAAGCGGCGGTACGCGGGCGTGCTGATGCGCAACTGCTTGGCACTGCACCCCCAGTGCTGGACGTTGTGCCGCGAACCCAGTCCCTTCCACGGCCCCAGGTGGTAGACGTCCACCTCTCCGGTGTGGCGGGTCATGGCCTCGGCGAACCGGAAAATGTCCGCCCGGCCCGAGCGCAGGTAGGAGTACCAGAGCCAGAGGTCGGGGGAGAGCTCGGAGTTGTCCCACGCGTAGCCGCCAACGTCATACCGCCAGACGTGCCGGTCAAAGTCGTAGGTGTGCATCACGTCGCCGTAGTTCCAGAAGCCGTACCAGCGGCGCTGCTCCACCTGGCCGGTGTAGAAGTCGAAGAGGAAGTCCAGCCGGTCCTCCAGCCGGGCGCGGGCCGGGGTGCTGCGGTCCACCGGGTCCCAGTCGCCAAAGACGCCCACGGAGTGGAGGTACCCAGGGGTAGCCTGGAGGAGCGCGGGGGTTGACGCGGCCGCCGCGTCCGCGGCGAGGCTTTCCGTTGAAGGAGTGGCGTCGTATGCGAAGAGAGTTAACTCATGTGTGCGGGCAATCCCGGTGGGATTGCCAAAGCCGGGTTCGTAGTCCTCATAGGTGATCTCGAGTCCCTCGAGCTGCTCCTCGAACGTGTCCTGGCCCAGGCCGTCGTGGTAGAACCGCAGATCCATCGGCTGTGCTTGAGGGGAGTAGAGCCAGGCGGTCAGGGAAGCCTCGCCGGTGGCCGCGCCGCGGATGTCCAACTGCCCGGGGTGGGACTGCCAGAAGTCCTTGATTCCAACGCCCAGCCCGCCGCGGGTGTCGCTCAGGGAGCAGAAGCCCGCTGAGCGTGTTCCACTTGAGATCCCCACCCAGCCGTGGCCTGCCGCAGTGCGCTTGCGCAGTTCGAAGCCGTCCGCGCTGAGCTGGCTGAGCGTGTAATCGCTCCAGGCCGGAATGAGGTGGAGGCGCTCGGAGACTTCGGGGTTCCAGGTTGCCGGCGGCGGGGTGGGGCGGCCGGCGATCTGGGCATCGCGCACGTCGTCGCCGGGGTCACGCCGCAGGCCGGTGAGGCCGCGCACCGCTTCGGTGAGGAATCCGCCGTCGGCACCGGCAATGCGGATGTGCCGGTCGTGGAGTCCGGCCTCCAGCGGCACCGTGAAGCGGACGCCCAGGCCGGCCAGGAAGTCGCGGTTTGCATCGCCGTCCCAGATGAACGAATGCACCATCCGCACGCTGCGGGCGTTTGCGTAGAAGTAGAAACGGATGACGAACGGCAGCCAGTTTCGTCCAGAGCCGCCTCGGACGTCCGGCCGGTGCGAGCCCTCCAGCCGCACTACGGCACGGACGGGGCCGCCCTGTTCAAGCACGACGGCGGTGACTTCGCCGGTGAATGACTCCCGGGCAGCTGTTCCGGCGCCCTCGGGGATGCCGTCCTGCAGGAGGCTGACCAGGCGTGCGTCCCGGGCAACCGGGCGGCCGTCCCGTGACAGGCTGCTGAACAGCCTTGAGCCGCTTCGGTTGATCGCCATTTGCAGGGCGCCGGTGTCCACAGTGATTGCGTCTGCCGTTTCAGTGACGCTGACCCGGGTGCGGCCCTGGCCGGCCGTACCGTCCGACGGCGGGAGGCTGGCTGCCTGAGGCGACGCGGCGCCGTCGGACGCTACCTGGTAAGACGACGACGGCGCATCCGTTGCCGGGATCGCGATCCCCGCCCACTTTAATGACCCGTCGGGCCAGGTGGCCAGGGGCCAGGCCTGGCTGGGGACGGGTGTTCCGTTGGCATCTGCCACTGCCAAGGACCCTGCCCCCGCCACCGTTCCCCTGGCGAAGGGCATGCCCCACGTGGTTCCGCCGCTGGTTTCCGCCGGCGCGTCGCCGTCGATCCACCTGATGAGGGTGCTGTCCGTCATGTCGTCCAATTCCGCTGGTGATTGTCGCGCCGGGATTTCCCGCAACCCGGCGGGAAAGCGCTTTCTGGGTCGCGGTTAAACCTAGTGCGGCTGACGGGCGGGCTGCAAGGGGTGGCCGGATTACGGCAGGAATTTACGGGGTCTTCCCGGGCGCAGGCGTTTCGGGGACGTCGGGGCCTTCGGCCGGATCCTGGGTGTGGACCCGGATGTCCGTGGGATCCGCGTCCGGATCCCCCTCGGCAGGGGCCTCATTGTGGACGCGCTGGTCCTGCAATGGGTTTTCGGTCATGGCTGCTCCTCTGGGACGGATGGGATGCGCTGGACACCGGGGGACTGCGCTACCTGATCATTGAGCGCTCCCCGCAACGGCCTGTCAAGGACCATCTCCGCTCTGGCCGCGGCCGGTCTTCTGTGCTGGACTGGTGCTGCAGTGAGCACCAACCGCCGTCTGCGGACGGCACCATTTCCCTACAGAACATGGACGGCCGGCGCGGACCGGCCATTGGAAGGAACACTCATGGCACCATTCAAGATCGGATACTTCGTGGGGAGCCTGGCCACCGGCTCCATCAACCGGGTCCTCGCCAACGCCCTCATCAAACTCGCACCGGAGGACCTGGAGTTCACCGAGATCCCCATCAAGGACCTTCCCCTGTACAGCTACGACTATGATGCCGACTTCCCGCCGGAGGGGCGCGCCCTCAAGGAGGCCATCGAAGCGTCGGATGGCATCCTGTTCGTGTCCCCCGAGTACAACCGATCCATTCCGGGCGCACTCAAGAACGCCATCGACTGGGGATCCCGCCCATGGGGGAACAACTCCTTCGCCCGCAAGCCCACCGGCATCATCGGCGCCTCCGTGGGCAGCATCGGCACCGCGGTGATGCAGTCCTCCTTCCGCAGCGTCCTGAGCTTCCTGGATGCGCCGCAGCTGAACTCCCCCGAGGCCTACATCCACTACGACGCTGCGGTGTTCGGTGAAGATGGCGAGGTCAGGAACGAGGACACCGCCAAGTTCCTTCGGCACTTCATGGATGAATACGGAGCCTTCGTTGCCAGGGTCCTGGCCGCCAATGCCCCCGGCCACATCGGCGACCTTGAGCACGATAGCGCGAAGCTGACGCGCTAGCCGCCAGCGCCCGGGCATGCGGATGCCCGCCGTCCCCGCACGGCGGGCATCCGGGTCTATAGGCCAATATCAGGAGCCGTTAGTCCAGCGGCAGCGTCACCGTTACGCTGGTGCCGTAGCCCGGGCGCGAGCTGATATCCACGGAGCCTCCGGCTTCCTGTACAGCTACGGACATGAGCCGCAGCCCGTATCCGTGGTGACGCCCGGACGCGGCGAGATTGCTGTCAAACCCCGAGCCGTCGTCGGCCACTACCAGGCGGATGCCGTGGCCCACGGCCGCCAGTTGGACCGTCAGCCGGGACGCCTCCGAGTACTTGTACGCGTTGCTGAGCGCCTCGCGCGCCGCCTGGTACAGCAGGGATGCGCAGGCCGCCGGAATCTCGATGCCCCAGTGCGGAGTATCCCAGCGGACCACGGTCCCCCGCCGGCGGAGGGGTGCCGTAAGCCGGTCGATGCAGCCGGCCAGCCCCAGGGTGTGGAAGTCGAGGGGATGCTGATCTGTCAGCACCCCTCCCACAGTGGTGATTTCTTCGTCGAGTGCTGCTTTGTTTGCCATGATGTCCTGCTCCCCACAAGCTGGCCGGTCCTTCATGCCTCCAGCGTGGACCCGCAACTTCAGGGGACGGCAAGGTTTGACGCAAGATCACATCAATTCTGCGCGGCTGTTTTGGTGGGGGCTTTTGCCAAGCGGTTAGCCCACGCTCAGCACCGACAGGGCCCGCCGAAGATAGGGGACCGGGTCGGGATCATCACTTGCCGCCCAGTGCAGCCAGGCTTCGAATGACGCGCCGATGAGGGCGGCGCACAGGTAGCGGGCAGTTTCCGCGGGGATGCCCCTTTGGGTGAGGTAGGACGCGGCCTGCTCGCGACGGGAGCCCAGGAAATCGTAGCTTCGGCCCATCAGTTCCGGGTGTTCGGCGATCAGCCGGAGACGCCCGCGGGTCACTGCCAGATCCGGGAGGACGGCTACGCTGGCGATAACAGCCTCGCGAAGTCCGTCCAGGGCCTCGCGCCGGGACGTGGAAGCTGCAGGCGCTGATTCAAGTGCATGTTCCGACGCCTCAACCACCGGTCCCATACCGCCCCAGACCAGGTCGGCTTTGTTGGCGAAATGGCGATAGAGGCTCTTGCGCCCGACGCCTGCCTGGCGGGCAATGTCCTCCATTGAGGTCTGCTCGTAACCGCGCTCGGCAAACATCTTGAGGGCCAATGCGGCGATCGCGTCAGGGTCGATGCTGACAGGTCGTCCCGTACGTGTGGCTGTGATCAGGTCATCCGAAGGCATCCCACCAGTATTCACCCTTCCATAATGACACAGGGTGTCATAAGGTGGTTGGCATCACCCTTATCACTGTCTGGAAGGACATCATGGGCAACGAACCCGCATGGCAGGAAGCCATCACCCCTAACCGTTTTGCCGAAAAAACCGTCATTGTTACCGGTGCCGCGTCCGGCATTGGGCAGGCGACGGCCCTGCGCGTCGCGAAGGAGGGCGGCAGGGTTATCGCCGCGGACATCAGCAAGGAGCGCCTGGATGCGCTGGTGGAAGAGAACAAAGGTTTGGACCTGGTACCCGTTGCCGGCGACATATCCACCGAAGAAACCGTCGCCGCCGTCGTCGCTGCCGCCGGCGGGCGGGTTGATGCCTTGGCCAACGTGGCCGGGATCATGGACAACTTCGCCCCCATCCATGAGGTGGATGACGAACTCTGGGACCGCGTCTTCCGGATCAACGTCACCGCGCTGATGCGCCTGACCCGCGCCGTCACCCCGCTGATGCTCGACGCCGGCGCAGGTTCGGTGGTGAACGTCTCCTCCGAGGCCGGGATCCGCGGCTCGGCCGCTGGCGCCGCCTACACCGCGTCCAAGCACGCCGTCGTCGGCCTGACCAAGAACTCGGCCGTGATCTACGGACCCAAGGGGCTGCGCTTCAACGCGGTCGCCCCCGGGCCCACCATCACCGGGATCGTGGCGAACTTCGGATCGCAGATGGCCGCCGAACGCCTCGGCCCGCTCATGCAGGCCAACATCCCCACCCCCGCCACCGCCGCGCAGCTGGCCGCCTCCATCACCTTCCTGCTCAGCGACGACGGCACCAACATCAACGGCGCCATCCTCGCCTCCGACGGCGGCTGGTCCGCCCTGTAATATCGCCCGGCGGCCGTGGCCAACCCTGCAGGGGATAAAACGACGGCGGGATGCGGCACTCTGCCGCACCCCGCCGTCGCCCTTTGCTCTGTTAAGCGCTGCCCGGTTACAGGCCCTGCCGGGCCAGGTCCTCAGCCAACAGGCGCGCGAGTTCAATGGCGCCGGCGCGGTTCGGGTGGAGGGTGTCGCCGGTCATGAACAGGGCAAGCGTTGCTTCCGGACCAATTTCCGTGAAGTACCGGGACGCCAGCACGTTCAGGTCCACCAGGTGCACGCCTTCCTCCTGGGCCAGGGCCACCGTGGAGTTCCGGTACCAGCGGTTCACCGAGGTGTGGACGCCGTCCACAAAGTCGGTGGCGCGGCCCTGCGGGGTCACCAGTACCGGCGTGGCTCCGGTCGCGGCTACCTGCCGGACCATGTCCCGCATGATCTCCTTGAACTCCGCCTCGGTGGTGGCGTTCTTTGCGGCAGTGTCGTTGATGCCCATTTCCAGCAGAAACAGGTCGCCGGGCTTGATGTATTGCAGGATGGCTTCGAGCTGGCCGCCATTGCGGAAGCCGCGGGCAATTTGGCCGCCCGTGGCGATGTTCCGGACACCGAACTCCTCCGGATCCACGAACTGCGGCAGCATCTGGCCCCACCCGCCCTGCACACTGGAATCCAGGGGGTAGTAACTGGCAACCGTGGAATCCCCGCCCACCCAGATGGTCGGGTCCATTTCGGGATGGCGGGACACCTTCTCGATAACCAGCGAACTGAGCGTGAACGCGGTTCCCACCTTGCCCTCGGTGACCAGGAGGTTGAGCTGGCCGTCCAGGACGGGCATTTCAAAGGAGGCCGTGGCGCCGTTTCCGGTCAGGTTCATCTCCTGGAAGACCCCTTCGGCGGCGATGCTGGCCCTGGATGTGTCGCCCAGAGTGACGGTCACCTTGTAGAGGCCTTCCTTGAGGTCCACGTTGAATGTGTTGCTGCTCCTGGTGCCGAACTGGAGGAAGCGCACGGCGTCGCTTCCCGCGCCGGTTCCCTTGGCGGGAACGTTCACCATGTGCCCGGGGGTGTTGAACCCGTAGCGTGCTTCGGGGCTGTAGGCATCCGTTGCGCTGACACCGGTGTAGCCGTCCTCTACAGGCCCGTTACCGAAATCAAAGCGATAGTTGCTGGGTTCGGCGCTGGCTTCGGGGGCTGCGGCCAGGGTCAGTCCAGCGCCGCTGAGCAGGACGGCGGCGGCCAGCCCGACGGCGACAGTCCGTTTGGCGGTCTTGCCAGGTCTGGCGGGGGTTAGGGCGCTGCTGAGCATGGTCATCTCCTTTGATGGGGCGCTTCTCGGGGGGCGAAGAGATTTTGTATCGATTCATCGCAAAGCGTTACAGCATTTGTAACAGCGGGTGTCATTGGGAGTCAAGACTTTTTGTTCGTTTCTTGTTTGCTTTTGTTTGCTGCTGTCATCGTTTGCGACGCTGGGTGACTTGGTATCGGCAGCCGGATGACGGGGAGGTGAGCCGAAGTTGTCCTGTAGCCTCTACGGAAGCCGGAATCTTCCAGGCCTGTTGCGGCCTCATCCGCAGGCTGGCCGCGGGCCGGACTGTCGCCGGACGTCGTCCTGAAGGCGGCAGGGCCGGCCCGGGACGCGCAGTAAATAAATCGCGCTCTTCCGGCGCCTTTCCGGCTACGGGCTGTTAGCGTAGAGGCCCGGCCAATGAAGGAGGAGCGATGACTGTCAACTCACCCGATTCCCTGCCCGAGGACGAACCTCAGGAGGGCGCTGCAGGTAGTCCAGGCAAGAACGACGGCGGGATCCCCAAGGGCGGCGATGGCATCGGCATCTCTGCCGATGCGGAGCCGAACACGTTCGAGCCCGAGGAGGACCCGGACGCCACCGAGGAGCCGAGCCATTAGGGAACTGTGTCAGGCGTCGCTCAAGGTTGAATCAAGATTCACCAAAGTCGCCTGATATGGAAATCTACCCGACCTACTGCCGGGTAGATTTCTAGCTGTTTCCAGTACCCCAACACGGAAGCAAAGGAAGCCCCCGCGCTGGAGCCTGACTCGCGCGGGGGCTTCCACTCAAGTCCCGCCCAGCCGGCGCTCGCCACCTCTGGATCCGGGTCTGATCCTGCCGCCGTCGCCTCTAGTGCGCTGCGCCGAGCTCGATGAGCAGGACGCCGCCGATGATGAGGCCGAGTCCGAGCATCATCACGGGGGTGATCATCTCCTTAAAGAAGACGCGGCTGGCAAGGGCGGTGAGTGCGACGCCGGCGGCGGCCCAGATGCCGTACGCCACTCCGAGGCTCATTCCCTGTTTCAGGGTCAGAGTGAGGAGCGTGAATGCCAGGAAGTATCCGACGCCGACAGGTATGTACCAGCGGCGTTTGCCGGTGGAAGCGACGCGCAGGAAGAGGGTGGCGGTCACCTCGGTGACGATTGCCCCTGCCAGCAACAGCCACATCATGAGCGAACCATTTCTTTTATCGGTTCTTCTTCCGGCGATTTATGGGACCCGAGTTCCACGCAGAGCACCCCGCCGATGACCATGGCGACTCCGATCATCATCACGGGGGTCAGCGCTTCACCAAAGATGAGGGCGGCCAGCAGCACGGTGAGTGTTACCCCCAGCGCAGCCCAGATGCCGTAGGCAACGCCGAGGCCCAGGCCTTTACGGAGGACCGCTGCGAGGAAGCCGAAGGACGCGGAGTAACCGACGACAACCACCACAAAGAAGGCAGGATTGTCCAGGGCCGCTTTCAGGTAAAGGGAAGCAGTCACCTCACTCAGGATCGCGCCGGCGAGAAGAATCCACTTCATGTAAACAGTCCTTGAAATTCGTTTCGGTCTTGGTCCCCTGTATGGAACAGCGCGAATGCCGGTGGTGTTCCCCGGCTTCCCACCCGGCACAGCAGGCGGGAAGCCAGGGCGGCCGGCTACGCCTGGAGGACCAGTTCGGAGCCCGCGACCGCGGAGCTGCCGAGGTCACTCCTTGAGAGGGCCTGCCGGGTGTCCAGGGCGTTGGTCCATGTATCAGTATCGGCCACCGCTGCCCAGTTCGAGTTCAGCAGTGCGAGGAGTGTCGTGTGCACGGTGTTTGCGTCGGCGAAGCCGGCGTCATTGGCGAGGTTGATGGCGCCTGTGGCGTCTGAGAGGACTTCGGTGGTGAAGCCGAGGAACTCTGCCTCCACGGCGGAGGCGAGCACGCAGTTGTTGATCATGTAGCCGGCCAGGGTGACCGTGTCGACGTCGTGCTTCCGCAGCCATTCGGCGAGGTCCGTGCCGGCGTAGACGGACCCATACTGCTTGACCAGCGACTTCCATTCGGCGGTTTTGCGGCGTTCAACCTCGGGGTGCAGGTCGAAGCCTGGTGTGCCGGGCGCAAAGACCGGCGCACCTTCACCTGCCGAGTGCTGGATCACGGCAATGGGAATGCCGGCGGCGATGGCGGCGTCAGCTGCTCCCGCAATCATGGGCAGGGACTCCTGGTGCGGCGGGTACTGGATTTCGAGGGGGCCGCTGAAGTACTGCTGCTGCACGTCAATGAGGATAAGGGCGCGGCGGAGGGTGCTCATGTTCTTGGTTCTCCCTGATGGTTGCTGGACTGTCTTTTGGCGCTTTTCCAGTCTTCCCGTTGCCATTGGTTGCTAACAGTGGCACGAAGGCGCATATACGATGGATTCGGGCCAAGATCGTCGGAAGGAGCAACATGCGGATCGCGGTGTACGCCTTCGATGGGGCGACGATGTTTCACCTCGCCGTGCCGCAGATGGTTTTTGACGAGGTGGCCCGCCAAGGTCTTGCCGGGTGGAAGACGGTCCTCTTTTCTGATCGGGAAGGCGGGATCACCACCGCAGAGGGCTATCGGCTGGGTGAGATAAAAGGCCCGGAGGCTGCGGAAGAAGCGGACGTGGTGGTGGTGCCCTCATGGTTCGACGACGGGCGCGTCCCCAGCGATTCGCTGCGGCAGGTGCTTCAAGGGGCGCATGGTCGCGGGGTGCCAGTTCTAGGGTTATGCCTCGGCGCGATTCCGCTGGCAGACGCGGGGCTGCTTGCAGGGCGTCGTGCAGTCACGCATTGGCAGGCTTTCGATTCCCTTGCTGCGCGGCACCCCGATGTCCCGCTCGACCAGTCTGTGCTCTATATCGACCACGGTGATGTGCTGACCTCGGCCGGCACCGCCTCCGCCCTCGATGCCTGCCTGCACCTGGTCCGCGCAAAACTTGGAGCGGAGGCGGCAAATCAGGTGGCACGCAGCCTCGTCATCGCGCCGCACCGGGAGGGTGGGCAGGCGCAGTACATTGAGCAGCCGGTGCCGGAGCGCTCCACCGACGATCCGATCTCACGGCTGCTCGAGTGGGCACTGGGCCGCCTGGGGGAACCCCTGACCATCGACCGTCTTGCCGCGCAGGCACACCTGAGCCGTCGTACATTTGTCCGCGCCTTCCGGACAGCAACGGGGACAACGCCGGCCGCATGGATACGCGCCCGCCGTCTTGACGCAGCCCGGCGCCTGCTCGAGACCACGGACCTGTCGATAGACCAGATCTCGGCGGACTGTGGATTCGGCAACGCCGTCACACTCCGGCAAAACTTCGCTTCCGCCTTTTCCACGACGCCAACGGAGTACAGGCGGCGCTTTGACGCCCGGCTTGGCTAATGCGCGGCGTGTTCCCGCGGCCCCGTGGCTATGGCAGCCATGGGCAGCTTCTTCTTTTCCCTCCGCGAACGCTGACCTCGACTTTGGCAGTCGGTTTCCGACGGGCATCCTGAGACGTGTCGCCGGAAGAGTACTGCGATGTGTCGACACTATTAAGGTCACTTGTGACCTGCATAACGCCAACAGATATATTAGTCGTTGCTTTGCCGATATTTCAGTGTGCAGTGTCGCACCCGAACGCCCCAGGAGACGCTTTATGTCCCACCCACAGCCCCTTTCGACCGCCGCGTCGGCCAGTGCGCGCGCGCAGGTCCCGCTCGATGATGCTCCCTTCAAGCCAATCCATGCACTGGCCACGGCCTGCGTGTTGGGAGGCGCGGCAGTCGACGGTTATGTCCTCGGCATCATCGGTTCCGGCATCGCCTTGGCGAAGAATGAACTTGCCCTCACCGCCTTGAGCCAGGGGCTGATCGCCTCCAGCGCCTTGATCGGTGTCTTCATCGGCGGGCTGATCTTCGGCTCCCTGGCCGACCGGTACGGGCGCCGCCCGGTGTTCACTTGGAACCTGATCGCCTTCGTGGTGCTGTCCCTGCTCCAGCTGTTCGCGGTCGGCGTCTGGGATCTAGTCGCCCTGCGCCTCGCGCTCGGCCTCGCCATCGGCGTGGAGTATGCCGTCGGCACCGCGGTGCTGGCTGAGTTTTCCCGTAAAAAGGGCCGCGGCGTGCTGCTGGGCAACTTTGCCGTCTTTTGGATGGTCGGTTTCGTCGCCGCCTTCATGGTCGGGCTGCTCTGGTCGGGGGACAACTGGCGCCTGCTGCTGGCGACCAGCGCAGTCCCCGCCTTCATCGTGTTCGTGCTGCGCTCCCGCTTGCCCGAGTCCCCGATGTGGCTGAAGGCCCGCGGCCGCGACAACGAGGCGGAAGCTGTCGTGCTTAAGCATTACGGAGAGGGATACGTCGTTCCCCAGGTCAAGCTGGAACAGAAGCATGCGAAGGTCTCGGACCTGTTCACCCGGCAGACCTGGCGCCCCCACCTGTACTCTGGACTGTTCTGGTTCTGCCAGGTCGGCCCCTTCTTTGCGATCTTCACCTTCCTCACCCCGGTGTTCAACGGCCTGGGCGTCACCGACGCCGTAACCGTCGAAATCTGGCTCAACGTGGTCCAACTCGCCGGTGCCGTCTTCGGTTTGTACCTGCTGCACAAGCTCACCAGGCGCGGCTTCGTGAACTGGACCTTCGCCCTGATGTTCCTGACCCTGCTGTCCCTCGGGCTGTTCGGCAACGCTCCACTATGGCTGACCGTCGGCCTCTTCGCGTTCTACCTGTTTATGGCCCCGGCAGCGAACAACATCCAGTACGTCTACCCCAGCGAAATTTTTGATACCCGTGTCCGGGGGACCGGCGTGGGCTTCTCCGCAGCGTTCTCCCGCATCTCCGCGGCTGGGGCCACCTACCTGTTCCCGCTCCTCCTGGCAGAACTGGGCACCTCTGCCACGCTGCTCCTGGTATCGGCCTTCCCCCTGCTCGGACTTATCCTCTCCGTCCTCTGGGCACCGGAGACCAAGGAAAAGACCCTGCGCTGAGGCGGAGAGCCGGAGCCCGGGAAGGAAGTAAACTGACCGGCCCTAAGCCATCGCGAAGCCGGACCCATCTCGTGGAGTCGACGGGCACGATCCGAAGCCGGAGAACGTGCTGACAAGCGCGCGCCCCCATAGAATCCACCGAGAGAACGCATTGCACACCGACGCACGGATGCGGATCAGGATCACCTGATCCGCATCCGTGCGTCGCCCTTTGGTCTTACCTGGCACGGCCCAAGCGACAACGGCTCCGCGGGCAGATTTAGCCTTGGGCTCAAAGTGGTCATCTTCGTCGCATCGCATGCCTCCGCCCCTTGCAGGCGTCCCGCTTGGCAAAGGGGATGCCTTCCCGCTGGTGATCCCTAGTGATGGAGCGCTCGAGTTCAGCGAAAGGCCCTATGACGGAGAGCATGAGGTTGGCCATAGGGGAGTCCCATGCATGGAGCGGAGGACCAATTGCGCAACAGCCTGGTGCCCAATTGCCCTGGGACCACATCTCCGTTGATAAGCAACTCGACCCGGCCACCCGGACTGGTACGCCTTGTCTGCCGTCGAATACGGCTGGTCCCCAAACATTTGCTGAACATGATCGTGAACAAGACCCTCGAACGTTCAGGAGCCGTCCCCTCCAACTTTGCGCAACAGCTTGTTGCGCACGACTCCGAGCTCGCACAACAGATCGCCAAAGACCCTACAGATTCGAGTTCCTCGGCCGACAAGCACACTTCGATTTCGGAGGCGACGACTTGTACATAGACCTGCTCTTCTTCCACGTCGAACAACTCGGCTACATCGTCTCGAACTCAAGAAATTCCAGCCAGAGTACACCGGCAAACTCAACTTCTATATCGCCCTCGTCGATGATCGTCTACGCCGCGAGGCCCACGCCGAAACCGTCGGAATCCTCATCTGCGGCAGCAAGAACGACCACACCTTCCGCTACAGCGTCGGTCGGGCCACCCCACCAATGGCCGTAGCCTCATATACCTACGATGCGCTTCCACCAGACCTGCAACACGAGCTACCCGACCCAGAGTCACTAACCGCTGCCCTGGACTGAACCAGCCTGACGCAGCCACAAGTAGACCGGGCATGCGCAAAGGCTGGCCTTCGCTTCCTGACTGTGCGCCTAAACCCGGTGACTTCAAGCTGTCCACAGTTGGGGTCAATCCGGTTTATCCACGCCTGGAATGCGGAGCCTAGGGGTAGCTCCCTCAGCAGCAGTAGCGGTGGATAACCCACCAGGATTGTCCCCTGGTCAGCCGAACCAACTGTCCAGACGGTCATGGAAATTTGCGCAATAGGTTGCCGAGCGCCCGTGGGCGCAAGTTCATCAGCGGGTCGGCTGTCAGGTTTGAACCTAAGACCGTGCGCTCGGCATATACAGGAACTGCCTTTCTGATCCTATTCTGACGCTCCATTTCTTGCTGCCTGACGACAAGTTGGGGTGTGCTCAACTGGACGAACAGGCATGAGGCAACCCGGTTTGGTCATGCCTTGTAAGTGGTCAGCTAGACAAGCGATAGTTCGCGGGTCTCGCCGTATGGCACCGCTTCATCGAGTGCAAGAGTGAACCGACAAGAGTCGTGACGCGTAACCAGGATGCCAACTGCTCTCTCAGTCTTTGAGATGAGGCGGAGAGCGGCTTCTGCGTCTTCGAGCATCTCGTGCAACAGCTCAGGATCGGTGACGACTATTTCGCGGCGTTCCATAGCGTGCTTGGGCATATCAAACCTTTCCTAGGCTTAGATGTTGGGGAATGTTTTGCTGCCGGGGCTTTCCATTAGCTCAATAGCACGGTGAGCCGTCAGCAGGATCACGCTCGGGCGTATCCTGCTGACGGCTGAAAGTGCTTTAGTTTGGGGGGTGATTACGGCTTAAATCACCCCCGTTGTGTATTCATCACCACATCCATATCTCATCTACCCAAGCCGTTTGCGGCGAAGCAAGAGTGCTGGGAGTGGCCGTCCCCAGGCTGAGCCGTAGCTGGGAGACACCCTTGGGGACGGTGAGGCGGCCGATGGCCCCAAATGTTGTTGTGGTTGCGCCATCTGGGGCTATTGTCAGCGGCGCACCCACTACGGATCCGGTTGAATCAAGGTATGTCACGTTCAGCTGTGGCACCAGATCGGTTGCCGCAGACTTCGTATTCATGGCCAGGCTGTAGCTTTCACCGGCAGTTACCTCGATAGGGTCAGAGCTCCAGGTTCCGCCTGTTGTCAGGCTGCTGGTAATACCCACTGCGTCCGTTCCGTCAGTGGAGTGCTCTCCGGTCTGGTTATAGCTGGCACCTGATCCGGTCCCAGTCCAGCCGTCAGGGGCGCTCCCACTCGACGATTGCTCGAAAGAGCCGTTGGTGACCTTGTTGCCGCGAATCGTGATGGTTCGCACCAATTGGTTGTTGCTTTCATCGAATTCAGGGATGTCCCCGTCCGGATCCACGGTTGCCGTAATTACGTGGTCGCCCTTGGCGCTGCGACTGTCCCAGGCCAGAGACACGTCCCGCGTAGCACCACCGGTCACGGAAGTCGGAGTGGTCCGCCCGATCAGCATGTCACCATCCCGGAACTCCACGACAACACCGCTGAGGTCCGACGGACCTGAGTTGGTTAAAGTCGCGGTAAGCACAGTCTCCTTCGGCCGGTGTTGAGCTGCAACCAAATTCGTTACTGAGAGATCCGCCTGCGCATCAAGGTTGATTACGTGAGGCCCGCAATCGGTGCCGACGCCGCGTGCAGCAGCACCGATCGCTTGGAGGTCCCGGGACGAGTTGCCTGCCATTACTGCGTAGCAGCCGGGCGCAACTTTCCAATCATCATGGTCGGTGCTCCAGTAGGAGAAAGCACGATCATTGAGCGGAAAGCTCACCTGCCGTGCCTCCCCGGGAGTGAGAGCGATTTTTTCAAAGCCTTTGAGCTGCTTTGGCGGTTGCTTCAAGTCAGCACTCGGATCGGGCAGGCCGAGGTAGAGCTGGGGAACCGCGATACCTGGGCGGTCGCCGGTGTTGGTGACTGTGACCGATACGGTAGCCACCGAATCGGTGTTCGGCTTCGCCGGAGTGATTTGAAGGTCCCGGTAGTCGAAGGTGGTGTAGGACAAGCCGTGGCCGAAGGCAAAGGCAGGTTCGAAGCCGTTTTCGTCGTACCAGCGATGCCCGACCAGCACCCCCTCCTTGTAGTGCACGTTTTCAGCCACGCCCGGGTACTTCTCGATGTCGCCTGCCGTTGGAAGTTGATCCACGTTCTGCGGGAATGTGACTGGCAGCCGACCTCCCGGATCGACATCGCCGAACAATACGCGGGCAAGGGCTGTTCCGGCCTCCCCGCCCGGGTACCATGCCTCAAGCACCGCTGCAACATCATTGCGCCACGGAGTGAGTACCGGTCCGGGGGTCTCGAGCACAACGATTGTGTTCGGATTGGCAGCGGCGACTGCGCGGATCAGCGCGTCCTGGTCTGGCTCCGTGGCGGAACATTGCAGGCTAATGCAAGCGTCATCGGTCAGTGATCCCCGTGTTTTTTTGGTCACCACAACGACGGCTACATCCGATTCCTTTGCCACATTTGCCGCTCGTGCCTGGTCGCTGCCGTCGTCGTGCCGGACGTCTACATCGGAGCCGGCCCTTTTTGTGATGCCCTCCAAAGGTGTCACAACGGAATACGGGACAGTGGTAGCTGACCCGCCCCCGCCCGGGACAGAATCGGCACCTGGCCCAATGACGGCTACGGACGCTAGCCCTGCCGTCTTGAGTGGCAGTACCCCCTTATTGCTCAAAAGGGTAAGCGCGTTTTCCTCAACCTCGGCGGCCACCTGGGCGTGGGCTACTTTATCGATCTTTGACTCGTCCTGCACGTAAGCAGGACGGTCGAACATCCCATGATCGAACATGGTGCGCAGGATGCGCTTTACATGCTCTTCCATGATTTCCACGGTGGACAGACCCGCGGCGAGAGTTGCGTTCACGGCGGCAGGGCCGTAGGAAACACCCGGATACGGTTCGAAGTCCAGCCCGTTGTTCAGGCCGCCATCGGTGCTTTTCGCGGCGAGGTAATCGGTCAAAACGTATCCGGGAAAGCCCCACTCGCCCTTGAGGATGTCTTTCAGCAGGTGCTCGTTTTCGCATGCAAACTGATAGTTAACCCGGTTATACGAGCACATGATGGAGGCAGGATTCGCCTCTTTCACGGCTGCTTCGAATTGCGGCAAATAGATTTCGCGCAGTGTGCGCTCATCGACTATGGCGTTGTAGGAGAACCTCGTACCGCCGGTGGAACCCTCTTGGTTGTAAACGGCCATATGTTTGAGGTTGGCCATCACGCCCTGATCCTGCAAGCCGTTGATGAAGCCCACGGCTGTCCGGCCGGACAAGGTTGGGTCCTCTCCATATGACTCAAAGGTTCGCGAGTTTAAGGGCGTCCGCATAATATTTACGGTCGGACCAAAAACGACGTCGTTGCCCTTGTGCTTTGCCTCGTCACCTATCACGGCTCCGTAAGCGCTGGCCAGGCCGGGGTCCCAGGTAGCGGCGAGGCCGAGCGGGCTGGGCAGCGCAGTTGCTTCTCCCTGCCTGACGCCTGCTGGTCCGTCGGTGTAGTACATCGGAGGGATCCCGAGTCTGGGCACACCGTTGCTCTGGCCTGCGTGACCACTCTCGCCAGCTATCTGCCCCAACGGGGTATCCCCGAGAGCGCCGCTGGGAGTAATGGCGTCACCGGCCAGGAGTGAAATTTTTTCCTCCTGGGTCATAGCTGCCAGCAGCAGATCCGCGCGTGCATCGGGCGACAGGGAGTCATCACACCAGGGCCGTTGAAGAACATCCCCGCAGGGGCTGGTGCTGGCAGAAGCAGAGGATGTCACGAAAGGAAGGGTGGCGGCCAGCACAAGGGCCGACGTGGCAGCCGAGGCCAATCGAATAGACCAAGCAACAGACATGTGGGCTCCAGGGTGGTTGTGCAACGTCGAACAATGTTGACGATCCTAAAGCGCCCGGACGCGAAATTCAACCACTTGGTCAATATTGGCACCGGGCTTACTAGCAGAACAGGTTAGGCCACAAGCCAGAGAGTGCGTGATGCTGATGCCGCCTTCGGCTCTGGGTGCGGGGCTTTGGCTACCTTGAGCTCTCGAACTGGTCAGATGCAGCTGCTGAGTGAACTCGGAGCTCTGCCGCTACGTCTCGGGCTCCAGGATGAGGTCAAAGAACTGATCGAGGGGGCTGAGGATGTCCAGACCGGTATCGAGGAGCCACTGAGTCTGCATCCCGTCAAGCATCGCCAAAAAAAGCACTGCCGCATGTTCGGGGTCCAATCCCTTGCGTAGTCGACCTTGATCTTGCAGTCGTTGCAGGAAAGCCACCGTCCTGGCGCGCCCTTCCTCATAGCGGGTAACGAAATATTCATGCGCGGCATGGTCGGTGCGAGAGGCAGCACTTGTGAGTTCCGCCCAAAAACGAATCAACTCCGGCCTTTGCTGATGACGGAGCAATAGGTCGCGCAAGAAAGTCTTGCCGCCCGCCGCGTTGTCCTCCGTGTAAGCGCTGTGCTGCAACTCTTCCTCATCGCTGGATGCGAGTACCGCCAGGAGCAACTCGTCCTTGCTGGGGAAGTGATAAAGCACGCTGGCGTGTGCAATTCCAGCCCGCTCCGCTACGTCTCGCAGTGACGACCCAGTGACGCCGTGTTGGGCAAAGCTGTCCCGCGCTGCCCGTATGATCGCCTTTTGCCGCTCAACTGTCTTCGCATACCTGCCTCTTTTCCTATCCGCTTCCACCGGTCGCTCCCCTCGTCACGATGATGCCCATTCTTGCCGGAGCTAAATGCCTAAGCCCATTCAGGCCCCGAATGCCTGCTGAGAGCCGTCGGCGAGCTTCGCATCCTGCCTGTCCGCTTGAAGATTCAAGTCTTCCACGTTCCCAGGACCTTTTCTTTGCCCTCCCCTACAGTTTTTCGAGCCTTGGCAAGCGAAGGTTTTCACACCACCATGGCTTGCGAAGTCAGATAGTCCCTGGCATCAGGACCTGTCCGTTCTTCGAGGGCCGGGGTTTATCTTCCGTCAGTTAGGCGACGCCCGCTAAGCAGTAACAACCGTGCCGGCAGGGGAGGAACCGACTCGGACGTGGCTTGGCGCAGGTACTGGTAGACCCTCTCCCGGCTGATCCCGCAAACATGGGCAAGGACGGCAAGTACGGCTTCCGGAACACCGCTGCCGCCTCACCGAGCCGAATTGCGCGGCGTCACTCCAGCCAGGGTGGCAGCGGGAGCGGATGGGCACCTTTTTGGTCGGTCCTGGCTGGGGAACCGATGGAGGAGAGCCTTGTGAACGACAGCTGGACTGCGACGACCCAACTCCAAAAAAAGAATCTTCCGGTGCAGTGGATGAAAGCCCGTCCCCCTAAGAGCGCGAACTGGAGGACGAGCTGGCCGACCGAGACACGATGAACCGAATCCCGCGTGGGGATAGATGTCGTAGTGGAGGACCCGCGGACCGCGGAGGTGCTCAAGCCCTGGTGCCGGTAGCATTCCCGAAATAAAATTTCAGGCCTGCTACGTCCGGGGCTTACTGGTTCCGATCGGCGGGGGCCGGAAGGCTGCTGACCTGGTTCCAGAAACGAAGGAATTGCGCGGCCATGTCGATGCTCGGGTCATATAACCACTGGGTCTGCAGGCCGTCCATGACCGCGAGCATCACCACGGCCAGGCTCTCAGGTTCGACGTGACGGGGCATGTTTCCTGCGTCCTGAAGCGTCCGCACTGCATCCGCGACGCGAGCACGGAAGGCATCATGGCGCTCCTGTAAATAGGAATGCGCGGGGTGCTCCGGCGAAGTTGCCTCCGCGACCAGCCCAGCATACAACTGCACAAGTCCGGGAACGTCACTGCTGTGCCGAATCAACCGCGCTACAGATCCGCCCATATCAACATTGCTGTCGCCGCTGCCGTACGTTACCTCATCGAGCCGGTCCCGGTGCCTGAGGATCTCGACAAAGAGGTTTTCCTTGCTGCCGAAGTAGTACAGGAGGCCGTTTTGCGTCAGGCCGACGGCATCGGCTAGGTGCCGGACCGTGGCCCCGCTATACCCAACCCGGGCCACGACTTCCAATGCTTTTTCAATAATTTCTTCGCGTTTCGCCACGCCTTTTGGATATGAACCTTGCCGAGTCATGTGGGAAGTCTAGCCCTTGCCACAAAAAACTGCATGACGTACAGTTTCTTGTTATTGGTCGCTTCAAGCGCCCTATGAGGGATGACCTCAAAAGCGGACAAAGTGTTCCTTGAACAGCTTCATTAGCTACTGCCTATGGCGCCACTCTCGGCCCGTTTCTGTACCGACGACCCTTGGCGTATCGCAACCTTCGGATCGAACAGCGCAGTTCATCATTTATAAGGAGTATCAATGGTTTTTGACTGTCATCTCAGGACTACCTCCCCGGCTATCCGCCCACAGCTGCAGTCAGCGCGGTATGTGAAACAGGCGGCGGCAGGCATGGTCGTTGCACTAGCGGTTTCGCTGGCGCCGGCGACCGGCGCCGCAGCCGTAACCCCGCCACAGTGCGCATCACCAGCCGGGGGCGGACCATTGTGGGTCACCGCGGATTGCGTGGATCCCAAGTTCAACCGCCCGGTCATCGACAGTGAAACCGACGTCGCTACTCCCGTGCCGCATCGGAAGGTGTCCGGGCACTTCGAGGGAACGGATGCCAAGTTCAACATCTACTTGCCCTCCAAGGAGAGCTGGGAGGGCAGGTTCTTCCAGAAGCTCTACCCCCTTCAAGGCCCGGAAGCTTCAGCTGAGACAATCGCGTTCGCCGCTTCCAGCGGCGGGTACGCCGTTCAAACCAGCAACAGTGCCGGATACCGGATTGACGCCGCGGCGGCCAAGTTTTCCGAGACCGTGGCTGCTGAATACTACGGAAAATCCGACGGGAAGATTTACGGTTACGCCTACGGGGGCAGCGGCGGCTCGCTCCAGACCATCGGCGCGATCGAGAACTCCGTGGGCGTCTGGGACGGTGCTGTACCGTACGTTGTCGGACTGCCCACTTCCATCACCAACAACTACTTCAGCAGATCATTCGCCCGGATTGTGCTGAAGGACAAGGCTCCCCAGATCGCCGATGCCGTCAGCCCGGGCGGAAGCGGAGATCCCTATGCGGGTTTGAACGACGCGGAGCGGCAGGCGCTTGACGAAGTGAGCAAATTGGGACTGCCCCTGCGCGCTTGGGAAGACTACGGGTACGCCATCGGCTTGACCCACCCGCAGGGCCTGCAGCACTTCGCGCCAACGGTACGGGGCATTGACCCAACGTATGCGGACGATTTCTGGAGCAAGCCAGGCTATCTTGGGACCGAACAATCAGCTCTTGGCCAAGTCATTCGTGAAGCGAAGACCGATCACACGTCCACCATCGTCCAGGTGAACCGGGACGCTCAGAACGTGCCGACTAGCCTTGTTCTGGACAATGTACCCGTCATCAAGGATCCTGTTGGTTTCGACTACACAGTTCACGACGCTGATGGCACGGTCATCGGGCGGGTCTCCGGGTCCCTGGACCCTGCAACCAAGATCTTTACTATCGCCAAGGAGACCCCCGCCAAGGTCCTGAACAGCATCGACGCCGGCGACAGCCTGAGGATGGACAACCGCTGGTTTATCGCGCTGTCCTCCTACCACCGCCATCAGGTTCCCACAGAGCCAGGTTACGACGCCTGGGATCAATTCCGGTCCGCGGACGGAACGCCCATCTACCCTCAACGGGCGCGTGAAATCGGGCCTCTCGTCACCCGTAGTGTCACCGGCGGCGGAACGCACACCGGCAAGGTCAACGGTAAAGTAATCATGGTCAACAGCCTCATCGATTCCGACGCGTTCAGCTGGCACGGGGATTGGTACGCCCAGCGGATGAAGGAAGCGCTTGGCGAAAACTATGACAGTAACGTTCGGCAGTGGTTCAACGACAACGCCGACCACCTTGACGATACCGTCGTTGGCTCCGGTTTGTCGGGGCCAAACTACACGGCACGCATCATCGATTTCAGGCCCAGCCTTCAGCAGGCGCTGCGGGACGTGAGCGCTTGGGCCGAGAAGGGCATCGAGCCGCCCAAGTCCACCAAGTACGAGGTAAACGACGGGCAGGTCAGCGTCCCGGCCAACGCCGCCATCCGAGGCGGCATCCAGCCAGTGGTCGACCTGACAGCCGGAGGACAGACCCGCATCGAGGTGAAAGCCGGCCAGCCCGTCACATTTACCGCCAAGATCCAGGCCCCGCCCAAGACCGGGAAGATCGTCGCGGCCGACTGGGACTACATGGGCACAGGCGACTTCGCACCGGCCTCCCTCGGGAAGGCCGGACAGGCAGCAGAGGTCCAAGGCACCTTCACGTACACGAAACCCGGCACCTACTACCCAGGACTGCGTGCGAAGTCCGAACGCAACGGGGACACCAGCAGCGGATTCGCCCAGATCCAAAACCTGGACCGGATACGCGTCGTAGTCCACTAGCGTCCCGCGCCTGAAATTCGGTTTAGCAGTCGTCCGATTGATTCCAGGATCTGTTTGCTGTCTTGGCCCAGATGAAGGACTCCGGGTTCTCGTTTCATGCCTTGACCCAGTGGCGGATGTCGGACCCGAGCGCTTGGACGCTGCGGTGGTCGCTGCGTCGCAGGACGTCTTCCGTGACTGACGAAGCCGAAGAAGCGTCGACTTGGTCAGGTCAGGAGGAATGGGTCGGGGTGAAGTGTATGTGGAAGCGGCCGTGGACCGCAAGCCAGTTCCTGACAGCAGGGGCTTTGTGGGTTTGGTAGTTGTCGTCCAGACCGTAGGGGGCTTGGTCACCAACCTTGGCCAGACAATTCCACGACTAAAGCCATCCGCATGACGTGGAGCCGGGCACAACCACTGGCTGTGCCCGGCTCTGCTTGGCGCCCAATCAGCTCAGGTGGCCGGCGTAAATGCGGGCCCTACCCGGCCGCCGGGCGGCTTTTTAGACACGAGGGCACACCTCAGCAGCCCTCAGTGCCTGAGATGCTCAAGGTCGGGAAGGGAGCCTTGAGCGTTTCAGGAACGTAGATGTGGGAGGACGCACAGGCGTTCCTGAGAAAGGAAATACGAGAGTTGGACAAGGAAGTTGCGGTCCTAATCGGCAGCAGAAACAATATCGGGGCGGCAATTATCCGCCGCGTCGGCATCGGCCGCACCATCCTGCTCGCCGACGACAACGAGAGGCGACTGAAGGCCAGTGCCGTGGAGCTGGCTGTAGAAGGTTTTCACGTTATCACGCAGGTTACCAGCGTCTCCGACCATGGCACCGTCGCCTCTCTCGCCAAAACAGCCGCGGCACTCGGACCCGTGACCCGCGTCGTACACACAACCGATCTCTCATCGATTCTCACGTCAAGGGAGGCAATCCTGCACGGGGACCTTCTCGGCACCACAGTGATCCTTGAAGAATTCGGCCAAGTCATCGCGCCGGGCGGCGCCGGAGTTGTCGTCTGCAGCCCGGGAGGCCGTATAGGCGAAGGGCACCCGTGCGACATGCAGCGTTTGTGGTCCTTCACCCCCACGTCTGAAGTGCCGGAGCTGCCGTCGGTGGCCCGATCTGGAGGTGGCTCCGGCGATGCCTGCAAACTGCACAGGCAATCCAGGCGGACCACCGCACTTCGCGTGCAGGCAGCGGCGGTCAATTGGGCAGAGCGCGATGCCATAATCAACCTCCTGAGCCCTAGCGACCTGCCCACGTCCCCCTTCGCAGGCGCAGTTACCCACTGCGGACCAACCGGAAGTCCCGGCGCCGGCCCGGTCTTCTATGTCCTGGACGGAAGCGTCGAAGGCAAGGGCCCGCAGTTCCGCATCCTCCGCGACGAAGTCAGTGACAGAATCTTCCAATCGTCAGTACGGCGCGATCAATCCTTAATCGCCCTAAATCGGGTGGCGGCCGGATTTTAAGTTCTTGTGCGGACTTGGGGAGAAACAGTCAGCAGTCTCCCCCTTCTTGTAGGTAGATCGCCAGCGGGGCGGAGAATCAATTCCCGCTGTCAGTTTGGGGTGTACCTCAATCTCATGTTGGGCTGAGCCACATGAGGCCCAAAATGAGGAGCCCGCCGTGGGTTGCACTGCACAATCCGCAGCGGGCACTCACTTAGGACGGTTTTAGTTAGCCAAGAAGCGATTGGCTACTTCAAGGGGCGTGGTTCCAGCCGCGCCTCCGCATTCATTTCGGAACGTCGCGCGTCAGAACCGGGCAGCTGCTGCTTGATGTGCGTCTTCCTCTTAGTCCAGCCCCTCCAGGTTTCCGTCGAGCAGCACCGCTACATATACCTTCTCTTTGTGTGCGCGCTCTGTTTGGTCAACCTCCGTTCGACTGGCGGGTCCCTTTCGCAAGCGCTTTGAAGGAGTAAAGGAAACCGCCGTCGCTGCCACTGACCGTGACGTAGGCCTCGGTTGTACCGGGTTTGATGGCGATGTTCGTCGCTGAGCTGAGGCCAGCTGTGTCTTCCGCAGGCATGGAGATTGTCTTCAAGAGCTGACCGTTGACGTCGTAGACGAGTACTGCCGGCCGGTTGTGCAGCCCCACGTAGAGGTTGCCTTCTGCATCCACAGCGATTGAGTCCACCTGGGAGGCTCCCGCGGAGGCATAGATGGCAGGGTGGGCTGTGGCGACTGCTGTGCCCCCTTCCGTAAGGGTGAGGTGGTCGATGCGGTTGCCGGTGTTCAGGCTCACCCAGAGGGAGGCTTCATCTGGAGAGAAGCTGATGCCGTTCGGCGATTCGAGGTTATCCGCCAGGACTGCGGGCTCGGCCGTAGTGCCGTCGATGCGTACAAGGCGTCCCTTCGCTTCCCAGTACGGCGAACGGGCACCAGTTGCGTCGGTGATGTAGAGGTTGCCCTCTGCATCGAAGGAGATGTCGTCGGGCTGCATTGGAATTCCTGCGACAGGTCCCACGAAAATTTCTTGAACGTCCTCGCCGTCCGCGGTCATGCTTCGGACTGCTCCGCTTAGGAAGTCAGTGACGTACAGGCGCCCGTTCCGGGGATTGAACTGGGCGGATGTGAGCGCGCTTCGGTCGTCCGTGTAGGCGGTGCTTACCGTTTTCGCTGTTGTGTCTACTCTCAGTACCTTGGGCGCACCGGGCGGCGCTGTCACGTCAACGAGGTAGAGGTTGCCGTCGGGGCCGAAAGTTGGTCCCTCAAGCAGCGTCATTCCGGTCACCTTGTGGACGGATGTCACCTGCATGACGCGTTTTGCTTGTTGAACGGAGGTGTCCTCTTTGTTTGACGCCGCCTCCATTGATGGGGGCGGGGCGCTGCAGGCGGCGAGGGTCATTGTCAGGAGGAGGGCGGCCGCGGGCGCCAGGGTCCGCGCCTTGGGTAGGAAGCGGCTCACCGGGAGGCACCTGCGGTCTCGCTCACCCGCACGCAGTCGTCCTGCCCCAAGGACAGGATCTCTGCCATGTCACCTTCGCGCCATTCGCGCAGGAGTCGGTGAAACGCTACTGGTCCTGGACTATATGAGGCGCCGGCGATGGAGCGGGTGCCTTCTCCGTTGTAATACCCGGGGGTGCATTCGGCCTGGAAGGCCCTGTTATCGATCGCGGTTTCTTGAACCGTTCGCACCCACGCTTCCTCGGCTGCCGCGGTGGGCTCGATGAAGCGTGCCCCGACGGCACGTCCCCGCCCGATGACTGCTGCGATGTGTTCGGCCTGTTCGAGGAGTATGTGGGCGAAGTTAACCGAGTTGGCGTTTTGGATGCCGCTGAGGTGGAACAGGTTCGGGAAGCCATGCGATGAAAAGCCATGAAGCGTGCGTGGACCCTTTGCCCAGGCTTCGAGCAAGGTTCTCCCGTCACGGCCGATCACGGGCAGGGTCCCCGACATGACTCCCGATATGCCGACCTCGAAGCCCGTGGCGAAGATGACGCAGTCGACTTCGTATTCGGTGTCGCCGACGACGACTGTGTTCTCGGTCATGCGGGTGATGCCGCCAGTGTCGGCAGTGTCGACAAGCGTGACGTTAGGCCGATTAAAGGTCTGCAGGTATGTGTCGCTGAAACCGGGGCGCTTACACATGTACCGGTACCAAGGTTTGAGGGCTTCGGCTGTTGCGGGGTCCTCGACGACGCTTTCCACCCGGGCGCGAAGGCGGTTCATCGTGAGGAAGTCATCAATTTCGTCGCGTCGTTCCCGCTCCTCGGCCGGGAGGGTGGTGTCCACAGAGCCGGAAAGGATCTTTCGCTGCAGGTTGGCGGTGGCGGTCCAGCCGTCCTTGACCAGGCTTTCTGTGACCGGCTCACCGGCAAGGACGGCGAGGAAATTCTCCATCCGCTCACGCTGCCATCCTGGTTTCAGGGATGCCGCCCATTCAGGGTCGGTGGGGCGGTTGTCCCTCACATCCACAGTGGAGGGGGTGCGTTGGAAGACGATCAATTCCTGCGCGTCCGCCCCGACATGCGGGATAACCTGAAGGCCCGTTGCCCCGGTGCCAACCACCGCTACGCGCTTGTCTGCCAAGCCCGTCAGGCAACCGTCAGGTGTGCCTCCCGTGTAGGTGTAATCCCAGCGGCTGGTGTGGAAAGTGTGCCCGCGGAAGGACTCAATACCGGGGATACCCGGCAGCTTCGGCTGCGTCAGGGTCCCCGAGGAGGTGACAACGAACCGTGCACGGAAGTGGTCACCGCGGTCGGTCTCAACAATCCACTCTTCTGCCTCTTGATGCCATTCCAACCGGGTGGCACGAGTCTGGAAAAGGCTGTCCTGGTAGAGGTCGAACTTCTCGGCGATGGCGATCGCGTGCTGGCGGATCTCCTCCCCGGGCGCATAGCGCCACTTCGGGATGTATCCGACCTCTTCGAGCAGCGGGAGGTAGACGTATGACTCGATGTCGCAGTGGATTCCGGGGTAACGGTTCCAGTACCAGGTACCTCCCACGTCGCCCGCCTCGTCCATCAACCGCACGGAGTCCACGCCCTGCTCGCGGAGGCGTGACGCGGTGAGCAGACCACCAAACCCGGCACCGATGACCAGGACTTCGCCCCTGTCTGTCTTGGGTTCGCGTTCAGTCCGCGGTGTGTAGGGGTCCTTGGCGTAGTAGCCGAACTCGCCGGCTGCCCGTCGGTACTGCCTTGCTCCGTCAGGGTGGATGCGGCGGTCACGCTCGTGGCGGTACTTCGCGCGAAGGGCTTCGACGTTCAGGTCCTCTGCGGAATCCCGGGCTGAACTCGTTTGGCGGTTGGCGGCCATAGTGGTGTTCTCCTGTCGTGGATGTCGTGGATGTCGTGGATGTCGTGGATGTCGTGGATGTCGTGGATGTCGTGGATGTCGTGGATGTCAGGGGTGGTGGAATTTTCGGCGGTTACTGCACTGACCAACCGCCGTCGGAGGTAAGGACGATTCCGTTGATGTTCGCGGCGTCGTCGCTGAGAAGTCAGGTGATTGAGGCGGCCATCTGGTCGGCGTCCACGACGGGCGGGATAAGGGTCATGAAGGGGCTAAGGCGTTCGCGGGCAAACGGTGAGGACATGGTGCCCTCGATTCCGGTTGCGGTGAGGCCGGGGGTGACAGCGTTGGTGCGGATACCGGACGGTCCGTAGACGAATGCGGAGTTTTTGGTAATGCCGGCGACGGCGTGTTCGGACGCGGTATAGGCGGTCCTGCGGCCTGGCCCCGGAGGGAAGCAATGACCAGATTTCGGTCGGACGGGCTTACGGACGGGCGGCGTTTCAAGAGTGGCTGCGACTGCACTCGTAAATCTCCCTAGACGGAACTGAGGCATGAGATGGGGTATCTATATTGATACTGCGTCTCACATTCTATACTAGGACCGTGATGGTAAGCATTCGGGACAGAACCCGCGAGGCGGTTCGGGCGGAACTGGCGAAGGCAGTTCTTGAGGTGTTCCTCAAGCGCGGGTACGCGGCCGTGACGGTTGACGACGCTGCCCGAGAAGCCGGAATTTCCCGGGCCACATTCTTTCGCTACTTCGGCAGCAAAGAAGATGTGGTGATCGCATCGGTTGAGAGCGCAAAGATCGATTATCTTGCAGCTCTCCGGGACCTGCCCGAAGGCAGGCGTCTCAGTGGTTGGCACCTGGTCCGGGCTGCAATCGAACCAGTTGTCCTCACCGCAACAAGCGAGCCAGAGCGCCTGCGCGCCCGGCTTCGGCTGATTGCCAGTGAACCGGCTTTGAAGCGGCGTCTGCTGGAGCGACGCGCCGCCAATACTGAAGCGTTGGTTGCCGCGCTCGATGAGCACCTGGGTGACACCGTTTCAGCCCGCGTCCTCGCCGCCGCTGGCCTGGCTGCAGTCGATGTTGCCTGGGAGGACTGGGCCCCGCGGGAAGAGGCCGATTTCCGTGCCATCGTCGACAACATTTTCGAACGCCTTGAAGCTGCCGCAAAAAGGTAGCAAAACTAGCCGCTTGCCTGCTTCCAGGCTTCCTGGTTCGCCAGACCTTAATGCCTCCTCGCGGGGCACCCGTTAGGAGACTCCCCGGTGCCAAGCCTCTACGGCATGAGGCTGACGGGACTGGAGCTCGGGGTTTCGGATCGGGGTAAGGGATTCCTCACCGGCACTGGTCTGCGCGAGACAACCCCGTACGAGGGCCCTCCAACGGCACTCTCGAGCCAAGGTCCGAGCGGGACGTTAGTAGTCAGTACTGAGTGGAGGCAGTCCCGGCCTACGCAGGAAGCCGGAACCGCACGGCCCCGCAGAATAAGCGCTGGGTCAGCTGACGATGATGCGGGCTCGTGCGAGGTTCTCGACCCTAGCCCACAGGGTGTCGGGATGTCCCTCGCCTTGCGACGTGACGCGGGCAGTCATGAAGTAGGTCCCAGGTTCTTCGAAGCGAACTGTGCGGGTGAGGTCAACCCGGGTCGCCGGCTGGATTGTTTCTACAGTGTCGTAAATGCCGTCGCCGTTAAGGTCCCACTCGACTGCGACGATCTCCCCCGAGCGGGGCGGCGTGTCTGCTGTTAGTCTCAGCAGAACTGGTGCCCCTGGAGAAACTTCAGCGCGAGAGCGCGAATTCGCGGTTAGCCCCGCAACCGGCTGCACACTGCCTCTTTCGGCAGCAGTAAGCGGCACGCTTACTTGTCCGTCCACAACTTCATAGGACGTACCTGCTGCGGGGGCTTCATCCTTTTCAACCCACGCGGCGAGCTGCCGCAAAGCCTCCTGCAGGACACCAATGTAGGGGATGGAGCGGGTGGGGTGTTCTTCCTCAGTTCCGCCATCCCCGTGGAGGCCATGGTCCACGTACCACAGGCGGAAACGGCCATCGAACTGCTCGCCCAGATGTTCACGAACCTTGCTTGCATACCAGTCGGCCTGCCAAGGGAACGCCTCACGGTCCAGCAAGCAGGCGACGACAATCATTTTGCCTTCGAACTTCCCCGTCTGGAGCGTTCCGGACGCCCCCTTGGCCAGCACTGGTCCGATAAGAAATGGACGCTGTGGATAGATTGGGGAGCCGTCCGGTTTGCGGTACTGGTCCCACACGGTGTACTCCGGGCCCGGTACCTGGTGCCGGTGGTAAGTCTGTGCGGCAAGAATATTGCTGTTGTCGATCTGGACGGTGTCGCCTCGCTTGAGAACATCCAGTAACAACCCTGCCTCTGGGTTGCCGATCGTGGCAAGATCAGCTTCAACGTGGTCGAGGAAAATCCGAGTGCCTTTTGCCTGCCCGGAAGTGACCACCAGCTCGGCATTTTGAGTGTTGATAGGCGCGTTCGAGGACAGGCGAACAGCAGTGACCTGCTCATGCGTCGTTTGCGTACCTCGGAACGCCTGGTCCACGCCGCCCCGTGGTCCGTGATTCCGCAAGGTTGTCCCCCCTCGGATAAGTTCAGCGACCTCAGCCTGCCACTGCAATCTGTCACCGTGGACAGAGGCCTCAGGATCGGCGCCCAGATAGCCAGGTGTCGTCCAGAACTTGGTGAAGTATTCAGGATCCATGGTTAGTAGCCCGGCAAATAGGGCCCCGAAGGCGTGGGTACCCATAGTGCGGTGGCCGAACCACGATCGTGGGGGGAAGCCCATCTTGGTGACCTCCGTAAGGGCGTCCTGTTCCTCACGAGTCAGCTCCAGCGCCGGCTCACCGCTTCCGCCCGCATCATAGGCGTCATCAATGACCTCAAATTTCTGACGAAGGACGCGTTGGGCATGCATGCGGACGGTGAAGACGTTGGGCAAGGCCATGGGGCTTCCGATGACGTAGGGAACGAAACCGTCCCATACTCCGGTAGTGTTTTCCGCTCCGCCGATGGTGCGGAAGCCTCCGCCGCTCCCGCCGTAGGCATAACCGAACGGCCGGTGTCTCCCATAGATTTCGGCGGCCAGGATGCGGGAGTAGTCTGCCGCTGCGGCGTTGGCGCGATAGGCGGAGATGCTTGGGTCGCGGTCCTGTTCAGGACGTGAAGAGTCTTGACCGCCCCCATTGGTCTCAACGAAGTAGGCGCCGCTGGAGAAAGCAAAACTGATCTTGTCTTCGCGCCCAACCGCTGTCTGGGCCAGGTTCTCGCTGTCGGGAACGGGCGTGATGTGTTGGAAAAAGCGACCGTCGTAGTCATGTGCTGGCGGGAAGTAGACCGAGAAGCGTGTGCCAGTCCCTTCGAAGCCGCCATGGACGTATCTGTGCCGTACTGGCAGCTCACGCTCCTCGTCGATGTCCACGTACGGGGCTTCAAATCCGGGATGGGCCAACAAGTGGCCAGATTGGGTTTGCTCCATTGCGGTCAATCCTCCGTGGTGTCGGGTTCCTGCGGCTGGGGCCGAACCGCCAGGTTTTCCCTTTGCGCTGCAGTGCTTTGGGACGGCGCCTCGAAACTAGTGACGCGTTTCTATATTCATGCTAGCATTCTTCAAGTGGCAATCGGTTTCCAAGTCTGGAACCCCAATTCCGACAGATCGGTGCGTACAATGACGAACTTTCCGAACGGCTTCCTTTGGGGAGCCTCCACCGCCCCTCACCAGATTGAGGGAAACAACGTCAACAGTGACTTCTGGGCGCGGGAGCAGCTACGGGCTGGCATGGAGCGCAGTGGTGATGCTGTTGACAGCTATCACCGGTACGCCGAAGACATGCAACTCCTGTCTGATGCCGGCCTCAACTCTTACAGATTCGGAATCGAGTGGGCGCGCATCGAGCCTTCTCCCGGCCACTTTTCCAGCGCCGAACTGGCCCACTACCGCCGCATGATCGACACAGCACTCAGGATGGGCCTGAAGCCCGTCATCACGCTGCACCACTTCACAAATCCCCGGTGGTTTGCCGAGGAAGGCGGGTGGATGGGCCCGCGGGCGGTCGAGCGGTTCGCGGCATATGCCGAAACCGCTGCCGGCATACTCGACGGCGTTGAGTGGATCTGCACCATGAACGAACCCAACATGCTCGCGCTGATGACCACGATGAGCCGGGCAGCGGAACAGCAAAAGGACAAAAATTGGCAAAGCCCAACCGTGGACGGCGATGCCCGCCCGGTCCTGCCAGACCCTGACCCTGAGGTCGGGTACCGGCTTGTCGAGGCCCATCACGCCGTCCGGGACCTGCTGCGGGAGCGGACCGGCGCCGCGGTGGGATGGACCGTGGCGAACCAGGCACTGGTAGCCTTGCCTGGCGGGGAGGACATGTTGCGCACCAAGCAGTTTGTCCGCGAAGACCTCTACCTTGAAGGCGCCCGTGGCGATGATTTCATCGGCGTCCAGTCCTACAGCAGCCAGAACGTCACCGCCGACGGCATCGTGCCCCACCCGCCCCATCCTGACAACACGATCGTCGGCAACGCTTACCGGCCTGACGCGCTTGGCATTGCCGTGCGCCACACCTGGGAAGTCACCGGTGGAGTGCAGATCCTCGTCACCGAAAACGGCATCGCAACGGCTGATGACGAGCGGCGCATCGCGTACACGGAAACGGCATTGCAGCACCTGTCCGCGGCGATGGACGACGGGGTCGACGTCCGGGGCTACCTGCACTGGAGTGCCCTGGACAACTATGAATGGGGCCACTGGGAACCAACATTTGGGCTGATTGCCGTGGACCGGACAACCTTCGAGCGGCACCCCAAACCGAGCCTGGCATGGCTTGGGAACGTCGCCAAGAGCGGGTCCATTTCCTCGCAGGACCAGCAGGTCAGCACGGGGACGGTGGCGTCATGACGACTCTCCAGAGCCCCGATACCGTGCAGGCCACACTGGGCTGGGGGATTGTGGGCACAGGACGAATCTCAACGAGCGTGGTCGCGGACCTGACGCAATGTGCAGGCGCGGAGATCCTGTCCGTGCACAGCCGGGACGCGTCCAAGGCTGCTGCCTTCGCCGAGCAGTTCGGCGCCCCACGCTCCGCGGACAGCTATGACGAGCTGTTGGCTGATACCGGGATTGATGTCGTGTACATCGCCACGCCCTTCGCCACTCATCATGAGATGACACGTCAGGCGCTGCTTGCAGGCAAACACGTCCTGGTCGAGAAACCGATGGCAATGACCGCTAACGAGGTGGAGGACCTGTTCCAGCTCGCGGCGGAACGGAACCTCTTCCTCATGGAGGGCATGTGGATGAAGTTCAACCCCGCCTTCAATCGGCTCCAGGAAGAAATTGCAGCGGGCAGCATCGGTGAGCCCCGCAGCCTGCGGGCAATGTTCGGCATGCCGTTTCCACAGGACGGCGGCAGCCGCTGGGACGTCAAACGCAGCGGGAGCACCCTGCTGGACCAGGGAATATACCCCGTGACCCTGGCCCATATGGTCTTCGGTGCGCCGGAATCAGTCCACGCCGCAGGCACGGTCCGCAGCGATGGCCTGGACCTCGCCGGGCACTTCACTCTTGAGTACAGCGACGGGCGCTTCGCCCAGTGCGCGGCCTCCACCCTGGAGTTCGCAGACCTTGCCGGCTCGGTCAGCGGAACCAAAGGATGGATGGTCCTCCCCGGCCCGTTTTGGGCAACCACGTCATTGAGGATGCACACCGGATCCTGGCAGAACATTATCCACGCGCCTGAGGCTATCGACCTTGACCGTGAAGGCAATGGCTATATCCCCATGCTGCGGGGGGTCAGCGATGCTATCGCTGCGGGACTCACAGAGCATCCGGTACACACGGCCGCGGACACGGTCGCCGTGTTCCGCACACTGGACAAGATCCGCGCCGCCATCGGAGCAGGCACACCAACCCTGGAGAGCAACAAGCAATGACCAGCACTGGCTTCACAGCGGCCCCCGCTGATTTCTCGGGGCTGCATCCGGTGGGTCGGCTGCCGATGGGCTCGCTTCGACGTCCCGCTGATGTTGACCTCAATGGAACATGGGACTTCCAGTTGCTGGAACGGCCGGACGCCCCGGTCAGCGATACGTGGGGAACGACGACGGTGCCCGGCCTTTGGACGATGTCCGAGGCCAGTGACCCGCCGCACTACACCAACGTGCCGATGCCTTTCGATGAGATCCCGCCGCAGCTTCCCAAGCGCAACCCCACCGGCCTCTACCGACGGACCTTCAAATTGTCCCCGGAGCCCGGACGCCGGGCGGTCCTGCACGTCGGTGCAGCGGAGTCAGCCCTTCGCGTGCTGATTAACGGCGTCCCCGTGGGACTGAGCACGGACTCCCACCTCGCGGCCGAATTCGATATCACCGAACACGTCACCCACGGCATGAACGAGCTTGTGCTCGTGGTCACCAAGTTTTCGGCCGAGAGCTACCTCGAGGATCAGGACCACTGGTGGCAGGCCGGCATCACCCGGCCGGTTTTTGTCTACACGGTGCCGGATGTGCGCATCACCGATGTTGTGGCGGTCGCCGACTACGACACAGACTCAGCCGAAGGGTCGCTGACGGTTGATGTCGAGACCGCGGGACTGGCCCACCTGACAAAAGTCGACTGGTCTGTGCAGATAGCAGTCCTGGGCCGGGAGGATACCCGGCCCATCGCCCCGCGGCGGGCGACAATGACCCTCCCCAAGCCCACCGATGAACGCGGCAGCAAACCAAGTCCCCGGTTCCCGTCCGACTTTATGGACCTGCTGAGCATCCGGGCTGCAGGCGCGGAAGTGCCCGAACGGTTCGCCGCGATCGCGGGGAACTTCGCCCAGACAGTCACCCACGAGACGGCCGCCGGAAAGGCGCGCTTCGAGCGGAAGGGGCTGGACGTTGCACCCTGGACGGCTGAAACACCACACCTGGAAAATCTCGTCGTCCGCCTCCTTGATGCAGAGGGAAAGATTGCCGATGAGGTAAGCCTCCGTATCGGCTTCCGCCGCGTCGAAATCCGGGGCCGCGATCTTCTCGTCAACGGCCAGCGCATCCTCATCCAAGGGGTGGCCCGCCACGACGTCGACCCCCGCACAGGGCGGGTGATGACAAGGGAGTCCCTCCTGACAGAGCTTTCGTTGATGAAGCGCAACAACATCAACGCTGTGCGGACAGCGCACTACCCGAACGATCCGGTCTTCCTCGACCTGTGCGATGAAATCGGCTTCTACGTCGTAGACGAGGCAGACATCGAAGGACACGCCTTCGCCGGAGGGATCGCCGACGATCCGTTGTTCCTCCCAAGCTTCATGCGCCGCTACTCACGGATGGTGCTGCGCGACCGCAACCACCCCAGCGTCATCATCTGGTCCTTGGGAAACGAGACAGGGTACGGCGCGGCCCACGACGCCATGGCTGCCTGGTCCCGCAAGACCGACCCCACCCGTCCAGTCCACTACGAAGGCGCCATAGCCAACGATTGGCATGGCGGCCACGCCGCAACTGACATTGTCTGCCCAATGTACGGCTCATTCCCTGCCCTGGAGGCATACGCCAACGACACCCGGGCGGACCGCCCACTGATTCTGTGTGAGTACGCTTTTTCCCTGGGCAACTCCACGGGCGGGCTGGACGAGTACTGGCGGCTCTTTGAATCACTGCCGGGGCTGCAGGGCGGTTTCATCTGGGGATGGCGTGACCACTCATTGGACCCCGACGGCGACGGCCACTACCGCTACGGCGGCGACTTCGGCGACGAACCCAACAGCGGAGCGATCCTCAACTATGGCATCGTCTTTCCTGACCTCACTCCGAAGCCGGCCCTCTTCGAAGCGCGGGGCATTTTCGCCCCGGTAAGGATCATCTCAGACGCTGCAACGGCCCGTGACGGGCGGCTGGAGATCCTCAACCGCCAAGCGTTCGCGGACCTCCGCGGGCTAAGGGGCGAGGTGCGGATCGAAACGGCGGACGGCCCCGTCGTCGTAACCGCCGTCGACCTCCCTGACGCCGCTCCGGGCACCACCGCGGCACTGGAACTTCCGCCCCCCGTACGCGCAGCAGCACGGGAGCCCGGTGCATTGGCGGTGACGTTGACACTCCGGACGCAGGAGCGCACACTCTGGGCGCCGGCCGGCACCGAAATAGCGGTACTCCAGGTAATCCTGGAAGCCGAACATCACCAGCTGGCGTTCGCCGACCCGATCGAGCTTGAGCTCGACGACGACGGGTCACTTTCACATCCGCTGCTGACCCGCGCCCCCGAGCTGTGCCTCTGGCGCCCGCTCACGGACAACGACCGATCCTTTGCCCTCGATAACCGCTTCGTACGTTCCGGCTTCTTCCGCCTGGACCTTGTTGATACAGAGGTAAAGCTTCAGGGAGCGGGTGCCGTGGTTACCCGGACCTATCGCACTGCCTTTGGTGATGACGTTGTCACCCACCGCCGCAGCATCACGGCAGCAGCCGAGGGCGACTGGATCATCGATGAGCACGTCATCCTGCCGGAATCCACAGGGGACGGTCTACGCGTCGGCATCGAGTTCGAACTTATCGACGGCTTCGAGGACGGACGCTGGGTGGGACTCGGGCCGTGGGAAAACTACCCCGACCGAGCGCAATCTGCGCTTCTGGGAACCTGGGAAAGCAGCATCGATGACTTGGCTGTGCCCTACATCGTCCCGCAATCCAACGGCACGCGCGGGGGAGTGCGCGAACTCCAGCTCAAGGGTCCGGCAGGCACCGTAAAGACGGAACACGCCACTGACTTACACATGACCGTATCCCGTTATTCGACCGAAGAACTCGAATCAGCAACCCATTACTGGCAGCTGCCCCGCTCTGGGAAGACCATCGTCAACCTCGATACAGCTCACCGGGGCGTAGGGACTGTGTTCCTCGGACCCGACACCCTGCCCAAGCACCGCCTCGACGGGCAGGATTACGCCTGGCAATGGCGGCTCAAGCTCGACAACCCGGCCGGCGCAACAACCGCCAAGAATTCGAAGGACTAACCTCATGCTTAAACCGCAAATGTCGCCCACCCGTGAACTCATTTCGCTTGACGGACTCTGGGCGTTCGACATCGAACGCGACTCAAGGCCCCAGGCCTGGACCGGCACCCTTGACAGCGGACTTGAAGCCGCAGTCCCTGCCAGCTACAACGATCTCTTCGTTGACTCCGCCATCCGCGACCACGTCGGTTGGGCCTGGTACCAGCGCAAAGTCTGCGTCCCCCGCAGATGGACTTCAGACCGGATCTTCCTGCGCGTGGATGCCGCCACCCATGAAGGCCGTGTTTACGTCAACGACTCTTTCGTGGGACAACACATTGGGGGTTACACGCCATTCGAGATGGACATCACGGACCTGGTCGCTCCGGGGGAAGAGTTCCGTCTGACCATCGGCGTAAATAATGAACTGACAAACATCACCATCCCCCCAGGGTCCATCACGGTAGCCCAGGATGGCCGGCGGCAGCAGAAATACCTGCACGACTTCTACAACTACGCCGGGCTTTCCCGCTCCGTCTGGCTCTACAGCGCGCCCCAGCAACGGGTTGAAGACATCACCGTCGTCACCGATATTGAGGGCACCACCGGCGTCGTGACGTACGACGTCCAAGCATCCGCCCCTTCGACAGTGCGGGTCCGCGCGCTGGATGCCTCCGGTACCCAGGTTGCGGAAGCTGAAGGAGCAGCCGGAACCCTGCGCATCGAAGCCGCAAACCTCTGGAAGCCCGGGGCCGCCTACCTGTACAACCTGGTCGCGGAGATCGTCGACAACGGCGAAGTCATCGACAGCTACACACAAACCTTTGGCGTCCGAACGGTCGAAGTGCGCGGCGCCGAGTTCCTTATCAACGGCGAGCCGTTCTACTTCACAGGCTTTGGCAAGCATGAGGACTCACCCGTGCGCGGCAAGGGCCATGATGACGCGTACCTGGTGCATGACTTCCAACTGCTGGAGTGGGTCGGCGCCAACTCGTTCCGGACCTCCCACTACCCCTACGCCGAGGAGGTCATGGACTTCGCAGACCGCCACGGCATCGTCGTCATCGACGAGACCGCCGCAGTCGGGCTCAACCTCGCCGTGCAGGGAGGACTTGCCGGTGGAGCAACAACACCTACGTTCTCCCCCGAAACCTTCAACGACGACACCCAGGCCGCCCACGCCCAGGCGATCCGCGAGTTGATCGCCCGGGACAAGAACCACCCCAGCGTCGTCATGTGGTGCATTGCAAATGAGCCATCGTCCAACGAAGAAGGCGCCAGGGAGTACTTCGCACCGCTCGTGGAACTGACCCGGACGCTTGATCCAACCCGCCCGGTCACCTACGCAGTTGTCATGTTCGCCACATTCAAGAATGACAGGATCGCAGACCTCTTCGATGTCATGTGCCTCAACCGCTACTACGGCTGGTACGTAGCCACCGGAGACCTGGCAACAGCCGAAACCTACCTCAAGGGCGAACTGCAGGGGTGGGTTGACAAGTTTGGAAAGCCCATCATGATGGCGGAGTACGGCGCGGATACCCTGCCGGGCCTCCACTCTGTCTGGGACATGCCGTGGACGGAGGAGTACCAGGCCGACTATCTGGACATGAACCACCGGGTCTTCGACAGCATCCCGTCCTTCGTGGGGGAGCAGGTCTGGAACTTCGCAGACTTCCAAACGTCCAACGGCATCCACCGCGTTGACGGGAACAGGAAGGGCGTCTTCACCCGGGACCGTAAGCCCAAGTCGGCGGCCCATGCACTGCGGACCCGCTGGCGGGGCCTCGAAAACCAAAAGCCAGGAACCAGCAACTAGAACGACGTCAGGACACGGGTGGAAAAAAATCGGGGCGTGGTCGTCCGCCCGTGTCAGGTCGCCGCATTTACGGGAGGGGGTAAACGCGTTGGTCCCTAAGGAGGAAGCGGCAGGAGGTTCGGAGCCGTTCGAGACCGAAATAGGGCGGATTCCGAAATCGAACGTCGCGTTGCCGTCGCCTCCCGACACCGATGCACCGACACCTGACATTGCCGGAAATCCGCAGAAGCCTGTAAGCCGGGCGACGGTGACCTTGCTCGTCCTGGCCACCTTCGGCGGTGGCATGGCGATGATCGTGCCGATGGCCTTTTCCCTGGCCCTCAGGCTCAACGAACTTGCCCCGGGACGGGAAGAGTTCCTGGGATACATGCTCGGCATTGGTTCGCTGTGCTCCCTGATCGCTGCACCACTCACAGGCATCCTCAGTGACAGAATGCGGTCCCGATGGGGCAGGCGACGGCCGTTTACCGTGATCGGTACAGTACTTGGGCTGGCCGCGATACCGCTCATGGCGTTCGCTCCGAACGTTGTTGTACTTGGTGCCGGTTGGGTCCTGTCCACAGTCGGATGGGGTACAGCTGTGGGGTCCATAGGCAATTACCAGGCTGACAACCTGCCTGGGGTCCAGCGGGGCAAGGTGTCCGGCCTGACGGGCCTAACGATGCAGATTTCCCCTGTCATCGGAATCATCCTCGTCGGACGGGTTACTGCTGACGCATTATGGGTGTTCCTGCTCCCGGCTGCCATCGGAACACTTCTGGTCGGCGCCTTCGTCGTCCTTGCTCCGGAAAAGGACACCCGCGGCGCCGCCTCAGCCGGCCCACTTTCAATTGGAAGCGTGTTCAGAAGTTTCGTTTTCAACCCCAAGGAGCATCCGGCGTTTGCCTGGACATGGGCGGGGCGTTTCGTGTTCTTCCTCGGACTGACCTTCACCACCAGCTACGCCACTTTCTTCTACGCCCAACGGCTGGGCATCAGCGTCGCGGAGGTCACGACTGTCATCGCGGTGATCTCAGCTGCAAGCATCGTCAGCTCGACCGCCGGCGCATTAGGCGGCGGGTGGTTCTCCGACCGTGCCAACCGCCGCCAACCCTTTATTCTGGTGGGTGCCGTAATTTACGCGGCAGGCACGGTGGTGTCGGCCTTCTCGCACGACTTCATCACCCTTATCGCAGGATCCTTGATCTCATCCCTGGGCATTGCAGTCTTCATCTCGGTAGGACAGGCACTCGTCCTTGATGTCCTCCCACACCGGGAAACACAAGCAGGAAAGTTCATGGCGATAACGAGCTTCTCACAGAAGATTCCAGCCGCGCTGGCCCCCGGGCTGGCCCCCGTCCTGCTCTCCATTGGGGCGACGGGGACCGACAGGAATTACACCTTACTGTTCCTGGCCGCCGGTGCCCTTGCCCTTGTCGGCGGACTGATAACAGTGCTCGGCGTCCGCGAAACTAATAGCTGACAGCACGGGACCCACCAACTCACCGGTTGCCGTTCATGCCGGCGCCCCGACTCCCCTAAACCAGAACAAAGCAGCACTCCAGCCCCGGGCTAGGTCCTTGCCCCTGGCGGGATCCGGCCTGTTGATCCGCGAGCCACGAGTTCCGTCATCAGTTCCACGGGCGCAGGCTCCTCATTACCCCGCACGCTCTCTACGAGGCGACGGACCGCGTATTCGCCGGCTGTGCCGAGAGGCGTGCGGATTGTGGTCAATTGGGGAGAAGTGAACGCGGAACCGAAGATGTCATCGAATCCAACGATGCTTAGCTCTTCCGGTACTGCGATGTTCGCTTCCTGGCAGGCTGTGAGCAGACCAAGAGCCATAAGGTCATTATAGGCAAGGACCGCTGTGGCGCCGGCTGCCCGGATTCGGCGCAGTCCCTTGTGGCCACCTTCCACAGTGGGCTGGCCTGGACCTATCTCAACAATCGACATGCCTCGGCCCAGGGCTTCTTCAAGGATCACTTCCCAGCGCAGCGAGTTCATCCAGGAGTTGGCCGGGCCTGACAGGAAGGCGACAGAACGATGGCCGAGTCCGTGAAGATGGTCAAGCGCGTGTTTGATTCCCGGGACAACGTCGGGAATGACACTGGGCAGCCCGGGCACCGCACGGTTAACCAGGACGACGGGTTTGCGGCCTGCGGAGGCACGGATATCGCTCTCCGGCAATCGGGTACCCACCAGAACCAGCCCGTCAACGGAGGCCAGAAGCCGCTGGACGGTTTGCGCTTCCAACTCCGGGGATTCCTGCGACTCGGCGAGGACAAGGGTGTAGCCTTCGGCTTCTGTGGCACGCCCCGCGCCTCGAATAAGGTCAAAGTAGACAGGATTCGTAATGTCGGACATAACGAGGCCTACCGTATTGGTCATCCCCGTGGGCAGCGCCCTGGCCATCGGATTGATCCTGTAATCCATGGCGGTCGCCGCATCCCTGATGCGTTGAGCCGTCTTGGCATTGACCCGACCAGGATTGCTTAACGCTCTGGACACTGTGGACGGATTGACGCCCGTCGCGCGGGCGATGTCGTAAATTGTGGGCTGGGCTTTACGGGCGGGACGTATTGCCTTCTCACCGGCCGCAATCTTTTCACTCACCCGAAAGTCTCCCTGGCCCATGGAGCTTTGCGTTAACGCCATCCTGCTTAAGGATCAAACGCCGGGTGGCTGCCCCGTCGTGGGCGAGCCACAGAATGGAGCCGTCATTCGTCACGGCATCAACTAGGCCGCGGTCAAGGATGGTGCCACGTCGGTGGATTTCCACGAACCGGTCCTGGAGCTGTGTCCAATCATCGACGGGCTGCCAGTAGCCATCCAGCTGGCCCGGACTCTTTACAGGGCTTTCTTTGGTGCACATCATTTCCTCCCTTGCCGGCCCCCAGGCAACGGCTTCGTTTGATGTTGCTTGTTTGTCAATCCCACCGAGTGCGTACCACTGAAATTTCAATCCTGATGCTATTTTGGTGTTAGAAACGGCGACGATAGGAATCACCATGCCCACGGCCACGGCCAAACAACGCGGACCGTATGCGAAGACCGCAGCTCTGCAGTCGCGCATTCTTGAAACGTGCATCGAGCTCTTTGGGCAGACGGGCTTCCACAACCTGACCATGAAAGAAGTGGCGCAGCGCGCCGGCATAAGTCATACCGGGCTCCTCCATCACTTCGCCAATAAGGACGAGCTGCTCTCCGGGGTTCTGAAGCTCAGGGACCAGAAAAGGAAGGAATTCTTTCTGGAGCGCGGGGTGGACGTGCTGACGGTACCGGCAAGTACCGCGGCCATAAAGGCAATGCTGAAGACCGTAGCTGCAAATGACCTGCAGCCGGGTCTGATCGAGTTGCACAGTACGCTCTCCACGGAGGCCACTTCTCCTGACCATCCAGCCCATGACTACTATCGGCAACGCTATGCCAGCTCCATAGGCCTCTACACCCGAGCGTTCGCGGCATTGGCAGAACGTGGTGAGCTGAAAAGCGACATCGCCCCCGAAGACCTGGCGGCTATGTTCGTTGCATTGACTGACGGACTGCAAATTCAATGGCTGTATGACCGGGACACGGAACGGATTAAACGACATGTGCGCCTGTTCCTCCGTTCGTTCATTCCTGGCATTGACTAAGGTGTTGCTGCGGTTGTTTCAAGGCTGGTTTCGCGGATTTCCGATGCGGGAAACCCCTGATACTCGAAGCTGCTGATTTTTGCGGGCGAACCCAGCGCCTCAACGCCGATGACCCGCCCGGTGAAGCCGCCGGCGACCTCTGTTGAGAGATAGCGGCCGTCAACACTTGCAAGCCGGCAGAATTGGTTGTTTCTGAGGTACCCCAGCTCGAGTGTGTCCGGGCCGCTGCGGAACCGGTGCCCGGCCTCCGGTCCCACGGACCGGATGGCGAGCGGCGACTCAGGAAAGACGCCGTCCTGGACAGCCAGTTCCTGATCGAGTGGCCCCACTACCAGACGCACCTTTAGGTGATTTCCGCATCTTTCAACGCCGGCCCAATGTTGATCATCGATGCGCACCACGAGGGCGGCATCACCGTCAGGAATTGTCGCAACGGCGGTCCATTCCGGATCGCGGGCTCTTACAGCCAGCAGTTTGACCGCCTCTGTCTCCTCAACCCCTCGGCCCTCGGAGAGAATCAGCCCGGATTCGCCGTCCCGGGTAGTGAAAGAACGAGGATTGACACCTGGAGAAATCCATCGAGGGTGCAATTCATTCGTGGAGAAATTGTCGCGAAACGACGTTTCGACTCTCGGTGGGTCAAATGCTTCAGGCCTCACCACGGGCCAGTCCTCCACCCAGTCCACACCGGCAAGAAAAGTTTCCCGCCCATTGACGTGGTATTTCGGGAACGAACCGCGCGGACGCACGCCTAGGTAAACCATCGCCCAAGTGCCATCGGTGCGCTCAACCAGGTCCGCGTGGCCGGTGTTTTGAATAGCGTGCGGGGTGCTCCGATGAGAAAAAATTGGGTTCTGCGGATGTCCTTGGAACGGGCCTTCGATGGTGCGGGAGCGGGCGATTGAGACCGAATGCCCGTGGTGGGTGCCGCCTTCAGCGACCAGTAGGTACCACCAGCCGTTGCGTTGGAAAAGGTGCGGCCCCTCGGGATGGGCAAGGCCGGTACCTTTCCACAATTCGTGTGGAGTCGACTGGAGCTCACCGGTGGCCGGGTCTACGGTTGCATGGAAGATGCCGGCCATGGGGTGTGACCAGGTGAGGTGGCAGGTTCCCTCGCCGTCCCAGGACAAATCGGGATCAACCCCCACGGCGCCGGTGGTGTATACCGGTTCAGTCCATGGACCCGCCGGGTCCTTGGCGCGGACAATAAGGTGCCCGCGGCGGATGTCCGTGATGTTGGTTGTGGCCAGCCAGAACTCGCCGTCGTGGTACCGGAGCGTTGGTGCGTAGATGCCTCCCCCGGCGCCCGTGATGCCCGGGCGCACATTCAGCTGGGTCTCCCGATCCAGAACGTTGCCGATCTGCGTCCAGTCGAGCAGATTCTTGCTGTGGAAGATGGGCACGCCTGGAAAATATTCAAAGCTGGAGTTCACCAGAAAGTAGTCGTCGCCTAGCCTGCAGATGGACGGGTCCGGGTGGAAGCCGGGAAGAATCGGCTCTGTGGTCATGCGCGGACAACACCTGCCTGCAGGTCCTGTTCGCGGTGGAGCTCCAGGAGCCGGCGCCGTTCAGCCCGTCTTTTCTCCTGAGCCACAGGATCGGCAATCGGAGCAGCGAGCAAGAGCCGCTGTGTGTAGGGGTGCTCAGGGTCCGATGTCACCACTTCAGCTGACCCGGTCTCGACGATATCTCCCTTATAGACGACGCTGACCCTGTGACTGACATGCCTCACCACGGCAAGGTCATGGGAGACGAACAGGTAGGCCACCCCGGTTTGACGCTGAATATCGATAAAAAGGTCCAGGACCCGCGCCTGGGTGGAGAGGTCAAGCGCTGAAACCGGCTCGTCGCATACAATGAGCTTGGGCTCCGGCGCCAGGGCGCGGGCAATTGCAACCCGTTGGCGCTGGCCACCGCTGAACTCACGTGGGAGCCGTTCGATGGCATCAGCTGGCAGCCCCACCTGGTCAAGGAGCAGCCTGACACGCGTCCTCGCATCAACCCGGGTACGGCCCTGAATAATGAGCGGCTCGCTGAGGATGTCGCCGATGGTCATGGACGGGTTAAGGGAGGTGTAGGGGTCCTGGAAGACTACCTGTATGTCCTTGGACAGCTCCCGGCGCTCCTTGGGGCTGACATGGGTGATGTCCCGGTCCCTGAAGGTGATCTTGCCGCCGCTGGGTTTGACCAGTCCCAGTACTGCGCGGCCGATGGTGGTTTTTCCTGAACCGGATTCACCAACGACGCCAAGAGTCTCACCTTCGCCGATCGTCAGGGAAACCCCGTGCAGGACCTCATGTGGCTTGGCGCGGAAACCGCGCCCCGGGTAGGCAACCCTCAGCTGGTTTACATCGAGCAGGGTGCTCATCAGTGCTGCTTTCCGACCGGGTTGTGGAAGGCCATGGGGCCATCCTTACGCACCGTGGTCTCGTCGAGAATGGAGTCTAGAAGCATGGTGGTGTAGGCGTGCTGAGGATTGTGGAAGATATCCAATGCAGTTCCCGATTCCACAATCTGTCCGTACTGCATCACCGCAATTCGGTCACAAATGTCCGCTACAACACCGAAATTGTGAGTGACCAGGAGTACAGCCATGTTCAGTTCTGCCTGCAGGTCACGCAGGAGGTCCAGGATTTCGGCCTGAACGGTGACGTCAAGAGCGGTGGTCGGTTCGTCGGCGATGAGCAGCTTCGGCCGGCTTGCCACGGCTCCGGCAATCAGAACCCGCTGGGCCATACCTCCGGAAATCTGATGCGGGTAGGAATGAAAGGTCCGATCAGGGTCCGTGATGCCGACACGCTTCAGGAGCGCGAACACGCGTTCCTTCGCTTCCTTGGCCGACATCTCAGAGGATGCACGGATACCTTCGACCAGCTGGGCCCCCACCGAAAAGGACGGATCCAGGTTCGACATCGGTTCCTGGGGAATGTAGGCGATGGACCGACCACGGAGGGAGCGAAGTTCCCCTTCGCTGAGGCCAAGAAGCTCACGGCCATCCAACTTTATTGATCCGCGGGTGATAACGGCCTCAGGAGGCAGGACGCCGAGGACGGCAAAGGCTGTCTGCGTCTTTCCTGAGCCGGACTCACCAACCAAACCCAAGGTCTGGCCGGCAGCCAACTCCAGGTTAACGCCGTTGACCACTTCGCGGAGTTCCCCTGTAGGTGTGGGATAAGCGATTGCGAGGTCCCTGACGGTCAGCAGCAGGGGTTCGTCGATGGCCGCCTCCTGCTGCACCGATGGTGTTGCCTGGACCTTCGCCGTCAGACGCTTTGCGGCTTTGGGCCGGACGCCTTCGAAGGCGTCACGCAGTGCGTTCCCGAGCAGCACCATTGACGCGGTGATCACGCCCAGAAGCAGGCTTGGCCAGAGGAACTGGGTGGGCTCTTCATACAGGTTCAGGAATCCGTCCGCGATCATCGCACCAAAGCTTGGGATGGTGTTGGAACCGACGCCAAGGAACGCCAGGCCCGACTGCAACGTGATGGCTGAGCCGGCCAGGAAAGCTGCGGCGATAATGATGGGTCCGCGGACAACGAAGAGGACATGACGGCCAAGGATTCTAAGATCTGAAAGGCCCGATACCTTGGCAGCGTCTACAAACAGTTCGTTCTTGACCCCCACGACCTGGTTCCTGACGATCCGGTAAATTCCGGGGGACAGCAGGACACCGTAAATGAGCATTGTGGAGCGGTAGTCGCCTTTGGTGACAGGCATGAGAATGATCAGCAAGAGGATGCCGGGGAACGTCATGATGAGGCTGAAGACCCACTCGGTGACGCCTTGGAGCTTGCGCCCGTAGTAGCCACCGATCAAACCGAAGGTCACGCCGATTGCGAGGGCAACGCTCGTTCCGATCAGCCCGGAGATCATGCTGGTGTTGATGGAGTGGAGCAGGCGCGTAAAGATGTCCTGCCCATTCTGGTCCCCGCCCAACGGGTATCCGGCAGTCCCCATGGGGGCGTTGATGGCATCCAGCGAAGCCTCGTTGGGCCCATGCTGGGTCAGGAGCGGGGTCAGGATTCCGAGCAGGGTGATGACCAGCAGCAGACCTGCTGTGATGACAGCCTGGGGGTCCTTGAGCAGTTTCCGCCAGGCTGACTTACGGGGGGCAGCTGTATGGACCGGTTCGACGATGAGTTCTTCGACGCTCAAAAGATTCTCGCTTTCGGATTGAGCCACCCGTTCACAAGGTCGACTAGGAGATTGATGCAGACCACGAGCAAAACGCTGAACAGCGTGATGCCCATAATCACGGTGATGTCCCCCTGCAAGGAGGAATTGAACGCAAACGTGCCAAACCCGGGCAGCGCGAATACCTTCTCAATGATCAGCGCCCCACCGAGCATGGCGATGAACTCGAAGGACAGCACGGTCAAAGCAGGCCCGGCGGCGTTGCGCAGGGCATGCTTGAGAACGATGGACCGCGTGGAGATTCCCCGGGTACGCAGGGTCCGGACATAGTCCTTTCGCAACTCGTCGATCATCGTGCCGCGGACCTGGGCCGTGATATTCGCGGCGCCGCCGATGACGAGCACGATGACGGGAATGGTGATGGTGGCAGCCCATCTGCCCGGATTCACATCGAAGGGGGTATACCCGGTCGCAGGCAACATTCGGAGGTTGATAGCGAAAACCACAACCAGCACAATCGCAATGAGCAGACCCGGAATGATGTAACCCACCAGGGACGCTGCCTGCGCCAGGCGGTCCACCAGGCCGCCTCGGGTAGCTGCGACGACTCCGAGAGTGACACTGATCAAGACGGTGATAGCCAGGGCCACGAGCACGATGGACAACGTGACGGCCAGCCGCGAAGCAACCGCTGGACCGACGGGTTCGCTGGTGAACAACGATGTACCAAAGTCACCGCGTAGAACTCCGCCGAGCCATTCAAAGTACTGGACCAGTACCGGACGGTCGAAGCCTAGTTCGGCCGTCATTGCAGCCACGGACTCGGGGGTGGCGACGCTTCCGAGTCGGGCACGGACGACCGCGTCGAATGAGAGGCTAAGCAGGAAAAAGGTGATCAGCGTCACCAGCATTGCGAGCAGGAGTCCTGTCCCAAGCCGACGCAGAATATAGGTGGTCATGACGGTCCTTCAAAGGAGTAAGCAGGGGAGAAGAGCCCCGGACGACTACGCCCGGGGCTCTCCGTTATCACTTCGTGGTGTCGAACGCCCGGATAGTGCTCATGGTGTTTGAGCCATCACCGAGGTACTCGATGCCATCCTTGGTCGCCCAGATGGTGCCGAGGTAGAACAATGGCGAGGTCAAGGCATTCTCTACGATGTGTGCGTTGATTTTCTTATAGAGCTCTGCGGCCTTGGCTTCATCGGACTCAAGGGAGACCTGGGAAATGAGCTCCGTCAGTTCGGGGTCTTCGGTGCCGAAGGGGTTGAGGAACCCGTTCTCACCAAAGTTGTTCTGAAGTTCCCGCGGTGCCACGTTGAGTCCGTCAATGAAGAACACCATCGGGTACTTCTTCGAGGAAACAGCTGCGGCGGCATTCTGCGGCGGAACCGGCTCCCAGTTCACCTTGATGCCAATGTCAGCCAGCGGCTGAGTGATAAGGGGTTCGAAGGACTTCGAAATCACGGTACTCGGCATGGTGACTTCGAACCCGTCCGCGTATCCCGCCTCCGCAAGCAGCTTCTTAGCACCTGCCGGATCGAACTTGTAGGTGTCCTCCAGCGAGGCGTCATAGGCTACACCCTTCGGGTTGAAGATTTGCACTGTTGCCTTGCCGGATCCGCGCAGGACCTGCTGGACCAGCTTCTCCCGATCAAAAGCCATGTTGATGGCTTTTCGCACGCGTTCGTCGGCCAGGGGCTCCAAAATGGTGCCCTCGCGGTCAGCAAGAACGAGGTTGGCTACCGCAGTGGCTTCCACCTTTTTGGTTTTGAAGCCCGCGGCTTCAATCTGCTGGACCTGCTGGGCTTCAACGTTTCCGGCATCAAGTTCCCCGGCCTGCAAGGCGTTGAAAACAGCGGTGCGGTCCTGGATGACCCGGACAGTCAGGGTCTTGAAGGGGTACGCCTTGGCGTTCCAGTAGTCGTCGCGGCGGTTCAAAACGTAGGTGGTGCCTGCGACAGTTGCGCTCTGATCAAGCGTGTACGGGCCCGATCCCGTCGGGTTCAATGCGCTGGTCTTGTCGTCGAGGGTCTCGGGGTCACCGATGACGCCCGCGGCCAGCGCCATGTTGTGAAGAAGCGAGGGGTCCTGCTGCTTTAACTTAAGGACGACGGTCTTCTCGTCCGGGGCTTCAATGGACTCGACGGAAGCCAGCTTGCCCTGCTGCTGGCCAGGCGTGGTCCGGGTCCGCTCCAATGTCCCCGCGACGTCTTTAGCGGTCACGGCATCACCGTTGCTGAACGTCAGCCCGTCCCGCAAGGTCAGGGACAATGTCAGGCCGTCCTCGGAAAGCTTCCAGCTTTCCGCGGCGTTGGGCTGAAGTTTGCCCGCGTTGTCAACGTAAAGGAGCGTGTCAAAAACTGACCCCCAGACATAGGTCTGCTGACCCTCCTGGAGCTGGGCGGGATCAAGAGAAGCCGGAGCCGCAGCGACTGCCAGAGCCATAGTGGCATTGGAGTTGGCGCCGGTCGAACCGGAATCGGCCTCTTCCTGGGCGGGACTGCCAGAGCAGGCAGTCATCGCCAGCAAAACAGCTGCTGCAACTGAAGTAGCGATCCCGGAACGGAATCGAGGTCGGATCACACGGGTGTTCACAAGAACTCCTTTGGTCATGGAATGAGTTGCCTGCACCGCAAAGTGTCAGCCTGCAGTGGGCCTCGCGGAAATTAGTAACGTATTTCTAATTTCGTACTGGAACTAGTGAAACATCCTTTCGGGGTGCTGACAACCGATTGCTGTAATTTTTTTTGGAGGCGACTGAACGGCTTGCTCAAGGGGAAGTGCGGCTCTGGTACCTGCGGCCATGCTTTCGTTCCGGACCCAGTGTCAGTGCGTACATGCGTCAGCCGTGGAGCGGGTGATGAGGGGGCACTGGATGCGGGTTCGACTTCGGAACCCGGCTCGAAGGCGGGGGATTGGGCCGAGAGAATGAGTCAGGCCGGGTCCAGATGCAGGACTGACAGTGCTGCCTGGAGATGGGTTGTAGGTACGGGATCGTCGCCGGCGGCCCATTGCAGCCAGGCTTCAAATGAGGCGCCTATAAGTGCGGCGCACAAATATCGTGCTGTAGTTTCCGGAATGCCGCGGGCGGTCAGATAGGAGCGCGTCCTGTCGCGTTGTGCCGCGAGGAATTCGTAGCTTCGGCTCATCAGTTCCGGATGCTCCGAGATCAGCCGCAGCCGTCCTCGCGTGACGGCTAGGTCGGGAAGGGCGTCCACGCCGGCAATCAGCGCATCACGAAGACCCCCCAGGATCTCTTCGGCTGTCATGTTAGGGGCTGGAGACGCAGCCATTAGGGGTGCGGAGGCTTGGATCGCCGGTCCCATTCCGCCCCACACCAACTCCGCCTTGTTCGCGAAATGGCGGTAGAGGGTTTTTCGCCCCACCCCGGCCTCACGGGCGATGTCTTCCATGGAGGTTTGCTCATACCCGCGTTCAGAAAACATTTTCAGGGCAAGGGCTGCTACAGCGTCCGGATCAACGCTCACCGGCCGCCCCGGGGGGCGAGAGGGGGTGATCAGGTTATCCGAATGCATCCCACCAGTATTCACCCTTCCATAGTGACACAGCGTGTCATAAGGTGGGTTGCACGGGCTATCGCCGAAATCCACAACATCAGCCGTCTGGAAGGACATCATGGGCAACGAAGTCACGTGGCAAGAAGCCATCACCAGCAACCGTTTTGCAGGGAAAACCGTCATTGTCACCGGTGCAGCCTCCGGGATCGGGCAGGCAACTGCCCTGCGCGTCGCGAAGGAGGGCGGCAGGGTCATCGCCGCGGACATCAGCAAGGAACGCCTGGATGCACTGGTTGAAGAGAACAGCGGCCTGGACCTTACGCCCGTGGCCGGTGACATTTCCACCGAGGAAACCGTTGCCGCCGTCGTTGCTGCCGCCGGAGGACGAGTGGATGCCCTGGCCAACGTGGCCGGGATCATGGACAACTTTGCCCCCATCCATGAGGTGGATGACGAACTCTGGGACCGTGTCTTCCGCATCAACGTCACGGCCCTGATGCGCCTCACCCGCGCGGTGACACCGCTGATGCTTGAGGCAGGCTCGGGCTCTGTGGTGAACGTCTCTTCGGAGGCCGGCATCCGCGGCTCGGCCGCCGGCGCCGCCTACACTGCCTCCAAGCATGCTGTCGTTGGCCTTACCAAGAACTCTGCCGTGATCTATGGCCCGAAGGGGCTCCGCTTCAACGCAGTGGCACCCGGACCCACCATCACCGGCATCGTGGCGAACTTTGGTTCCCGGATGGCCGCCGAACGCCTCGGTCCGCTCATGCAGGCCAACATCCCCACCCCCGCCACTGCCGCGCAGTTGGCTGCCTCGATCACCTTCCTGCTCAGCGACGACGGCACCAACGTCAACGGCGCCATCCTCGCCTCCGACGGCGGCTGGTCAGCCCTGTAATGAACTGAAGCGCACGACGGCGGGAGGTTCCGTCGTCGTCCGTGTCCAAAGCCAGTCCCAAGTCGAGACCGGCGCCCAGCAAGTGAAGGAGCAGAAGCATGTCGGAGTCAACGCTTTTTGACCACAGCTATGACGTCATTATCGTCGGCACGGGTGCCGCAGGACTGGCGACAGCAATGGGTGCCGCGGACGAGGGCCTGCGGGTCCTCCTGCTGGAGAGCACCGGCAAGTGGGGTGGCAACACGGCCATGTCCGGGGGCGGCATGTGGCTGCCGAACAACCCGCTCATGCAGCGGGACCATGCCGGCGACTCCCGCGACGAGGCGCTGACCTACCTCGAGACGACGGTCGGCGAGGAGGGGCGCGCCACCACACGGCTCCGGAAGGAGGCGTTCGTCGACGGCGTCGCCGACTTCGTCACCACGGCGGAGAAGTACGGGGTGAGGTTCGAACGTGCGGCGGACTACCCCGACTACTACCCCGAGCTCCCGGGCGGCAAGGTCGGCCGTGGCCTGGAGGTGAAGCCGTTCGACATCAAAAAGATCGGCCACTGGTGGAAAACCTGCCAGGCGCCCGCCGCGCTGCCGATTAAAACCGACGACATATGGCTCCTGGGCCGTGCCTGGTCCACACCCTCCGGCTTCATCCGCGGGGCGCAGCTCGTCTTCCGCGCCCTCGGCGGCCTGGCCACCGGCAAAAAGCTTGCCGGCATCGGCGCAGGATTCGCTGGTGCGTTCCTTGACGTCGTTGTGCAGAAGCAAGGTACCGACCTGTGGCTGAATGCCCCGCTGCAGGAACTCATCGTCGAGGACGGCCGTGTCGCAGGGGTGCGGATCACCCGGGACGGCAAGCCCCTGACCATCGGCGCTACACGCGGCGTGATGCTGGCCGGCGGTGGCTTTGACCACAATAAGGACCTCCGCCAAAAGCACCACGGGATCGACGGCGCCCCATCGGGCGCTCCCGGCAACCTGGGGCGCCCCATCGAAATCGCGCAGGACAACGGCGCAGCACTTGAGCTCATGGACGACGCATGGTGGGGCGGATCAATCGCCGCAGCGCCCGGCCACGGCCCCGCCTTCATAGTCGGTGAACGTGCACTGCCTTACTCAGTCATCCTCGATGCCAGGGGTGACCGGTTCGTGAACGAGTCCGAGTCCTACGTCGACCTCGGACACCACATGCTCGTGCACGACAAGGACGGCCCGTACTGGCTGGTCGGCGATGTGCGGCATGCCCGGCGCTACCTGCGCACTTTCGCGATCGAGCCGAAGAACAACAAGGCCATGAAGGATGCAGGGATCATGGTCAAGGCGGACACAATCACCGGGCTCGCCGCCAAGCTCGACATGGATCCAACTCGATTGGAGGCGAGCATTCACCGGTTTAACGGCTTTGCTCGCGCCGGTGTTGACGGTGACTTCGGCCGCGGTAACTCGGCCTACGACCGCTACTATGGCGACCCTACAGTTCATCCGAACCCCTGCCTCGGCCCGCTCGAAAAGGGCCCTTTCACCGCCTTCAAAGTGGTGATCGGAGACCTCGGCACCAAGGGTGGCGTTGTCACCGACGGTGATGCACGCGCGTTGCGCGAAGACGGCACGGTCATTAAGGGTCTCTACTCCGCTGGCAACAACTCCGCCTCTGTCATGGGGCGGACGTACCCCGGCCCGGGCTCCACCATCGGACCCGCCGTCGTGTTCGGTCTCCGCGGGGCCCGCCACATGGCCCGCCAAGCCGGCTGAAATGGGAGGGAACCAACCCAGGGGACTGGCTTCTCGTTTGTAGCAACCGAATTCGACGCAGCGTGCAGGGCCCTGGTTCAGCCCCGGTGCACTAAGGCGTGCCCCTGCTTTCGGGAACGGCATGATGAAACTCCAGCCACGTCAGGGCGCCCTCTTCGGGCGCTCCTGCCGTGCCCTGTGACGGCTGCGCCTGAGGCAGTGCGATTTGTGCCTACCTGGGGATGTTCATCGACTGCGGGCAGGTTCACCGTCTCGGGCATCCCGCGGGCACCCATGGCGTGCGAGCGGGACCGGAGGGCTCCTGTAGAAGCGGGACAAAATTAGGGCCGCGAAACTGGAAACCGATTGCCAATAAGATGCTACGATGAAATTCGAAACGCAATACTATATTCGGTGGCGGGTCCCGTTGATGGCCGCGCTGAGGATATGCGAGCCAAACGAAAGGTCCCCGATGACTTACCAGAACCCCTCTCTCCCTGTAGCCGACCGCGCGGCGGATCTGTTGGGCCGCATGACTCTGGCGGAGAAATCCATGCAGCTCGTAGGAATCCTGCCGCAGCCGCTTCTCGGAGCCGACGGAATTGCCAAAGAGCAACTGAGCCGGCACCTCAGCCAGGGCATCGGCCACATCTCCGGTGTAGGCATGGCAGGCGGTGGACCTGAGCGTTTGGCCAAGATGAACAATGACATCCAGTCGTTTTTGCGCGACTCCACCCGCCTGGCAATTCCCGCCATCCTCCACAACGAAGCGCTCAATGGTGTTGTTGCAGAAGGCCACTCCTCTTTCCCTACGGCTATCGGTCTGGCTGCGACCTGGAATCCGGCCAAAGTCCGTGAAATGGCAGAGTTGACCAGGCGGCAGATGCTGTCACTCGGTATCCGTCAGGGGTTGGCACCCGTTCTGGACGTAGCGCGGGACGCCCGCTGGGGCCGGGTGCATGAAACGTATGGCGAAGAAGTCCTGCTCGTCTCGGCGATGGGCGTGGCTTTTGTGCAGGGCCTGCAGGGGGAGGATCTCCGCCAAGGTGTTCTGGCCACAGCCAAACATTTCCTGGGGTATGCGATGACGGAGGCAGGCCAGAACCTTGCTGCCACGCAACTTGGCATGCGGGAACTTTACGACGTCTACGCAACGCCCTTTGAAGCTGCCATCCGCCTGGCTGGCCTTCGCAGCGTCATGAACAGCTATTCCGAGATTGATGGTGTTCCGGTAGCAGCATCGTCGGCCGTGCTCACGGACCTGCTTCGAAAGAAGCTGGGTTTTGAAGGGACCGTGGTGGCTGATTACCGCACCATTCAGTATCTGGTTGAACGGCAGCGGGTGGCCCGAACTCCGGAGGAGGCGGGTGCGATGTCACTGACCGCAGGCCTGGATGTCGAACTGCCGAGTGCTTACGGCTACGGACCGGCACTGGCTGCGGCCGTGGAAAAGGGGATGGTCGATGAAACTTTGGTCGACCGGGCTGTTCTGAGGGTTCTTACCCATAAATTCGAACTCGGACTGTTCGAGGATCCTTTTGTGAATGAGGATCCAATCCGGCTGAGGGCGGTGGCTAAGGAGGGCCGTGAATTGTCGGAGGAACTGGCCGCCCAATCCGTAACCCTGTTGAAGAACGAAAACAATCTGTTGCCGTTTGACCGCGGTGTTCGCCGCATCGCGGTCATTGGCCCGCACGCGGACTCTGTGATGGTCAACTTCGCCAATTACACGTATCCCACGGCTTTGGAAATGATCAAGGGGATGATGACCGGCCGGTCACGGATGGTCGGGATGGAAGGGGCGCTCGATGGCATGCCCGAGGCAATGAGAAAAGCTGCCGAGGAGCGCGTCAGTGCCATGGAGAACCTCGATCTGGAGAAGGTTGTTCGCGAAGAGTATGGGAGCCAGAGCCTGGCTGAGGCAGTGAGGCAGCTTATGCCAGAAGCGGAGGTCGTCGCCGTTTCCGGTACAGGTGTTCTTGATTCAGATCCGCATGACATTGAGGCGGCGGTGGCTGCCGCCTCGACAGCTGACGTGGTCATCCTCGCCATTGGCGGCAGGGCGGGCGCTTTCTCCGGAACAACCACGGAAGGTGAGGGCACGGACTCCGCCAATATCGACCTGCCCGCACGGCAGGTACAGCTTGTAAAGGAAGTGACCGCAGTCGGGAAGCCTACCGCAGCGGTCCTCTATATGGGGCGCCCCTACGGGCTCTCCGGCGTGGATGAGGCCCTGCCCGCCCTGGTGACCGCCTACTATCCAGGGCCGGAAGGCGCCACGGCCCTCGCCCGCGTACTCTTTGGCCTTGCTGCTCCTTCAGGGAAGCTGCCATTTTCGATTCCCCGGCACTCAGGGCAGGTACCGATCTATCAGGCGCAGAAAAGAGGCAGTGGCTACCGTCGCGAAAGTATCGACATGGCCAAGGCCTACGCCGACATGCCAAGCACCCCCCTGTATGCTTTCGGGCACGGGCTGAGCTACTCGGAGTTCGAATACGGTGAACTGCGGATTGAGCCGGCGGCCATCACTGCAGAGCAGGAAGTTACGATAACTGTCCCTGTCAGGAACATAGGAACGATCCGCAGTGCAGAAGTTTCCCAGCTGTACGTCGGCCTGCTGGGAACGGGAATCACCCGGCCTGCACAACAGTTGGCAGGATTCGCGCGAATAGAACTTGAAAGCGGCGACGAGGCAGAAGTCAGTTATAAAGTCCGGGGCTCGCAGCTGGGACATACTGCTCACGACGGCCGATTCGTCGTCGAGCCAGGAGAGGTTTCAGTTTGGGTGGGCTCAGCCTCAGACGACCTCCGGGCTCATGGCTCCTTTACGGTTCTTGGTGACCAACCTGTAGACGTCTCTGCGACCCGTAGTTACTTTCCTGAGGTTAGGGTTCTTCAAGCAATGAGAGCTGAGTGAGCTGACGAAATGTCACAGTCGATTGCCGCCCACCCCGACAGGCTCCTGCCCGCAGATCCCGGGACGCGCAGCATCGCGCGTTCCTTGCTGGAGCGTGTGCAGGACCTGCCCATCATTTCCCCGCACGGCCACGTTGACGCCGCAGTCATCGAGCAGAACACGCCGTTCCCCGATCCTGCCGCCCTCCTGGTCAGTCCGGACCACTACGTCACCCGGCTGATCCATGCCAGCGGGGTCCCCATGGACCGGTTGCGCGACGGAGCGACGTCGGCACCCACATCGCGTGAGGTCTGGCGGACGTTTGTGGAATCCTGGCCGCTGTTTGAAGGCACGGCCTCGGGCTACTGGCTGCGCACCCAGCTCGATTCCGTGTTCAAGCTGGGTACAGACCTGGGGGAGATGTCGGCTGATGCCAGTTATGACGCCCTTGCCGCCAAGCTCCAGGAGCCGGGCTTCCGGCCGCGGGAGCTGTTCAAGGACTTCAACATTGAAGTCCTGGCCACCACGGATGATCCCTTGGACACGCTGGAAAGCCACGAGGCCATCGCCCAGGACCCGAGCTTTCATGGGCGTGTCCTGCCCACCTTCCGCCCCGATGCCTACCTGAACATTGCCCACCCGTCGTGGTTGGAGAACGTGGACCGGCTCATCGCGGCAGCGGGCGACGGCGGCACGGGCTATGGCGCCTACCTCACCGCGCTGGAAAACCGGCGCCGCTATTTTGTGGAGCACGGTGCCGTCTCGGCGGACCATGGCGTGCTGACCCCGGCGACGCTCAAGCTGGACCCTGCTGCTGCGGCGAAACTGTTCGACCGTGCCCGCTCCGGCAAGGCAACCGCCCAGGACCGTAATGACTTCGAAGCCCACATGATGTACCAGATGGCCCGGATGTCCGTGGAGGACGGCCTGGTGATGACCATCCACCCAGGTTCGTACCGCAACCACCACGAGCCCACGTTCAACGCCTTCGGCGCGGACACCGGGCACGACATTCCGTTCGCGGTCAACTACACAGAGGCCATCCGCCCCGTGCTGCAGGACTTCGGCACCGCGAAGGACTTCCACCTGGTGCTCTTCACGCTGGACGAGACCGTGTTCTCCCGCGAACTCGCCCCGTTGGCCGGGTTCTACCCGTCCGTCTACCTGGGCGCGCCGTGGTGGTTCCTGGACGCCCCCGATGCGATGCTGCGGTTCCGCTCCGCCGTTACCGAGACGGCCGGCTTCTCGCGTTCCTCCGGATTCATCGACGACACCCGGGCCTTCTGCTCCATTCCGGCCCGGCACGACGCCTCCCGCCGGATCGAGGCATCGTTCCTGGCCCGGCTCGTAGCGGAACACCGGGTCAGCGAGGACCGCGCGCACGAACTCATTATCGACATCGTCGATGCCTCCCCCCGGCGGGTGTTCAAGCTGTGAACACTGAACTTCGAACCCCTGCCCGGCCCGCTGCAGCCGCGGAACTTCCGCGGCTGAGCCGTGCACTCCGCCCTGCCCCGAAAGCCCCGGTCCGCATTGTCCACCTGGGCTTGGGGGCCTTCCATCGTTCACACCAGGCCTGGTACACCCAGCAGGCAGGGGACGCCGCGGAGTGGGGGATTGCCGCCTTCACCGGCCGCCGTCCCGACGCCGCCGCCGCGCTGGCTGACCAGGACGGGCTGTACACCCTGGTGGAACGGGCAGAGACCGGCGACTCCTTCACGGTGGTTGGCAGCATCGTCGAGGCGGTGGACGGCGCAGACGTAAAGCGGCTTGCCGAACTCGTCGCTGCGCCCGGCACTGCCGTGGTCATGCTGACCATCACCGAGGCCGCCTACGGCCTGGGCACTGACGGAAAGCTCGACACGGCAGCGCCCGACGTCGCCACCGACCTTGCGCTGCTGGGTTCCGGCAACGGAACCGCGGCCACGCCGCTGGGAAGGCTGGTGCTGGCACTCGCCGCCCGCCGCGACGCCGGGTCCGGGCCCATCGCCGTGGTCTGCTGCGACAACCTTTCCAATAACGGCGCCGTTGCACGGCAGGCGGTGGCCGGATTCGCCGGTGCGCTGGATGCCGGGCTCGCCGCCTGGATCGACAGCAACGTCAGCTTCGTCAGCACCTCCGTTGACCGCATCACCCCGCGGACCACCGATGAGGATGTGGCTGACGTCCAGGCCGCGTGCGGCTACCGCGATACGTCACCCGTAGTGGCAGAACCCTTCTCCAGCTGGGTGCTGAGCGGTCAGTTTCCCGCCGGCCGTCCCCGCTGGGAAGACGCCGGTGCCCTCTTCGTGGCAGACATCGAGCCCTATGAGAACCGAAAACTGTGGTTGCTCAACGGCGCGCATTCCATGCTGGCCTACGCCGGGCAACTGCGCGGCCACAGCACAGTAGCGGAGGCGCTGGCGGACCCGGTGTGCCGCCAGGCGGTGGAAGCTTTCTGGGACGAGGCCGAGGCCAACCTTCCCGCCGGGGAGCTGCAGATCCCCGCCTACCGTGCCGCGTTGCTCGCGCGGTTAAGTAACGCCAGGATTGCCCACAACCTCTCACAGATCGCCATGGATGGCAGCACCAAGCTGCGGATGCGCGCCGTTCCGGCCCTCCAGGCGGAACGCGCCGCCGGCAGGTCCGGTGCTGCCGCTGCGTCCATGATCGCGGCCTGGATGGACTACACCGCTGCAAGCACATCCTTTCAAGACCCGCTGGCTGACGCCGTGGACGCCGCAAACCTGCTCACCGACACTAACCGGACCCGTGCCCTGCTGGCCCTGGCGGACCCCACATTGGCCGCTAACGACGCCGTGGTCCAACTCATCGAGAGCTTGCAGGAAAGCTTCGACAAGCCCGCTTCCACTTCAACTGAGGCACTTGCCTCCCCTCGAAAGGATTCGCTGTGAAAATCATTGCCGCCGACGTCTTCGTAACCAGTCCGTCCCGGAACTTCGTGACCCTCCGGATCACCACCGAGGACGGTGTCACCGGCATCGGTGACGCCACCCTGAACGGCCGGGAGCTCGCCGTCGCCGCGTACCTAAAGGAACACGTTGCGCAGCTGCTGATCGGCAAGGACCCGCACCGGATCGAGGACACCTGGCAGTTCCTCTACCGCAGCTCCTACTGGCGCCGCGGACCGGTGACGATGGCTGCGATCGCCGCCGTCGACATGGCGCTGTGGGACATCAAGGGCAAAATGGCCGGCATGCCGGTCTACCAGCTGTTGGGCGGGGCGTCCCGCAACGGGCTGCGCGCCTACGGCCATGCCTCCGGCGCGGACCTACCTTCCCTCTTTGATTCTGTGCGCGAGCACCTGGAACTGGGGTACAAGTCCATCCGCATCCAGACCGCCGTCCCCGGCATTAAAGCGGTCTACGGCGTGGCCGCGCAGGCACAGGCCTCCGGCGAACGCTACGATTACGAACCCGCCGGCCGGGGCACTTTCCCGCTGGAGGAGGACTGGGACACCCGCGCCTACCTTCGGCACCTGCCCACCGTGTTCGAAGCCGTCCGGAACGAGTTCGGCCCCGAGATCCCGCTGCTGCACGACGGCCACCACCGGATGACGCCCATCCAGGCCGCCAAGCTCGGCAAGGCCCTAGAACCCTACGACCTGTTCTGGCTCGAGGACTGCACCCCGGCCGAAAATCAGGAGGGCCTGCGCCTGGTCCGCCAGCACACCACCACCCCGCTGGCCATCGGTGAAATCTTCAACACCGTCTGGGACTACCAGACCCTCATCAAGGAACAACTGATCGACTACGTCCGCGCGGCCTCGACCCACTTCGGCGGGATCTCCCCCCTGAAGAAGGTGATGGACTTCGCCGCGCAGTACCAAATCAAGTCCGGCTTCCACGGCCCCACCGACATCTCCCCGGTGGGCTTCGCCGCGCAGCTGCACGTGGGCCTGGCCATCCACAACTACGGCATCCAGGAATACATGCAGCACTCGGAGAAGACCAACGAGGTCTTCGAGCAGTCCATGACCTTCGTGGACGGCTACCTGCACCCCGGGGACAAGCCCGGCATCGGTGTGGAATTCAACGAGGAAGCCGCGGCGGCCTACCCCTACCAGCAGGCCTACCTGCCCTACAACCGCCTCATCGACGGAACGGTCCACGACTGGTGAACGCTTCCAACCCCAACACCGGCCAGCCCAAGCTCCGCGTCATCGTGATGGGAGTCTCCGGCTGCGGCAAGACCACCATCGGCGACCTCGTCGCACGGGAGCTTGGCGTCCCGTTCCTTGACGGCGATTCCCTCCACCCGGTGGAGAACGTCGCCAAGATGGCAGCCGGCGTACCACTGACGGACGAGGACCGCTGGCCGTGGCTCGCCACCGTGGGCACCCAGTTGGCCACCGCGGGCGACGGCGGCATGGTCCTGGCGTGCTCCGCGCTGCGCCGCTGCTACCGCGATGCCGTCCGGCAGCAGGCTCCGGACGCTGTCTTCCTGCATCTGCACGGCAGCAAGGAAGTGCTCAGCCAGCGCCTTGAGGGCCGGTCGGGGCATTTCATGCCGCCGGCGCTGCTTGAGTCCCAGCTCGCCACGCTGGAACCACTCGCGGCCGACGAAGCTGGCGTTGTGGTGGACATCGCAGCACCCATCCAGCAAGTAGTATCCGCGGCTTTATCGATTCGCGGGACCGCATAAGCTCCCAACAGCAGATCATGAAGAAACCAGCGAAGCCAAGGCCGCTTCAGAAGACCACGCTGAACTCTTCAAGCAGGTCCTCCAACTCAACGGCTGAGCACGAAACACTAAACCATTGAGTCCGCGGACTTCTTCCCGGCCCTCCGGGAATACCGAAATGACACTGAACCCCGGCACGGCAGCGAATCTGGTGTCCGAGATATTTGATCTCCAACGGGCAGTGCGTTGCATCGCTTCCGCCAGCTCGCGAGGGGAAGGAATTGGCCCAGCACTGCACTTCGTACTTCGGCTCGTAAATGAGGGGGAGTGCCGGGCCACCAGGCTCGCCGAGCGACTTGGTGTTGGTACTCCAGTTCTCAGCCGCCAAATCGCGGAGTTGGAGGAACAGGGTTTGGTGGTCCGGAGGAAGGATCCTGATGACCGCCGGGCCCACGTCGTAGCCCTAACACCGCTGGGCGCGGACAAGCTTGAGCACCTGGAAGGCAAGCGGTCAGCCATGTTCCAGGAGTATCTATTGGACTGGACCGAGGGCGATGCTACGAGAGCGGCAGACGTCCTTCGTCAACTCACTAAGTCGCTAAGAAGTGATCCCGGGCGTCAGGAAGACACTGCCTAATGCCCTTAGCCAAAATGCAAACCCCAGCCTCACCGCTCACTGCTGCACGTCGACATGACTACAGCCATCTGCACTCACATCAAGTGTCAGCCTTTAACCCGGGAAACACTAGATTCGCCGCGGAACGGGAGTTATAGCAGCTACTTCTACTCCCGTACTTTAAGAGCCGATAACGGATACTCCGTCAACCTGCCTCGGCAGGGCAAACCGTACTTGCTGATCACGCGGACGGAACTGGTGGCGACTCTGATCCGTCCATGGCTGGGGTCAATTCAGGTTGTCCCCGGCTGGAAGTGGGAGCCGTTGGGGTAGCTCCCTGGTAGCAGTAGCGGTGGATAACCTATGAGAATTGTCCCCGGCTGTGGGCGGGGGGACCGGACTCCTCGTTCAAACGTAGATCAATTTCGGTTGTTCGGAGGGCCAGGCAAGGAGCCGTGTGTCAGGTTGGGGTGTGCCCTAGCTGGACGGGCACACCCGTGCCCGATTCTCCAGATTTTCGGAAGTCCGGGCCCGGGTACACACGAGGCCAAAAAGATGGACACGCCGCGCTCTGCGATACAGGCCAGCGTAGACAGGCCGAGCCATTAACTTTCTGCGTGCCCGTTGCTATCTGCTTTCCCGTAGGCGCCAGACGAGTGCGCCCGCTGTACGCGTAAACAGTTTGCGTCCGGCGCCGGAATCCAGGTGCAGCCAGAGGATTAGTCCGTCCTCAGTTACAGCATCAACACGACCGGATAATTCAGGTCCTTCATCTTGGACGATGGCAACCTTTTCTCCGGATGCGAGCATGGTCCAGTCCCGAATGTAGCCGGCATCACCGGGGGGTAAGAATGTTGTCTTTCGACCTTCCGCAGTACGCGGTGGACGTAGCAGGGGTCGCCCTCGGGCCATGATCGTCCTCCCTAAATTGTCTGTAACGGCCGGGTCGGAAAGGCACGTTAGGTCCCGCGCCGGAATGGTGTGAGCTCGGCACGAAACGCTGACGTATGGCGCTGGGAAATCCTGCCTGCGTCGTCAGCGCAGGAGGCGGCTCAACGGTACGTCCTGGAGCTCCTGGCATACGTGTGTCCCTCCGGTGAACCCGGCATTACGGGCTGAGTTCTTCAGGGCCTGTTCCCATTCGCGGTGCGCGAAGGCGTCTGGCACCAAGTGGGTCAGGGCCACTGCGCGTACGCCGGAGTCCCGGGCGATCCGGCCGATCTCGGCGACGTCGGTGTGGACTTCGCGCATGTGCTTCATAGTGGTCTCGTTCCATCCCATGCGGGCGGCGGAGGATTCAAGCTCAACAGCTTCGTGTACCAGCAGGTCAGCTCCCTGCGCCAACCGTATGAGGTTGCTTGAGACGGCCGTATCGCCGGAGAAGACGACGCTGCCGTGGTCGGTATCAAACCGGTAGGCAAGTGCTGGATAGGCCGCTCCATGCGGAACCAGTGACCCGTACGTTTTCGTCCTCCATCACGGGGAAGGGCGCGGTGTCCGGGTGCGGGTTGGACCAGGATGCGCCGGCCGCTTCGGGGACATGGACCTCATGTGCACGGATCATTTCCGCGGGGTTCCCAATGAACCGCTCAGCGATAAAGAAGTTTGCCGAGCCGTTGAATGCTTGGGTGACCAGGCGCAGAAGCTCTGCCGTACCTGGCGTCTGCTGGTCCGGATTCGCCCACTTTGGACCGGGACCAAGGTCAGCGGCCGGGGTGCCGGCACTGCCCGGCCCGTAAAGGTCGATCGGTTCCTTGTACGTGTACTGCGTGGGAAACTGTGCGGCCGAGACGGCGTAGCTGCCGAGGTCCATGCAGTGGTCGGCGTGCAGGTGGCTCAGGAAAATCGCCTTGAGCGACGCCACGTCCAGCCCTGCGCGTACGAATTGGGTGAGAGAAGCGCGCCCGCAGTCCATCAGGTATGTTCTGCCGTTAACGACCAGTGCTGTGGAGATCCCGGACCGGTCCGGGGCCGGCGGGGGTCCACCCTGAATCCCGAGGGGGACCACCGCGAAGCGCGTGTTCCGGTGCGCTGACTGCCCCGCAGGTGCGGAGGCTGTCGCCGCTGGAGCGGCGGCGACAGTGAGAGCCAGGGCGCTGGTGGCTGCGGCCGCTCCCAGGAACGCCCTTCTGTCGGTGCTTCGGGCCTCACACATGCGTTGGCCTGTCTGTCTCTGAGGCTCCGTCCCACTGAATGTCCGCGTCGGATGCCGGCTCGGTTTGAGCAGGCGTCTTGGGCATGGTGCTGCGGCGGATGACCGGGGTGCGGGGGGTGTCGTCAAAGATCAGCCGCGTGACGTCCGCGCGGGCGTAGTGGCCTGCGGGGTCGACGGTGTTCTTGGCCAGGTCGATGTCCGCCAGATCAATGTCAGCGTAGACGATGCCTTCCTGGGTGGGGTCCAGGGGTTCAGTGATGAGGCCCGAGTGCGGGCCGTAGACACGTGCGTAGCCTCCGCCGCCTGTGTAGACGGGCGTGGGTCCTCCGTCTGCTGTCGGGAATTTGCGGGCCCCGTCATCGGACATGATCTGGGTGGCGGTGATGACGAAGGCGCTGCCTTCGAGGGCGTACGTCTGGGAGCAGGCCATGAGGGATTCGGGGCTCAGGGCCGGCACGTTGCCCAGGATCCCGAGGCAGGGCCAGCCGGCGACGTGGATCTGTTCGTTCTGCGCGTACATGGCGTATTTCGTCAGCGGCTGGAGGTGCTCGAAGCACTGCAGCGCCCCGAGGCGGCCCAATGGCGTGTCGATGACCTTGATGCTGCTGCCGTCGCCTTCCCCGAAGAGGGTCCGCTCGGCGTGCGTGGGCTTGAGCTTCCGGCGGTGCTGGATGATCTCCCCGTCGGGGCCGATCAGGGCCTGGGCCATGTAGAGCGAGCCACCGTCTTTTTCGCTGAAACCCACGATGACGGTGATGGAGTGCCGCTGAGCCGCTTCGCGGATCTTGGCTAGCTGAGGCCCGTCTATGGTGGGTGAATTGGCGTGGTAACGGGCGACGAACTCCATCTGCTCGTACACCGGGTAGGACCAGAGGAACACGGGGTAGCCGGGGATCCACGTTTCCGGGAACGCGACCAAGTCGGCTCCCCCGGCTGCGGCCTCGGCAATCAGGTGGACGGTCTTTTCCGCCGTCCCGTCAATGTCCAGCCAAACCGGTTCGGCCTGAACGGCAGCAACCCGCACCTTCTCGCTCATCAATACTCCTCGTTATGCTTAGATGGTGCTTCCAAATTTATGATGGGGATCACTTAAAAACGTTGGCAATTTCTGCAGGCCCATCTACTATTCCTGCAGGTTCAGACTTCCCCTGCTGAAACAGGTGCTCGTGTCGTGCTCGTGCTGGGTAGTCGGAGGGACGCAATGACGGACGTGACCGTTACTGATGTTCTGGCTTGGCAGGATGCAGCGAGCCGGGCATTCGTACCGCTGCTGTGCACGGCCCCCGGACCCGGTTTCGTCGCACATCTTGAGTCCGTTGCCCTCTCCGGCGGGGTATCTCTGGCGCGGGTCCAGTCGGGGCCTCTGCGGGTGGAGCGTCCCGAACGTTTGGCCCGCCGGAATGATGGTGACGACATTCTCATGTCGCTGCAGCTGCAGTCGACCGGGGCTGTCCAGCAGCACGGGCGGACTGCTGTTCTGGTTCCTGGAACGGCAGCCCTTTACGAAATCAACCATCCTTATCTGTTGGACCAGCCGCAATCAGGGCAGGACCTGATCGTCCTTCGCGTTCCACGCCGGCTTCTGGGGCTAAAGGACCGGTTTGTCACGGACCTTTGCGGGCGGACAATCGACCAATCCGTCCCCGGCATGGCTGCTTTCAGCGGTTATGCCGCTGGATTGATGGCTGGCCGCGGCCAGATGGATGACCGTGCACGAGTTGAGTTAGGGCACATCAGTACTGATTTACTCTCGCTCGCCCTGCGCTCTTTCGCGGGACTCCAGCGGACCTCGTGGAGCGATGATGAGACCTTGTTGGAATCCGCGAAGGGGTACATCAGGCGCTGTCTCGCTGACCCGGATCTTTCGGTTGAACGACTGGCCAGCGCAGAGAACGTCTCCGTCCGCAAGCTCCACGAAGTCTTCGCGGCGATTGGGGAAACGCCGGCGGCGTACGTACGGCGCCGGCGCATGGAACGCGCTACCGCCCTCCTCGCTGCGAGGGCACAAACCCGCCAGAGCGTGGGATCCATTGCGATCGCGTGTGGATTCCGCGACACATCCACCTTTGTCCGGGCTTTTACACGCGTCTACCAGTGCACTCCCACACAATGGCCACTTACGGCCGCACGGGCAGCCGCCCCCGTGGCATCTGCAGACTAGGCTCGGACGAGAAGCCTTCCAGCGGCAAGAAGCGGGTGTTGGTGCCGTCTATGGTCATGCCAACGTCATCTTGGATGACGTGGGCATAACAGTTGATGCTCGGACCTGCCGCAGCGCCGTAACGGGTTCGGCTCCAACAGCCGGGGAATTGGCATAGAACGTCTACGGTCCGAGAACCTGTTCAGTCTCAGCCACCGCCGGTCGCTGGTACTCGATAGGCCGCCCCACGGTGGACGGCGGCGTTGCGTTCCTGGTATTACGCCCGCTCAGCTTCAATGACCGGGAAGGGGTTCTGGGAGGTGGCGCCGGAATCCAGGTAGATCAGGGGTTTGCCGTTGACCTCCTGGTCCAGAGCAGGAAACTGGCCGCGGATGCGCAGCACTTCGGCGTTATCGATGCCTCCGGCATTTATTGCGGCCGTCGCATCGGCTGCCTCACGCGCTCCTGCCTGCAGGGATGGGGTCGCTGCTAACGTCACCTCAGCGACTTATCGTCAGGGTTCTTGGGCACGACGTAGGTGCTGCCGTCCGGACGGCGGAGGGTCTCCCACTGCTGGGTTTCAGCCTGGCGCTTCTCGAGCAGTTCCTGGTTCTCTTCGGTCATGTCGTGGTCGATCGCGCTCTTGTTGGCGGGACCGAAGACTGCCCGCAGTTTGCCTGTGGCGTTCATGAACTTGTGTACGAAACTCACTGTTCTTTCACCTGACTTCCGTGTGCCTGTCGAATACATCAATAGTACACTAATTGTTAGAGGGCTAATGATTGGAGCAATGATGACTGAGGTAGCAAGTCGGCAGGGGACTGAGAACGACCTTCTGCTTGAGAAGCAACTGTGTTTCGCCATAAGCGTCGCGGCCAGGAGCGTGGTTGGCGCCTACAAGCCCGTCCTGGAAAGGCTCAACCTGACCCATCCGCAATATCTGGTGATGCTCTCCCTGTGGGAGAGAAGCCCGCAATCGCTTCGGGAGATCAGCGGTGCGCTGGATCTCGAGCCGGCGACGCTGTCGCCGCTCCTTCGCCGCCTCGAGACCGCCGGCCTGATAACACGCCGGAGGGTACCGGGAAACGAACGCGCACTGGCCGTCGAGCTGACAGCAGCAGGTTCTGCCCTGCGGGCCGAATCGCTGTCCGTGCCGGAGACCATGATGCAAAGGCTCGGCCTCAACCGGGAGGATGTCATGCAACTCCACGCGGCGATGACGCGGCTCATCGACGCTACAAAGGCGAGCCGCGGCCAAGGCACTGCAGACTAGCTGGATAGTTTCAGCTACCCCCGGCGGCGGCGTTCGCCGTCTAACGGCACGCAAGGTGGCCTGGCCGGGGCAGTGGCGTGCACCTATCAAACGTCGGAATTCAGATACTACTTGGTTTCTGCCCGTGGGCAGGGGAGGCTGCTGTTGTCAGCGGCCGGCCAGGAGTTCCTCGTCGCGGGAGTCGTCATACTCGTCCCGTGCCTTGAGGATTTCGGGCACGTGGCTCTCAGCCCAGGCACGTAATTGGGCCAACGGCACCAGCAGGGACCGGCCCGTTTCGGTCAACTCATAATCGACCCTTGGCGGAACCGTGGGATGCACGGTGCGGGTGACGAGCCCATCGCGCTCCAGTGCACGCAGGCTCTGCGTCAGCACCTTCGGCGTCACGGTGTTGACCATGTTCTTCAACGCAGTGAACCGCACGGGGCCATCGGCGAGGACCTGGATGATCAGTGACGCCCACTTATCACCGATGCGTTGGAAAATCACCCGGGAGGGGCAGTCAGGATCAAGGATGTTGGTTGTCCTGCTATTGGTATCCATTTGGGTACTCAGTTCCTTTGAAGCTATCAGTATCTAATAAATACTATAAAGGGGTATCACCAAGACATCAACCACGAGGAGAACACGTGAAGATCGCAGTCTACGGAGCCACCGGCATGGTCGGCAGCCAGATTGTCAGCGAAGCGCTGACCCGAGGCCACGAGGTGACGGCCGTTTCCCGCCGCGGGGCAGAAGTTGCCGGCACCCAGGTCCAGGCAGCTGACCTGGCAGACGCGGCAACCTTTGCCGCTGTCGCAGAAGAACACGACGCTGTCGTCCTGGCCACTGGCCCCAGCCGCACCGGCGGAGACCACGGGGAATGGCTCACCGCGATGAAGACCGCCTACTCCAACGCCAGCGGCACCCGCCTGCTGGTCGTGGGCGGCGCAGGTGCCCTGGAAATCAACGGTACCCGGCTAGTTGACACCCCTGAGTTCCCCGAAGCCTACAAGGCCGAGGCCCTCACCCTCGGTGCAGCCTACGACGCCATCAGGGAAGCCCCGGCAGACCTGGACTGGACCATGCTCGCACCGGCCCCTGTCATCCAGCCCGGCGAACGCACCGGTACGTACAACACTGCCAAGGACTCCCCGGCCGGGGACAGCATCTCCACCCAGGACTACGCGGTGGCCATGCTCGACGAAATTGAGCGCCCGGCCTACCGCAACGCCCGGTTCACCGCCGCCAACTGAAGCGGCTTACTAAACACCCACAGCTAAGCAGTGCCGTGCGGGCAGATCATCTTCTGGCCGCACGTTCTGGCCGCACGGTACGCCGCGCGGTAAACCTCAACACCTATGCAAAGGACCACCATGACTTCCACCAAACTGACCTACGTCTTCGATGCCTACTGCGGCTGGTGCTACGGCTTCGCCCCGGCACTGCACGAACTGGCCCAGGACGAAGGCATCGACATTGAGGTCATCAGCGGCGGCCTCTTCAGCGGCCACCACGCCGGCCCCATCGGTGCGCTGCCGCACATCCCCGGGGCCAATGCGCGGATTGCAGCCCTCACCGGAGTCCGCTTCGGTGAAGCCTACGGAACAGTTCTCTCAGACGGAACCCTGCACATGGATTCCGACGACGCCGGGACAGGGCTGGTCGCGCTGAAAGAAGCATCGGGCGGCAAAGACCTGGACATGGCAGCAGCCATGCAGCACGCGTTCTACATCGACGGACTCAGCCTCTCCGAAACAGGAACATACCGCACCATCGCAACCCGTGAAGGCCTGGATCCGGACCTTGTGGAAAAGCTCTACACCGATCCCGGCACCCGGGAAAAGGCATTATCGGAACAGGAACGCGTTGCAGATCTCGGAATCCACAGCTACCCCACCCTCCTCATGCACACAGCTGCAGGTCCGGTGAAAATAGGTAGCCCGGTCTACTCGGCCCAGCAACTGCGCAAGGCACTAAAAGACCTGCAGGAAGCCCAGCCCAGCTGAGCTCCCACCGTTCTTGGAAGGACGACGGTAACTGGGTTCCGGTATCAGGCATCAGCAGTTGCATCAGTCCACAACCGTGCTTTTATTTCCGATCCCGCTCACAGGCGGGCAGCCTCTCGCCTGTACAACTTCCGATGGAGGGAAGTGCCGATGATCCCCACCCCTTATGAGGATCTGCTCCGAGAGGTACTCGCCCAGGGCACCCACAAATCGGACCGCACCGGCACCGGCACGCGCAGCGTGTTCGGACGACAGTTGCGGTTCGATCTCACCCAGGGCTTTCCCCTGGTCACTACCAAGCGGGTGCATTTCAAATCCGTTGCCGTGGAACTGCTGTGGTTCCTCCGTGGGGATTCGAACATCCAGTGGATGCAGAACCAAGGGGTAAGCATCTGGGACGAATGGGCAGACCCACACGGTGAGCTCGGCCCCGTCTACGGGGTGCAATGGCGGTCCTGGCCCGCCCCGGACGGCCAGCACATCGATCAAATCGCAGCAGTAATGGACTCCCTCAAAGCCGATCCCTACTCCCGCCGGCACATCGTCTCCGCGTGGAACGTCGCTGAAATCCCCGGCATGGCCCTACCCCCATGCCACACCCTCTTCCAGTTCCACGTAGAGCCAGCGCCCTCCGGCCCCGACAGGCTCAGCTGCCAGCTCTACCAACGCAGCGCAGACCTGTTCCTCGGAGTGCCGTTCAACATCGGCGCCTACTCCCTGCTTACCGAGATGATCGCCCATCAACTCGGCCTTGCCGCCGGAGAATTCATCTGGACCGGCGGGGACTGCCACATCTATGACAACCACATCGATCAGGTCCGGGAGCAAATCCTGCGTGCCCCGTTCCCATCGCCTCGATTGTCCTTCCGCCGCCGTCCGGACACCCTTTTTGACTACACCTGGGAGGACCTCCAGCTTCTGGGCTACCGCCATCACCCAGCCATAGCCGCGCCGGTGGCAGTGTGAACACCCCTCCACCAGAAACCGTTGCACGGACTGGGTGAACCGGGGGCACGGCCACTACAGCGAAGCCAGCACCGCCGGGCCCGGAAAGCCCTGAAGAGGAACAAACGAAATCGGGTCACAACCTGGCTGGTTGGCCCCGACCCTGGAACAGGATGTCAACAACGAGTAAAAAACAAGTCCGCCCATACAACTACACCGAAATTGGTGCCACGAAGAGAACGGACGCACCCAGTCCCATGCGCCGCGGCTACCGGGCCAATGAAGAACGGATTCAGATCGGATCCGGCCAACGGCGGTGGGAGCACGCATGGAAGGAAACACTTTCCTGGGGCATCCAACGCAAATCCGGCTATACAGTCCTACCCTTTCATCCTCCGCAGCCGCACCCCGGAGCCCACCCAGCTCCGCATGCTGCAGAACCTACTCCTGAATTGGCCCGGGAAGGAATGGAAGTCCTGCTTCAAAAGCGCTTCGGCCCGCTTCGATTGAAGATGCCCGTCCGTGTCGTCTACACGATCGACGAACCTGCCCGTAAGGGATTCGCGTTCGGAACCCAGAAAGGACACCCGGTCAGCGGCGAAGCGGCGTTCATCGTCAAACGAAATCCTGACGACTCGGTTTGGTTCACCCTGCGCTCACTCAGCGGTCCCGGAAAGGGCCTCTGGCTCTTCGCCCACCCCATGGTGCTCCTGCTACGCACAGGAATCCGGAACTCCTATATCAAGGCCCTTGCCGGACCAATCTCCTGAACCCAAAGAAACTGCATCCGTTCCCCGAAAAAGAACCGGGCGGAGCGTATTTCATAGGTGGCCATGCTTCTCGGCGAACTCAACTCCGTCGGTGTCCCCGCGCCACGGCCAGGCCTATCTCGCCGAGACCTACACCGGCTGGCCCCGGCCTGAATGTACTAACCACCGACCTTAAACCAGGTTCGGGGTGGTCTGGTGAGATGAGGAGGACCTCCGAGGCGAGTGAGCTCTCAAGAGTCCAACACCACGCATGACGTCCTCGTGTAGGCTAACAGTTAGGGTTCTAACCTATGGAGACGTGATGACCATGACGACCATCAAACCGGCTGCGGCGCCCGCTGCCGAGGAGGACCTGCTGCTGGAGAGGCAACTGTGCTTCGCCCTGACAGTGGCTTCCCGGAGCGTGGTAGCCGCCTATAAGCCCGTGCTTGAACGTATGGGGCTGACCCACCCGCAGTACTTGGTGATGCTGGCGCTGTGGGAAAAAAGTCCCAGGTCCGTACGCGAAATCAGCGACGAACTCGACCTCGAACCGGCGACGATCTCCCCGCTGCTTCGCCGGCTGGAGTCCGCCGGCTTCATCTCCCGTCGCAGGGCCGCAGGTAACGAGCGATCCCTCGCGGTCGAACTGACTGCCGCGGGGGCCGCGCTCAGGGCTGAGGCCTTGTCCGTTCCCGAGACGATGATGCGGAAACTGGGGCTGGAACGCGAAGATGTGGTTCAGCTGCATGAAGCGATGACGCGTCTTATCGCTGCCACAAAGGGACAGCAGCCGGCCGCAGGCGCGGTCAGTTCGTCCTGACCGAACAGGTCCGGGCCGCTGGTTGCGGTGAGGGCCGTGGCCTCCTTTCACTTTCAGCCTGTCGTCTTAACCGGCGACGGGCAGGTACTCCTTGCCCACCCAACATTTCAGGAGAAGACACCCATGGCAAAGACATCCCTGAGAGGAGCCAATTTGGAGATTGTTGATAGGGCGAGCTTCCCTGCTCTTATGTCCACTTGTGCGGTCATCCTCATGGCCCAGGCTGCCGTCGGATTCTGCTCTGTCAAGCTGAACTGCTTCTTCTCAGAAAAGCCAGGTGAGGGGGATGTCTAGCCTCGACAGCCACTGCCGATCCGCCACCCAGTCCGATGGACCTTACGCCTTGGAAGTTGCGGCCAAAGACATCGCGCAAGTCGAGGCCGCCAAGGCTGACATTCCACCGGGAACACCGATCAACATCGCGTTCCTCGGAAATGAGGATCATGCCCAGCGCATCAAAGCTGCACGGGTAATACGAGCATGCGGTTTCGAGCCCGTCCCGATAATTTCCTCGCGCCGCCTGCGCTCGGAGCGGGACCGCGATTATCTTCTCGACGCCCTGGTTGCAGAAGCAGCCCCGTCGCGGATAATCCTCGTGGGCGGTGACCCGGCCGTCCCTGCCGGTCCCTTTGAGGACTCGCTGGCCCTCTTGAGAAGCGACCTCCTGGAACGGCATTTCATCCGCCAGGTGGGTATCGTGGGATATCCAGAAGGACACCCTAAGGTCGACACCGACACGCTCTGGCGCTGTTTGAAATGGAAGTTCGGCTTTCTCCAGGATGCAGGTTGCTCGGTCGAGATTACGACCCAGTACGGATTCGACGCCGATGCCGTTGTGCAGTGGATAGAGCGCCTGCGCCGTGAAGGAATCGATGCGCCCGTCCGCATTGGCGTGCCGGGGCCGGCCAGTGTGGGAAAGCTCCTGAGATACGCCAAGCAGTTTGGCTCGGTGCCATCGGCAGCTATCGCCCGGAGATATGGGCTCGCGGTGGACGACCCTGACCACCGCTTCAGTCCTGAGCGCTATTGGGATCACCTCGCAGCCGGGCTGGACGGCGGGAACCTCGGAGCTGTCCTGTATCACCTTTATCCGTTCGGCGGGATCATGGAAGGCGTTCAGTGGATGAACAGCCGCCTGTCCAAGGGTTATCCCACGTCCACCCTTGGGCGCATGGGATGACGGTCCCCGCTCCGTGATGCCCTGCAATTGTCCCGGTAAAAGTTCGGCTTTCAGGGCGGCTAGCAGTTAGCTCCGATGGTTCGGGAGCGAGGGCCGATGCCTCCTGCCCCCTGCGGGGTATGTCCGTCTTCCCGTAGTGCCCGTCAATGATGGCAATGCCGCTGAGGCGCCCACGCTCCCACCCACACGGGGGCAGAAGGCTGGATCAGGATTTCCCGATGGCGGGTGCCTGGTTCGGTGCCGGGGTGATGGTGTGGGGGACGGTCGCCAGGGCAATGACCGCCAGCACGGCCGCGGCGCCGAAGACGTAGAAGCCCCAAGGGTAGGCGATGCCGGCGGACACGAGCGATCCGGTGACGGCCGGGCCCATGATGGCGCCAAGACGACCCACGCCGGCCGCGAAGCCGAGCGCTGTTCCGCGGAGCCGGGGCGGGAAGAGCTGGCTGACCCAAGCGTAGACCAGCACCTGCGAGCTGAAGACGAAGACGCCGGTGACGAAGACGGCAGCGTTAAGCAGGAACTCGTTCTGGATCTTGACGCTGAGCACGGCGAGGAACACGGCGGAGAGGCCGAACCACAGCAACACGATCTTCTTGGTCCCGTGCTTGTCGGCCAGGATGCCGGCAATGATCAGCCCCACGACGGCGCCCACGTTTAGCACGAGCAACAGGACCAGGCCGGTGCTCACGGTGTAACCGGCCGAGGACATGAGCTGGGGCAGCCAGGTGTTGAGGCCGTACACGAGCAGGAGCCCCATGAAGGATGCCACGGCAATGCCCAGCGCAACCAGCGGGTAGGGCTTTTTCGTGAGGTCGCGGAAGCTGGCACGCTCACCGGAGGCATCCGCCGGCACGAGCGATGCGGGCGCGGCTTCCGGCTCGGCTGCCGGGACGGCAATCGGGCGGTGTGTCCGCGCAGTGTGGACCGAAGCGGGCGCAGGGGCCGCTGGAGCCGCTACATCCCGGGCGTCCTTGCCGTGTTCCGTCTGGACAGGAGGCAGAGTTTCCGGGAGCCGGAACCACAGGAACGGCACCAGAACGAATCCGGCCACCCCGCCGACCACAAACATGATGCGCCAGTCAGGGACCACGAGGATCGCCAGAAACGCGGTGGCGACGGCGCCCACGTGGTATCCGGTCATCGTCCGCGTGGTGGATTTCCCTGCTGTGCCGGTCGGTGCGTAGTCATTCATGTATGCCAAGGCCGCAGGCAGGCAGGCCCCCAGCCCAACGCCAGCCAGCAGCCGGAAGATGCCAAACACGGCCACGTTGGGGGCAAACACCACAGCGAGAGTGAACAGTGAGAACCATGCCACGCAGGCCACGAGCAGGCGGCGGCGTCCGAAGCGGTCGGAAAGCGGCGCGATGAACAGCGCGCCGATGCCCACGCCAACCAGCGAGATAGTGGCTGCATACGTGGCCCCGACAGCGTCGAAACCAAGATCCTGGGTCTTGATGAGAGTGGGAATGACGGTGCCGAGCACCACCAAATCGAATCCGTCCAGAACCATGGCGAGCCAGCAAAGCCAAACGGGCCATTGGGAACGACGGGCGGCCGGGAGCGTAGTCATAGGAACCTCATTGTCCGGTTGCAAAGGTGGGAATGAAAGGGAGTGGCCGGTGCAAGCGAAGCCCGACATGAGATTTGTATCACCTGACGATGTAATCTAGGACAACCCAAACCATTCAATGGAAGAAGCAACTGTGGCCAATTCCGACTCCGGTGATTCTGTGGTGGACCGCGTGGTTCGCGTTATCGCCGCTTTCCCCGAAGGCGTCTCCGTCCTGCAACTATCCGAGCTCGCCGCCCGCGCGCAGCTTCCGCTGACTACAGCGCACCGGCTGGTCCGGCAACTAGCCGCGCACGGTCTCCTGGAAACCACTCCCGGCGGTTCCGTACGGCTGGGGTTGCGGCTTTGGGAGATCGTGAACCGCAATTCACCGACGCTGGCATTGCGGCAGGCGGCGATGCCGTTCATGGAAGACATCCAACACGTGCTGAACCAGAACGTGAATCTGGCAGTGCTTGACGGCTGGGAGGCCCTGTTTATCGAGCGGCTCTCCCGCCGCGGCTCCGTGGCCAACCGCGCGCAGATCGCGGGCCGCCTCGCAGTTCATATCTCCTCCGCCGGTCTGGCACTGATGTCCTATCAGCTGCCGTCCGTGCAGGCCGAGTACCTCGGGCAGTTCAAGGATCCTGCCGGAAAGGTCACGGAGGAGAACCTCCGCGCACTGCTCGCCGAAGCCAACCACTTGGGGTACGCGCAGCTGGCCGGCGTCATCGACCCTGACACCTGGGGGATCGCGGTTCCGGTGCTTGATGGCAAGAAGCGCGCGGTGGCCGCTCTCGGCGTCGTCGTTCCGTTGAAAGAGGTGCGCCTGCAGGCGCTGGTCCCTGCGCTGCAGACTGCCGCCAGGGGCATCGCGCGGCGGCTGGGCGAAATGGAGCCCGGAACAGGTTTCCGTTCAATGGAATCGGTGTAACGCCGTTCACACTCTCCGGCGCACACTGTTAGGCAGAAGTAACGTCGGCCCCAGTTTTCATGCCGAGGGCCCCGCAACGAAGCGAGGAACATCGTGGCAGCACGCAAAGTCATTAAAACCCAAGTCGCCATCATGGGCGCCGGCCCCGCGGGTCTAATGCTCTCCCATCTGCTGGCCAAGGCCGGCATCGAATCCACGGTGATCGAAATCCGCAGCCGCCAGGAGATCTCCGAGACGGTCCGCGCGGGCATCCTCGAACAAGGAACGGTGAACATGCTGGTGAACAGCGGCGTTTCGGACCGGGTGTTGCGTGAAGGCGACCGGCACGACGGCATCGAACTGCGTTTCAACGGCGAAAACCACCGCATCGACTTCAAGGAACTGGTGGGGGAGTCGGTCTGGCTCTACCCACAGACCGACGTGTTCATGGACCTCGCCGCACGGCGCGAGGCCGACGGCGGTGACGTCCGGTACAGCGTCACGGACACCACCGTCCACGACCTGGAAGGGTCCCCCAAGGTCTGGTTCACCGATGCCGACGGCATTGACTACGAACTGCAGGCCGATTTCATCGCCGGGGCCGACGGCTCGCGCAGCCACTGCCGCTTCCAGATCCCCGAGGCCCACCGCAAGTGGTACTTCCACGAATACCCGTTCGCCTGGTTCGGCATCCTGGCCGAAGCTCCCCGCAGCGCCGACGAACTCATCTACGCCAACTCCGCCAACGGCTTCGCGCTGATCAGCCAGCGCACCGAGACGGTGCAGCGGATGTACTTCCAGTGCGACCCGAACGAGGACGTGAACAACTGGAGCGAAGATCGCATCTGGGAGGCCTTCCGGAGCCGGGTCAACGGCAACGGCTTCGAGCTGAAGGAGGGTCCGGTCATCGACAAGATGGTCCTGAAGTTCCGCAGCTTCGTGCACACTCCGATGCGGCACGGCAAGCTGTTCCTGGCCGGGGACGCCGCGCACACCGTCCCGCCGACCGGCGCCAAGGGCCTGAACCTGGCCATCCACGACGTAAAGGTGCTCTTCGAGGGCTTGGAAAGCTACTACAGCACCGGCTCCACGGCGCTCCTGGATTCCTACAGCGACCGAGCCCTCGACCGCGTGTGGAAAGCACAGCAGTTCTCCTACTGGATGACCTCGATGCTGCACACCCCAGCGGACGCCGATGACTTCTCCCGCGCACGCCAACTCGGCGAACTCAACTCCGTGGTGTCCTCACGTCACGGCCAGGCCTACCTCGCCGAGGCATACACCGGCTGGCCCTCCGCCTAGCCCCTCTGCAATCCCGCCGTCGCCGCAGGTCGCGAACGGAGGAAAGTAAAGCGGTAAGTGATCCGGGGAGTCCCGGGTGACAACGCCGATAACGGATATTCCGTCAACCTGCCTAAGTCGGGCAAACCCCTGCCTGATGATCACACGGCCGGAACTGGCGGCGACTTTCATCCGTCCGTGACTGAGGTCAAGTCAGGTTATCCACGGCTGGAAACTGGGAGCCCTTGGGGTAGCTCCTTGGCAGCAGTAGCGGTGGATATAGCCTATGAGAATTGTCCCCGGGGCAGGAATAGTTCGAAACTGAATGCCCGTGTACCAGTACTCCCTGAGCGTCTAAACCGGGGGCCGCAGCCAAGGGTTGCCATGAAGTCCCCGGCCTTCGACTGGTTGGGGCGGGAGGTGCCGCCTGTATTTCAGGTTTCATGTTGCGATGGATGGCAACTTCCCGCCCCAAGCTCTGAGGTTTAGTCTGTGATCACCCTATGCTCGGACCAGATGAGTCCGGCTGCAGCGGGGGTAAAGCGGCCGGTGTAGTGGCCAAGCGCTTCACAGACGGGAGCCGTGGGATCAGCCACGGACCATCGCTGGTAGATGGCTCTGTATTCGATGCAGTCCGTGCCCGGCTCGATCGTCAGGTTGCTGATCAGATGCCGGGTGCGCGATGGGTTGGGAAACACGGAGGCGAAGAACCCTGCGATGTCGCGGCGGCCCTGTACTGGGGGGTTGTTTTTGAAGTGCAGTTCGGCGTCGGCGAGCAGCGTTGCGGCTGTTTTCGGCTCTTGGTTGTCCATTGCCCGGGTATAGCGGGCCAGGCATTCTTCGATCGTGTGGCGGATCTCCGGCAGCGCCGTGGCGCTGCCGGAGGCAGGGAAAGTGGTCACAGTGCGGCAGCGTTGAGACCGGGTGTCTTCATGGTCTCGATGGGTGCACCGAGATCTGAGAGGAAGTCCCGGACCAAGGCGGGAAGTCCTTCAACCCCGGCGACGCCGTAGATGTAGAAGTCGGGACGGATGAGGACGGCGTCGGCGTCGAGGGCATCGAACCATTGGCCGTAGGCTCCGGTGGCGTCAACTGCTGTCGTATCCGAGGGCTCCAAGCCGAAGTCGATGATCTGGAATCCGAGCCCGGTCAGGCCGCTGGCCGCGTCTGCTGGAAGGTGGGCACGGGCATCGGCATTTCGGAGCAGCAGTGTCCCGGATGGGGCGAAGACGTCATCGAAGAGCGTCTGTCCTTCCCCGGCCTGGACGGGGGCCTGGATGGAGAGCGTGCCGCCGCCGGCGTCGGCACGGTGCAGGCCGTCACCGAGTTTGGGCAGCGGGCGGGGAGGAATCGAGGCGCCGTCGGCGATGTCTTTTGCCATTGCTGCGTCCCGCTTGGCCACTGCGTCGGGATCGGTGAGGCAGATGACTTCTCCGAGCTGCATGGACCGGTCGATGAAGTGCCGGACGTGTTCGGAGCGTTCCGGGCCGTAGCTGTCCAGCAGCGAATCGGGTGCGAGTTGCCGCAGGATCAGGTCGAGCTTCCATTCGAGGTTGGCTACATCCCGCAGGCCAGAGCACATGCCTTGCCCGGCGAAGGGCGGCATCAGGTGGGCGGAGTCTCCGGCCAGGAGCAGCCGGCCGCGGCGCCACTGGTCGCACCAGCGGGCCTGAAAGGTGTAAACGGTGTGGCGTTCCATTTTGGCGGTCTCGGGTGTGACGCCCCACGGCTCCAGGAGTTCCCAGGCCCGGCTTTCGGTGTTCAGTTCGTCCTTGGTCTCGTGTTCGAGGCGCATGAATTCAAAGCGCCGCCGCCCCGGCCCGCCGGGGACGACGGTGGTGGGCCGGGCGGGGTCGCAGAACTGTGAGGCAGGAGGGCTGATCTGCAGCGGCGTCATGGGGATAAGGTCCACGACGAGCCAGTCGTGGAAGTAACCGAGATCTGTCATCGGCGTGCCGATCCAGTCCCTAACCTTGCTGTTGGCGCCGTCGGCCCCGATGACGTACCGGGCGTTCAGTTCCCGACGTTCATCGGCAGCGTTCCGGATCTGCAAAAGGACCCGGTCTTCCGTTTCGGTGTGAGTGATCGCTTCCCACCCGCGCAGGATGGTCACCGAGGGGAGGTCGATAACCTTGGCGTCGAGGAAGTTTTCCATTCCGGGCTGGTAGAAGAAGTTGCTGACATTCCAGCCGGACGGGCCGGCTCCGCGCCAGTCCACGTGCAGAAGTGTCTCGTGGTTCGCGTTGCGCCATTCGTAGAAGTCGTCGTAGGGCTCCACAACCTCGGCCATGATGTTCGGCCCGGCGCCCACGGACTGGAAGATGCGCCCAATTTCGTCGTCGAAATGTACTGCGCGGGGGAGCGGGTAGACCCTCTCCTGGCGTTCGATAACGGCCACGCGATGGCCGCGGCGGCCCAGCTGCAGGGCGAGCAGCCGCCCGACCGGTCCGTAGCCGACGATGACTACATCGAAGTCCTCGGTGTGGGTTGCGGTGGCATGGGCGTCCTTGCCCGTTGACTGGCTCATGAGTGGTCGTCTTTCTGGTCCCGTTGCTGTTCCCGAAGGAAGAGGCTGGCGTCCGCCTAGCGGACACGTGTACGTTGCTTCTGGGTTTGATAGTGACAGACGGCGAACGGGGGTGTCAAGAGTCACACCGCTGGACGGCGTATTACCGACAGGGCCTAGGGTTTCAGGGACTTTACCGGCCGGGACTGCCAGCGCGTCCAGTCGCTTTCGGTTGCAGCCGCTGCCTCTTGAAGCAGGGGCAGGTATTCACCGGTCAGCTTGTCGAGACTCGTTTCCTGGGCGTGGACAGTGATGTTCATTGACGCGCGGACCACATCTTCTCCGTCGCGCACCCCCACAGAGATGGAGCGGACACCTGGGGCCAGTTCTTCGTCCGCCAGTGCCCAGCCCTGCCGGCGCACGCTGGCGAGAATCCGCAGGACACGTTCATCATCCGGATGGCTCGGTGCCGGGACGGTTGATCGGGAGGGTTGGGACAGGATCCGCAATGCATCCTCAGGGGCAAGGGCTGCGAGGAGCACTTTGCCCTGGGAGGTCAGCATCGCCGGGAATCTTGTCCCGACATCAACCCTGAGTGCGATCAGCTTAGGCACAGCCACCCGGGCAACATAGATGATGTCCGAACCATCCAGCTGAGCCATGGATGAGGACTCGCCGGTCTTCCCCACGAGGTCTTCCAGGTGGGGCCGGGCCATGTCCCATAGCCCGAGCGCTCCGATGTAGGCCATGCCCAGTTCCAAGACCTTTGGCATCAGAGTGAAGACGCCATTGGTTGCCCTGACATAACCGAGCTCCTCCAGGGTCAGCAGGATGCGCCGGGCCGTGGGGCGCGCCAGATCCGCCGACTGAGCCACCTGACTCAGGCTCATGTGCGGCTGTTCTGGTGAAAAGCAGCGCAGGACATCCAATCCGCGCGCCAATGCCTCGATAAAGTCCGGACCTGTACCCCGCTGCGCCATCACGCACCTCCTGTTGTCTGGTGAGCCTTGACACATCCGCGCCAAAAGCTCATTCTATAAATATCCCACATCTTCGGACGGTTGTCCGCTAGACGGACATACTGAGTTCGAAGCCGAAAGGAACCACCGTGATAAGCAATCCCAAGCCGGAGGCCGCCGAGGTCCCGGTCGCCCGCCCCCTCGATGGGATCGTCATCGCCGACTTTTCCCGTGTGCTGGCCGGCCCGTATGCCACCATGCTCCTGGCAGACATGGGCGCGGAAGTCATCAAAGTTGAAAGCCCGGGCGGGGACGACACGCGTTCGTGGGTGCCGCCGGTCCGCCCCGACGGGGTCTCGACGTATTACTCGGCCATCAACCGCAACAAAAAGTCCGTCGTGCTTAACCTGAAGGACGAGGACGACCTGGCCGCCGCCAAGGAGCTCGCCGCCCGCGCCGATGTCGTGATTGAAAATTTCAAGCCCGGCGGACTGAAGCGGTTCGGGCTGGACTACAGCTCGGTGCGGGAACGCAATGAGGCTGTCATCTACTGCTCCATCAGTGGATTCGGCACGGCCGAAGGCGCCGCCCTTCCCGGCTATGACCTGATCGTCCAGGCCATGTCGGGGCTGATGAGCCTCACCGGGGACCCCAGTGGTGAACCCTACCGTGCGGGCATCAGCGTCTTCGACGTCGTGGCAGGGCTGCATTCGACGATCGGCATCCTCGCCGCCCTGCACCATCGCGACCGCACAGGTGAAGGGCAGAACATTGAAACGAGCCTCATGGCCTCTGCCATGAGCGGGCTCGTCAATCAAACCTCCGCCTATGTGGCCGGCGGCGTCACACCGTTCAGGATGGGTAACGCCCACCCGAGCCTGTTCCCCTATGAAGCTCTTCCGACCAAGGACGATGACCTGATCATCACCGCCGGTAACAATGCCCAGTTCCGCAAGCTCTGCGCCGTACTGGACGTGCCCGAACTCGCCGACGATGAACGGTTCGCCGACAACGCCGGCCGGACCCGGCTCCGCGAAGAACTCCGCCCCCTGCTGGTGGAACGACTGAAGACCCGGTCCGCCGAAGAATGGTTCGAGAAGCTGAACGAAGCCGGCGTGCCCAACGGACCCATCAATACCATCAAACAAGGCGTTGAATACGCCCGGAAACTTGGGCTGCAGCCCGTCGTCCAGGTCGGCTCCGGGGACAAAACCGTTCCAGGCGTGCGCAACCCGATCACGTTCTCCGCAACCCCGGCACGGTACGACCTGGCACCGCCGGAGCTGGGCGAACACACCGAAGAGATCCGTGCCTGGCTTGCCGCCGCCGCCGTCCCGACCACCTCAACCCCTGGAGCATCATGAACCCCACCCTCGAGCAGGAAAAGCTGCAGTTCCCTACTTCACTGGGAACATCCACCGCCACAGAAATCCGTCTCCTGGGCCAGGACCTCACCGCGGACCTGATGGGCAAAGTCAGCTTCGGGGAACTCGCCTTCTGGCTCGTTGCGATGCGCCGCCCCACGGCCGGGGAACTGCGCGTCTTTGAATCCGTCCTGGTAGCACTGGCTGACCACGGCTTCACGCCCACAGCAATCGCCGCGAGGCTCACGTACCTCAGCGCCCCGGATTCCCTGCAGGGAGCCATGGCCGCCGGCCTGCTCGGTGGAGGCTCACGGTTCCTCGGCGTCACCGAGGACTGCGGCCAGTTCCTCGCCGCCACCCTCGCCGCCCATGATGGGGACCTCCCGGACACCGAGGCCGGATGGGATGACCTCGCACTCGGTGCGATCAATGCCCAGCGGTCCGCAGGCAAATTCGTTCCGGGGCTGGGCCATCCGAACCACAAGGTGCAGGATCCCCGAACGCCGGTGCTGATCGGTATCGCCGAAGAGGAAGGCCTGCGCGGGCCGCACCTGCGCCTTTTCGAGGCCATCGGCCGGATGAGCGAAAAAGCCCTCGGCCGAAAACTCCCCCTCAACGGCGCCGGAGTCTGCGGTGCCGCCCTGGCCGATCTCGGCCTGCCGACCGACCTGCTGCGAGGATTCGCACTGCTGGCACGGGCAGCGGGCCTGCTCGGGCAAATCGCTGAGGAACGGCGGAACCCGATCGGCATGGACGTCTACATGGCGGTGGACCGGAACGCCGTCTACGTCGACCCGCACTCACCCACAGCACCGGACGAAAACTAAAACCAGCAGGGCCCGAGCGGCCCGCAGCCAAACCCGGCCGCTCCACGAGCACGCCGGCAAAAATCAAAGGAGATGCAATGGCTGAACTCACAGCCGTACTGGCCAGCACCCACCACCCGTTCTACCTCAAGGCCACCACCGCGCCGCCGGAAGAACGGATGCCCCAGGCCGACGAGTGGAAACGCAAAGTCGAGGCCTACCGGGAAACTCTCACCGCAGCAGAACCCGACATCCTGGTCATGGTCGGCGCCGACCATTTCCACCAGTTCTTCCTGGATAACTACCCAACGTTCATGATCGGCAAGCAGGAAAAGTACGACGCCACCTTCTACAACGAAGAGCGCGAATTCGGGATCCCCAAGTACGTCCTCGACGGGGACGTCGCCTTCTCCAACTTCATGCACCAGGGCCTCATGGACCGCGGCTTCGACTTCTCCTTCAGCCACGAACTGAAAATCGACCACTCCATCATCTGCCCGATCATCACCGTCCGCCCCGACGCTGACCTGCCCGTGATCCCGATCTACACGAACATCTTCGCTCCGCCGCTGCCCTCCCCGAAACGGTTCTGGGACCTCGGCCGCGCCATCCGCCAGGTCATCGACGAATACCCGACCGACAAAAAAATCGCAGCGGTCGGAACGGGGCACCTGTCCCTGGAACTCGGCGGCCCCCGCCAGTTCGGCGAACACGGGCCCGACCCCGAATTTGACCGCCAGGCGATCGAATGGCTCTCCACCGGCAACATCGAAGCCATCCTCGAAAACGTCACCCACGAATCCATGTCCGGCGCCGGCAACGCCACCCACGGATTCATGGACCTGATCCTGATGATGGGCATCGCCGGACCCGAAAACGCCGACTACGTCGACCAGTTGGATCTCTACCACACCAGGGAAATGTTCATGACCTGGTACCCCAACAAAAACGAAAAGCAGGCCGCCGCCGCCGAGCAGGCAGCAGCCGTTTCCGGCGGCAGCGCAGGACCGGTCACCGCCAAGGAAGGAGTCTCAGCGTGAGCAAGTACTACGTCAACAAGTTCCTGTACACCGTGGACCGTGACCCCCTATGGGTAGCACGCTATAAGGAAGACGCTGCCAGAGCACTCGCGGACTGGGAAAAGGAAGTCGGCATCTGGCTCAACAGCGTCGAGAAGACGTCCTGGCTGTCCTTCACCGACGAAGAGCGCCAGGCACTGGTCAACTACGACTACGTGTGGCTGTTCGAAAACGGTGCGCACTTCTTCCTCTCCCTGACCCTCTTCGTCGCCGTCTTCGAAGAGGACTACACAAAGGAACACGGTCCCCTGTCGTTCCAGCGGGAGTTCGCTCAGAAGCTGGACCATTGGCTGGGCCGCGACTACCCCTCGGTCTCACTCTAGGAACCGGCAGTGCCAATCCAAGCGGTCAGGGTTATCGAAGGCACCGGCGCTCCTTTGCGGCGCACCAACGTCGACACCGACCAGATCATCCCGGCCAGCTACATGAAGCGGATCACCCGGACCGGCTTCGAAGACGGGCTCTTTGCCGCCTGGCGAACAAAGCCCGACTTCGTTCTCAACCACCCCGTGTTCGCTACCGCGAAGATCCTCATCGCCGGTCCGGACTTCGGGACCGGATCATCCCGGGAACACGCCGTGTGGGCGCTGATGGATTACGGCTTCCAAGTGGTGATTTCTCCACGGTTTGCCGATATCTTCCGCGGAAATGCCGGCAAGGCCGGGCTGCTGGCGGCCCAGGTCGACGAAGAGGACGTGAACCGGCTCTTGGACATAGTGGAGGACACACCGGACCTTGCGCTCCGGGTCGACCTGGAAAACGGGACCATACACGCCGGCCAGCTGGTCATTTCCTTCCAGCTCGACCAAGACACCCGCTGGCGTTTGCTCAACGGACTTGATGACATCGACCTGACGCTCCAAAGCGCCGCGTTGATCACATCCTTTGAACAACAACGCAGCAGTTGGCTGCCGACCACCACGCTGCAGCAGCCCCACCATGACGGGGCTGAGGCCAGATGAAAACCCCACGAACATTGCACTCTAAACACCTATCCCACCGACATTTCCAACCCTAAGCAAAACCTCAGGCCCACCCGGGTCCGGGGTCCTGAAGTGACCTACCTGGCAATCACGGCCCGCCGACGTACCGCGATTGCCGCCCCCAAACCCTGAGAAAGGCAACACCATGTCAACCCAACCAGCACCGCTGGCTCCAGCCGCAGGAAAGGGCAGCGGTCTCGTCATAGGGATCTGCGCCGCCATGATTCTCTTCGACGGCTACGACCTCATCGTCTTTGGCAACGTCATCCCCTCCCTGATCGCCGAACCCGGGTGGGGCATCACGCCTGCTGTAGCCGGTCGCATCGCCTCTCTGACCCTGGTCGGAATGCTCATCGGCGCACTAACAGCCGGTACTCTCTCTGACCGCTTCGGCCGTAAGAGCGTCGTCGTCGCCAGCTTGGCATGGTTCTCCATCGCCATGGCTGTATGCGCCGCAGCTCCCAACGCACAAGTATTCGAGATCGCAAAAATCATCGGTGGGCTCGGTCTGGGCGCACTGTTTCCAACGGTCACGGCACTCGTTATTGAGATCGCTCCCGAGCGCCGCAAAGCCATGGCCTACTCCTTCACCCTCTTCGGCTACCTCGCCGGAGGCATCCTTGCGGGGGTTCTCGCTCTGGCGCTCATCCCGACGCTCGGCTGGCGTTCACTCTTTTGGGTAGGGGCCCTGCCCATTCTGCTCGTCCCGGTAGCCTTCAAGCTCCTGCCTGAGTCGGAGGCCTGGCTGGCAGCAAAATCCCTGACAGCGGAAGGCCAAACAGTCACGCGAAAGAGCGCCGCATCGTCAATCTCCGCACTGTTCAAAGACGGACTGGCGCGCAACACCCTGCTCGCGTGGGGCGTCCAGTTCTGTAGCCTGCTCCTGGTGTTCGGCATGGTCAACTGGCTGCCAACCATCATGATCGGCATGGGATACAACCTGCAGTCCGCCCTCTTCTTCGCGGTAACGCTCAACGTTGGTGCCGTCATCGGAACGCTCATCGCCGCCCGCATAGCCGACAAGGGCCGGACCAAGCCGGTCGTTGCTGCCCTCTTCACCATTGGCTGCCTCGCAGTCACGGCACTCAGCTTCGGCCCGCCTACCGCCGTCATGTTCGCCCTGGTCGCCCTGGCAGGCGCCGGCACCCTAGGCACACAAATCCTCGTCAACGTCTTCATCAGTTCCATCTACCCCGCCGAAATTCGCGGTACCGGCCTGGGCTGGGCATTGGGCGTCGGACGCCTCGGCGCAATCATGGGCCCGCTCATCGGCGGCGTCATCCTCGGGGCAGGAATGCCGGCACAGTGGAACTTCTACGTGTTCGCGGTCGTCGCCGCAATCGGCATGATCCTCGCACTGCTCGTTGTCGTCGGTATCCGCAACGGCCAGGAAACCCTCAACAACCTTAAGACAGTAGGGAACTAAGTCATGATCAACGGAATGAGGGTCATAACCCTCGAAGAACACTTCGCCACACCCGACTACAGCAAAGGTGAAGGAGGAGCCTTCGTACCCGATTTCGCCGAATCCATAGCCCAAAGGATCAGCGACGTCGAGAACATCCGTCTCCCCGAAATGGACGCAGCCGGAATCGATGTTCAGGTCCTGTCCCTGACAACCCCCGGAGTCCAGGGCGAAAGCGGCAGCGCAGACGCTGTTATAAAAGCCAGGCGAAGCAATGACGTGATGGCCAAAGTAGTACGTGAACACCCCGAAAGATTTGCAGCCTTCGGCGCCCTTCCCACCCAGGACCCACAAGAAGCCGTGAACGAACTCAAACGAGTCGTCCTGGACCTCGGGTTCAAAGGCGTCCTGGTCAACGGCCACACCGCCGGCGCCTATCTCGATGACCCCCGTTTCGACGTTCTCTGGGCGGAGCTGTCCAACCTAAAAGTCCCGCTTTACATTCACCCGGCCTTCTCCCCGGCACCACTGCCGCCGCTTCAGGGCTACCCCGAGCTCGCCGGACCAGTATGGGGCTGGGGCTTTGAAACTGCATCCCACGCACTGCGCCTTGTCGCCGGCGGCGTCTTCGACAGGCACCCCGAAGCTCAAATCCTGCTGGGCCATATGGGAGAGGGCCTGCCCTTCACGCTGGACCGTCTCGATGACCGATGGGCCGTACTCCAGCACGCCTCACCGCTGGCACGGAAACCCTCTGACTACATCCGCGAGAACATGTACGTCACCACGGCCGGGGTTGAGAGCGCTCCGCCACTGCACTGTGCCCTTCAGGCCATGGGCAGCGACAGAGTACTGTTCTCCGTCGATTACCCCTATCAATCCGCAGAAACTGCCACCGAGTTTCTTCGAACCGTCGAAATTGAACCCTCAGTCAAGGAAGCCCTTGCATCAGGAAATGCCGCCAAGCTCCTGAGCATCTAAAGATCTGCCCCGCCGCCAGTTCCTGCGGCGGGGCAGGCGACCCCTTTCGACCCCGCTCCAGAAGAGCCGCTAACCGTCCTTACGTATGTTGTACTTGGTTCGACGGTAGGGGAGCGGGCCGGGAGCTGCCGCCTCTAGTACGGACTTGGGCAGTCAAGTCTGCTGCGCGGCCCGCCGTCATTCCGGGCAAGGATTACTCTGTACGCATGAATGACTATTCCGCGTTGCTGACGAGGTTTAACGACTGCATTAACACAGGCGATGTTGGTGGTCTTGCCGAATTGATGTCGGATGAGCACACTTTCATTGATACCGGCGGTGTAGCGATCCGCGGAAAGGACGCATGCCTAAACGCCTGGCGCGGCTTCTTCCTTGCCCACCCGACGTACCGCAACGTTTTCGTAGCATTTTCAGCCAACGACGAGGCTGTGAGCGTCTCGGGATATTCCGTATGTCCCGGCCATCCTGAACTGGACGGCCCCGCGCTCTGGTCCGCCGTCATCCGTGGCGGCCGGTTCGACGAATGGCGCGTTTACGAAGACACCCCCGAGGCGCGACGCACCCTCAGCTTGTGACCTAACAAGCAGTCGAGTGGCGCAATAAGCCGAGCGGAATGTCCCGGCAGAGCCCCTTCTGACGCCACTCCCCGCGATTTTCGAAGAGCCAATAGATTTTCGAAGAGCCAATAATGGATATTCCGTCAGCCTGCCTCTGCCGGGCAAACCCGTGCTTGCTAATCACGCGGCCGGAACTGGTGGCGGCTTTGGCCCGTCCGTGGCTGGGGGTCAATCCGGGTTATCCACGGCTGGGATTTGGGAGCCGTTGGGGTAGCTCCCTGGCAGCAGCAGCGGTGGATAACCTACGAGAAGTGTCCCCGGCTATGGGCGGCGGCAGCATAGTGGAGAACCAATTCCTACTGCTTCTGCCGTCTAGGCAAGGAGTCCTTTGTCAGCTTGGGGTGTATCGAGAGGTCGTGACCTTGTTGTCAGTCAGGGGCCGCGAAGTCTCGCCCGGTGTACGGCGGGAGTTCTCATTAGCGGGAGCAGGGCCCGTGGGGGATTCAATTAACTCCTATGCTACCCAGCCCTTGATGAAATCCCTCCTCTGTGAAGGCTACCGCTAGGAGCGCCGCAATAAGCAGCCGCAGCCGGGTGGAAGAACGTGGGGTTGTGCGGCTGCCCACCGCGAGCCCGCGGCCGGACGATGAAATGGAAGGGGACATGGCGGGTCCTTTCGAAAGTACGGAAAGGTCCTTGGGTTTCCAGCCCGGATCGCGCCACCGAGTCACGGGAGCGACACAACCGCGCCGACAGAAGGTCGGCTAAGACGAATGTCACGAATGGCATGCAAAGGGAATACGAGCAGGCAGCTCCTGGCGGTGTGACACAGTTTGGAACAACACGCGGGGCATCACGTCGAAGCGTTGCACGTCTCTCCTGACAGCTCTGTCCAAAAGAGACTAGAGGTGCCATTTGGGAGGCTCCCCCTGTCCTTATCGAACGCCGATAATGAAGATTCGTCAACCTGCCCACGCCCGGACATGTTTGTGCTTCCTGCCACGAGGGCGACTTGAACAGTCCCCGGTTGGGGGTCAATTCGGGTTATCCACGGCTGGGGCCTGGGAGCCGTTGGAGTAGCTCCCAGGCCCCAGTAGCGGCGTTTAACCTGTGCGGATTGTCCCCGGTTGTGGGTTGCGACAGACGCGTGTCCACCTGGTTTTTGGATCTCTCGTCGTCAGCTTGGGGTGTTCTGTACCTGGCAATTTGGGGAGAAGCAGGCAGTCACAGGTCCGCAGGAGAACTCGGTGTTGGGTCATGGTTGCTCCGCAAGCACGCGGACGTCCCAGGCGTCCAACGGAAGGGGTTCTCCCGCAGGGTAATTTTTGCCGGTAATGGCGTCAATCACGGTGGCTGGAAGAACGAAGGTGCTGGGTTCCCACGCCCAGTTATGTACGAAGTGGACCCGTTCACCGTGCTGGTTCGTCGCACTTGTAACTGTCTGGGATGGTTCGGGTGCCCTCCACAGTGTTTGGGCGTCTAAGCCCAAGTCGACTGCCCATTTCAGGAGTGCGCTGGTGAGCCCAACGTCTGGAAGCGTTCCCACATAGGTTACTCGGCCGTGTCCATGTTCCTTGGTGGTGATGGCCGGGAACCGCGAAAAATGTGGATGTTCGTAGCGGACAAGTGTGTGAGCGCCGTCCGGAATGAGCCCATCGGCCCAAAGCGTGGCGGTGCTTGAGTCAGGGATGCTGAAACCCAGTTCAGCCGCGCCGGGGCCGGCAGTGAGCGGGAGCGGGGTACTCAAGTTGCTGAATTCGTCATAGAAGACCCCTGCAGCTGCGCTAAGGAACGCCGGTTTGCGTTCTAGTCGTGCCCGTCCTTCATGGTCTTCGTATCCTGTGCGAATGCCGACGATCAGATGTCCGCCGGCCTTCGCGTACGATTCGAGCCACTGCAGGTCCTTGTCGGTGGCTATAGTGAAGGCGGCTGCGACCAGCACGGGGTTCTTTTGCGCGTACTCGCCTGGTTCCTCTGTCGTTAGTTGCGAAGGATGGACGGTGTTGGTTTGCAGGCCGGCGTTGAAGGCGGCTCGGGCGAAGGTATCGAAGGTGGTCTGGAAGGACCGGGTATTGGGGCCGGATGTTTCACCGAGATTGGGGTGCTCCTCCAAGGCCCACTTGCTGTGGTTAGAGAAGAGGATGGCCACATCGCTGTCGGGGATGAGTCCGGTAACGCGGTCGCCGGCCGAGGCGAAGTCTGCCCCGAGGGCAGCGATTTGTTGGTAGACGCGCCCCGGTTCCTGGCTGTGAGGAAGGATCCCGCCCCAATAGGTTTCTGCCCCGGCGTGGAGTGTGTGCCAGTGCCAGTATTCGATCATGGCCGCGCCGCGGGATACGAGCGCCCAGGCTACCTGTCGCCATTGACCGTCATAAGCTGGTTCGTTGGACCAGGACATCCCGATTGCTTGGGCGTTGGTTTCGGTGACGAGGAAGGGTGCTTGCTTGGAGCCGTACATGCGGTCAGCTGTGGCGTAAAGCGCCCAGGTTCCGGAGGTCGTCCAGTTTTGGTCTTTTGGATCTTGCAGTGACGGCAGCGCAAGGCTGTCCTGCATTCGGTAGTAGGGGTTCCCTGCAGTGACATCGAGCGCTTTGGTGAGTTGTTCGTCCTGGGCGGTTCGCCGTTCGTACGAGATGCAGGTGGTGACGAACTGGTCGGGTCGGGCGTATTCGCGCACGATGTGGGACTGCCAGGCGATGAAGTCCGTTGTCAGCTCGGCTTGGAAGGTCCTCCATGCCAGGTCGTATTGAGGCTGGGCATTTGCGTCGGGTGTCCAGAGATCCGCCCAGGTGGAGAGCCTGTGGGACCAGTAGGTGAGACCCCATTCCTTATTGAGTTCCTCGACGGTGCCGTACTTGTTCCGTAGGTAGTCGACGAAGCGCTGGAAGACCTGCGGGTTGTAGAAGATTTCGTTGCCTGGTTCGTTGTCGACCTGGAATCCGATGACGGATGGGTGGTCGGCGTACCTGGAGATTATTTTTCGGATAATTCGCTCGGCATGGAAGAGGAAAGCGGGGTGCGAGTAGTCGATTTCCTGACGCACGCCCCAGCCCATCGGCTCGTCTGTGCGCCGCTGAACGTTGATTTCCGGGTACAAACGAGCCAACCACATGGGAACGGCGTAGGTGGGGGTTCCTAAAATTACGCGGATTCCGTTGGCGTGGGCCTCGTCGAGGACCGGGGCGAGCCACTCGAGGTCGAATGTGCCGTTTTCGGGTTCCCAGGTCGACCATACGGACTCGCCGACACGGATAACCGTGAAGCCTGCTTCCTTCATGAGGCGCATGTCTTCGCTCAGGCGGGGAGTTGGCTGGTACTCGTGATAGTACGCGGCGCCGAAGAGTATGCGGTCTTTGAGGTGTTGCATGATGTCCTTACTTGCCCGGCGTTGTGGGCGGAGATGATTGCCCGCTTTTGATAGGCGTAGTTGATGTACCGTTCATGGCGGTTGTCCTGGTTCTATCGTGCCGATGCATCAATGCGCATGGTAAAGGGCGGCTCCTGTGGAGTAGCGCCGGGAGCGTTCCCTCACGAGGACATCGGGGTCCCGGGTTGCAAGCTCGCCTAGATGCCGCGCTACAGCGGAAGCGGCGCGCCCGCAGAAATCAGGCTTGTGGCCCTCGGTGCCGGAGGGTTCCGCCACCACTTCATCGACCAGGCCGTCTAGCAGCATGGCTGCGGCGCCCACTCGTTGCCGCCGCGCCATCAACGCTGCATGTTGGGTGTCTTCGTGCATGATGGCGCTGGCTCCTTCGGGGAGGAGCGGCGCCAGCCAGCTGCTGCTGAGGGCGATGATTCTGTCCGCCGGAAAGAGCGCTAACGCACCGCCACCGGCACCTTGGCCCAGAAGCAGCGTTACCGTGGGAACGGGCAGCTCCAGCAGACGGGCAAGCGTAAAAGCAATCTCACGGCTAAGGCCGCCTTCCTCCGCTTCTTTCGAGAGGTCCGCACCCGGAGTGTCAATGACGGTGAGCAGCGGCAGCCCCAGGCCCGCGGCAAGATTCATGCCGCGCCGCGCCTCCCGCAATTCTGCGGGACCAAAGCGAGCACCGTCGTCGGCCGCTTCACGGTCAAGCCCGACGACGACCGCTCCCTGGTTGCCCAGCCTCGCCAATGCGAGTGAAACGGTGCCGCCCGGATCCCCGGCACTTCCGCCAATCGGGATGACATCCACTGCGGTTTGGCTCAGGAACTTCCGCAGGCCGGGACGCTGCGGAAGCCTCGATAGGGTTACGGAGGACCACGCGTCGGTGTCGCCGGTGTCTTCAACATCCGACGCCGGCAGGTCGTGTGTAATAACCGAGAAGGCTGAATAGACCACGTTGAGAATGCGGATAATAAAACTGCGCAGATGCCTCGGATCAATCACGGCGTCCACGACTCCATGCCTGTGAAGGTTCTCGGCCTGCTGGATGCCGGCCGGGAAGTCCTCGCCGGAGATCGCTTTATAGACCTTCGGCCCCAGGAAACCGATCATGGCCTGGGGTTGGGCTGCGGTGATGTGACCCAGCGACCCCCATGACGCAAACACGCCACCGGTGGTCGGGTGCCGCAGATAAACCAGATACGGCAGGTGGGCGTGTTTGTGGGCGTTGACAGCGGCTGTGATCCGGGCCATCTGGACAAATGCCGCAGTGCCTTCCTGCATCCTGGTTCCACCGGAGACGGGAGAGGCCAGCAGTGGCAGGCCTTGTTGTGTTGCCCGGTGGATTGCCTCGGTGATCCTTGTTGCCGCATTGACGCCGATGGAACCACCAAGGAAGGCGAACTCGCCCAGGACAACGGCTACCCTTTGGCCCTTAATGCGCCCCTCACCGGTGATGATTGATTCGTCGTGCCCGGACTTCAACCGAGCGGCGGCCAACTCTTCCCCGTAGCCCTCTTCGATGGCCAGCGGGGGGAGGGGCTGGTCCCAGGACAGAAAGCTTCCGGTGTCCAGGGTCAGGGCCAGTAACTCTTCCGGTCGGATCCGTGCTACGGGGGGCAGGGGCGTCATGCAGGTACCGTCTGTTCCAGCCACCGGGCAACCGACGCGTCATGCTGCCCCAGCAGCGGCGGAGCCGTGTGCTCATTACGGGTGGTCTCAACTCCGGCATGCTCGAAGAACCGCAGCGGCGGTCCCGGAAGCTCTATCGGGCCCAGCGTCGGATGCTCCACAGCCAGCACCAGTCCTTGCGATCTGGTTTGCTCCCATTCGTAGACTTCCTTCACGCTCCGGACTTTCCCTGCAGGAATGCCGGCCGCCTTCAAGGCCCCTAGAAGGTCTTCGGCCTTGTGCCCGGAAAAATACTCTTCAATGCAGGCAACCAGCCTGGAGTGGCTGGCCACCCTCGCGGCATTGGACGCAAACGCCGGATCGGCAGGATCCAAACCTGCAAAGGCTGCGAAACGCGACCACAGCCCCTCGGAACCGACGGCGATCTGCACGGCTCCGTCCGCGCAGCGGAACAGGCCGTAAGGGGCGATGGAGGGGTGGTGGTTTCCCTGGGCCAGGCCGGTTTCGCCGGCCACGGTCCAGCGGGTGCCCTGAAACGCGTGGACGCCAACAAGGGACGCGAGCAGTGAGGTCCGCACCACCTGCCCACGCCCTGTCCTTTCCCGATCGAGCAATGCAGCCAGCACCCCGTAGGCCCCGTAGATTCCTGCCAACAGGTCGCCGATAGGAACGCCCACCCGCTGCGGATCATCCGGTCCGGACCCGGTGAGGGACATCAAACCGCTTTCCCCCTGGGCAATCTGGTCATAGCCGGCCCTGCCTCCCTCGGGACCGTCATGGCCAAAGCCTGAGATCGAGAGGACAACCATCCGCGGGTTGAGCTCCTCGATGGCTTCCGGGCTGAAACCGAGTCGGTCCAGAGTTCCCGGGCGGAAGTTTTCCACCAGCACGTCGGCGTTTCGGATGAGCCGGCGCAGAGTGTCCGCACCGCCGTCGCTCTTCATATCCACGGTGATGGATTCCTTGTTCCGGTTACAGGACAGGAAGTACGTGGATTGTCGGTCTTCCTCACTACCAACGAAAGGCGGCCCCCAACCCCGGGTGTCGTCACCGCCCTGCGGCGATTCGACCTTGATGACGCGTGCGCCCAGGTCAGCCATCATCATGGTGGCGTGGGGTCCGGCCAAGGCGCGGGTGAGGTCGACGACGGTGATGCCGTCCAGTGGTCCGGGCATGGAGCAGGGCCTTTCGAAAGCTTGAAGGAAGAAGAGCGACGGCGGTCAGGCGGGCTGGGGTGACTTGCCCAGCTGGGCTGTGGTGCCCCCGGAAGCATTGACCGCTGCTGCATGTTCGCGGGCGCGGCTGCCCAGCCAGTGGGCGCTTTCCTTTGGCGTCCGTTCCTGGGTGTCCCGGTTCACCGCGATGAGGCCGAACTTGGACCCGTAGCCGAATATCCATTCGAAGTTGTCGAACGCCGTCCAAGCGATGTAGCCGCGGACGTCGATGCCGTCCGCCAGGCATGAAGCCACGCAGTCCACCGCGGCGCGAAGGTACTCCACCCGCTGCGTGTCATCCTCCGTGGCCAGGCCGTTTTCCGTGACTATTACCGGAATGCCGGCGATCCGGTGGGCCTCCCGGATGGTGACTTCGAGGGCTTGCGGGTAGATCTCCTCGCCTGACTGGTTCAGTTTGGCTCCGGCAGGTGCCGGTGCCAGACCGTCTGCGGCGAAGATGGTACGGCCATACGTCTGGATGCCCACGAAGTCATCGCCCCGGGAGGCGTTGAGGAAACGCTCGTTGACGTCGCGCCGTACTCTGTCGGCGCGTTCCTCGCCGCCCTCGACAAACTGGATGTCCGTGTTGGCCAGGGTCCATCCCACTGGAAGGTCGGGCCGGTGGGCCTTGATTGCATCGCGGCCCGCGTGGTGAGCGGCCAGGCGCACATCGTAGGACTCCGCAGTTGCTACGAAATGGAAGGGTGCCACTTGCCGCGGCTCCAGGTTCAGCCGCTCCGCGGCGGAAGCGAACATGGGGAGATTCGCGCGGGACTCCTTGGAACCGCCCGGAACCCCGAATTCCAAAAGCAAAAACGGCAGGTTGGGTTCGTTCAGGGTGCAGGCCACGCCGATGAGCTCACCCATATGCGCCATGACCCGGTCGCAGTAGCGCGCAAAGAACTCAGCCGTGCGTGGAACTTCCCAGCCACCCTTGGCGAGGAGCCACAAGGGGGAGCTGAAGTGGTGGAACGTCACTACAGGGGTGAGGCCGTGCTCATGGCAGGCTTCCAAAACGCGGCGGTAATGATTCAGCTCAGCCTGAGAAAAAAATCCCTCTTCCGGTTCGATGCGTGCCCACTCCAGCGAAAACCGGTACGTGGTGAATCCGAGGCCGGCGATGAGCGCGATGTCCTCACGATAGCGGTGGTAGTGGTCCACCGCGTCAAGGGAAGGTTCGGAGAACATGGTGCCAGGAAGGTGCTCCAGGAACCAGATGTCACTGTTGACGTTGTTTCCTTCCACCTGGTGCCCTGCGCTCGCTACGCCCCAAAGAAAGTCCTGAGGGAATGGTGATGCGGCGGTGGTCATATGGTTCCTTTCGGTTCAGCGCCCGGCTGGGGCGCTCCGGGCTTCGCTGCCCTGGCTTTCCATCCTTGCCCGCTTCGTGACCGGGGCCACAATACTTTTTCATTGAATGACATTGTCATGTGAGCAGGATGCGCCCCCGGTCGATGCTTGAGGGGAGCCGGCGAGCTGCCAGCCCCCAAGCTGTTTCTCCGTTGTCACATCAGGATGCAAAGGCGCAATATATGAAACTTTTGAACTCCACAGCACGTGGGAGCTCCGCCGTTCTGGCCGGGGCGCTCCTGTTGGGATCGTTAAGTGCATGCAGCGGGGGCTCGGCCCCATCTGCCGGAAAGGCTGATACCAGCACACTGACCTATGCGGTCGAGTTTGACTCCGGGTCGTTCGGCTACGATCCGTTGCGGGTTGCAGATGCGCAGCGCCCGTTCTTCGAGGGCCTGTATGAAAGCCTGATGGCCCTGCAGGAAGACGGCTCTGTAGGTCCAGGCCTGGCTACCGCCTTCGAATACAACGCAGAGAACACAGTCCTGACATTGACCCTTAAAGAGGGCGTGACCTTCACTGACGGCTCCACCCTCGACGCTGAGCTGGTGAAGGGCAACCTGGACCGCCGCTCCGATCCTGCCCTGACTGCTTACTCCGCTGTAGCACCGGGCGGGGCGCAGGAGATCACTTCTGTGGACGTCATCAGCCCCACCCAGGTGGCCCTCAACTTCGCCAAGCCGCAGCCCGGCTTCGAAAAGAACCTGGCTTCCCCCACCGGCATGATTGTGGGCAAGGCAGGTGTCACTGACACGGCGAGCCTGGCCGCCACCCCTGCCGGGTCCGGGCCTTACACCATCGACCCTTCCACGGTGAAGGGCAACAAATACGTGATGGTGAAGAAGGAGGAGTACCCGGATGCTGCGAAGTACGCTTTCGATAAGGTGATCTTCAGCGTGGTCCTTGACCCCCAGGCCCGGGCCAACGCGCTGGTTTCCGGCCAGGCTGATGTTGCCCAACTCACCTCACCCATGGTGGAGTTCGCAGAATCCAAGAAGATGGGAGTCTCCCGCGCGGGCGGGACCATGCAGGCCCTGGTCGCGTTCGACAAGACCGGCAAGACCACCCCGGCCTTCGCGGAGGAAAAGGTCCGCCGGGCCTTCCAGTACGCCATCAACCGTGAAGCTCTGGTGGAAGCACTCCACAAGGGGGACACCCCGTCCTGGAGCGCCCTGCCCAAGGACTCACTCGGCTTCACTGAGGAGTTGGAGACGGAATACGCCTACAACCCCGAAAAGGCCAAAGCACTGCTGGCCGAGGCCGGCTACCCTGACGGCTTCGAATTCACAATTGTGGCCGCAGCGACCGATACCGACATGCCGGTCATTCAGAAAGACCTCGCCGCCGTAGGCATCACCATGAACATCAAGGTTCCCGCCTCCACGGACGAGCTCTTCGCCTCAGTTTCCACCACGCCCATGGGATACCCGCCGCTGGGCTGGCACAACCCGGTTGGCCTGATGTACGGCGTCATCCTGAACGGCTTCACCAACGTGCACAAAGCCACCGACGAACAACTCAGCGCCGCCACCGGCGAGGCTGCCGCAGCCAAAGACGACGCCGCCCGCAAAACTGCGCTGACCAAACTCAACAAGCGCCTGGTGGAGTCCGGCTGGATAATTCCCATCTACGAAATCCTGACCAACCAGGGCTACAACCCGGAAAAAATCGCCCCTGTGGAGTTCGCCGGCGCCAACGTCTTCCCCCTCCTGTCGTCCTACAAGCCCGCCAACTGATACCGGCCCCTGCCGGGCGGACGCTCCTCATCACACAGGAGCGTCCGCCCGGCAGGGCCTGACCGATGGAGGTCACCATGGCACTATTCATCACCAAGCGCCTGCTGATGGCGCTGGCCACCGTGTTTGTGGTTGCTGTCCTGGCTTTCCTTTTGGTGCACGCAACGCCGGGCAGCCCGGGAGCGGTATCACTTGGATCCGGTGCTACACAGGAAGCAATTGCGGAGGTCAACCAGCGCCTGGGCTGGAATGATCCCCTGCTGGTCCAGTTCTTCAACTGGCTCGGTGCCGCGGTCCAGGGTGACTTCGGGATCTCGCTCATCGACGGACGATCAGTCAGCGGCGACCTCGCGAGCAGGCTTCCGGTCACGGCGTCCCTTGCTGCCGGTGCAACCCTGCTCAGCGCGATCCTGGGCATCGCGATGGGCGTGACCGCGGCTGTCCGTGGCGGCGTTGCCGAGCGGATCATTGGCGGTGTCTGCGGCCTGGGCGTGGCTCTTCCCAACTTCTGGGTGGGCATCATCTTTGTGTACCTGTTTGCGGTGCAAGCCTCCATCTTTCCGGCTACCGGCTACGTCCCGTTTGAGGTTTCCCCCCGGGATTGGGCGCTGTCCTTGGCGCTGCCTGTGCTGACCTTGGCCGTGGGCGGAGCGGCGTTCATTGCCCGCCAAACCAGGGCTTCCATGCTTGAGGCACTGCAGCAGGAACACATCCGGACGCTCCGGGCCACGGCTACCCCCACCTGGAAAATCCTGTACGTTCACGCCCTGCGGTACGCCAGCCTGCCTATTGTGGCAGGGATTGCATTGCAGTTCATCGGTTTGTTCGGCGGTTCCGTCATCGCCGAGCAGCTCTTCGCCATGCCTGGTCTGGGCCAGGCTGTCCAGACCTCCGTCAGCACCCATGATGCCCCGTCCGTTCAGGGGGTGGTGGTGATCGCCACAGTGGTGGTGGTTGCCGTGAACCTGGTGCTTGAACTCGCCACCAAGTTCCTCGATCCGAAGTTGCGTACCTCATGATTCCCAACGTTGCCCCCGCACCGGCCGATTCGTCTGAACCGGCCACCACCGTTCTTCCCAAGACTTCCGGCCGCCGGGCCGTCCAGCGCTTCTCGGCCAACAAGCTCTTCTCCGCACCGGGAAGCATCGCCGGGGTGGTCTGGCTGGCCGCAATTGTGGCCGCTTCCCTGACGGCACCGCTTTGGCTGCCCTACAAAACCCAGGACCAGGACCTCACGGCAGTCCTTTCCGGACCAACCGCCGCCCATTGGCTCGGAACCGACGAGCTGGGACGGGACATCCTGAGCCGCATCTTCAGCGCCGCTGCCGGCACCCTGGGGACGTCCATGATCACGGTCATCGTCGCCATCGGCCTCGGCACTTTGCTGGCCATGCTGGCAGCCGCCGCAGGCGATCGGGTGGAGAACGTCATCAGCCGCGTCACCGAAATTCTGATGTCCCTGCCCGGCACGGTCATCATCCTGGCTGTAATCGGCGTGGTGGGCACCAACATCCCGTTAGTCATGGCCATCCTGGGCATCCTCATCTCGGCCGGTATCTACCGCGTGATGCTGGGCCAGGCAAAATCCCTGCAGTCCCAGCTGTACGTTGACGCCGCCAAGGTGGACGGCGTCAGCACAGTGGGGATCAGCCTTCGTCATGTGCTGCCTGGCCTGACCAACACCATCGTGGTCCAGGCGGCATTGATTTTCGCCGTCGGCATGCTCATCCAGGCCGGTCTGGCCTTTATCGGGTTCGGCCCGCCCATCCCCGAACCCAGCTGGGGCGCCATGATCCAGAGCGCGTCCCAGAACCTTTACAACGCACCCTGGCTTATGGTTCCCACCGGCGCCGTGCTTGCCTTGACGGTTCTGTCTGCCAACGCGATCGGCAACGCCCTCGGGAAGGCACCGAACGCCGCAGCCTCCCACCTGCCTTCGGCAGCCGCCCGGCGCCAACGGACGAAGTCCGTAAAAGCAGCCACGGCACGTGCCGCTGCAGCAGGCCCTGGCAGCGGAAACGATGCCGCTGGGAAGGACACCCTGATGGTCCGCAACCTCTTTGTGGGCGTGGACAATGGTGTCCCCCTGGTTACTGACGTCTCCTTCGATGTGGCGCCGGGCACCGTCTTGGGCCTGGTTGGCGAATCCGGCTGCGGAAAGACCATGACCGCGCTGTCGCTGTTGGGACTGCTGCCGTCCGGCGTGTCAGTGACCGGCGGGCAGATTCTCTGGAACGGCAAAAACATGGCAGCGGTTACCGACAAGGAGGCGGAAGGCGTCCGCGGACGCGGGATCGCCCTCATCTCGCAGGAACCCATGCGTGCACTGGACCCGATGTTCACCGTCGGCTACCAGCTCACCGCCGCCATCCGACGTCTCCGGGCGATGGGCAGGGCCGACGCGAAGGCAGAGGCCCTGAACCTGCTGGAAAAAGTGGGCATCGTTGACGCTGCGCGCATCCTGAAGACCTACCCGCACCAAATCAGCGGCGGTATGGCCCAACGCGTGGCCATCGCCCTGGCACTTTCGGGCCGACCGCGCCTGCTTGTGGCGGACGAGCCCACCACGGCGCTGGATGTCACCGTGCAGGCCGAGATCCTGTCTCTGCTTCGTAGTCTCGTGAAGGACACCGGGATGTCCGTGGTGATAGTCACCCACGACCTTGGCGTAGTGGCCGACCTGTGTGACCAGGTAGCTGTCATGTATGCAGGGGAGGTGGTCGAGAACGGCCGGACAGACAGCATCCTGGACAATCCCCGCCACCCCTATACCCTCGCCCTGCTGGCTGCGGACCCGCATGCCAACCACGCGACGGACATGCCCGAACGGCTGGCCACCATCGAGGGCCAGGTTCCCCAGCCCAAGGACTGGCCCAGCACGTGCCGCTTCGCAGCCCGTTGCCAGTTCGCCGGCTCTGCGTGCCTGGTCCCTATCCCGCTGCTGCCCTCCGGAACCGGCGACGGCCTGGTGCGCTGCGTCAAGGCGGACGAACTCGCCGTCGAAGGCCTGGACTGGGTGGCCACCGACGTACCCGCCCACCAGGTTCTGAAGCTGGTCGACGCAGGAGCACCTCCCGCCGGACCGGAACACCGGACTGCTGAAAAGGATCACTCATGAGCACCGCAACTTCGGTCCGCCCTGAATCGGCACGGCCCGCCGCCGCCCAGCCGCTGCTCGAAGTCAAGGACCTGGTGGTCCGTTACGGACGCGGGCGAATAGCGGCGGCCACTCCGGCTGCTGTTGACGGCGTCAGTTTCAGCATCGCCCCCGGTGAAACCGTGGGCCTGGTAGGGGAGTCCGGCTCCGGCAAATCAACCATCGGCAAGGCGATCTTGGGCCTGCAGAAGGTTACTGCCGGAACCATTACCTACCAGGGCAGGGACATCACGTCCGCCGGCGCTTCCCAGCGCCGGGCTTTGGGCGGGGAACTCCGCGCGGTCTTCCAGGACCCCAACTCCTCGCTGAACCCCCGGAACACGGTGGGCTCCTCGCTTGCGGAACCTCTCCGGCTCCGTGGCGTGAACGCGACCGAGGCGAGGCAGCGTGCCGAGGACATGCTGGAACGCGTGGGGCTGCCCCGCGACGCCGTTGACCGATACCCCAGTCAGTTTTCCGGCGGGCAAAGGCAGCGGATTTCCGTTGCACGGGCGCTCATCTGCGATCCCCAGCTGGTGGTCTGCGATGAAGCTGTCAGCGCGCTGGACCTCTCCACGCAGGCGCAGGTGCTGAACCTTCTGGCCGATCTCCGTGAGGAACGCGGCCTTAGTTATCTGTTCATCGCCCACGACATCGCCGTGGTGCAGTTCCTCGCCCAGCGTGTGGTGGTGCTTTACCGTGGCCAGGTAATGGAAAGCGGCCCTGCCGCCGCCGTCACCGAGAACCCCAGGCACCCGTTCACCCAGGCGCTCGTTGCAGCTTCCCCGGTGCCGCGGCCCGCCGAGCAGGCCGCCCGCCGTGAGGCTCGTGAATCCCTGGGCGTTCGAACAGGTGCCGCTGCTACTCCCGCTCCGGGCGGGTGCCCCTTCCGGCTCCGTTGCCCGCTTGCAACGGAATTGTGCGCTACAGAGCGTCCCGCCCTCCGGCTGGTGGGCGGCTCTGAAGTCGCCTGCCACTACGCATCCTGACCAGTTCCTTTTCGAATTATTGACCTTCCCCGCCGCCGGCACTGCCGGCCCAGCAGATCGGACACCCTTTACATGACGCAGACACCCTGGCTCGCAGTGATGATCACCCCTGAGCAGGACTTCGACGGCGCCCCGCGCCTGCGTCAGGAGTTCCGGGTGGCGGAGGGTCACGGCGCCGTGGCCAAAGCCACCCTGCGGGCAACCGCCTTCGGTGTCTACGAGGCTTTCATCAACGGTGTTCCGGTAGGTGAGGATGTCTTGAGCCCGGGCTGGAGCTCCTACGAATGGCGGCTCCGCTACCGCACCTACGACGTGACCGCCCTGGTTGCCCCGTCCTCTGTGCTGGGCGTGGAACTGGGGAACGGCTGGTACCGGGGCCGGCTCGCCTGGCACGGCAAATCCAACCTCTACGGCAAGGATCTCGGTTTTTTCGGCCAGCTGGACATCGAGTTCGCAGACGGACACGTCCAGTCGGTAGCGTCGGATACCTCCTGGCAGTCTGGCCCGTCCGCCACTACATTCAACGATCTCTATGACGGGCAAACCATCGATGCGCGCCGGAACCAGTCCGGCTGGGCGGAGCCGGGCTTCGATGACGGCACCTGGACGGGCGTGCAGGAATTGGAATTCGACGTCGACCGGCTGGCAGAGCCGGTTAGCCCGCCCGTGGTGCGTACCGCCGTGGTCAAACCGGTGGAAATCACCACCTCGCCCAGCGGCAAGACGCTGGTGGATTTCGGTCAGAACCTGGTGGGCTGGCTTCGATTCACAATTCAGGGGGAGGCGGGTTCCGTTATCACCCTGCGGCACGCCGAGGTGCTGGAGGACGGCGAGCTGGGCACCCGTCCCCTGCGCTCGGCCAAGGCAACAGACACTTTCGTTCTTTCCGGCGGGCAGGACGTCTTCGAACCCACCAAGACCTTCCACGGCTTCCGCTATGCCGAGGTCACCGGCTGGCCGGGAACGCCCACCGCAGAATCGCTTGAGGCCGTAGTGGTGCACTCTGACCTGGAGCGCACCGGCACCTTCGAGTGCTCCAACGAACTGGTCAACCAGCTGCACCGCAACATCGTCTGGGGCCTGCGTGGCAACTTCCTGGACCTGCCCACCGACTGCCCGCAGCGCGACGAGAGGCTCGGGTGGACCGGTGATATTGCGGTCTTCGCTCCCACCGCTGCCTTCCTCTACGACGTCAAAGGCTTCCTGCAGGACTGGCTGCTGGATCTTGCTGTTGAGCAGAAGGCTGCCGACGGCCTGGTGCCCATCACCGTTCCGGATGCGCTGAAGTACTGCTCCCAGCCGGCCGAGTTCCCTTCGCCGGAGTCATCCGCGCTGTGGAGCGAGGCGTCCGTCTGGGTACCGTGGGCGTTGTGGGAAGCCTACGGGGACATCAGCGTGCTGCAGGACCAGTACGAATCCATGACCGCGCACACGCGCCGGGTGGAAACTCTGCTTTCACCCACCGGGCTTTGGGACAGGGGTTTCCAGTTCGGTGACTGGCTGGATCCCGACGCCGCGCCGGACCAGCCGTGGGCCGCCAAGGCAGATACAGGCGTCGTCGCCACCGCCTGCCTGTACCGGACGGCATGCCTCACCGCCCAGGCTGCCCGGCTCCTTGGGAAGACCGACGACGCCGCGTACTTCGAACAGCTGGCAGCCCGGGTCCGGGCGTCCTTCGGGGAGCACTACGTGGCGGCAGATGGAACTATCCACAGCGACTGCACCACGGTGTACGCCCTGGCCCTTGCCTTCGATGTGCTCCAGACCCCCACCTTGCGGAAGTTCGCCGGCGGCCGCCTGGCAGAACTTGTCCGGGACAACAACTATCGGGTCTCCACCGGGTTCGCCGGCACGCCGTTCATCACCCACGCCCTCACCGATACCGGCTACATGGACGAGGCCTACCGCCTGCTCCTCGAGGAAGGCTGCCCGTCCTGGCTCTACCCGGTGACCATGGGAGCCACGACGGTATGGGAACGCTGGGATTCCATGTTGCCCGACGGCACCATCAACCCAGGCGAGATGACCAGCTTCAACCACTACGCCCTGGGCGCCGTAGCCGGATGGCTGCACAAGACCGTCGGTGGCATCAGCCCGGCAGCCCCGGGCTACAGCAAGGTACGGATCGCACCGGTTCCCGGCGGAGACATCGACTGGGCCAGGACTTCACTGAGGACCCCGCACGGAACCGTTCAGGTTGAGTGGCGGCTCGACGACGGCGCCCTCCACCTCGAGGCGACGGTACCCGAGGGGGTGGAGGCCGACGTCGTGCTTCCGGGCGGTGAGCTCCGAACCGTGGGCGGCGGCACGCACCGCTTCAGCTCCGTTCTCCACATTGCTGCTTCGGTAGCGGGCTGAACAACCAGCGCATGTGGTGGAATCAAGGTTCGGCGGCAAAGCACCTAATAAGCCAGTGAGTGCGGCTACCGGCAGCTCACCGGCTGAGCATCAAGACCTTCTTGCCCCGCCGACAAAACACCAGATGGCACTGATGATCTGGATCGCGGTATTTCCTACACTGACCGCGATCAACCTCATCTTTGGAGACTGGCTCGCAACGCTTCACTCAATCCTGCGAACCTTTCTTCGTGGTGACGACAGCTGTGCCAGTCGTCATATACGGCATCATGCCGCAGCTTCATCGGCTGCGCGAGCGTTTACGGTATCCCAAATGAAATAAGCAATCACCCGTGAAGTCAGAGCAAGTCATGCTGATTTCAGTGTTTCGACATAATCAGGCATCGCCTGAAGAAGCGGAGTTATGAATGGCACACATTACAAGTGAGTCAGGTCCAAAAAATGAAACGGGGAAGCCCCCAGTCGATCCTGCACAAAGTCCTCATCCGTCGCTATGCCCCACAGCCCTTACGCGTGACGGGCGGAACGGCGAATGACTATGATTTCGGTCGAGCCGCGTTGTCGCGTCATCCTTGACAATGACTGGGCGGGCGATCCCGACGGCCTTCTCGGGTTGGCGCACCATGCATTATCTCCCGCCAACGAAATCGTCGCCATAACCAGCTCATTGACCAACCCAATGTTCGGCCCTCCGGAGGGCATGGCACGGGTTGGAGCAGACCTCGCTGAGGATCTGCTCCTTGTTCTGAAACGCCCTGAGCTCGCCAGTGTCCGCTCCGGTGCGGACACTCCCTTCAGCGGGAAACCTCGAGAGACGGCTGCTGCACGGGCCATCATTGAAGCCGCCGGGTCAGCCGGAGATGTCCCTCTAATCCTCGTGTGTGCCGGACCCCTTACGAATGTCGCTGACGCACTCCTCCTTCAGCCTGAAATAGCAGGCTCGATCACCCTCGCATGGGTCGGGGGGTCAGCAGCGGGCGAGGATGAGGACGAGTACAACTACTACACTGACCCTGCGGCCGCGCGTTTCGTCCTTGCTAATCAACAACTCCCAGTGTGGCAGTTTCCGTCCGAGACTTACCGGAAGGTCATCATTTCTGTCGGCGAGCTCGATTACTCACTGAGGGATGCAGGGGCTGGCGGTGCTTGGTTGTGGAAGCGGTTCAACAGCCTTGTAGTGCCCGACTTCGTCAAATTTGGCCCCTTATGGTGTCTCGGAGACAGCGCCCCCCTCATTGTGACGGGACTTGAGGACATCACCTGCACATACGATGAAACCAGCGTCTCGCCGTACCGGAGAATTTACACACATGTGGACACCAGGCTGATCGTTTCCGACTTTTTTGCGCGACTGAGGATGCATAGCTAGTTCCACCTTGGGCTACGCCGCACGGCCAGGCAGCAGCCGGCTGCCGTTTCGATGTTCCGCCTCGTGCAACCGGGCAGCACCGTGACCCTTGGTGGCAGCTAGCCTTGGGAATTGACCCGTATGTCCAGGTTGACTTCTGTTTGGTGGCCCAGGTTTCTGGACACGGCGCGGGCTGTGGCCCGAACTGCCGGTGCCAGCACGTTGGGCGGTGTGGAGCCGTCCGGGACCACAATGGACAAGGCCGCCACAACGGCGCCTTGCGCGTCAAAGACCGGGGAAGCTACCGATACGGTCCTTGAGGGGTAGGTGCGGCGGATCATGGCGATTCCAGTGCGGCGGACGTCCGAAAGGGTCCGGCGAAGCTGGCCCGCCGGCATGAATTCCACGCCGATTTCGTTTTCTGGTGGCCCTTGCAGCGTCGCTTCCTGAAACTGCTGGTCCGCGCCGGCCAGCAGGACCAGCCCCACGGCGGTGCTACGCAAAGGTGCCCGGCCGCCCGCCCGGTACGCCGCTTCAATGGCGTCTTTCGAGGACAGCCGCTCAATAAGCACCGCATGCTCGTTGTCCCGGACTGCCAGCAGGACGTGGTGGCGGGTCACCTCAAAAAGGTCTTCAAGATAAGGCAGCGCAATCTCACGCACCCCATGGCCCCGCGGCGACAGGGACGCGACCTCCCACAAGCGGACCCCCACAACGTACCGGCCGTCGTCGAGCCGTTCCAGCGCACCCCAGGCGACCAGCCTGGCGATCAGCCGCAGAGCGGTCGGTGCAGGCATGCCGGCGTGACGGGCCAGTTCTGAGAGCGTCAGGGCCCGACGGCGGTCGGAGAAGACTGCGAGCAGGCTCAGGGCACGGTCAATGACCGGTTCGCCCTGCTTGGGCCGCTTGCCGCGCACGGGAGGAGCATCTGTTTCCATGGGGGCGGTCATAAAAAACTTCCTGGCGTCATAGAGGTGGCTACGCTGAAAAATGAGCCATCCATAATACTATTCCATCTATTGGAAGTGACCTGTGGATGCCAGTCGCCCGGAAGGAAGCTTGAATCTTAGCCGTCGTTGCCGCCACCGGCGGGGGCGTCCCGGAACCTGAGCCACCTAGGAGCACACTTGACAGTGCATGACACCACCGATGTAGTCGATTCCTCCCTGCCGGCTACTGCGGGGCCGGGCTCGGCTGTACCGTCCATTCCGGTCTTTGACGCTCCAGGCGAGCCCCGGCACGTCTCGGACGTCTCGTCGGTGCACCAGGAGATTACGTACGCCAAGGCCATCGGGTTCCGGCCGCTGAAGATGGACGTCTGGTTGCCCCGTCAGTCCTCCGGCCCGGTCCCGCTGGTCCTTTGGGTGCACGGAGGTGCGTTCCAGTTGGGAGACCGGCGTGAGCTGCCGCCAACGTTCGCGTCCGACTCGGTTTTCCGCCTGCTCAATGAGGCAGGAATCGCGTGTGCCACCGTGGATTACCGGCATTCCCTGGAAGCGCCCTTCCCTGCGCAATTGCATGACCTTAAAGCCGCCGTCCGGTACCTTCGTGAGTTCGCCGCGGTATTGAACATCGACCCGGACCGCTTCGGAGCGTGGGGTGAATCCGCCGGCGGGCACCTCGTCGCGATGCTGGGGCTGACTGGAAACCGGGAAGACCTCCATGGTGGTTTGGGGGCGCAGGGGCATCCAAGTGCCATCAGCGCCGTCGTCGACTTTTATGGTGTTTCCTCCCTTTGCGACGTCCCACCCATGGAAACCCCTGCAGGACTGTTTTCTGCTGCCCTGACTGCCGCTGTTCCGTCGGGAATGTCCCTGCAACCCAATCGCATGCTGGTCGGTGGTTCGGACGACCCCGCGTTGCTGGCCGCTGCCAGCCCGGTCAGCTATGTGGACGCGGGGGCGCCGCCGTTCCTGCTGGTTCATGGTGATCGTGACGGCTTGGTGCCGCATTCCCAAACGGACCTTCTTGCTGCTGCGCTGGCAGGGGCCGGTGTGGAGCATGAGGTGCTGACCGTCAAGGGCGGCGACCACTGCTTCTTCGGCGCCGAGGACCAGATGGACACCATCATTGCAAGGGCCGTTTCCTACTTTTCCGAGAAATTGAAGCGATGACGCCCCGTCGTACGGAGCGTACCGTTCCCGCAACGGACGCCGGAGTGGCACCGGATGCCGGTTTTGCCGAATACCTGGCCTCTCCTGCAGGTCCGCAGACCCTGAACCCCAATGCTGTCCGTTCTCCGGGGCCAGATGTAACCATCCGCACCGTCTCGGCCGACGGACGCCACGGTCCGGTTCCGATCCGGATCTATGGCGAGGGGAGTCCGCCGGGCAGCCCGGGGCTGGTCTGGCTGCATGGCGGCAGCTTCGTTAGCGGTGGCCTTGACATGCCCGAGTCGGACTACCTGGCACGGGTATTGGCGGAGAATGGGACTCCGGTGCTTTCCGTGGATTACCGATTGGCCCGCGACGGCGTCAGCTTTCCCGTTCCTCACGACGACGCGCTCACCGGATGGTTCTGGGCGCGGAAGAACGCGGAGTCGCTGGGCCTGGATCCGGAGCTTCTGTGCCTGGGCGGTGCCGGTGCTGGCGGAAACCTCGCGGTGGGCGCAGCCCTGTACCTCCTGGACGCCGGGCATCCGCTGCCGGCAAAGCTCCTGCTGGCCTACCCTTTCCTCCATGCCGAATTGCCCGCTCCGGCTAAGGGACTTGATGAGGAAGTGATGGCGAAACTGCCGCGCAGTCTGCGGTTTACGCTGGAGGACTGCGTCCGTTCCGCCGAGAACTACGTGGGCGGCCCCGTGAGCATGGCGTCGTCCTACGCGATGCCAGGTTACGCGGACCCTACCGGCCTTCCGCCCACCGCACTGCTTGCGTGTGAGTACGACGACGTTCGCGGATCAACCGAACTTTTTGCCTCGTCTTTGGAACGCGCCGGTGTGCCCGTTACCTACTTCCTCGCCGAAGGCGGGGTGCACGGCCACCTGAACCACACGGCTGGTCTTCCCGAGGGAAAGCCGGCCCTGGATTTCCTGGCAGGGGAGTTGCGGGCAGCTCGGTAACCGGTTCACCACGCTTGGAGTGCGCCGGTTACGGTGCACTGCAACCCGAAACAGCCCAGCTGGTCTTAAACAGGACTTTCACATCCCAGGCGGACAGCTCGGGTATTTCCCCATGCTGTACTCCTTTCCCGAGATGGCGCCGCGGGGGAGGTTATATAACGACTTGGCGTCCAAGACCAGTTGTGCACAAAGCGCAGGCGGCGGCCGTCCCTGGCCGCGGCTCCGGTCACAGTCTGTGAGTGGCCGCCAAGTGCCGTTGCCCTGCGCTGCCTATGGCAACATGTCCGGGGCCAGACTTTGTTGGCAACTGCCCGTGCCGGTCGAATCTGCCACGGAAGACAGTCAGCGGTTGCCGTGGGGCCAGCAACGCCGGGGCTGTCGGTCTGCGTTGGCAGGAGCGCTTCCGCTGAAACGGCGGAGCTTCCTTAGCCAGCGGAATTCCGAAGATTCAAAGGTGCACCTTGCCCGCGGGTTGAGAAGTTCGTGGGTAGCTTCCTCAAGAGTCATCGAACCGGGAGGCCTCTTACATTGCAATTCCAGCCGTGAAAAGTCGATACCTTGATAAAGAGGTGCCGAATCACAAGAGAGGTGGCGCTTGCCTCCTCTTCACCCATCCAACTGATGAAAGTTCAAGCCGGTCTGCCGATCGCAGCACGGTCCCAAGGCTCCTTCAAAACCTTTCATTCAGTGAAACCCGCGGCGCACTCCCTTCCTGTCATGCCCCAAAGTTGAGTCACGACGTGGTCCACAACACAGGACCGCGCATGACAGAAACGCGGTACACATGGAGTCGACGACGACGGCAGGGCGGGTCCGGAAAGGGATTGAGTTCGCCCGTCCTGAAGGTCCCAGGCCGTTACTGCTGGATCTTTATGCCCCTCAACAGACGCCCGCCGGCACCGGCTTTCCTGCTGTAGTGCACTTCCACGGTGGCGGATGGCGGACGGGGGAGCGCTCTTCGCTGGGACCAACGGTCGATGCCACCGGCCTTAGCCCCATTGAGCAGTTGGTGGACGCAGGTTTTGTCGTCGCCTCTGCCGACTACCGCCTCAGCACCGAGGCCACATTTCCGGCTCAGTTGCTGGACGCGAAAGCTGCCATCCGATGGCTTCGTTCCCACGCGGCAGAGTACGGCGTGGACCCGGACCGGATCTATGCCTGGGGTGATTCCGCCGGCGGCCACCTCGCCAGCCTGACGGGCCTCACGGCCGGATCTGAAGACTTCCAAGACCCGGCGGACAAGACGGACGACGCCGTTGCTGCGGTCGCTGCCTGGTACTCGCCATCAGACCTCGTGAGGATGGGTGCACAGGCCCGTCCTGACGCCGTCGCAACGGCTGACGATCCCGGCTCGCGTGAGGCGCTGCTAATCGGGGCGCAACCTGCTGATTCCCCGGACAAGGCCGCAGCGGCCAGCCCTCTCACTTATGTGGGCGGACACGCCCCGCCCTTTTTCCTGGTCCATGGCTCCCATGACCGCTTCGTGCCGGTGACCCAATCGGTCTCCCTCGCCGAAGCACTGGAAGGCGCCGGCGCGGACGTCGAGCTTCTCCTTATTGAGGATTCGGACCACATGTGGCTGCTGCCGGACAACAGCCCTGCCGCCGCACAGCAGGCCACCAGCGCCACCATCGATTTTTTCCGCCGCCAGGCGCAGAAACCCTGACTTTGAACATCGCACCGCACGGATTGTGCGCGGGCAAGAACTGAAAGGCCCCTCATGCAGTTTGTCGGCATCTACCACCATGGCGAATCCTGGGTCGCAGCCCTGGTGGACGCGCACCTCTTTCCACTGGCACCCGTACCTCAGTTTTGGGCCGATCCCGCCGACTGGCAGGACAAGGCCGTGACGTTGACCGCCGACGCCAATGAAGGGTTGGTGCGGGGCAGCGTCACCGAAGTACCGCTCGTACCTGCCTCGGCCAGGGTCATCTGCGTGGGGCTGAACTACAAGGCGCATGCTGCGGAAGGCAGCTACAAAGACCAGGATCTGCCGCCGTACCCCACTCTTTTTGGACGGTGGACTGCATCCCTGTCCGTGGGTAATGTCCCGGTTCCCGTGCCCGCTGGCGAAGCAGGTCTGGACTGGGAAGGTGAAGTCGCAGCCTACATCGGCCGGCGCGTGGAGTCCGCGGACGAGTCCGAGGCTGAAGAGGCGGTCTTCGGCTACTCCACCTTCAACGACATCACCTCCCGTACGGCACAGAAGCTCACCTCGCAATGGACTCTGGGTAAGAACGGCGACTTCAGCGGCCCAGCGGGGCCCCTGTTCAGCCGCGACGAGGTGGGCGACCTCCGCGACGGCCTCCAGGTACGCACCCGCGTGAACGGCATCGAGGCCCAGAACGGCAACACCCGGGACATGATTTTCTCGGTTCCGGCCATCATTTCCCTGATCAGCCAGACGTTCACGCTTCATCCCGGGGACCTCATTGCCACTGGAACCCCTGAAGGCGTCGGTTACGCGCGGACTCCGCAGTGGCTGCTTCAGCCGGGGGACACCGTCGAGGTGGAGATCGAAAACCTGGGCACCTTGACCACGCCGGTTGGCGACGCGACTCTCCGGAGCCGTGCCTGATGATCACCGGACATCTTCCACCGGGGCATGGGATCCCGGAAGAGGTGCAGGTCCTGATTGCGGGCGGCGGCCCCAGCGGGCTGTTCCTGGCGCTGGACCTGGCTGCCCGCGGCATCGCCAGCACGGTCATCGAGCCGCGAAACGCTGTAGACCACACCCGCCCCCGGGCCAAGACCACCAACGCGCGGACCATGACGCACTTACTGCGTCTGGGCCTGGCGGATGCGCTGCGTTCCGCCTCACCCCTTCCGGTCGACTACGCTCAGGACGTTATCTTCTGCACCGGGCTCACCGGCCCGGCAGCTCATGAATTGCGCCGGTTCCCGAACGCGTTCCAACTGGTTCCCGGCCGTTATGACCCCCAACCCGAATGCGGGCAGCAGGTTCCGCAGCCGGTATTGGAAGAGGTGCTCCGCGCCGCTGCGGTGGATCATCCGCAGATCACTTTCATCACGGGCTGGACAGTCCATGAGGTTCGCGGCGTGCACGATGCCGGCGTTGTGCAGTTGCCGCACGCCGTCGACGTGTCCAACGCTTCAGGCGACAACCGCACCATTAAGGCTGACTACGTGATCGGGGCCGACGGCGGGTCATCCGCCGTACGCCGCAGCCTCGGCATGCGGCTGGAAGGGGGATCCGCTGCGCTGTCCAACATCAGTATCCTTTTCCGGTCCACCAAACTCGCCTCCGCGGTGACCCTCGATCCTGCCGTCCAGTACTGGGTAGTGGGGACGGACGTGTCAGGAATGGTGGGCCCCATGGACACGGGGGACATGTGGTGGGCCATCATCCAAGGCGTCGATCCTGACAAAGCCGTCAGTACGGGGGAGGCCGAGTCCATGGTGCGTTCGCTGGTGGGTGCGGATGTGGATCTCGAAGTTCTGGCAACGGACCCCTGGACCGCGCGCATGCTGCTGGCTCCCGAATACAGCCGCGGCAACATCTTCCTGGTGGGCGACGCTGCCCATCTCAACCCGCCATGGGGCGGCCACGGCTTCAACACCTGCATCGGCGACGCCGCCAACCTGGCATGGAAACTCGCTGCCGTCATCAAGGGATGGGGCGGGCCCTCGCTTCTGGCCAGCTACGGGGACGAGCGCAGACCGGTGGCCGCCCGCACCATCCGGGACGCTGCGGCCAACGGCAAGGCCCTGGCCTACCATTTCGCCGACCCGGAACTCACTTCCGAAGGCGCCGCAGGTGAAGCGGCCCGGCAGGCGGCACACCAGGCGCTCGCCGTGAAGCAAAGCGAGTTCGATTCCCTGGGCCTGGTTCTCGGTTATGCCTACGCTGATTCGTCCGTGGTGGTGCCCGACGGCTCGCCCGTTCCCGCCGAGGACCCCATCCGCTATATTCCCAGCGCAAGCCCGGGCGCCCTGTTGCCCCACGTGTGGCTGGAGGACGCCACCTCGGTCTATGGCCGGCTGGGCCAGGGCTTCACCCTGCTGGTAGATGCCGGCGCGCTGGGCCGGGTGCCGGAAGCCGAGGGTTTTGCAGCGGTGCTGGAGACCGGTGTCCGGGAGGGCATCCCGGTGACCGCTGCCGCTGTCGGACCTGCAGACGACGGCACCCCGCTGTCCGAAGTGTGGGGAGCGGAAGCTGTGTTGGTCCGCCCGGACCAGCATGTGGCCTGGCGCGGCAGCTCCGCCGGTGCTGCCGCCGCAGCACTGTCCATCGCCGCCGGATGGCCGGCATCCCAACAGCCGCCATCCCAGGATCCGGCATCCCAAGACCAGTTCAGGAGCACCCGTGTCGACGCTGTCATTCCGTGACTTCCTTTTTGCCCCGGACCACCCGCGGGTGGCGGAAATCCGCGGCCTGAATGCCCGTGAATACGCTGAAGCGGCGAAAACCGATTCCTTCGCGGGGCCCATGATCGAGGGCTGGACAAAGCTGTATCCGCAGGCTTTCACCGGCATCACCAGCGACGGTGTCCGCCGCGAGGGCCTGTATCCGCTCACCGCCGCACGTCCCGGTGAGGAGGCGCCGACCGCGGAAATGGTGGCGGCAGCGGGCAAGCTCCTCGGTGCGGTTACCGCCGAGCAGAAGCGCAGGCTTTGCTACGCCGTGGATGCGCCGGAGTGGCAGAGCTGGGCCAACCCCGAGTTCATGCAGCACGACACCGGGCTCCGGCTGGATGAACTGGATCCGCCGGTCCGCGACGCCGCTCTCGCATTGGTGGAGGCGGGCCTGAGCGCCGAGGGCTACGAACTGGTGCGAAATCTGATGCGGATCAACGGCTTCCTGGGAGATCTGGTGGAGCTGCCGCTGCTGATGAACGAGTTCAGCTACAACGTGGCCCTTTATGGCGAGCCGTCCGGGACGGAGCCGTGGGGGTGGCAGATCTTTGGCCACCACGCCGCGCTGAACTGCCTGGTGGCCGGGACGCAGCTGGTGATCTCGCCCGTGTTCATGGGTGCCGAACCGGACATGATCGACGACGGCCCGCACAAGGGCGTCAAGGTGTTCAAGGAGCGCATTGGGCTGGCCCGGCAGCTGATGGCTGCGCTCCCGGAGGACCTTCGGGCGCAGGCTACGGTATACCGGGAGATGGTGGACCCGGCCATGCCGGAGGGCCGGATCCACCCGGGCGACGAACGCCACCTCGGGGGCTGCTTCCAGGACAACCGCGTGATCCCGTACGAGGGCATCCGGGTAGCTGACATGCCGGCAGAAGCCCGCACCGTGCTGGACGCCGTGGTGGACGACTTTATTGCCTACCTCCCGGACGGCCCAAGGGCTGCCCGCCGCCGGGAGATCCAGGAGCACTACCCCGCGACCTTCTTCAGCTGGATAGGCGGCTGGAAAGGTGAAGAGGCGTTCTACTTCCGGCTGCAGAGCCCCGTGGTGGTACTTGAACTCGACCATCACACCGGCGTGTTCCTCAGCAACAACGAACCCGCACCCTTCCACATGCACACCGTGGTCCGCACCCCCAACGGCAACGACTACGGCCGCGAACTTGTGAAGCAGGCCTGGAACAGCTGATCCCGTAGCGACAAGAAAGCCCGGACTTTTGAAAGTCCGGGCTTTCCTGTTGCCGTGGAAAAAGCTAGGAGATCTCGAGTGCCGCCCGGCGCTGCGGCGGGGGGCCCACCACTGTCAGGTCCATCTCGGCCTGGGCCCGGCCGAAGCCTTCCATGTCCATGTAGGGCTCGCCGCCCTCGGTGTACATGTAGTCCTCGGTGGGCTTGTTGAAATACTCGAAGAATCCGTTGAAGACCGACGGGGTCAGGAAGCCCACCATCTGGGTGTTGTGCGAATCCAGGGCGAAGGAGTGGATGGTGCCGGCAGGGGCGTGCACGAAGTCGCCCTTGGTCAGCAGCATTTCCCGTCCGTTGGCGTACATCCACATCCGGCCTTCGGTGACGAGGAAGTTCTCAGTGTGCTCCGAGTGGAAGTGCAGCGGGATATAGGGCGTCTTGGCCCCCTTGGTGTGCACTGCAAAGTAGTTTGAGCCGGTGTTGGCCGGCCGTGACAAGTAGGTGAACATGGTCTGGTAGCTGACCAGGCGCTCACCTTCGTGGGCGCTGAGGAAGTAGGGGCTCTGCGTGGGCGGCAGGCCGGCGTCACGCTTGAAAATTGGTGTGACCCGCTCCACGTCGGGGAAGGAGATGCCGAACTCGGCCCCCACCTCAGCCTGTTCCTGCAAACTTGCCGTGCGGCCGGCACGGACAGGCGGGACGTGGGAATCAATGGGCGTACCCACCCGCTCGTAGTACGCCTCGGCGCCACCAGGCGTCATCCAGTTCAGGAAGCGCGTGTAGGGGCTGGCCATGCGGTAGGCGTGGGGCGTGTTGGGCGGAATGACCACGGAGTCGCCGGGGGTGAGGATGCGGCTTTCGCCGGGGAGCCAGACGTGCAGGATGCCATCGAAGACGTAAAGGGTTTTGTGTTCCACCTTGTGGCTGACGAACGGCGATTCCGCACCCATGCCGCCGGAGATGTACGCGGCACTGAAAATTCCGCCGGTATCAGCCGCGCGGGCGATGACGGTGACCAGCTGGCCGTTGATCTCGTAGCGGGCGCCTTCACCTGACGCCATGTAGTAGGGGACAGCTTCGCCGGGCAGGGTATTGGCCACGGGCAGCTGCTGGTTCATTTCCTCCACGCTGAGGGACATGGTTTCTTCCTTCCAGTTGTCCGGCTGGGCCGGAATGTGACTTTCATCATTCCGTGCGGTGGACTTCGGTGCGAACCGGTTTTCCAATAGTTGGAAGACCGATGCCGGCTGATGCCGAATGGTGGGAGGCTGGCGACCGACCTTTTCGTTATCCAAGGAGCATTGACTTCATGACGATCGCCAGGACCTCCGCGGGGACAGTCCGTGGAACAGCCATCCATGTTGACGGTGTGGGCGTCCGCCGGTTCCTCGGCATTCCCTACGCCGGTTCGCCTGCAGGGTCGCGCCGGTTCCTCCCGCCCGTTCACGCGGAGAGTTGGGCGGGAGTCCGTGACTGCACAGCGCCCGGACCGACCGCGCCGCAGAACCCCGAACCGCAGGCACATCCGGGCAGCAGGCTTCGGAGCTGGAGCGAAAGTGCTTGCCTCAACCTCAATATCTGGACGCCCCACACTGGCGACGCGAGAGCCCCGGTGATGGTGTGGATCCATGGTGGTGCTTATGTCTCCGGTTCCGGCAGTGACGGGATGTACGACGGCGGATACCTCGCGGCAGCGACCGGTACCGTGGTGGTGACGGTCAACTATCGGCTGGGCGCTCTGGGCTTCCTGCACTTGGCGGAGTTGTTGGGCCCGGAGTACGCCGATTCCTCGAACGCGGCGCTGCTGGATCAGCTTGAAGCGCTGCGATGGGTCAGAACGAATATATGGGCCTTCGGCGGTGACCCGCATAACGTGACGCTCTTCGGTGAATCAGCAGGGGCTGCCGCCATAGGCACGCTGTTGGGAATGCCGTCATCCCAGGGGCTGTTCCGGAGGGCGATCATGCAGAGCGGTACCGCCGAAAGGTACCGCAGCGCAGGGGACGCGGTACGCAGCACGGAGGAATTCCTTTCGCTGTGCGGGCTGGACCATGCTCTCGCGCCGGAACTGCTTGCGGTTCCTGTGGAACGGCTGCTTGCAGCGCAGGAGGAGATGGTCCGGCGTGCCGGTTCCAAAACCTTCGCGGTGCCATTGCCTTTTAAGCCCACCGTAGGAACGCCATCGCTTCCGGCCCCTCCGCTTGACGCTGTGCGGAACGGCCTCAACACTGACGTTGACCTGCTGATCGGGACGAACCTGAACGAGGGGTCTTTCGCCGTCGAGATGCGCCCCGCAACACCGGCAGAGCCGTCCCATGTCCAGCGCGCAGCAGCGGTCCTTGCAGGCGCAGGGGCTGCCGGGAGGGTCAGGGAGTATGACGAAGCCGTTACCCGATCAGTGGGGGTCGCACCCGGCGGCAGGCAGCTGCTGGAGGCGGCAATTTCGGATTCCGTCTACCGGCAACCCAGTAACCGGCTTCTGGACGCCCGCCGGGGAACAGGCGGTAAAACATTTTGCTACCTCTTCACCTGGCGCAGCCCCTGCTATGGGCGGCAGGCTGGGCTCCTGTCATGCCCTGGATGTTCCCTTTGTGTTCCGGCAGCTGGGCTCGTCCCAGGCCGCCTTCCTCACACGAGGGGAAGCGCCGCAAAGCCTTAGCGATATGATGAGCAACGCTTGGGGTGCGTTTGCGCGCACGGGCGAGCCTGCGGCTCTTGGTCTGCCGGATTGGCCGGTTTACGGCGGGCGCCGGAGGACCATGATTTTGGACGTGCTCCCTCGCTTGGTGGACGACCCGCGGCGGGAACTGCGGAAGTTCTGGGCAGGGGACGCCGCCCTTTAAACAGCGCGGCTACAAGCCCATCTCCTCAAGTATCTGCAAGCCGCGCTTCGCCCAGGCGATCTCCTGCTCGGCGCGGGCAAGTTGGCCTTCGTAGGCGTAAATTTTGAAGCGGACGATCTGGTCCCGTTCCTCTTCGGCGTATCGGGTGAGGCGCCTTGCAAGCGTGGGATGGGCGCGGTGTTCGAGGGCGTCGATCATGTCAAGAGTTTGGAGCCGCTGTTCTTCGTAATTTGCAATATGGGCCTGCAAATCCTTGCCCGCCGCGTGATCGTGGCCCCAACACTTTTCCAATGAATGACATCCTGATGTTAGCGGCCGGCGCGCTTCGTCGATGGTTGAGGAGCGGTCAATACTCCTCTTGAACTGCTCGGAAGGTTAGGAAACGATATGCCACGCCCAGCTCAGCACAGCGCCGCCACCACCGTGGAGCTAAGTCATGACCAGAAGGTAGCCATCGCGCTTCATGACCTTTCGGCCGCCGGCTTACCTGATCTGGTGTATGCGGACGGACCTAATGGCGTGCGGGGCTCCAAAGGAGCAACTGCGTTTCCATCCGGATTGGCCGTCGCATCTTCCTTTGACCGGCCGCTGGCCTTACGCTACGGCGATGCCCTCGCCCGTGAATGCCTTGCTGCGGGACGAAATGCGCTGCTCGCCCCCGGTCTTGATATCGCCCGCGTCCCGTGGGCCGGCCGAACGGGGGAAGCCTTGGGCGAAGACCCTTTTTTGGTGGGTGAAATAGGAGGCCCGATAGTCGAAGGACTCCAGCGCTCCGGTGTGATGGCCGTGCCCAAGCACTTTGTCGCCAACAACTTTGAGTTCCTCCGTACGGGCAAGGGGAGCCTGCCGCGCCGTTCTGATGCCGTCGACGTCCACATTTCGCAGCGTGCGCTTCGGGAAATCTATGCCGAGCCATTCCGGAGGGTGCTCACCAAGTATGGTGCGGGAGCTGTACTCAGCTCCTACAACCGGCTTAATGGCGAGTACGTTTCGGAAAGCCGGGAAGTATTGGGGATCCTGCGTGATGAATGGGCGTGGGAAGGTGTCATCGTTCCTGACTTCCTTTTCGCCGTCAGGGACGACATGAAGGCGATGCAGGCTGGCCTGGACTTGCCTGGCTTGGGAGGTGCAGCCGGCAGAACCAAGGATATGGTCCAGGCGTTGGTGGGAGAGGAGCTTGACCTCATCAGCGGGCATCTTCTCTGGTCTCTTGCAAAGGCAAATCCGGCGGTTGTGCAGGATTCCATTGAGCCGTTGAATGATGAACTGTCGCAGGACCTCGCACAGGAAATCCTGGAGTCGGGGTCTGTCCTGCTCAAAAACGTCGGCAACCTCCTGCCGTTGACGCCGGAGACGACATCATCCCTGGCGCTGCCGGGAATCGCTGACCCTGCACACCTGTTGGTAATGGGCGGCTCCGCTGCCGTTACGCTGAGTCCGGCCCGGGTTACTCCGTTGGCGGAGGCCTTGCGCGTCCACTTCGGCGACATGCCGGTCAGGGTCGTTGGGGGGACGCTTGGCGACGTGCCCCTGCCGACTGCTGAGGGCCGTGTCCACGCAACGGTCCGGGACGACGTTACCGGACAGGAGCTGGAGCTCAGCCTGGATGAGTTTGCGCTCCTCGACCCGCCGGAGGGGATCGGACCGGATTGGTCCGCTACCCTGCTGTGGCGGTTTACGCCGCCACAGACAGGCAGCTATCGCCTTGCCCTCACATTTGCAGGAGAAGGGGAGCTCTTCATTAATGAGGAGAAAGTGGCTGCAGGGTTCAGGGAAGCTTCCCCCATGTTTCATGGCCCCGAGTATCCTCTCCAGGCTGTTGTCACATGGAAGGGCGGGGAAGAAGTAGTCATCAGGGCTGAATACCAAACGGGCCCGGCGATAACCATGCCTCCGGTTGTCCTACCAGGAATCAGGCTCGGGATCACCGGTCCGGATCAGGCGCTCGATGATGCTGTAGATGCTGCACGCGCTGCCGATGTCGCAGTTGTCGTGGTAGGCAGGGTGACCGGTGAAGCGATGGACGCGGATTCGTTGCACCTCCCGGGAGATCAGGAGGCGCTCGTAAGAGCGGTCGCAGCCGCGAACCCAAGGACAGTGGTGGTGACCTGTGGCAGCGGACCCGTGGTCATGCCCTGGCTGGACGATGTTGCCGCTGTCCTGCACATGTGGAATCCGGGGGAGCGGTTCGCGCAGGCCCTGGCCCGTCTCCTCGCTGGGAAGGCAGAACCAGGAGGCCGGTTGCCCCTGACCTTCCCCGGAAGTGAAGACTTGACCCCGGTGAGCTCGCCGGAACGGTATCCCGGTGTCGATGGGACTGTACATTACGACGATGAACTCCTGGTGGGCTACCGCTGGTATGACGCTACCGGCACCGCGCCTGCCTTCGCTTTTGGTCACGGCCTTGGTTATACAGAATTCACCTCAGGCCCGCTGGCTCTCGAACTCATCTCCGGCGATCTTCATGGGAGCGTCGACGTCCGCAATATTGGACACCGAGAAGGCAAAGTAGTACCTCAGGTCTATGTCGGCTGTCCCGTTTCAGCAGGCCATCCACCGCAGATGCTTAAAGCCTTCAGCGCGGCAATGGTCAAAGCGGGCGCAAACTACCGCTTCAGTTTTGCTATCCCCGCAGATGAACTGGCTGCCTATGACGCTGGTAGCGGGCAGTCGATCCTGCACCCCGGCACGTACAAGGTATCCGTGGGGCTTTCCTCCCGGGATATACACGCCACAGCTGAGATTTTCATCAAGGACAGTCTCACAGCGGCTCTGCAAACGAGCACGAGCTCATCTACTTCGGCTTCTTCCAGCCCACGTACCGACGGTTCGTGAAGCCTCAGGACGTCAGCTTCGAGATTCGACGTCATCGACACCTGGAACATGACCGTGGAGACACTTCCAGGCACCTTTCAAGGCCGGTTCCGCATCGACCTGCCCGGCCGGCAGTACATCGCCGTCCGGCTCCGCGCCGTAGCGTGACGTTTTTCTAATAGCCGGGGGCGTCAATAGCCCCCGGCGATTGACGCCCCCGCCCACCCCAACCTGAAAGCCCAACGATGCTTGCGGAAAACGAGTCCCGGCTCCTTACGCCTGCCCAGGAACTTGCACACGGACCCTGGCTGCTGCAATTGCGCGGTGACGAAATCGCCGACATTAGATATCGGGGAAAACCAGTCGTCAGGGCCATCCGGCCCGTGGTGCGGGATCACGACTGGAGAACCCTTTCGCCCGTTATCGAGTCTGTCACTCACAGCCAAGACGCAGAAACACTCGCCAAGACCCTCGTTATTCGGTTCACCGGGCTCGACTGCGAATACCGGGCCGAACTCACCCTCCATGCCTCTGCCGATGACCTCCAGGTGACCTTCGACGGCATCGCGACCCAGGATTTCCGGAGCAACCGCATCGGCCTGGTAGTCCTGCACCGGCCCGATGACGCCGGGCGCGATGTGGGCATCACGTCGCCGGACCACACCGAGATCCATAGCGCCTTCCCCACGGACATCAGCCCGCACCAGCCCTTCGTGGATGTTGCCGCCATGAACTGGGAACGAGACGGCACGGCCTTTCGGCTGGACTTCAGCGGCGACGTCTTCGAAACCGAAGACCAGCGAAACTGGACCGACGCCTCCTTCAAGACCTACAGCACCCCACTGTCCTGGCCCTTCCCCGTCAGTATTGACACCGGTCAGCAGATCCACCAGAGTGTCCGGCTCAGCGCCATACCATCGACACCGGTTACGACAATTTCTGTCCGGGCATCTGCGCCAAATGTGCTGACCGTGAGGAAGGAAGCCCGTGGTAGCGTCCCGGCCCTGAGCACGTCGGCATCCACATCCGTAATAAAACTGCCGTCCTTGCCCGGCCTCGAGGCCTTGATCGTGGAGGTTCCCGGCCGTGATCCTGCCGCCGCCGCAGGGCTGCTGGCACACGCCTCCCGGCAGGCCGACGAACTCGGCAGCCCGCTGGATGTGCGGATTATCGCCACCACCCCCGCGGACATCCCGCCGGTGATGGAGCTGTTGCCTCTGGCACATGTAATCAGAATCGGAACGTTCAGCTCCAACGGGCACGTCACCGAGCCGGAATTGTGGGAGCAACTGCTCACCGAGGCGAAACGCCGCAAATTCGACGGTGCATTGCTTTCCGGCGCCCGTTCCCACTTCACAGAGCTAAACCGCCAACGGGACTCCATCCGGCCCGACGCAGACGCGATTACCTACAGCATCACACCCCAGATGCACGCCACCGAAGTGCCGCACATCGTCGAAAGCCTGCCCATCCAACGGCAGACAGCTCTGAATGCCCTGCATCTCGGATCCGGCAAACCTCTGCACATCGGTCCCGTGACCCTCAAGGCCCGCTTCAACGCCGTCTCCGCCCACGGCGCCTACGACCCCGCCACCTTGGAGGCCATGACAACCGACCCGCTCCAGGCGGAGGAGTTCACCGCCGCCTGGCTGCTGGGCAGCATCAATGCCCTGACGGTTCCTGGCGTGGAATCCGTCAGCTACTTCGAGGCCAGCGGCCCCAGAGGCCTCGTCACGGCAGAAGGATTCCTTACGCCGGCGTTCGAGATCCTGTCAAAACTGGCCGACCTGCGGGGCGCTGATGTGCTGCATGTCGAAGGTGCCGTCCCCGGCCTGGTGCTGTACCCGGTAGCATCCGGAACCGGAATGCTGCTCTTCGCCGCTAATCTCACAGCACAGCCGCTGAAGACAGCCGTAAAACTCGAAGACGGGTACACGCGGACTCTCGAAATCCCGGCCTGGTCCGCCCTGACCCGGCCCCTCAGCTGACCCAACATGAAAAGAGGAACATGATGTCCAACAGGCTAGAAGGCAAGACCGCCCTCGTTACCGGTGCCGGTTCCGGCATCGGGCTTGCAGTAGCGCAGCGCTTCACTACTGAAGGTGCCCGCGTTTACTTCGCCGACATCAATGTCGAAGCCGCCGAAAAAGCAGCTGCAGTCACCGGCACCGGCCGGGCCAGTGCACTGGCAGTTGATATCTCTGACGAGCAGAGCGTCGAAGCCGCCTACGCCGCCATCGCCGCCGACGGCGACCTGGACATTGTGGTGGCCAACGCCGGCGTCCAGCTCTTCGGCCAGGACGCCAAAGTAGGCGACCTGTCGCTGGATGTCTGGGAAAAGACCGTGGCGGTCAACCACCGAGGAGCCTTCCTGACCCTGAAGCACGCCGTGCGGGCGCTGAACGGCAGGGGAGGATCCATCATCTGCACGGGCAGTCCCACCGCTGTCGTCGCCTGCGGTCAAACCTTCACCGCCTACTCCAGCTCCAAAGCCGGCGTTCACGGACTGGCCCGGGTCGTCGCGGCAGACTACGCGAAAGAAGGTATCCGGGTAAACACCGTAGTACCCGGATACACCGAGACCCCGCTCGTGCAAACCATCGCCGATGACCCTGCCAGCCGTGCCGGCCTGGTCGATTCGACTATGCTCGGGCGGGCAGGTACCGCTGCCGATGTTGAAGGCATCATGGTCTATCTCGCCAGCGACGAATCAGCCTACGCCACAGGCGGGCTCTTCACCGTCGACGGCGGGCTCACAGCACTATGACCCCGGCGGAGGCACTCAACGAGTCGGTCATTACGGCACCGGACTATCGCCCGGGGCTACTAAGGCACATCGTCCTCTTCCAGTATTTGGAAGCGACAACACCCGAACAGCGTCAAGAGATCAAGGAGCGGTTCCATGCCTTGGCCGAATCAGAAAGGCAGGGCAGACGCTACGTTGCCAGTATCGAATCGGGCGTCCAGCACAGCCCGGAGGGCAAGCACAGGGATCTGGAGCACGGATTCATAGCTTCCTTCGAATCTGAGGGAGACCGGAACTACTATGTGGGGGAGCCGCTCATCACCAATCCGGCCAATTATGATCCGGCGCATCATGAATTTAAGAGGTTTGTGGGCCAATACCTAAGTCCGACAGGTGTTCTTGTCTTTGACTTCAGCGTCCGATAGGCGTGCGCGATGCGTGAAGCTGTTGGATGCAGGCGGGGAAGTAGGAGCCGTTGGGGTAGCTCCTTGGTAGCAGTAGGGGCTTGATTGATAGCCTATACAAATTGTCCCCGGCTGTGGGCGGGCGAGCGGACTTCTCGTTTGCTTTGGGTGTGCCCTACGTGGACAAGCAAGCTCCCCGCCCACCGCTTTAGGGAAGAATCCCCTTACTCGGTAGCGACTAAACGGCTACTTCCGGTTGTATCAGGACGCCAATGAGCAAAAAGTAGCCCAGCGCCGCGATCATCGGCACTGGGCTACTCATCATGGGTCTAGCGCTTGACTGCTTCGAGCTTGAGCATTTTAGCGATGACGCTGTCGAGTTCGGAGTCGTTGAAGATTTTCTTCCAGTCGTCCTTGATGATGGTGTCCTTGCCGTACTGGATGGCGATTTCGCAGGCCTCGGAGAAGGGGTTGGAGCCGCGCAGGGCGTTGGTGAGGGCGATCTGGACGTGGCCGAAGAGCATGGCCTTTGCTGCTTCCTCCGGTACGCCGGCGGTGTGGACGGTTTCGTGCAGGGCCTCGTTGAGGAGGGTGCCGATCATGCAGGCCACGGTTTCCACCAGTGTGGGCTCGAGGATGGCGAGCTGCTTTACGGTAACCCAGTGGACGTCAATGACGGGGGCGTAGATAACCCGGATGATCGCCTCGGCTGCGGCTTTGGTCTCATCGGAGGCGTCGTCGTCGATGGCGGCGACCACGTTCTGGGGGGCGCCTTCGCCGCCGAAGGTGTCGGCCCATTCTTCTTTGGTGGTGCGCTCGAGGAACACGGACGGGTGGCACGGGTGCGCCACGGCCTGGATGACGTCGTCGCGCTTGGCCAGCAGGCCGGCGTAGGCGGCGGCGGGGTCCAGGGTGAGCAGGATGGCGCCGGCTTTCATCTGGGGGACGACGCCCTCGGATACGACGCCCAGGACGGTGTCCGGGACGGCGAGGATGACCACGTCGGCGTCCTTGACGGCGTCGTCAGTGGGGGTGATGTCGCGGCCTTCTGCCTTGATGCGGTCCTGGCCGGCGGGGGAGTTTTCGCTGTAGAAGACGGTGTGGGCGCTCTTCTGGAGGTTCCGGGAAACGCGCATTCCCATTTTGCCTCCGGCTCCGATGACGGCGACGGTCAATTTTTCTGCTGACATTTCATTTGCTCCTTAGGAATTTGATGCTGTGCTGGGTCCACTGGTTTTCCAGGTGGATGGTGTCGGCCTCGGTGTCCTGCCAGGGCAGCCAGTGTTCGACGATCTGGTTGATGTTTCTTTGGTGGGGCTGGAATTTGCTGACCATGTACTCGTAGTCGAGCAGGCCCTCGCCAAGTTGTGCGCCGGAGTAGGTGAATCCAACCCATCCGTCCTTGCGGCTGAACGCGAAGTCTTTGATGTGCATGTTCAGGACGTAGGGAGCGACGGCGTCGATCACCTCGCGAGGCATTTCCAGTGCTGCAACGGTGTTGGCTGGGTCGCTGCAGATGCCCAGGTGCGGGCTGTTCACGCCCCGGATCACGTCCAGGATCCGGGAGGTGGGCACCTGTTCGTAGGTTTCCACCGCGATCTTTACTCCCGCGGCTTCGAACTCGGGCAGGACTTCCTTAAAGATCCTTACCGCTTCCTCATTCGTGGGGGTGTGGCCGGGGGTGTTGAACATGGTCCGCAGCAGGGGTGAGCCCAGGATCCCGGCGATGTGGAGAAACTTCCGCAGGTGCCCGGGGCGGATGCCCTTGGTGCCGAGCTCCAGGGAGATTCCCAGCCCGTCAGCGGTGGCCCGGACGGCTTCCAGTTCGGAATCCGTCATGGCTTCCAGCGGGGCGTAGTCGCAAATCTGGAAGAGGTCGACGCCGAGTTCCGCGGTCCGCTCCAGCGCATCGTGGATGCTGAGCGGCGCGGAGACCTTGTCCGAGAGCTGCCAGAAGAATGCGTAGCTGCTCAATCCAATCCGCGAAGTCATACCGTCACCTCCGCTGCGGCGAGCCTTGTGGCGGTCTCGTCCAGGATGGTCTTCAGCGCCTGGGGGTCGTGGGCGAAGCGGCCCAGGAACAGGCCGGCGACGGCGGTGTCCAGCTTAGTGATCAGGCCGGGTCCGGCGCTGCCGCCGTAAATGACGCGGCTGTTCTCCTGACCGGGTAGGGCGCGCAAGTGCGCGTCCAATCCGGTGATGACGGCGCTGATGTACTCCGGCGTCGCAGGTTCCGGGGCGCCGATGGCCCACTGCGGCTCATAGGCCACGATGGTCCGGCGGGTCGGGCCCAGAGACCGCGCCCGGTTGAGGGCGGCGTCGATTTCCGCGGCGCAACGGGTCACTGCCTCCTCCGCCGAGCCCTGCTGCAGCTCCCCGACGCACAGCACCGGAGTGAGACCGTTGCGGTAGGCTGCGGCGGTCTTGAGGCCGATGACCGCGTCGTCCTCACCGAAGATCCGGCGGCGTTCGGCGTGGCCCACTTCGGCATAGCGGCCGCCGAGTTCAGCTACGTTCTTGCCGCCGACTTCACCGGTGTACGCGCCCTCGTCTTCCCAGAAGATGTCCTGGGCTCCCGCAGCCGTTCCCGATGGGCCCAGAATTCGGGCGGCTTCGGGAAGGACAGGGAGGGTAGGCAGGACGAAGAGCTCGATCTCACCGCTCTGGACCGCCGGGTGCGTCAGGGCGATGGCGGCGACGTCGCGGCAGTAATCCACAGAGCGCTGGTAGCCGAAGTACATCTTCAGGCTGACGCCGATGATGGCCTTCGCAGGCGTGGATCCTTCGGCGCTGGCGGAAGGGTTCTTAGCAGGAAGTGACACCTTCGTAGTCCTTAATCAGGGTGACTTTCTCGGCGGAAGCCGAAGTTTCGTCGAAAGTGTAGGTGAGCCATTCCCGGGCAAGCCTGCGGGCAAGCTCCAGGCCGACGACCCGCTGGCCGAAGGTGAGGACCTGGGCGTTGTTGCTCAGGACGGACCGTTCCACGGAGAAGCTGTCGTGGGCGGTGACGGCACGGACGCCGGGGACCTTGTTCGCGGCGATGGCGACTCCGAGGCCGGTTCCGCAGACCAGCAGTGCGCGGTCGGCCTTGCCGGCGGCGACGAGTTCGGCGGCGGCGATGGCGACGGACGGGTAGGGGGTGTGGCTGGTAGCGTCCACCCCGACGTCGGTGACTGATTCCACCAGGTCTGAGGCAACCAGGTCAGCCTTCAGGGCTTCCTTGTATTCGAAACCGGCGTCGTCGGCTCCGATGACCAGGCGCAGTTTGGTGCTCATGCTTTCTCCTTCATAGTGGTGTTCTCGACGAGGGTGGTGTGGATGGCTCGGATGATCAGTGCCATGGAAACGGCTCCCGCGTCAGGGGTGCCGAGGCTCTTTTCGGCGTGGGGGCGGGCCCTGCCCATCAGGGGGAGCAGGTTTGCGGTAGCATCGGCTGCTTCCTGGGCGGCGGTGGCTGCGGTTCCCCACGCTTCGGTGAGGGGCTTCCCGGTAACGACCTCGGAGGTGAGGGCGTCGCGGAACGGGACCAGGACGTCCACCAGGGTTTTGTCCCCGGGCTTGGCTTTGCCGAACTCCATGATCGCGGCGGCCGCCTGGGCCACGCCGGTGGCAACAGCATTAGCGTCGGGCTTGTAGGTGTTGCCCAGGGCATCGCCGATTGCGCGTAGGGCCATGCCCCAGAGGGCGCCGGAAGTGCCGCCTGCCTTATCAGCCCAAGCGTCACCTGCGATGTAGAGGGCGGTGGCGGCCCCTGCCCCGCGTGCGACGGCGTCCGATGCGGCTTCGACGGCGGCGCGGACGCCGCGTTCCATACCGATCCCATGGTCACCGTCGCCGGCGATAGCGTCGATCCGGCCCAGCTCTTCGGCGTTGGCGTCCACCACTGCCTTCGCCGCACGCAGTGCGTGCAGGACCTGGATGGCGCCGGCGCGGGAGTCGGCTGTTGCTTCCGGGATGGAGACTTCAACGTCGGCCAGGGCGGCAGCTTCGCTTGTCTCCAGGGCGGCGGCTGTGACGGCACCGCGCCGGAAAGCGGGGGTGTCTGCGGGGGCGTTCCAGAGGGTCTCGAGTTCGTCGTCGAGCCAGAACAGAGTGAGGGAGGTGCCAGCCATGTCGAAGCTGGTGACCAGCTCGCCCACCTGGGGGTCTACCGCTTCCAGGCCAACTTCAGCGAGGAGTTGTGCAACCCTGCGGTAAACCACGAAAAGCTCTTCGTACTTGACGCTGCCCAGGCCATTGAGAATGGGGACCACGCGTGCACCGGTAGCGGTCATGCCGTCCGGGACCTCGGCGAGGAGCTTGGACACGAGCAGCTCGGCGAGTTCATCAGCCGTCGGGATGTCTGTCTCATCAATGCCGGGCTCGCCGTGGATGCCCATACCTACGGCCATTCTGCCCTCGGGGACGGTGAACAGCGGGTGCTCCGCGCCGGGCAAGGTGCAGCCTGTGAATGCCACGCCGAAGGAACGGGTACGGTCGTTGGCGCGTTCGGCGATGTCTACCACCGCGTCCATGGAGTAGCCGGCTTCAGCTGCCGCGGCCGCCACCTTGAAGACGGTCAGGTCCCCGGCGATGCCGCGCCGCTTGGTACGCTCGGCCAGCGGGGCAGAGGAAACGTCGTCGGTGACGGCGATGCTGCGGCAGTCGATGCCTTCCCGGCGGAGCCGTTCCTGCGCCTGATTGAAATGCAGGACGTCACCGGCGTAGTTGCCATAGCCCAGCAGGACCCCCCCACCGTTGTCCGCTGCCTTGGCCACGTTGTAGACCTGCTGGGCCGAGGGGGAGGCGAACAGGTTGCCCATAGCGGCGCCATGGGCCAGGCCCTGGCCCACCAAACCGGCGAAGGCCGGGTAGTGGCCGGAGCCTCCGCCGATGACCAGCGCCACAGTGCCAGGCGTGCTTTCGGTGTTGCGGACAACGCCGCCGGAGACGCGCTTGACCCAGCGTCCGTGGGAGGCGACAAAGCCTTCGATCATTTCGTCAGCGAAGGCTGCGGGTTCGTTGAACAGGCGGGTCATGGAAAGCTCCTGGGCCTAGCTAAAGGGAAGTCGTGTTTCGGTGGGGCATTGTGGTGCGGTGGCATCCCCGGGTAAGGGGGACGCCACCGGGTCTTGTCAGGGCTCGGGTCTCTAGGGTTCGGCGTGGTGTCCGGCTCCGGCCGGGTCCAGCGCCTCGGCCGGTACGCCTTCACTGACCTTGCCGGAGCGGCTCAGCAATACCATCAGGACGGCGGAGAGGAACATGAAGCCGCCGACAACGAACATGGGAACGGTGTATGCCCCGGTCAGGTCCTTGAGCCAGCCGGTGATGTAGCCGGCGCTGAAGCCCGCCAGGTTGCCCACCGTGTTGATCAGGGCAATGCCTGCCGCCGCTGCGGCGCCGGTGAGGAACTGGGTGGGGACTGTCCAGAAGTTGGGCAGGGCCGCGAAGATGGACATGGCCGTGATGGTGATGACGGCGATGGTGGCTGCCGGGGATCCGGCGAAAAGTGCCAGCGGGATACTGAGTGCGCCGGTCAGGGCTGGAAGGGCGATGTGCCAGGTTTTGACGCCGCGCTTGGTGGCGTCCTTGGACCAGAAGTACAGGGCGAAAGCTGCCGGCAGGTACGGGATTGCCGTGATCAGGCCCTTCTGCATGACGTCAAACTTGGTGCCGTAGATGCCTTCGAAGCCGGCGATGATGGTCGGAAGGAAAAAGCCGAGGGCGTACAGGCCATAGATGAACCCGAAGTAGATGGCCGAAAGCATCCAGACCCGGCCATTGCCGAAGACCGTGCGGACACTGACGTGCTTGTTGCCGGCAACGGTTTCCTTTTTCTCCGTCTCCAGAGCACCGGTCAGCCAGGTCTTTTCCTCAGGGGTCAGCCACTTGGCCGTGGCGGGGGAGTCAGCCAGGTAGAACCAGGCGATGATGCCGACGATGATGGCGGGGACTGCAACGCCGAAGAACATGACGCGCCAGCCCTCTAGTCCGAAGAGTCCGTCCTGCTGGATGAGCAGGCCCGCCAGCGGGGCGCCGATCACGGTTGTCAGCGGCTGGGCCAGGTAGAACAGGGCCAGGATCTTGCTGCGGTGGCGGGACGGAACCCACAGGCTGAGGAAGAGGATGGCGCCCGGGAAGAACCCGGCCTCGGCCACACCCAGAATGAAGCGCAGGACATAGAGCTGCTCCACGTTCCCCACCCAGGTGAACAGCAGGGACACGATACCCCAGCTGACCATGATGCGGGCAAGCCACCGGCGGGCACCGAACTTATGCAGCGCCAGGTTGCTGGGTACTTCCAACAGGATGTACCCGATGAAGAACACGCCGGACGCGAAGCCGAACTGGGCTGCCGAGAGAGCGAGATCCTCGTTCATGCCATTCGGGCCCGCAAAGGAGATGGCCGTGCGGTCCAGGTAATTGATGAAGAACATCAGGGCAACGAACGGCACCAGCCGGATCGCCACTTTCCTGATTGCAGATTTTTCGACCACCGATTGTGTGGTGTCCACGTTGACTCCTAGATAGTGAAATTCCCAGGGCCCTCCGTCACTGGGGGCTGAGGTCTGTCTCTAGGCCGGGAAGGGTCTGCGGACCGAACCGGCGGCTAAAGCATGTGAGTTCCACCATAAGCGCCAAAAATAAATTGGTCAACCGGTTGATCGATTCGTTCTGTTGCAAGTACTCCAGCGGTCCTCATTGCTAGGCTTGGGTTGTGTCCATAAACCCCTCGTCCCTGTCCACGGCCAAGATCAGCGAAGCCCTCGGCTCGGTGGGCCAGGGATCAGTGGTGTCGGAAGTGGCTGAACGCCTCCTTGCCTATTTCACCAGCGGAGATATCGCTCCGGGAACAAGGTTGCCGGCAGAGCGCCAGCTCGCGGCCTCCCTCGGAGTTGGGCGCTCTGCGGTGCGGGAGGCTCTGGCCGCTCTGGAAATCCTGGGCATCGTTGTGGTTCGTCCGGGCTCCGGGACTTATCTGCGTGACGGGATCTCGGAGCTTCTGCCCCGAACACTGAGCTGGGGCATGATGCTGGGAGCGCCCCGAACCCGCGAGCTGGTTGAATTACGCAGCGGCTTGGAGGTTCAGGCCGCGCAACTTGCGGCGGAACGCATCACCAGCGAAGCCTTGGAAAGGATGAAGGGCAACCTGGCCACTATGGCGGCCAATCTCGACGACCTCGCCGCCTTCGTGGAGGCCGACGCTGCTTTCCACCGCGAAATCGCCGAAGGCTCGGGGAACCAGGTGCTTCAGGAACTGCTTCAGAGCATCCGTTCGCTTTTGCGCATCTGGGTGGACCGGGCACTGACGGACGAAGGGCACGCCGCCGCTGCCCTAAAGGAACACACGGAAATCCACGCAGCGCTGGAAGCCAGAGATCCTGCCGCAGTCACAGCCTCAATGCGCTCCCATATGCAGACGGCATCACGGCGACTGCTCCTGAGCTTCGACGCCTCCCAGTAGCAGCGAGGGTACTCCTTCAGGCCCTCCCCCGCCCATATGCAAACGCCGATAATGGAGATTCCGTCAACCTGCCTCGGGCTGATTAGGCCGTGCTTGCTGATAACGCGGCCGGGACTGGGGGCCGACTCTGAGCCGTCCATGGCTGGGGTCAATCCGGGTTATCCACGGCTGGGATTGGGAGCCGTTGGGGTAGCTCCCTGACAGCAGTAGCGGTGGATAACCTATGAGAATTGTCCCCGGCTGTGGGCGGCGGCCATAGATCATTTCCCATTGCTTCTGTAGTCCAGCAAGGAGCCCTTTGTCAGGTTGGGGTGTTCCCTAGCTGGACGAGCCTCCGTCCGTACCCGATTTCCCGTATTTTTCCGAGTCCGAGCCCCGGGTACAGTCGATACCAAGCCGGCGTAGACAGGCTGAGCCAGCGACTTTCTGCGGGTCTGTCAAGTAGGACGAATTGATTAAGCTGAGGAATGCTTTGCGGGGGTGGCGCAGTTCCCCCGGCGACAATAAAGGTCGGACCAAGCGTTTTGAGCAGCTGCTAGAGCCCTCCGGACACATGGCCGACTGCCCTCATGGGATGATCCAGCTCAACCCCACGAATATGCCCTGGCCAAACGGGTCTCGGGTTGAACCGCCTGCCCTGAAAAAGACCAGCTGTACCCGGATCATTTTGGACGAACTCTTTCCCGGCTGGCGCCACACCTTGCCGGGTGACTAACGAGGGGAAGCCATTCGCGAGGATATCCCTTCGCAAGTAATACCCAATCATAAATTCGAGTAGTTACTTCCCTTTCTTGCCTAGGCCTTTTGGAGGAGGGTGATAGTCCGCTGGGGGGCGAAACAGGTGTGCACGCATCTGCTCGTCAGCCTCCTACGGTGCCTTCGTGCAGCGCACCGGCCAACGGATAGGAAATCCATGGCTCACACTGTTAGTGTTCCACGCAGGCACGCAGCTGGCGGATCCTTGCGCCACGCTCCCACGCTGCTCCGGCTCCTGATTGTCGCGGTATTAGCTGCGGCCCTCGCAAGCCTCACCGTACTCACCGCCCCGCAAGCGCATGCGGCGGACGTCCTTGTGGCTCCGTCGGCGGAGACGACACCCGTTCCGAGCTCCAGTGACGCGGCAGACGACACCGCGATCTGGATACACCCCACCGATCCGTCGCAGAGCGTGGTGATCGGTACGGACAAGTTAAGTACCGGAGGCGTGGGGGTCTACGACCTGTCGGGGCGCCAGTTACATTTTTACCTGCACGGCAGTATGAATAACGTCGATCTCCGGTACAACTTTCCGTTGGGCAGTGAGCGCATCGCCCTCGTCGGCGTGACGGAGAGGAATGTGGGGTCGACCGGCGTTCGCTTCTACAAGGTAAACGTGGCGGATCGGTCGCTGACAGAGGTGGGCCGCATCACCACCCCGGGCAGGCCTCGCGGCTTCGGGATGTATCACTCCCCAGTCTCTGGGAAGTATTACGCCTTTGTGCATGACTTCAACACGAACGTGATAAGCCAGTTCGAGCTGGACGGCTCCAACGGATCGGTTCGAGGGACTGCCGTGCGTTCCTTCGACAACGGCGACAGCTCCGAAGGCATTTCGGCAGATGACGAGCTTCAACGTCTCTATGTATCCGAGGAGGAAGTCGGCGTGTGGCGGTACGGAGCTGAGCCGGGGGACGGTTCAACCCGGACACTCGTGGACCGCACCGTGGCAACCGGCGGACGAATAGTGGACAACATCAAGAACACCGCCATCTATTATGGCCGGCAGGGGACCGGTTATTTGATTGTGTCGAGCCAGGGCGGATCCAACTTCGTCATCTACAACCGCGGTGACAACGCCTTCGTCGGTTCCTTCAAGATCATCGATGGCGGTGGCGTCGACGGTGTGAACGGTCAAGACGGGATTGATGTCACCAATTTTCCACTTGGCCCTTCCTATCCCGCTGGACTTTTCACCAGCCAGGATCACAACAACACCAATGCGGGCAACGGCAACAGTGGTAACCAAAACCACAAGCTTGTCTCCTGGCAGCGAATTGCCGATTCTTTCAGCCCTCGGCTGCTTGTGGACACCACTTTTGACCCGCGTCAAATAGGAGCAGCGGCCGGAGGAGGAGGCCCCGGACCGGACACCACACCGCCCGATACCTCGATTACAGGTGGTCCATCAGGGACCAGTAGCAGCACTTCGGCTGAGTTCACCTTCACTGCGACGGAGCCTGGGACTTTCGAGTGTGCCTTGGATGGGGGTGCCTTCGAGGGATGTACGTCGCCGAAGAAATACGCTGATCTCGCAGGTGGCTCGCACGTCTTCGCAGTGCGGGCGACCGACGCGGCTGGCAACTCCGACGCGACTCCTGCGGAACGAACTTGGGTAATCGACACCTCGGCGCCGCAAACGGCGACGTTGGCGCCGACAGCGGACGCGTATGTTTCCAGCGGGGCGACGACGACGAACTATGGGACGGCGCCGAAGCTCGCAGTGGACAACAGCCCGGTGGAGAATGCCTACCTGAAGTTTGATTTGTCGGCACTCGCAGGTAAAACAATCGTAAGCGCGAAGCTCCAACTACGGGCGACGACCAGCGGCTCAGTGGGTACGCAGAACGTCAGGTTGGTTACGGACGACACGTGGACTGAGAGCGGCCTCACGTACAGCACAAGGCCGGCCTTGGGCAGCAGCGTGCTGGGCAGCCTCGGACCCGTCTCGTCGAACACCAATTATGAAGTGACGCTGAGTGCGTCAGCTCTGCAGGGCGAGCTCGGCGGCATCCTCTCGCTTGGCATCAACGGCACCAGCAGCGACGGGGCCGACTTCGGCTCAAGAGAGACTACGACCCCACCAAAGCTGGTGCTCCAACTGGGATCGGGCACGGGGACGCCACCCGAGGACAGCACCGCACCCACGGTTACCTCAGTGACTCCGGCAGAGAATGCACCAAACGCACCGGTCACCGGAAATGTCACGGCTACATTTTCGGAGGCCATGGACCCGACGACGGTCAACAGGACGACGTTCACGCTGGCCGAGGGAACGTCAACCACTCCTGTGGATGCGGTGGTCACCCTCAGCAACAACACCGCCACATTGGATCCCACAGCCAATCTGAAACCTGGTACGCAGTACACCGCGAGGGTCAGCGGAGCGAAAGATTCCGCCGGCAACACAGTCGTGGCTAAGACGTGGACTTTCACTACAGCCGCAGCTACGACGCCCTCGGAGACGGTGACTTTGACGGCCACAGCGGACGCGTATGTTTCCAGCGGGGCGACGACGACGAACTACGGGACGGCGCCGAAGCTCGCAGTGGACAACAGCCCGGTGGAGAATGCCTACCTGAAGTTCGATTTGTCGGCACTCGCAGGTAAAACAATCGTAAGCGCGAAGCTCCAACTACGGGCGACGACCAGCGGCTCAGTGGGTACGCAGAACGTCAGGTTGGTTACGGACGACACGTGGACTGAGAGCGGCCTCACGTACAGCACAAGGCCAGCGTTGGGCAGCAGCGTGCTGGGCAGCCTGGGACCGGTCACGTCGAACACCAATTATGAAGTGACGCTGAATGCGTCAGCTCTGCAGGGCGAGCTCGGCGGCATCCTCTCGCTTGGCATCAACGCCACCAGCAGCGACGGGGCCGACTTCGGCTCAAGAGAGACTACGACCCCACCCAAGCTGGTGCTCCAACTGCAACAATCGTAGGTAGTCGCAGCTTGACCAGCTTCAGGCCTTGTCTGCGTATCAAGAGGGGTCGTCTCCATTGACGCTTTTTAGAAGAACAAAAGGCGGGGTCCAGTGGACCCCGCCTTTTGCTTGCTTGTCAGACGACCCCGGTTATGTCCTCATCCTTGGGAGGGGTTTCGGGGTTGACCTTGGCCTGTTCTTGATGAAGAACAGAACCAGGCCGACGGCCAGGAATGCTATCTACCGTAACGTTGCCCCTTCGCCTCGGCGTTCGCAGGGTATCGGAGCGGGGTGTTCCCTTCCCCGAAGGTGTCAGCGCAGGTAATCCACCAATTCCTTCTGCGCTTCCTGCACCAGACGTTGGTGGGCACGGACCAAGAGTTATATACCTTGACCGGTCCTGGTCCCACGTCTAGTTTTACGATACGGACCACCCTATATTTTGGAACGAGTCGAAGGACTCTCTCATGGCACTCGTCACTCTTCTCCGCCACTTCGCCGACTACGACAACTTCCGCAGGGTCTACGATTCAGCCGACGGGCTGCGTCAGGCCGGCGGGTGTTATCGATCATTCAGTGCACCGCATGGCTGACGACCCCAACAACATTCTGGTGCTCCACTACTTCGATTCGCTTGAGGCAGCCCGGCGCCTAAATGAGTACCAGTACTCGCTTAGACGGTAGTAGTTGATCCGTAGTGCTTTGACTCCACCGGGGTTTCCGAATGCAGCTCCAGTCGGTCCAGAGCCCGAGCTCCCACGGGGACTGTCTGAGAAATCCACGCTCACAACGTGAGCTTGAGGTGTGCTGCAACAGGACGCGGTCATGGAAGGTGGCGCGTAGTGCTCGTCGTCTCGAAACTAATGACGAGTGTCGATGCCGAGACAGCGAGTTGCCATACATAGTTGCAAGAATCGGGGTCACGGAATTCACCTACGGGTACGGTGCCTTCACACAGTCGGTGAGACGTCTCGTTTCCCAAGGGTTGAGAGACTGAATGTGTCAAGTATTTTTGGCCCCACTCGGACGGCAAAATCTGGCCCCACCTATGGGCTTTTGACGGTCGGCCTGTCACCCAGCATTTACCGGGTTTGAGCGCCAACCGGTTAATCAACGCTCTTGATTAACCGGCCGAAGAAATCGCATGATCTATGTGTGCTCACAGGGGAGCGCAAAGTTGCTCACTGGGGAGCGCATCGAATGGGAGTCCGGCATGGCTGCACGTAGATCGCTTTTGTCCAGTCTCATCTCCAATGAGTGGTTGTGAGATGAGGCGCTTCTGCGTTGTTCTGATGGGTCTTAGCCTCTGCGCTACTTCCTGCGCTAGGGAACAACCTGCGCCAGGCTCGGAGAGCCCCGCTTCAATAGTCACCACCGAGGCGCAGGCTGTCGACGGGGACGTCGCCTACGCGGCCAGCGAACTGAGCCGCGAACTGGCGGGAGATGCCCGTTTTGCCTCAGTCGAAGTGCTGAAGGGAAAAAACGTTGTGGTTCATTGGGAAGGGCCGGTTGACTCGAAGTTGCAAGATCTCATCACCCGCTTTCCTGAGGTTCCGATAACCGTTGAGACAGCCCGCTGCTCCCCAGGCAAGCTCAGAGAATACGGTAGCCATCTCCTGGCAACAGACCCGACGGTCAACATCTTTTCTGTGTCACCCGATGGGTCAGCCCTCCAGCTGACCATCGATGAGTCCGTCCAGGGTTCATCCGATGTCGCAAGTCTGGAGCGCGGGTATTCCGAGGCAGCGGGATGCCCTGTCACAGTTCAATTCGGAGACGTCGCACCGGCTTCTTAACGGAGATCAGGACAATGACGCATCATTGCCTATTCGCGGCAGCTCCCGCGATCGGGGAGCTGCAGCCGCGGCCCAACAGAACGGGCTGACCAATCAACCCTTTTTGGGCCCGCAGGACGGCTACAACTGGCCGTGCCAGTTGCTTTTAGGTGGCCGCTTGTTGAGCGATGGTGTGGGCGAGGCGGTATGAGTCGGTGCCGGTTTCGATGATGGTGCCGTTGAAGGTCAGTCGGTCCACGATGGCGGCGCAGAGGCGAGGGTCAGTGAAGGTTTTGGTCCAGCCGGAGAACGATTCATTGGAGGCGATCGCGATGGAGTTTTTCTCCTCGCGTTCGGTCAAGACCTGGAACAGGAGTTCGGCGCCGCGGCGGTCCAGCTCCATGTAGCCGAGCTCGTCGATGCAAAGCAGGTCCACGCGGCCGTAGCGGGCGATGGTCTTGGCCAGGACCTTCTCATCGGCGGCTTCGACGAGTTCGTTTACGAGCCGGGTGGCGAGGGTGTACTTGACCCGGTAACCCTTCTCCGCGGCGGCAGTGCCGAGGCCGATGAGCAGGTGGGATTTTCCGGTTCCGGAGTCCCCGATGAGGCAGAGTGGTTGTCCTTTGCGGATCCATTCCCCGGTGGCCAGGGTGTGGATGGTGGCAGGGTTGATGTTCGGGTTCGCATCGAAATCAAAGTCCCCGAGCCACTTGTCCCGGGGAAAGTTCGCAGCTTTCACGCGGCGAATGGAGGAGCGCCGGTCCCGGTCGTCGCACTCGGCCAGCAGCAGCTCGGCTAGGAAGCCCTGGTAGGAGAGTTGTTCCTTCCCGGCGACGGTGAGGGCTTCATCGAGGACTCCCCGGATGGTGGGCAAACGCAGTCGACGGCAGGCCTGGTCCACGGCGGCAACCGCTGCCTGTTCGGTCAGGCCGCGGCGCCGGCGCAGAGTAGGGGTGATGGTGATGGCGGGTGCCGTGGGGCTCATGAGATGTTCTCCTTCGACGCGGTTCCTGCAGGGTGTTCGGTGCGTTTGGCCAGCAGCTCGTCATAGGCACTGACCGAAGGCAGGGGCCGGACGTCAGGCGGGAGCCCGGCAATGACGGCTGCGGGGTTCATGAGTCGGCGCTGGGTGAGACTGACAACCCGTTGCACTTTCAATTCGCTGTGAGCAACGGGATGACAGTCGGTACCGGCCCCATCCCGGGAAGAGGCCGCGGCGTGTCTGCGGGCTTCGACCGCGACGACGTCGGCGCTGACCGCGCCCACTCCCAGCGCCGCGCACCGGGTTTGGTTTTGAGTACTTCGAGATAGTGATCCAGCTGGACCGATTGCCCCGGCCGGGCGGCGACCCGCTGATGTCTGGCGGCCACCATGCGGCCGTCAAACACCACGACCTCGGACGCCCGCAACGAGACCCGGACCCTCCGGCCGATGAACCGGGCCGGGACGGAGTACTTCACCATCCGGACCGTGACCATCGAGGACCTATCAACCCTCGGGTTCAGCAACAGACCCGGATCAAATTCCTCCGCCGGCAAGGGGGCCAGGAACGGCCGTTCAATCTCGAAGTCCTGACCGATGGTGCGGATCCTGTCATTGATTCGCCGGCGATCGTCCTGTGCTTCCCATCCGCGGATGCGGTCGTTGAGCTCGTCCAGGGATTCAGCGACAGGCATGGGCGAGAGTCTGTTACGCCGGAACCAGCCCACCTCACCCTCAACCCCGCCCTTTTCATGGGCCCCTCCGATGCCAGGTTGGCAATAGAAGGGATCGAAGCCGTAGAACGAACGGAATAACACCCACCGGTCGTTCTCCTGGCGCTGCCGGCCTTGCCCGAACACCACAGCGGTGACCGCGCTGGTGAGATTGTCGTAGCGGATGTGTTTGGTCGGGATGCCGCCAAGAACGTTGAAGGCCTCGATATGGCCCTCGAGAAAGGCTTCCTGGGCCTGGGTCGGGTAGATCCGGTGGATGGCTCTGCCCGAATGCGATAACCGAAAGATGAACATGTGACACTTCGTCTTCACCCCGTTAAGCACGACAAAGACCTCGCCGAAGTCCACCTCGGCCTCGGCGCCCGGCGCATGTTCCTGAGGAACAAACACCTCAACGCGGCGTCCGGCCTCCACATCAATCTGGGCCCGACGGACCCTTACGTAATCACGCACCGTGGAATACGAGAGCTCCTGCACACCGTGCTCTTCGATGAGCCGGGCCAGGATCCTTCGTGCGGTATGACGCTGCTTCCGCGGAGCCGTTGTGTCCTCGATCAGCATCGCGTCGATCGCGCCCTTGAACGGTTCCAGCCTCCAGGACACGCCTTGCCTCTGTTTGCGCTCCGGAGGGGCAGCTGAATCCAGTGCCTGCCTCACCGTTCTTCTGTGAACTCCGTGCCGGACCGCCAACGCACGAACGGACAGGCCCTCAACCCGGGCGTCCCTTCGGATCCGCGCGAACAACTCCACTCTCGACTCCATCCAGACCAACCTTCCGCCGCATCCATCCACTGATGAATCCAACGTTGAAGGTGGGGCCACAAATAACTGTCACAAGGTGCCCGGCGAGTCATAAAGTGGGGCCAGACATAACCGTCCTACCGGGGCCATCCAAACCTGTCACAGCCAGAGACAGTCGTTAATGCAGCAATGAAGCGGCCGACTGCCCGATTTGGATTTGCCTGGCCGAGAATTTTAGGGAGTGGTCTGCGCGATGATCACAGGTAGGGGCGCACTCTCCTCGGGCTGGCCAGGTGACGGCCGGACAGGGGTTCGTTCATCGCATGATCCCTAACCTGCATGAGCGGGTAGTTGCCGCGCCAGCGGACGAGGTGGGATTGCTCGTTGGGAGCGGGGTCCGGTCTGCGGAGTGCAGGCAGTCAGCTTGCGCCGCCGGTAAGCCGGCACCTGTCGAAGTGATGATGTTCGCTGACCCGGGTTGATTCTGTGGACGTTACGGGCGACGACGCCGTGCGAGCGACCAGATAGTAAAGATGGCGCTGGCTGTTGCCAGCCTTCTGGTCCGCGTGGTCCGCCAGTTTCCGGTGGTCTGGTTGCTCAAGGGGTCCGGGGTGAAGACGGTGCCGTTTGAAGGTGCTATAACGCCTTGACGTAGTGCAAGCACGTTCATCACCGGGTTGATGCATCGGTCATAAAGCCGTGGAAAGAGGCTGTGGATCGGGATGAGTGTTCCCTGAATCTGACCTACCACTGATACCGGCCGGGGCCGTTTCGCGATTCGGAGTATTGCCTTGGCGACACGGTGTGGGGACACAACAGGGGGTAGTGGGTGGACGAGGTGGCCCGTGTAGTTCGCGGCGTGCTGGTAGATGGGCGTGTCGATTGTTGCCGGCAGCACCATGCAGATGTGGATGTCCTTGGCTGTTCGTAACTCCTGGCGCAGTACTTCCGTGAAACCAAGCAACCCGAATTTGCTGGTCACGTAGGGGGAGACGTATGGCGAGGTGATTTTGGAGTACACCGAACCGATCATGATCAAGGTTCCCTGGCCCTGGGCGCGGAAGTACGGCAGCACCGCACGGGCGGTGTGGACGGGTCCGAAAAGGTTTGTTTCGATGATGCGGCGGAACACCTGGGGTGGTGTGGTTTCGAAGGTTCCGTAACTGTAGACGGAGGCATTGGCGACGCAGACGTCGATGTGGCCGAAGGCTTCGACTGCCGCGCGCATGAGGTTTTCTACCTCGGACTCCTGGCTGACATCGGTAGGCACGGTGATGACCTGTGCCCCGTGCTCGGCGCATTCGGCGGCGACTTCTTGCAGGGTTTCTGTGCTGCGGGCGGCGAGAATCAGCCGGGCACCGTCTTTCGCGAACGCATGAGCGGTGGCCCGGCCAATGCCGCTGGAGGCACCGGTGATCACCACTACGGCGCCGGGTGCACCGGGTTTTCCCGGTTTCACCGGGTTTGCCACGCGTTGGCCGCCGCTGTGGGGTGATGGTCAGCGGACACGGTCGAACAACCGCAGCAAGCTTTCGGTGACCATGCCGAGGACCACGTGGGTTACCGCGCCCCTTGCGTGTGCCTGCCAGGGGTATTCCTTTGGCCCTGAGGCCAGCCCGAGTGCAGGGGCGACCACTTCATCGTTGATCACAAACAGGCCAAAACCGTACAGGGCACCTCCGCCTGCCTGCATGACGGGTACTTTCCTGCGGACGACGGCGTGCAGCGCTCCGGGCAGAATGCCCAGCGCGTAGTGCAGGGCAACACCGGAAGGGTTTGGTTGGCCCGTGTGAACGTTGATGCCGGTGAGAGCGGCCAGTTTCTCGGCTCCCACGTGGGCGACGTCTTTGCCTGCCGGTTGCGCCTGCGGCTGCCGGTCCAGGGCCTCTTTCTCGGCATCGGTGTACTGGAGGTCGTTCCCGCCCTTTCGGGCCTGCAGTTCGCGTGCCATCGCGTCCGGGTCTTCATGGTTGTACAGAAACCATCCGACGCGGTCCATCGCCCACACACCGGCCGCGCCGGCTACTGCGCCGAGCAGCATATCCAGAGCAACGCTGGGCTGTGGTTGTTTTACATGCCGGGCGGGAACAGGGCTGACCGGAACGGGAGCGGCACCCAGATGCCCGTTCCCGGAGGGTGTCGGGGCCAGGGAGCCGTCCGGCAGGTTTTCGGCTGTCGTGGGATGTGTCATCGAGGGGTCCTTTCAACGGTTCGGGGGAACTTCCGTCATAGCGGAAGGAAACCCTGGTGCCGGGGTGGGTGTGTCAGGGTTTGAGAATGACTTTGATGCAGTTGTCCTGCTTTTTTTGGAAGACTTCGTAGGCTGCGGGTGCTTCATCCAAAGGGATTTCATGGGTCGCCAGGTCGGTAACGCCGAGCGGGTCGGAAGGATCCTCGACCAGCGGCAGGAGGTCATCGATCCAGGCTTTGACGTTGCACTGGCCCATGCGCATCTGGATCTGCTTATCGAACAAAGTCAGCATCGGCATCGGATCTGCCATGCCGCCGTAAACACCGCTGATGGAGACAGTCCCGCCGCGGCGCACAGCGTCAATACAAGCGTGCAGAACGTTCAACCGGTCCACACCGGCCTTCTCGATGGCTTTTTGCGCGAGCGGATCCGGCAAAAGCCCCGCTGCCTGTTGCGCGAAAGCCCCTACCGGGGATCCGTGTGCCTCCATCCCGACGGCGTCCAGAACGGAGTCCGGGCCCCGGCCGCCGGTCATGTCCCGCAACTCATCACCTATGGTGTCGCTGTAGTCCAGGGTTGCCACGCCGTGCCGTTCGGCCATGGCGCGGCGCTCGGGCACCCGCTCGATGCCGATGACCCGGTACCCCAGATGGACGCCGGCGCGGGCCGCGAACTGCCCGACCGGGCCCAGCCCGAAAACCGCCAGCGTGCCGCCGTCGGGTACGTCCGCGTACTGCACGCCCTGCCAGGCAGTGGGCACAATGTCCGAGAGGTAGAGGTACCGCACATCGGGCAGGTCCTGGCCCACTTTTATCGGGCCGTAATCGGCGAAGGGGACCCGCAGGTATTCCGCCTGCCCGCCGGGAACCGAACCATACAGCTCCGAGTAGCCAAAGATCCGCGCACCGAGCCCTTTTTCCCGGACCTGCGTGGTCTCACACTGCGACTGCAGGTTCAGATTGCACATCAGGCAGGTCCCGCAGGCGATGTTGAAGGGAATCACCACCGGGTCCCCGACCGCCAGGTTCGACACGGCACTGCCAACCTCTTCGACAATCCCCATGGGCTCATGACCCAGAACATCACCCTTGCTCATGTAGGGGCCCAGCACCTCATACAGGTGCAGGTCCGACCCACAGATCGCCGTGGAGGTAATCCTGATGATCGCGTCGGTCGGCTCCTGGATGACCGGGTCCGGCACCTGTTCAACGCTGACCGACCGCTTTCCCTGCCAGGTAAGTGCCCTCATGATCATTCCCGTCATTGGTAAGTATGCTTAGCAGTCCCAGTATGTTCACGTTTACTGGCCGAAAGGAAGGGGCTGCTTGTGCCGGGTCCGATCCCCGAGTCAGAAGTAAGCGCTTATCGATCGGCAATTTACTGCCAGGACGAAGGTGATCGGGTGAATGACCAGCGGACCACCCGGAGATGGGCTCCGGTGGCAGGGCTGCGTTCTTCAGGCCTTGATGCGGTTTTGGGTGCAGCTGCAGGTGCTGCCGGTGTCTGGGCCATGGACCAGGTCGGGTGGTTCATGCTTGGACTCGAAAACTGGCAAACCCTGACCCGGGACCTGGCAGCGCGCGACAAAGATGCGGCTGGGAAAGCGGGGATTGAAAAGCAGGTCCGCGCGGTGCAGGCGGGTGCCACGGGCACGCTCTCCACTGCCGGCGCGTTGAAAAAGGCTACGCAGGTCAGCGGGGTGAGCCCGACCGATCAGCAGCTGGGAGCGGGCGCGGGCCTGTTTCATTATGCGCTGGGAATGCTGCCCGGCGCCCTCTACGGCGCAGTACGCCGGAGAAGACCCGCAGCGGCCACCGGGTCCGGCGCCCTGTACGGGTTGGTGTTGTTTGTGGTGATGGACGAAACCGCCGCGCCGCTGACCGGGATAGCCGCTTCACCGGGACGGTATCCCTGGCAGGCGCACGCACGCGGCCTGGTGGCCCATCTGGTGCTCGGCATAACGACCGAAATCCTCCTGCGCGCAACCGACCGCCTCCGATGAACAAATGACGGGCCAGCGGTTCGGTGCTTGAGGGTTCCGGCGAGGGTTTCAAGGACCGGCGTTCGGAACATGTAAGGATTGCACTCGTTGCGGTTGCTGGCGGGGTTGGCATGATGGGGTCATGGCCTACCCTTTGGAACCCCTTGCCCGCGTCGGCATCATTGGTGGCACCGGGCTATACCGGATCCCAGGTGCCGCCGTGCTGGGCACATTGAACGTTGCGACGCCGTTCGGTGCGCCTTCCAGCCCTGTCACCCTTACCCGGCTGGGCCCAACAGGAGGCCACGCAGGCGCGGACGGCCCGATGGTCGCATTCCTGAGCCGTCATGGCCGCGGACACAGCATAGCTCCACAGCAGATCAATCACCGTGCCAACCTTTGGGCCCTCAAGAGCCTGGGTGTGGAGGCTGTTCTTTCCTGCGCGGCAGTGGGCGGGTTGGTTCCCAGCCATGGAACCGGCGCCTTTGCCGTACCTGACCAGTTTCTGGACAGGACGTGGGGCCGGGCAGACACCTTTTATGATGGGTCGCTGCCCACCGGGGTGCAGCATTTGCCCGCCGCCGAGCCCTACAGCGTCCCGCTGCGCGCGGCGCTCCTCGCGGCGCTGGAGCTGCAGGGCGAAGACTTCGCACCCGCAGGGACCGTGGCCGTGATCAACGGGCCGCGATTTTCCACGAGGGCGGAGTCTGCGGATTTGGTGCAGTCCGGTGCCCATCTGGTCAGCATGACCCAGTACCCCGAGCCCGTGCTGGCGGCGGAGCTGAACATGCATTTCGCTACGCTGGCGTTCATCACAGACGCTGACACCGGCCATGACGGTTCCGAACCCGTGACCGCTGAGCTGGTGCTCGGCCGCTTGGCTGCCGCGCAGCCGCGCCTGCTGGCTGTACTGTCTGCGGCGGTGCCGGGAGTGTTGGCGGGATTGGCCGGTGCGGGGCCTGCGGGTGAGGGTGGTTTCCCGCCGATGAACCTCATGCCGGCCGAAGCCGTGGCGGCCGTGATGGGGGCCTCCTGCCCGGTCCTCCCCGGCACCGCACCGAGCGTGCCGTGAGGATTCTGGTAACTGGCGGAGCCGGCTTCATAGGGGGCCACATCGTCGATGCCGCCCTGGCACGTGGTTGGGAAGTCAGAGTCCTGGATTCACTGGATCCGGCGGTGCACCCGGACCGGCCGCCAGTGAATCCGGGCGCGCTTTTGCTGGTGGGTGATGTCGGTGATGCATCTGCTGTCGCTGGGGCGCTGGAGGGGATCGACGTCGTTGTTCACCAGAGCGCCAAGGTGGGCCTTGGCGTGGGTTTCTCGGACGCACCGGACTATGTCCGGAACAATGACCTGGCCACGGCCGTACTCCTGGCAGCAATGGCCTCGGCCGGCATGGACAAGCTGGTGCTGGCCTCCTCAATGGTGGTCTACGGCGAAGGCGCCTACACCGATCCGACCGGCCGGCTGGTGCGGCCCGGCCCGCGCAGGGTGGAAGATTTGGAAGAGGGAATCTTTGATCCCCGGGACCCGGCCACCGGAGAGCTCCTGCTGCCTGCACTGGTCGCCGAAGACGCAGCGCTGGACCCGCGGAATGTCTATGCTGCCTCCAAACTGGCCCAGGAAAATCTTGCGTCAGCATGGGCGCGTTCAACCGGAGGGGCTGCCATCGCGCTGCGGTACCACAACGTCTACGGGCCCCGAATGCCCAGAGACACCCCCTATGCGGGCGTGGCCAGCCTGTTCCGCTCGGCCCTGGCCCGGGGGGAGGCGCCGCGGGTGTTCGAGGACGGCGGCCAGCGCCGCAGCTTCATCCATGTGGCCGATGTGGCGGAGGCAAACCTGTGCGCCGTCGAAGCGCTGGCGGAAGGCCGCCGGGTCATACCGCCGGGGACACTGCGGGCATACAACGTAGGAGCCCCGGAGGTCCACACGATTGGGCAGGTGGCCGCGGTCCTGAGCGCTGCTGTTGGCGGCCCGGTCCCTGTGATCACAGGGGACTTCCGGCTGGGCGATGTCCGGCACATCACCGCGAGTTCGGCACGGGCCAAGGCCGAACTGGGCTGGGCGGCGCGGCATGGGTTTGAGGACGGTATGCGCGAGTTCGCCACCGCTCCGCTGCGCGGTGACCGCCCTTAGGTGGCCGGTCCGGGGTTCTCCTGCCCGGCCGGTATGCGCAGCAGAACCCGGCAGCCGCCTTCAGTGTTGGCAACTTCCAGGGTGCCTCGGTGGGCCTTGACGATGCCGTGGACCATGCTCAGCCCAACCCCCGCGCCGCTGTAGCGCGATGTGGTGCGTCCGGTGTCCTTTTGCCAGCCCGGGGTGAGCATTCGGGGCAGGTCCTCCTCCGGGATCCCGCCGCAGCCGTCGCGGACCTCCACCGAGACTTCGCCGCCCGTGGATGTCACGGCAATGGACACGGTGCTGCCCGGGGCGCTGTACAGGATGCCGTTGAGGACCACGTTGCGGATGGCCCGGGATAATGATGCCCCATCGGCGGCCGCCATGGTGGGGGTGACGGCGTCACCGTTGATGGCGATGGCCCGGCTCGCCGCGACCGGTGCGAGGTCGGCTATGGCGTCGCTGACGACGTCGTACAGGTCCAGCTGCTGATGGTCCAGCACCAGAGTACCGGCCTGGATCTTGGAGAGCTCGAGCAGGTCATTGACCAGCGCGGCCATCTGGTCGGTCTGCCCGATGATTCGCCGGTGGTAGCCCGAGACATCCTCGACAACACCATCTTCGAGCGCCTCGGCCATGGCGCGCATGCTGGCCAGCGGAGTGCGCAGGTCGTGGGAAACCCACGCCACCAGTTCGCGCCGCGCAGCTTCCACCGCCTGCTCACGTTGTCTGGATTCCTCCAGCTTGCGGCTGGTAGCGGCCAGTTCGGCGGCCAGCGCGGACAGCTCCGAGGTCATTTTCCGTTGCGCTGCCACGGGTTCTCCGCGGCCGATTCTGGCAGCGTCCCCGGCCAGGCTGTTGGTGAGCCTGGCCAGCCCGGCTCCCAGGAGTACGGCCACGACGGTAGCAACGGCCGAGGCGACCGCCAGGATGACCCACATCACCTGCAGATCCGACTCGGTGATGAACATGGCGTTAAAGGCGCTGACCATCCCTGCCACCAGGATGGCCACGGTAGCCAGGACCACCAGCAGGATCTGCACCACGATTGAGGTCCTGCGGAGCAGGCGCTGCAGCGCGACAGTCAGAGCACCGATGCCCAGGGCCCACGCCAGCACGACGGCGACAATGGTGAACAGATCGGCGCTAGTCATGGCTGGTCGTGTCCGTGCCGTGGTCAAACCTGTACCCCACACCCCACACCGTTTTCAGCAGCACGGGCCGGGTTGGGTTGGCCTCGATTTTTTCCCGCAACCGGCGGACGTGAACTGTAACGGTGGACAGATCACCAAAATCCCAACCCCAGACGGCCTTGATGAGGACGTCACGGCTGAAGACCTGGTTCGGGCGGCGCAGAAAGAACGCGAGAAGATCGAACTCCCGCGCTGTGAGAGTGAGGTTCTTACCGCGGTACCTGACAACGCGCGAGGCCGGGTTGAGGACAAACCCGGCCAGCTCCACGGGCGGCTCCGGGGTGAATTCCTTGATGCTGCGGCGAAGCACCGACTTCACCCGCAGCACCAACTCCCGGGGCGAGAAGGGTTTGGTGACGTAGTCGTCGGCGCCCATTTCCAGGCCCAGGATACGGTCGTCCTCGGTACCAAGTGCGGTGAGCATGATGATGGGCATGGACTGGGTGAGCCTGATCCGCCGGCAAACTTCCACCCCGTCCAGACCGGGCAGCATACGGTCCAATATGACAAGGTCCGGGTTATGCGTCTGGGCGAGGTGCAGGGCACTGAATCCATCCCCTGCCATGTCCACTTGGAAACCGGCCAGTACAAGATAGTCATGCACTATCTTTGCGATGGTGGCCTCGTCTTCAACGAGCAGGATGCGCCGGTTGCCAACGTCCCCGGGGTCCGCGTCTGGCTGATCAGTGTTCACATTTCCAGCATAGGTTCGTGCGCGCCGCTGTGGGTCTGTGCGGGGATCACCGGAGCGCAAACGTCCCTGTTCCGTAAGGATTTCCCCCTGCCGCGGCGGGCCGACGGATTCTACGGTCGAAGGGTGGAGAACAAGCAGAGCAGTTCGCACGATGGAACCGGTGCCGCCGGCGGCCGCGGCGGACCAGATAAGGACGCCGGGCCCGGGTTCGCCGTGCTGGTGGACGTTGTGCTGCCCTGCCTCAATGAGCGTTCAGCCCTTCCTTGGGTGCTGGCGGCCCTGCCGCCTGGATACCGCGCAATAGTGGTCGACAACGGGTCCACCGATGGCTCCGGAATGCTGGCCGCACGTCTGGGGGCCACCGTCGTCCAGGAACCCAGGCGCGGGTTCGGTGCGGCGGCCCATGCGGGGTTGTTGGCTGCCACCGCTGAGTTTGTGGCCTTCTGCGATTGCGATGGCTCGCTGGACCCTGCCCAACTGGCCCCTATGCTGACGCTGGTGCGCAGCGGGCGCGCCGATCTGGTCCTGGGCACCCGGCAAACGGTCCGCGGCGCCTGGCCCCTCCACGCCCGGCTGGCCAACATCGCCCTGAGCCGTCGGCTGCGCCGGATGACGGGAATCCCCGTCACGGACCTGGGCCCGCTTCGCCTGGCCCGGCGCACCGCGCTTCTGGGACTGGACCTCACCGACCGCCGCAGCGGCTACCCGCTGGAAATGTTCCTCAAAGCACACCACAACGGCTGGCGACTCGCCGAGGTCCCCGTCGCCTATGCACCCCGCCTGGGCAAGTCAAAGGTGACCGGAACAGTGCGGGGAACCCTGACGGCCATCAAAGACATGAAGTCGCAACTGGACACCGCATCCCGACGGGCGCAGGGGGGACTATCCGGCGGGCCGGCTGGTGACAGGCCACCGGCGGACGGGCCGCCAGCAGGCCGTGGAGCCAGGCCATGAACCTCACCATCGCGGTCATCGCCAAAGAATGCATCCCGGGCAAGGCCAAGACGCGCCTCACTCCTCCGCTCACTCCAGCGCAGGCCGCAGCCCTGGCCCAGATCAGCCTCAGCCAGACGCTGCAGCTGGTACGGTCCCTGCCCGGGACCAGGCGTTTGCTCGTGTTCGAGGGGACACCGCACCCCAGGGACGCTGCAGGGTTTGACGTGGTTGCCCAGAGCACCGGGCGGCTGGACGAACGGCTGGCGACCATCTGTTCGCAGGTCACCGGCCCGCTGCTGATTCTGGGCATGGACACCCCCCAACTTTCGCCTGCGCCACTCGCGCGGCTGCTGGCGGACTGGTCCGTCCCGACACCCCGCCACGACGCCTGGATCGGACCGGCATCGGACGGCGGCTTTTGGGCCCTGGCCCTGCACCAGCCCGACGGCGCCCTGATCCAGGGCGTGGAAATGTCCACCCGGCAGACCGGGGCACACCAGGTGGCCCGGATCGTCAATGCCGGCCTGGCGGTGGGGCTGCTGCCCATGTTGCGGGACGTGGATCACTTCGCCGATGCCATGTCCGCCGCCCGGGACTGCCCCGGCACCCCGTTTGCCCGGGCGGTTGACCGCCTGGCCCTGGGGCTATCGGTGCCGGGGGTGTCGGTGCCGGCGAACGCACCCACCAGAGGGTCGGCCACGTCATGAGCACCCCGACAGCTGCCGGGGATACCGGGACCGGGGCCGGTGGCGCAGCTGCAGGCGGCTACATCCCGTGTGGTTTTTTTGGCCAGGGAGGACACGAGCCCTACGCTGGCAGCCTGTCCACGGGGGTGGGGAACTTGACCCTCCGTTCGGAACGGTCCGGCCCGGAACCGATCGGGCCTGTTCACTTCAGCGTCCTCTCCTGGTCTGCCCCCGCCACCGCCGGTGAACGCGAGTTGCTGCGCGCACTTCGCGGGCCGGTTCTTGATGTCGGTTGCGGCCCTGGCCGGATGCTGACCGCTGCACGGGAACTGGGCCTGGCGGCAATGGGCGTTGACACGAGCGCTCCTGCGGTGCGGCTGGCCATCAGCCGTGGCGCCGCTGCCATCCATGGCTCGATTTTCCAGCCGGTCCCGCACGAGGGCGCTTGGGCTTCGGTACTGCTATTGGATGGCAACATCGGAATCGGCGGGAACATCCGGGGACTGCTGGAGCGTATTGCCTCGCTGCTGGCACCGGGCGGGCAGGCACTGGCAGAAGCCGAGACGGACGATTCCCTCGACGTGGCCTACCTGGCCGTGCTGGAGGACTCGACGGGGCGGGCCAGCGCCGCCTTCCCCTGGGCCCGCGCCGGCGCTACAGCACTGGCCGGCCATGCGGCCCGGGCGGGGCTGGTTTCCGTCGCCACCCGCATTGTTCAGGGCCGGGTCTTTTTGACGCTGGAGCGCCGGGCGTAAAGTCCTGCAGCGGCGACGCCCGCCGTAGCTGCCACGGCCAGAACCAGCCAGAAGAGGCCTAAGGCCTGCCCATAGTCTCCCTGCAGGACCGTGTCGTTGGCACCGCTTCCCGGGCCGGTTGGCTGGAGCACCTGCTGGGCGCGAATCAGCGGCGCTGCCACCAGAGTCACCACTGCCCCCACCAACAGGGCACCCCGGACTATTCCCTGCTGGAGGGGGCGCAGCCCGTACGTCAGCCGCGATAATCCACCGCCGGCCAGGGTTGTCAACGGAACCAGCACGCCGTCGTGCACCAGCAACGCCGCGGCAAGCCAGGCCGCCACACCGACCAGCTGGGCAGGTGGAACATTGGTCAGCAATCCGAACAGGGCATAACCCACCGCGGCCAGGCCCGTGGCGCCCAGCGCAGCCCGGACCCACCACAGCGTTCCGCGGCCAGTCGTCTCCGGCGGACGTATCAGCGGCAGCGGCATCAGATCACCTCCACTTTCTGCACCCATTTGGTCTGCAGCACTCCCGGCCGGCCGGGGGCGATGATTCGTGCCGGATAACCGTGGTCAAGGTCCAGTGGCATGCCGTTGAGCTCGAGCGCCAGCAATGTCTGCTCATCCTGGCTGTACGCCGCGGGCATGAAGGAGCGCCCATAGACGCCGCCCTGCTCCAAACTGGAAATCTGGAGCTCGGAGTCCGCCGGCGCGCCCACCATGGCTATCAGGTCCCGGATCCGCACACCGCGCCATTGGGCGTCCTGACTCCACCCCTCCACACAGGCTATGGGCAGTCCATAGCTGTACTGCGGCAGGGCGCCCAGCTGGGCCAGCGTCAACGTTTTCTGCACTGATTCCGACGAAACAGTCAGCACCCAGTCGGGGGCCAGGGCCGCGTCCGCGACACCGGCCTGGGCCGCGGTTCTGTTGATCGGTACCCCTTGCGGACCGGTATCCATTCTGCGCGGCGCGAAGAGGTTCAGACCCGCCAACCACGAGAAAGACTGACCCGCCGTGGTCAAAACGACGACGCCGGTGCCAGCGGTGATTGCCGCCAGGAACCCCCTGCGGCTCCACCCCGGTCCGTTGGCTGCCGCTATCGCAGCAGGAACCGTTTCGCTAGGCGGGGCCTCTTCGGCGGCAGCAGCGGATCGACGGCTCCAGTGCGCCCGGATGAGGGGCAGCTTAAGCGCAATATGCAACGCCAATGACCCGATGACCACCCAGCCCAGCCAATAATGGACATCCCTGAAAGAGAACGGCCAGGGGTACCAGTGGAACGTGTTCAGCAGCCCGGTGGTGACTTCCACGAGCGAGGCGGCCACAAACAGGGCAATCGAGGCCCTCTCCAGGCCGTGCATCACAGATTTCAGCGGCGGCCACCGCAACAGTTCTGGGAACACGGACCACAGCTTGGCAGCCAGCAGCGGGATGGAAGCGATTCCGGCGGTGACATGGATGCCCTGGGTGGCCACATACAGCCACACAGGACGGGTCGGGAAAAGCATCCAACCGGGCGGATTTTGCAGGAGGTGGCTGAACAGCCCCGTCACAAAGCACACGGTGAATGCCGCGCCGAGCCAGCGGCCCAGGACCACCGTCAACCGTTTGCTTCGCAAAGGGGAGGAGAACCGTGCGTTCACCGCATCCATCCGCTCGTGCAGGATGGTGGTCACTCTGTCCATACCAAAATCAGACCACCGGGACTCCTGTCCAGTCCCGGACCAGACCTTACGAAACCGGAACGCTCCCCAGATTCCATCGCGCACCGGCCTGTACGTGGTGCAGGATCAAGGGGTGAGCGAACCAACACCCCGCAGGGCACATGGCACCAGGATTCCCTAGGCGGGCGGGGAACAGCCCGGCGGCAAGCGCTCCGCCGCGCCTCGTTGCGACAGTGGCGGCGCTGGCGCTGGTGGCGTTGCTTGCCGGCGCTGTCTGGTGGACGGTCACCACCGATCCCTCAGCGGAGTGGGTGTCACCGGTCGGTACGCTGGCGGCCTGGGCACTCTTTCTTGCGGCCGCCCTGATGGCACGGCGGATCCCAGCCCGGCATGGGGCCGCCGTCGTGCTGCTGGGTTCGGTGCTGATGGGTGCCGCGGCGATCTCTGCCCCGCCCGCCACAAGCAATGACTCCGCCCGCTACGCCTGGGACGGCATCGTCCAGAAAGCGGGAATTTCCCCCTACCAGTATGTGCCGGCCGATGAGGCGCTGCGGCCGCTCCGGCCGGAATGGCTGTTCCAGGACCCCGGACCGGACGGAACCTGCAACACCAACCCCTTTCCCACCGGCACGGAAACCACCACCAACATTCCCGGGGGCACGACGCTGTGCACAGCCATCAACCGGCCCGCCGTTCCCACCGTCTATCCGGCTGTGGGGGAGTTGTATTTCCTTGCCGTCCGGCTGGTCGCCGGTTCCGAAGTGCGGTTCATCGCCTTCCAGCTGGCCGGGCTGCTGCTGAGCCTGGCTGTGACTGTACTGCTGCTGACCTTCCTTCGCCGCACCGGCCGTCCGGCACATCAGGCGGTGTGGTGGGGATGGTCCCCGTTGGTGGCCATCGAAGGCATCAACGGCGCCCACGTGGACACACTCGGCGCCGCCCTCACCCTGGCCGCTGCCCTGCTGTTGGCGGGCGGGCGGCCCTTGGGTTCTGGAATGGCATTCGGGGCGGCGGTTGCCACGAAGCTTATTCCGGCCATCAGCGCCCCGGCCCTGCTCTACCGCCGACCGGTCCGCTTTATCGTCGCAGCAGCGGCGACCTTCGTGGTGGCATATATTCCGTATGTCATCGCCAGCGGCTGGTCAGTGCTGGGCTACCTGCCCGAATACCTCCGCTCCGAGGGGTACGACGGGCAGAACAGCCCGCGATTTACACTGTTAAAGCTGGTGCTCCCGGCCAGCTGGGCCGCCCCCGCGGCACTGCTCCTGCTGCTGGGTCTGGCCGTGTATGTCTGGCGGACCACCGACGCCGCCCGGCCCTGGGACGGGCAAGTTTTCATGGTCGGAGGGACGCTGCTGCTCGTCTCGCCCAGCTACCCCTGGTACGCCCTGCTTCTGCTGCCGTTCGTTGTGCTGAGCCGGCGCTACGAGTTCGCCGCCCTCGCCCCCGTACTGGCCCTGATGTACTTCACCGGCGCCGAACCACACGGCCAGCTAGTGGCCAGGCTGGGCCTTAGCACCGTTGCCGTGCTCATAGTCGCTGCCACAATCGTGCGGCAACGCCGCTCAACGGCCTAAAACCTACTGCTTTAAAACCCGCCCTCCGACAGCGGCCGGACGCTGACCACGACCCGGGCCAGGCATATGGTTGCTCCGGTTTCGGTCAGTGCCGCATCAGCAAACCCAGTGGGCTCAGGGGACCGGTACTTCGGTAGCGAGGTTGCCGTGCGCGTGGCCGGAGAGCACTGCGCTGGGCGCCTGCCGCAGTTTGGTGAACAGTGCGGTTTCGACGGTGAGTCCCGGGCCAAAGGCCATGGAGCAGATCCGTTCGTCCCCGTCCTCGGGGTCCTGTTCGAGGATGTGCTTGAGGACAAAAAGCACGGTCGCACTGCTCATGTTCCCGTAATTGCGCAGCGTCTCGCGCGCCGGGACCAACTGCTCGTCCGTAAGACCCAGCCGGGACTGGACTCTGTCCAGGATGCTGCGGCCGCCAGGGTGGATGGCCCAGTGCCTGATGTCGGTGTAAGGGAGTGCTTCCAGTTCCCGATCCCGGGCAAAAAGTGGCTGTAAAGCGCCCACGATGTGGTCATCGATGATGTGCGGCACGTAGTTTCCCAGCACCATTTCGAATCCGTGGTCGCCGATGTTCCAGGCCATGGAGTCCTCGCCGACGGGTGTGAGGACGGTTTCGAAGTGGTCAAGCTGCAGCAGGGACTTTTCCTCCGACCCGCTGCGTGCAGTGACGACGGCGGCGGCGGCACCGTCGGCGAACAAAGCGGAGCCCATGATCGTGTCCGGATCGTTCGACGCCCGGACATGCAGTGAACAAAGCTCGGCGCACACCACAAGGACAACGGCCTGCGGGTCGGCCTCACAAAACATTTTCGCGGCGCGCAACGCGGGAAAGGCGGCGTAGCAGCCCATGAATCCCAGGTGGTAGCGTTGAACGGCGGGGTTCAGGCCCAGCTCCCGGACGACCTTGTAGTCCGGGCCTGGGTTGAAGAATCCGGTGCAGGACACTGTCACAACGTGCGTTATATCTCGTGACTCGAGTTCGGGGGCGGCGTCGACCGCTGCGCGGGCAGCCTTCACGAACAGCTGTGTTGCCTCCCGAGCGAAGATGTCGTTGCGGACTTTCGTGCTGGGATTCAGCAGCAGACCGGTCTCCGGGTCGAAGAACTTCGGATCATCCGAGCGGAAATCCATAGTTAATTCCTCCACGGCCGTATACCGGGTGTCGATGGCGGCAGAGTCGAAACAGGTACTGACCAGCCGTGAGCCAAGCCTCGACAATCCTGGTTGGGCCGCAAAAACGTCGCGGGCTTCTGTTTGGATCAGCATCGTTTTTGGGACTGCAGTTTCCAGTGATCGCACATAGACCGTCATTGACTCATTCTTAACGAGCGCCCTGAATAAGACAATGCGGACCTGCAGATCCGTCGGATACCTCCCCTGTCCGGCTGACGTCGCCGCGTCGTTCGGTCATCCCCGGGGCTTCCTCCAAAAACAGCCATTTAGCCTTTGTCTCGCCCCTCCAGGAAACGCCTGCCCTGCCCTGCACAGGTTTTCTTTCCGGAGCTGGTGACGTCGGCGGTTCATGGGTTAGCCGCTTGGGCGCCGCCATGCCGGAAGAAGCTCATCCAGCCTTGCTATTCGTTCCGGGTACAGCGTGCCCTTCTTCAGGGCGTACCGCTGAACTGACAGCCACTTGCCCAGCGCGTACTCCTCTGGTGGCGTGGATGAGCCCAGGACCGGAAGCCGGCCGTACCTCCGCACGTGTTCCAGAAGCTGTTCCAAGCCACCGGAAGGACGGCTGCGCCAGCCCGGCAAGGCGCTATTCAACTTGGCTACTCGTTCCGCATGCTTGCGGTCCCGGTTTGCAGCTTGGCGGTACAGCCAGTTCGCAAGGTACGCTCGGCGCTGTCCGAAGACTGGGCCGAAGGCCACCTGCCCCATTGACTCTTGAATAGCACTGTGTGGGCCAACATCTGTTCCCAGCTGGATAAGGCGAGCTCCAGTCAGGTAGCAGCTCTTCCAGCTTCACCACCTTCTCTGGCAGGAGTACCCCGCTTCGCAAGCTGGCTACTACCCGTGCAACCGGGATAGTCCAAAGTTCCTTGGATTAACCTCCTTGAGGCCAAGAGCGATTCGAGAGGCCGCGCAAGGAATTGAAAATACGGCCCGAGCTCAAAAGCAAGGGTCGCGGGATTGTGAGTGCCAGCTTGCCCGGTGGCATTGGAAGACGTGTAGACAGACCAAGGGCGTGCGGCCAAATAATTGCCGCACGCCCTTAGGCTCAGTATTAGCTGTTGTTCGTGAACGTCACCGAGTCCGCAGGCCTCGTATTAACTGTCAGCGAGAAGACGTCGGGCCGTGAGTAGTGTCCGACCGAGTCGAAGTCGAGGTGGGCTCTGGTCTTCGTCTCGAGGTCGATGTCCGCGTATAGGATCGTTTCCTCATCGAAGACCGGCCCCGCGAGCACCTTGCCCGATGGGTCGATGATCACGCTGCCACCCCGCAGGAGTACATCACCGTGTGGCGGTTCGACGTCGAATGGGTGGTCAGATGGGAATGCGCCCCGCGTTAGATACTGGCAGGCTGACAGTACGAACACGCGGCCCTCGAGGGCGATGTGGGTCATGCTGGCCTGCCACGTTGGCCGGTCGTCGGCAGTCGGGGTGCAGTACAGCTGTACACCTTTCGCGTACATTGCCTGCCGCATGAGCGGCATGTAGTTTTCCCAGCAGATGACCGATCCGACTCGGCCGAGGGGGGTGTCCATGGTGTCGAGAGTCGAACCGTCGCCGTAGCCCCACACAAGTCTTTCCGTGCCCGTAGGCATGAGCTTGCGGTGTTTTCCGACCAAGCCCTTGTCCGGGTTGATCATCAAGGCCGTGCAGTACAGCGTGTTCCCGAGTCGTTCGATGACTCCGATGACGACGAAGACGCCGTGCTCGGATGAAGCATTCACGAGACGCCGCACTTCGGGCCCGTCCAGCGTAACGGCACCGTTACTGTATCGTGCATACTCGTCGCGGCCGCTCTCTGTGCGGTATCCGATGGCGGCGCCGAACGCTGTGCCCTTCGGGTAGCCGCCGATGAATGCTTCGGGGAATACTGCCAGTTCAGCACCGGCGGTTGCCGCTTGGGCTATGAGCCCCTCCGCTTTTGTCGTCGATGCGTCCGCGTTGAACGGCACCGAAGCGCTCTGGATGACTGCAACTTTGCTCATGATTACCTCCGTGCCCGTGAGGGGGTTGCCAGATTATCCGTAGGAAATGTCGACATTTTTGGTTTCTTTCAGCATTGGCCACAGCACCGCCAGGGCGAGGATCGCCACCGCGATGACGTAGAACGCGGGGGACACGAGCAGGCCGGTGGCAGCCACGAGTGATGCGGCGATCAGGGGCCCGGGGCCAGCCAGCACCGCGTAAGCGACGTTGTAACCGATCGCTGAACCGGTCGAACGCACGGATGCGGGGAACACCTCGACCAGCAGTACGTTGTTCATGACCGCGCAGCAGGCGACAAATAGGGAGAACACCACCAGGCCGAAGAATGCGAGGAAGGGATTGCCGGTGCTCATAAGCAGGAACGCTGGAGCCGACCAGATGATGAGTCCGATCACGCCCGTCAGGAGCACGGGGCGCCGGCCGATGCGGTCACCGACCATACCGACCAGCGGGTTGAATATCACGTACACCACCATGGCCGCTCCTGTCACGATGAGCGAGTCGAGGCGCGGCATGCCGATGGGCCCGGAGAGGTAGTTGTTTGAGTAGGTGATGAAGTAGTACAGGCTCACACCAAAGATGCCAGCGAATGCGAGCGTCATGACAAAGGCGCGCACCTTGAGTCCACGGCTCGTCACCTCGACGGTGTTATTGGCACGCTTGCGTTCCAGCTCTTCGAAAACGGGGGTATCCGCAAGCTTCCGCCGGATGTAGACGGCGATAAGTGCCATCAGCAGCGAAGCGATAAACGGAATGCGCCAACCCCAGCTCGCGAGGTCTTGCGCGCTCATGACAGCCGTCAGCAGTGCTGCGAAAAGCGTTCCAACCAGGAACGCGAGGCCAGCGGTCGCGGTTATAAGGCTCGCGTACAGAGCACGCTTGCCCTTGGGGGCACTCTCACCGATGTAAGCGGCGGCGCTCGTCCACTCGCCCCCGACCATCATGCCCTGCAGCAGGCGCAGGATCACGATTAGGATCGGAGCGGCGATTCCGATCGTGGCGTACGACGGTGTCAGGCCGATGAGCGTCGTGATGATGCCCATCCCGAGCACTGTAATAATCAGGACGGTCCTTCGGCCCAGCTTATCTCCCATGGGGCCGAGGAAGAGCGCTCCGACCGGGCGTGAGATGAATCCGACGGCGAACACAGCGAGTGCCGACAGCATTTCGGCAGTGGGGTCACCAGATGGGAAAAACTGTGCGCCGATAATGGCAGCGAAGTAGCCGTATATAGCGAAGTCGAACCACTCCATGAAGTTGCCGATACCAATGGCGACCATGCGCTTCTGGCGGTCACGCTTCGGCAGATCCAACAGTTCGGTATCGCTGCGTTGTGTCGCGGGGCTGGGTAGCTCCATGCGTAATCTCCTTTGTTTACGGCACAGCGGGTTATGGAAACAACTGTCGATGATCACGGAAGAACTGTCCAGTTGATAGTTATTATGGGGGTTATGAATGTGATTGATCTTCGTCGCGTGGACCTGAACCTCTTGGTCGTCTTTCAGGCGGTGATGCAGGAGGGTAGTGTCACGCGTTCCGCGGTCAAGCTGAATCTCAGTCAAAGCGCCGTGAGCGCCGCTCTGGCCAGGCTCCGCACGCTGTTCGATGATCCCTTGTTTGAGCGTTCCCGGGCGGGCATGCTCCCCACTTCGCGCGCCCTCGCAATTTCAGCGCGTCTTGCTCCGACGTTGACGTCGATCGCCGATGTCATCTTCGATGAACCCGAGTTTGAACCCTCCAGCAGCAACCGGGTTGTTCATTTGGCAATGTCGGATGACCTCGAGATCGTGCTCGCGCCCTGGCTTGCCCAACGCAAGCTCGCTGAGGGGTGGAGCGTCGAATTCGCGATTCATCAAACCAACAGCACTCTCTGGCGCGAGAGCGTCGAGAACTCTCGCAATGATGTCGCGTTGACCATGACCCCTGGCCAGGAGTCCGCGGCCTTCCAGTCCGAGCCACTTTTCTCCAGCGGCTACCTATGCCTTTTCAACCCAAAATTGCTGCCGCTATCGGACCCGGTCACGCACGATGAGTATGTGTCGGTAGATCATGTGCGCGTCTCGTATGACGCGCAACGCGGGTGGGTTGACGACCTGCTCGCGGCCAGGGGCTACAAGCGCAAAACCCTTTGTGCCATCAGCCACTTTGCGGGACTCCCCCCGATCCTGTCGAGTGCGCCGGTCATCGCAACTATCCCTGAGCACGCGGCTAGGGCCCTTGCGGAAATCGCCAGTCTGGCCGTCAGTCCGGTCCCAATCCACGCGCCACGATTCACCATTTCAGCGATCTGGAATACGCAGGCCGATGGCTTGCCTGAGAACGTCTGGATTCGGAAAACTTTGAGCGAGTTCGCGCAGAGCCTGTAGCGCATCTCGTGAAGGGCGACCGGATTCTGAACTCATCGTTCGAGCTCATGCCTGAACGGGGCACTTTCCGCACGCCGAAAACCCTGCCGCTTATGCGGTATCTCGGGCCGGCGCTACAGCGTGTGCTCGAAGCTTCATCTACCTCACACCGACCAGCGTTATGTTGAGAAGTCCGCTGCACAGGCGGCCCGGGCGTTAGCCCTCCGAGACGCTGATCGATCAGCTGCCATTTTTCACCATGGGCCCGAGTTAGCTCTTATCGCGATGGTCTGCCCAGGGCATGAAAGGACCATCGCGAAAGACTTGTTTTGGCCACCCGTCCAGAGCCACCGGGATTATGTGAACCAGCTGGTTACGTGGGGGTACACCGCCCAGCGAAGTAGAAGTCACCATCATCGACGGCGGCAAGACCAGTAAAGCGGGGACGGAAGTGTCCCTGGCCCCTAAATTGAGTGCGCTTTGCCGGGCGGCACACGTCACAGCAGCCCGGCAAGTCTTCAACCAACACGGGTGCCCTCGCGGCCCACGTAGTGTTGGCACGGCCTGCAGGCTATCCGGCGTAGGGGTCGGCGATGCCGATGTACTGGGTGTAGAGGTATTCCTCGATGCCTTCGAGGCCGCCTTCGCGTCCCAGGCCTGACTGCTTGACGCCGCCGAAAGGTGCGGCGGCGTTGGAGATGACGCCGGCATTCAGGCCCAGCATGCCGGTTTCCAGGCGTTCGCCCATCCGGATGCCGCGGTTGAGGTCCTTGGTGAAGACGTAGGCCACCAGCCCGTATTCGGTGTTGTTGGCCAGCCGCACGGCATCGTCTTCGCTGCTGAAGGTGATGATCGGGGCGACGGGGCCGAAAATCTCCTCGGAGAGGATCCGGGTTCCTTCGGTGACGCCGGAAAGGATGGTGGGCTGGTAGAAGTAGCCCGGGCCCTCCACCGGCCCGCCGCCCAGGACCGTCCTGGCGCCTGAGGCAACGGCGTCGGAGACCAGCTCATGGACCTTGTCCCGGCTCTTGGCATCGATGAGCGGGCCTACCTTGGACTCCGGTTCGGTGCCCCGGGCGGTGGTCATCTCCTTCATCTTCGCGGCGAACTTCTCAGCGAACTCGGCAGCAACTGATTCGTGGACGATGAAGCGGTTGGCAGCGGTGCAGGCCTCACCCATGTTCCGCAGCTTAGCGAGCATTGCCCCTGCGACGGCGGCGTCCAGGTCCGCGTCCTCGAAGACAACGAACGGGGCGTTCCCGCCGAGTTCCATGGAGGTCCGCAGTACGGTTTCCGACGCGTCGGCCAGCAGCCGGCGGCCCACTTCGGTGGAGCCGGTGAAGGAGAGCTTCCGGAGGCGCTGGTCCTTGATCAGCGGTCCGGTGGTGGCACCGGCCGTGGAGGTGGGGATGAGGTTCAGGACGCCCGCGGGCAGCCCGGCCTCCTGCATCACGGCGGCGAACAATTGGGAGGTCAGCGGGGTGAGGTTCGCGGACTTCAGGACCATGGTGCAGCCGGCGGCCACCGCGGGTGCGATCTTGCGGGTGGCCATGGCCAGCGGGAAGTTCCACGGCGTGATCAGCAGGCAGGGGCCTACGGGCTTCTTGGTGACCAGCAGTCGGGACTTGCCGTCCGGGGATACGGAGTAGCGGCCAAAGGCGCGGACGGCTTCCTCGGAGAACCAGCGGAGGAACTCGGCACCATAGGTGACTTCGCCACGGGCTTCGGCCAGCGGCTTGCCCATCTCCATGGTCATCAGGAGCGCGAAGTCTTCGGCGCGTTCGGTCACCAGTTCAAAGGCACGGCGCAGGATCTCGCCACGTTCACGCGGCGGGACCTTCGCCCAGGACTCCTGGGCAGCGGCGGCTGCGTCCAGGGCCGCGGCACCGTCCTCAGCGCCGGCATCAGCGATGCTGAGCAGGACCTTCCCGGTGGCCGGATCCTCGACGTCGAACGTCTTGCCCGAAGCGGCGCCGCGCCACTCACCGTTGATCAGCAGTCCGGTCGGAACAGAAGCGAGCAGCTGATGTTCCCGTGCTCTTGTGGGTGGGGGAGCGGAGTCAATGGTGGGCGACGACAATGTGGTCTCCATTTCCTAAGGGGTTTCCGGGGGTCTTGCGTAACGGTGGGAGAGGCCGGGTGTTAGTCGAGGGGCGACTCAAAGGTCGACACGGTTCGGCTTTGCAGGAGCGGAATGATGGTTTCGGCGCCAATCCGTTGGAAGTGCGGCGTCTGTCGGTGGGCTTCGAAGTCACCGGGGGTGTGGTAGGTCTCCAGAATGACGATGCGGGAGTCGTCTTCGACTCCTTGGAAGTATTCGTAGCGGACGTTTCCAGGTTCCTCGCGGCTGGCCTGGGCCAGGGCGCGCAGGTTTTCGAGGACTTCCGCTTCACGTCCGGTGAGCGTTGTGTATGTGGCTACAACTTCAAATCTGGTCGCTGGCATGGTGCTCCTTCTCCTCTCGGGAGACCGGAAGGTCCCCGATCGTGACGGCATTGCCGCCCAGGGCGGACTCATGTGGGGTGAAGCGGTGAAGCACATCCGGGTCGTGTCCGGGAACAATAATGGCGTTTGCTGCGCGGGCCTGATCCCTCAGATGCAGGAACACGTCGTACATTTCAGGAAGACTGCTGATCGCGATGAAGGGCATGTCCCGCTCGAGTTCTTCGTAGAAGTGCACAGCGTCCGAGGCGAGTATGACGGGACCGGCTGTGGTCTGCAGTCGGACCATGGCCTGCCCTGGGGTATGTCCGCCAACTTCTACCACTTCGAGCCCGGGCGCGGGGGAGCATTGTCCCCTGAAAAGATTCAGTTTTCCTGCGTGGTGGCGTTGGCGAAGGTAGCCTATTTCCACCTCTTCTGCATAGTGGGAGAACTGTGTGTGAGCAGCCGTTGGTGAGTTCCAGAACCTGTATTCGGCTTCAGCCATGTGAAAGGTCGCCTGCGGAAAGAGGTCAGCGTTTCCTATGTGGTCGTAGTGGCCGTGGGTGAGAATGACGTCGTTGACATCGTCTGGTTCGATGCTGAGTTCCATCAGTGCTTGACGGGGGTGAAGAAGGAGTTCCCTGTCGCGTTTAAGGCCGGCCCTTGGGCTGAAGCCGGTATCCACGATGACAGTCCGGTGCTGGTTGCGGAGGATCCAGAAGAAGTAGTCCACTTTGGCTGGGCCATCTGGCTCCCCGTAGAGGTGGTAGTTCAGGAATACATCGCTGCGCTTTGTCGCGCGGGTGCCCATCCTGACGGTTATAACCTGGTATTTGGCGGTGCCATCTGCTGATGCAGGGCGTTGCGGGTCGGTTGTTCGTTGGCTCAAGAGGCTCCGCTTCCGCCCTCGTGGACCTTAACTGTCGGTTCGATGCCGTCAGCGTCAACGACCTCCCGCCATGCTTCAAAGCCGGCCTGGAACGCAACGATTCCCGCCTCGGGAAGCGAAATTTCGATAGCTTCGAGGATTTCGGTCGGAGTCAGGCCCAGGTCGAGGGCGACCCTGATGTGGCTTTGGATGTGACCTTTGGAGGCCCGCATGACCGTAAGGCTGACGATGAAGATCAGTTCTTTGGTGCGGCGGTCAAGCGTGCGGTCGTCAAGGTAGGCGGCCGAAACAATGTGGTTGGCGGCCTGCAGCACGGGGAAATCGTGTTTGGCCATGACTTTGTGGTAGTCCAGCACATAACCGCGCTTGCGGGCCATGTCGTTGATGTACTCCTGGGCACTAGCGGTATCGGTGGTCATGGTGAAGCCTCTCGTGTGGGTGGTTGAGCTAGGGGCGGGGGTCTCGGATAAGGACTCCATTGGCTTGTTCGTAGTGCCTGACAAGTTCAGTGTGGTCGGGGGCCGCAGAGTCAAGTTTCTCGCGCAGATTTTCGGCAACAGTCTGTGCGGTCAGGACGACCGGTGCTTCCACGGCATTGGCCTCGAAAATCTGGCGGGCGATTTTGAGGTCCTTGAGCATCAGGTCCATGGCGAAGCCAGAATCGAATGCCCCGGTGAGGATGTGCTTCGGATACTTGACTTCAGTCGCCTGGCTGCGGCCGGTGGAGTTGTTGATGACGTCCACCATGACGTGTGGGGCGATGCCCGCTGAGGCCGCTGCACAGATGATCTCGGCCGCGGCGGCTATGTTAGTTGCCGACAAGAGGTTGTTCAGAGCCTTCGCTGCGTGGCCGGTACCTGAAGGGCCCACGTGCACGACGCCGGTTCCCATGGCCTCGAGAAGGGGACGTGCCGCTTCGACTGCCTGGTCGCTGCCGCCGGCCATAATGGCCAGTTCACCCGTTACGGCCCGGGCGACGCCGCCGGAGACTGGTGCGTCCACGTAGTGAATGCCCAGTTGGGCGGCCTCATGTGCCAGGGCTGTGGTGCTTTTTGGTTCCGAAGAGCTCATGTCGATGATCATCGACCCCGGGTTGAGCCGGCTGAGGAGACCCGGGCTCTCGCGCAGGACGGCCTCGACTATCCGGCTGTTAGGCAGCATGAGGATGACCACTTTTATGTTCTCGGGCAGGGTGTCCAGGCTCTCCAGAGGCGTGGCACCGCTTTGTTCTGCCGTGGCTTTCCTTGCCTCTGGGCTCTGGTCAAAGACGAACACTTCTCGGCCCTGGGCGTAGCGTGAGGCCATGGGCCGACCCATATTGCCCAGACCGATGAAAAGTGACCGAGTGGTGTCGGTGACTACCATGTTGAGAATTCTCCGTCCGCGTCAGCGGGTTGCCCGATACGGCTTTGGACTTGATCGTTCACTCTTTGCCACCTTCTGATATCGCGGTCAGGCTGGACGACTCTGAGATGAAACTGCGCTCCGTCCCAGACGGGAAGAACCGTCGTTTAGGGCCCTGACGATGAAACCTCAGCGTTCCCACCAACCATGCAAATGTTTGGGCTTGCTATTGAGCATTCTTTCAGTAATACCGTATTATGGTTAGCAGTGTCTAGTGCCGTGAAATTCTTCCGGCTGGGCCGGCACCGGCAGTATCACGACTAGACGTGAAGGGGAGACCATATGAATTCCGCCGTGAAGAGGACCGCCGCTCCGCTGAGGCAGGAGGTTACAGGTGCTTTGCGCCGAGCCATCGTGACCGCCGAGTTTACTCCTGGCGAGCGTCTCGTGGAATCCGTCCTGTGCGAAAAGTTTGCCGTTAGCCGGACCGTTGTCCGCGAGGTGTTGCGCCAGCTGGAAGCGGAGGGGCTCGTGACCATCGTCCCCAACAGGGGCCCGGAGGTTGCTACTCTCACCATCCGCGAGGCCGAAAGCCTTTACGAGGTCCGCCGTGCATTGGAATCACTGGCCGGAAGCCTGTTTGCCGAGCGCGCCACCGATGAACAGTGCACTGAACTCGTGCACTGCCTTAATGAAGTAAAGAAGGCAATGGCATCCGACGACCCCGGACGCAAGCTCGAAGTCAAGGACCGGTACTACGACGTGCTGCTCGCCGGGGCGGGCAATGAAGAGATCCGCAAGCTTCTCAGAGTTGTGAATGCCCGCACTCAGGTGCTGCGCATGTACTCCCTGTCCTCCGAGAACCGCGGAGCGAAAACGGTGGCGGAGATAACCAGAATCACGGCTGCCGCCGCCATAAACCGGGATCCGGACGAGGTAAGAATCGCCTGCGAAGAGCATGTGCGCAATGCCGCAGACGCTGCCCTCCTGGCCATGAAGCGTGCCTCCGGCCACTAACCCTGCCTGCCCGCCGAGGCAAGCCCGTTACCCGCCGGGCTCAGAGTCGCGGCGCCCGACCCGTGCCGGTTTCAATATTGATCTGCATTACATCTATCCCTAAACTCACCAGTTACGGTATTACGGTAAGACGGAATTGGTTGGTAGGGACCAATTGTGAGCCGGTATCTGCACTCCAACGACTATGCCAACTGAAGGGTCCGCACCTGCAGGGGCACTGCCAGCAAAGGACGCACAACATTGAGCATCACTGACGCTTGGGGCTCTCACTGGGCGTCTGCGGTCAACGCAGACCCTGAAAACCACCACATCGGCCGGATGTCCCGGTTCGGTTTAAGACTGGAATCGAGGGACGGCTACCAGGCCGATTATGTCTACACGGCAGGGGTGCTCACACCAGGAAAACCCGCCCCTGGTACGCAAGAGGACTTCATCCACCTCCAAGGAAGCGCCGCCGCTTGGGTGGAGCTTTTTGATGCGAATGCCGCCCCGCGCCGCCACGACCTTCTAGCCCTCCTGAAGGCACCAGACGGGCTGGTAGTCGTTGCCGGCTACGACGGCCTTCTCCGCCACCTGCGCGTCATCACCCGCCTCGTTGAGATCGGAAAAGCAAATGCCACAACCTGACGTCTACCTTGAACCGATCACTGGCCGCTACGTCAGGTTTACCTCTCAGGACGTGACCTACAGGGTCTACTTTGAGGAGGCCGGCAGCGGCCCCGTGATCCTCGGACTCCACACCGCCGGTGCCGACTCCCGGCAGTTCCGCCATATGCTGGCCGACGAAGACCTGACCTCCCGATTCCGGGTCGTCGTCTTTGATCTCCCATGGCACGGAAAGTCGCTTCCACCAGCGGGCTGGTGGAAAGATGAGTATCTCCTGACTACGGACGTCTACGCGTCCCTTGTCGAAGACTTCTGCGCAGCCTTGGAACTGGAGACGCCCATTGTGGTCGGCTGCTCAATGGCAGGCTCGCTTGCCATTGAACTGGCGCGCCGCAGCCCCGATCGATGGCGGGCGGTTCTGGGACTATCCGGCGCCATGAAGGTCGAAGGTCGGTTCCACGACTGGCCCGTGCGAACAGACCTAAACGCCCAACAGATTGTACCGACGTGGACCCACAGTCTGATGTCGCCCCACAGCCCGGAAGAGTCCCGTCGCGAAGTTTGGTGGATCTATAGCCAGGGCGGCCCCGGAATCTATAGAGGTGACACGTATTTCTACGCGCAGGACTTTGACCTGAGGGAAACCGCCTCCACCATCGATACGGCTCGTTGCCCCGTGTACCTCCTGACTGGCGAGTACGACCATGCCTGCACACCAGAGGATACTGAGCAAGCCATCGCCGCCATCCCCGGTGCCCGGGGAGGACGAATGCCCGGCATCGGCCACTTTCCCATGGCGGAGAATTACCCGCTGTTCCGCACCTTCCTGACGCCTGTCCTCGACGAAATCATTAGCAAAGCAACGACGGTTTAGCTCTCGCCTTATATCCCAATCACCTGTGCCAGGGCGACTTTCACCCCCGGCAGGTCCCTTGGCTGCATGACCTCTTTCCGTTTGCGCACAGATTGAAGGAAGGGCTGGCAGCGATTGCGTGGGCCGCGACCGGCTAAAGGTTCCGGACAATTACCCAGCCGGTACAAACGCGTCTTCACTTTCCTAAAAGGTAATTCCCTTTTCTCCAACACGAGCGACCTGTTCGACGGACGGTTGGCAGCCGCCCGAAACCTGGAACAGATGCCCTGTTTCCTCGTCCAATGACGGCTAAGGCATTCGAGAAAAGTGTTGCCCGCTGTAGAGGTTGGCTCAGGAGATCATCGGCCCTTCCCGTAACGCCGATAATTGATATTCCGTCAGGCTGCCCGAACTAGGCATGCTCTTGTTTGGGCACGTTGGGCCGATCGGCCCAGTTCCGCATCCATTGTGCGGAGGCTGTGATCTCGGGGAGCCGCTCTGCGGTGTTCGCGTGGGCCTGACGATGTGGTTGGTGGGGGAATACTAGGCGAATCCTGCGCAAATCCGCCGCAGGGGAACGACCCCAACGCAGAGAATTGGAAGGGGGTGTTCGAGCCGGTCTCCTTCCTTGGCAGGCCGTGCTTCCGCATGTCAGCAGGTGCCGCTCATGGCGAATGAAAGATGGGGATTTTGGATGAGACTGTTCAGGTACGTGCTGTGTTTAGTGGTGTTGCTGGCATGGGTTCTGCCCCTCAGCGCGGCACCGGCGCATGCTGCGAACCCGGCGATCACCCTCAGCCCGGACACCGGCCCAGTAGGGACGTCCGTGAAAGTGACTGGCACAGGGTTCCCGAAGAAGACTTCCGGAACCGTCAGTGCGGGCACCGCCAGCGCCCCGTTCAAGACCAGCGCCTCCGGGTACTTCACCGCCGAGGTCGTGATGCCCGAAACGGCTGATCCGACCATCACCGTCCGTGCCGCTACGGCAACCGCCAGCGCTTCAGCTTCCTTTACCGTCACCTACTCACCTTCGGCCACGGAAGAAGAAACCGATCCCGTCGTCACTGACGGTTCAACAAGCACCACAACACCGAGCACCGCGGCCTTGAGGTTTGGCGTGGGGACCCCCGGCGGGCCGATGGCAGGGTCCGAGCTGGATGAAGTCACAGCCCTGGCAGGTGAGGCGCCTTCGATCATCCTTTCGTACAAGGACTTCAACCAGGCACCGCCGCTAAAGGAACTGGACGCGGTCCGCGCCCGCAGCGCGCTCACCCTGCTGACCTGGGAGCCGTGGGCCTGGGGTGGCGGGACATCACAGCCGGCGTACGCCTTGGACCGGATTACCGCCGGGGACTTCGACCCGTACCTGCGCCAGTGGGGCCAGTCCCTGGCCAGCTGGGGCCACCCGGTACTGCTGCGGTTCGGGCACGAGATGAACGGCAACTGGTACCCGTGGTCCGAGCAGGTCAACGGGAACAGCTCAGGCGACTATGTGGCCGCGTGGCGACACGTGCACGACGTCCTCACTGCCGAGGGTGCCTCCAACATCACCTGGGTCTGGAACCCCAATGTCCCCTACTGGGGATCAACACCCCTGACCGGCCTCTACCCCGGAAGCACCTACGTGGACGCTGTAGCGCTGGACGGTTACAACTGGGGCACCGCCGCGTCCTGGAGCACCTGGGTTACCCCGTCCCAGCTCTTCGGGGACGGGCTCTCCCAGCTCCGCACCCTCGCACCTGGAAAGCAGATCCTCATCGCCGAAACCTCCTCCGCCGAACAAGGCGGCTCCAAGGCGGAGTGGAACACCGCACTCATCAGCTACCTCGCCTCCCAGGGTGATGTCACAGCCGTGACCTGGTTTCACTTCAACAAGGAAACCGACTGGCGCATCAACAGCAGCACAACATCCGCTGAAGCACTCAAACAGGCACTGGCTGCCCGCAAATAACCCTGCTGCCGCAGAGCGCTCATCAGCGGCAGCCTGCCTGGGCTTCCGGGATCGGCGCCCGCCGGTCCCAGACCCGGGGATTCAGGAATCAGGAATCGAAATCACGGTTGACCTGCGATGACCTGTCGGTACTGCGCCGTACATATAGCCGTGAACCGTATCAAGGCCGCACCGGTGACGGGACAGCCCTCCCAGCAGCCGATCGACAGAAAGCACCTATGAAACAGCGCCTCACCGGCATCATCCTGGCCGGCTTCCTTCTGGCTGCCTCCGGAGTGGTGGTTCCCGTCATGGCAGCCGCGGCTGCGGAAACACCATCTCTGAGCGACTCACTGTCCGGCGGGGATCAGCGATACATTGTGAAATACGGCAGCGAGGTGAACGCGGAAGCGGAGACCCAGTCCCTGAAGCAGCAGGGCATAGAAGTCAAGGAAACCCTTACCCACACCATGCAGGCGTCTGTGGTTGTGGCGTCGCCAGAGGAGATAGAGACCCTGGGGAAATCCGCGGACGTCACGTCAATTGAGCTGGACACCCGTGTTTCGATCTCCGGGGCCACCTCCATCTGGGGCATTGACCGGATCGATCAGCGATCAGGGCGCGACGGCCTGTTCTCCCTTGGCGACGAGGGCGCCGGCGTGAACGTCTACGTGGTCGACTCAGGGTTGAACTTTTCCCACACAGACTTTGCCGGCCGGGTGCCCACGAGCTGGTGGGGTATTCATGACGGCCGTGCCGCCAACGACTGCGCCGGACATGGGACGCATGTTGCGGGGAGTGTTGCCGGAACAACGTATGGCGTTGCGAAGAAGGCGAACATCATCCCGGTCCGGGTCCTCGACTGCAACGGCAGCGGCTGGTCCTCAACGGTCATGGCCGGAATCGACTGGGCGGTGGCTCATCACCCTGCCGGTCAGCCGGCCGTAATGAACCTGAGCATCGGTGGCTTCACCAACTGGTCCTTTGACCAGGCCGTTCAAGGTGCAGTGAATGACGGCATCACAGTAGTGGCGGCAGCGGGAAACGACGGTGTTGATGCCTGCTGGGCTTCCCCCGCCCGGGTGCCCACCGCCATCACTGTTGCTGCGACCAATATCAACGACGCCCAGGCATCATGGTCCAACTACGGTTCCTGCGTTGATCTTCACGCGCCGGGAGTGTGGATCCGGTCTGCCTGGACCAATGCCCCCACCGGATACAACACCCTGGATGGCACCTCGATGGCTGCTCCCCACGTTGCCGGCGCCGCCGCAGTCCTGCTCTCCCGCGACCGGTCGCTGTCTCCGGCCCAGGTGCACCAGGCAATGATTGTCAACGCAACGACCGGTGTAGTCAGCGCCATTAAGGGCCCAACCCCAAACAGGTTGCTGTTCATTCCCGGCCCCGCCCTTAACCACCCGTCCTGCGCCAATCTCAAACTTGGCGATGCATGGTCCGGGATAGGCACGCATTGCGGGCTGAAGGGATCGGCAACTTCTGTTGACCCAACTGCCACTGAGCCAGCCATGGGCGTTGCCGAAGCTCCGGTCCCCGCTGTAACCGCAATTGAAGCTCCCGCGAGTGTTGAAGCGCCGGCGACGGTTCCAGCCACAGACACCTCCAAAGTACCTCCTGCAGGTCCGCCAGTTGCCGATGTGGCTCCTGCGCCGGTTGCAGTCGGCCCGCCCCCGGGAGCCGGTGAGCCGGCCTCTGCACAAGCCGGCGCTCCCGCCGAACAGGTCGCAGCCGCATCCGCCCCACACGTCCCTGCCGCTGTGAAAGGGGAGACAGCGCCGGCTGAACCTGAAGCCAGCGCACCTGTGGAGACTGCAGAAGAAGTAACACCTGTTATCCAGCCGACCCCCAGTCGGACATCACAGAGTGCGGCCCACATTGCCGCTGTCACCGCATCAGCCGACGCCGCGGAAGCCAAGGAGACCCCTGAAGCGAACGGCACTCTTGCGGCCATGGTCCTGGGAATGCTCCTCGGCGGATGTGCCCTTACATATGCGATCAGGAGGTTGAAATCAGCCAGGGCAGCCAAAAGCGAGGCGGATCCGGCCGTCTGACCGGGGCAGTTGGTAGGGCGGAGTGCGGGTGCGCCCAATTGCCCTTGCTCCGTCACAGCGTTGCCTGCATAGAAGCCAGCAGATCGATCGGCAACGAAGAACCGCCCAGCGGAGAAGCGAGGACACCATGCTCGGATTCAGCGGCCACATCATCGGTGCACTGCTTAGCGGCGTAACCGATGTGCTTTCTCGTTAGCGTCGCAACACCTGACTGGAAGTGGTGCTTTTGTGGGACGTTCACGATGCGGCACGCGGAAGATGTGCCCCTCGGGGCTGACGGAGAAGCGCGAGCGATACGTTCAGCTCATGCAACAGGGACATTCAAACTCGGAAGCCCACAGAATCCTCGAGATTCACCGGAACACAGGTGACCGGTGGTTGAGCGGTCGCAAGGGCGTCGGCGCTTTGAGCAGGCAGATGCTCTACCCGCCCCGGGTTGTGGTGCCAGTACCAACGATGTCTGCGCGATATCTGTCTGAAGATGAACGGGTGTTCATTGCCGACCGCACGCTGGGACGGGTTCTCTCATCTGTTTCTACTCGTCCTACTTGAACGCCGATAATGATGATTATGTTCGGAGGAACCCGGCGAATCGCATCTGGTGCGAATTCGACGGACTTTGATACCGCTGCCCTGCCGACAACCGGCTGCCCCCGGGATTCCTTATGTTTTCGGGCTCTTTAGAGCCGACGGCAGCACGTTACCGGAGCTAAATCAGCGTGACGTGGGCGGACAGCACGAATGAAAAATCCCCGCAGTTACAGGCCGTTTTGCTGTTGATTCGCAGAATATGCGAAAGTATCGCGTGTTATGCGAGGACAAAATGTGGGCAGACAGCCCGGACCCGCCGGAACGGCCAGGCAGCAAATCGCCCGGGACGTGGCGCTGTTCAACCCTGCCGAGCAGGTGTTCCAGGCGATGCTGGACGGGTGGCGCAATCAGCAGTTGAGCCGGAACCTTGCCTTCACGACGATCGCGCGCCGGGAGCAGGTCATCCAGCGTTTCCGCTCCTTCACGGGCGAAGATCCCTGGTCCTGGACCGTGGGTGATGTCGATGAGTTCTTCATGGAGCTGCGTGCCGTCCGCTCCGCGAGCCATTCAACGCTGCTGGCATACCAGAACGCCCTCCGCCTGTTCCTGGGCTATCTGACCGATCCGGCCTACGGCTGGGAGCAGGAATGCATGGAGCGGTTCGGCACCCACCCGGTCCAGGTCTGCCACGAGTGGAACACCGCCGCGCATGTTCAGGAAGCATCCGCCCGCCCCCGCAAGCGACCGCTGACCAGGGACGAGCTGCAGGACCTGTTCGACTACGCCGATGACCGGGTCGATCACGCCCTCAAGCAGGGGCGCAAAGGCTGGATCTCAGCGTTCCGCATGGCCACGACCATCAAAGTCGCCTACGCCTGGGGCCTTCGGCGCAACGAGGTGCGCATGCTCGAACTGACCGACTTCGGAACCAACCCGCACGCAGCCGAGTTCGGCGGATACGGCGTTCTTTACGTCCGGCACGGCAAAGCCATGCGCGGCTCACCTCCCAAACGCCGCAGCGTCCTGACAGTCCCCCACACCGGCTGGGCCGTGGACTGCCTGAGGCAATGGATCGAGGAGGTCCGGCCACCCGGAACCGGCGAGGAACACGCATCCCTTTGGCCCACCGAGCGCAGCGGCAGGGTCAGCGCCGACTCACTCACCCGGGAATTCACTCTGCTACGGACCGGGCTCGGACTCGCGGACGGCATCGATTTCCACTCCCTGCGCCGCTCCTACGTCACCCACCTGATCGAGGACGGCTACGACGCCCTGTTCGTCCAGCAACAGGTCGGGCACGAACACTCCTCCACCACCGCCCTCTACACCGGTGTCTCCTCCGATTACCGCACCCGCACCCTGCGGGCGGCCATGACCAAGATGGCCGCAGAAGCCACCGGCACCGACCAGAGGAACGCACTATGAAAAAGCACATCGAATACTCCTGGCGGCTGCGCGAAATCATGGCCGCACGCGGACTGTTCAACATCTCCGACCTCATTCCCCTGCTCGTCGAACGCGGCATCGACCTCTCCCCCTCACAGATCTACCGGCTCGTCGGACAAAAACCCGAACGCATGTCCATGACCCTGCTCGGCGCCCTCTGCGACGCCCTCAACTGCACGGTCGAGGATTTATGCCAGTTCCATACCGTTGCCACAGCCCAGCGGAAAAATATCGTGAACGGTCTCGCATCGAACGGCCCGAAAGTCGTTGATCTGAACACGACGATCCGGCCCAAACGCGCCCGCGTCCGCCCCGCAGAGTAATGCTGACCCCGGACGAGAAGCTATGCGCCCGCTGCAGGAAACCAGCCGCCAGGCTTGGGGCGAAATGGCCCGAGGGGCGGGTCTGTCGGCTCTGCTACCAGCGCGCTGCCCGGACGCACGGGACCTGTCCCGGCTGCGGGACTGAAAGGCTCCTGCCCGGCCTGGACGACACCGGATCCCCGGTCTGTGTCGACTGCGCCGGTATCCCGGCCGACTTCCACTGCACCCAATGTTCCGCCGAGGAAGAACCCTACCGGGCCCGGCGGTGCGCCCGCTGCTGCCTGCAAGATCACCTGGCCGACCTCCTCGACGATGGCACCGGGACCGTGTCTGAACCCCTCAAACCCCTGCACGAGGGAATCAGCGCCCAGCCCCATCCCCGCAGCGCGCTGACGTGGCTGCGCAACCCGGACGTCCGCGATCTGCTGTCCTCCATCGCCACCGGCGCCCGGCCGCTGGCCCACACCACCTTCGATGACCACGAGTCGCCGCGGACGGCGATGCACCTGCGGGAGCTCTTCATCGAGCACGGACTTCTGGAGCCCATCGACCGGAACCTACTGAACTTCGAGGCCTGGCTGGACCGGATCCTGGCCGAACTCATGGACCCGGATCACCACGCCCTGATCAAACAGTTCGCCACCTGGCACCACCTGCGCCGGATGCGCCAACTCTCCGTCGCCGGAGAACTGAACTGGGGCACCGCCCGCGCAGCCAAACAAGATGTCTCCGTAGCCAGGGACTTCCTCCGGCATCTCTCAGAACGAGGGAAACTGCCCACCCAATGCCGGCAGGAAGACATCGACCACTGGATCGCCACGGGACCGACAACGCGCAGCACTGCCAGAACTTTCGTGCGCTGGGCAGTCCGGAACCAGCACCTTCCCCGCGTCGACTTCCCCTACCGCAAAGCCAATTCCCGTCCCGTCCTTGACCAGAACGAACGGCTCAGACTGCTCCGCGAAACCCTCGAGAACCAGAACATCCCACTCCATCACCGCGCCGCAGCAGTCCTGCTGCTCCTCTACGCCCAACCACTGACACGTATCGCCAGCATGCGATGCGAGCAAATCAGCCGCACCGACGACGGTGAAACCGTCATCGTCTTCGAGGACCAGCCAGTCCCGGTTCCCCACCCCTTCGACGAAATCCTTCAACAACACCTCGCCGACCGGCCGAACATGAACACCGCCGCCAACCGCGCCTCTCCGTGGCTCTTTCCCGGATACCGCCCCGGCCAGCACCTTCATCCCGGCCATCTCATGAAAAAGCTCCGTGAAAGCGGCATCCACCTCCTGGGCGCCAGAACTGCCACGCTGCGAGCTCTCGTTCTGACGATGCCTCCTCCAGTTGTCGCCCAGGCGCTTGGCTACAGCACCCAAATCACCGAACAGCACGCCAAACAAGCCGGTAACACCTGGGCCACCTACGCCTCTTACCGGCGATAGCACAGTGGACGCCGCGAACCCGGACAGAGGTCTAGCGCAAATACTCGGGCTGGCAGGATAGTGCTGTGACGAAACGCGATCCAGATCCAGATCCCGATGCGATGTTGCTGCGGATGAAAGTCTCCATCGTGGGCAGCGAGCCGGCCATCTGGCGGCTACTCGAAATAGACCCATCCCTGACCATGGACAGAGTCCACGAGGTCCTGCAAACGGCCGTGGGCTGGCGGGATTCACACCTGCATTCCTTCACAGACACCGACCCCTTTGTTCGTCTGCGTGCCGTCAACGGGATCGTGCGCGAACCACGTCGCTGGGTCCCCCTGGACCTGATGGAAGACTCTGACGATGACCTGCCCGAGACGGACTGGAACCTGGGCCAGCTCCTCACCCCGGAGTCCGGTCCCCTGTTCTATGAATACGACTTCGGAGACGGCTGGATCCACCGCCTCGAGCTCACCGGAAGCCTCCCCATGCCGGCCAACACCCCAAGGGCGCGGCTCCTGGACGGGGAGCGGCGGGCGCCGCTGGAAGATTCCGGCGGCACCGGCGGCTACCACGACCTCCTCGACGCCCTCGCAGACCCCGGCCACAAAGACCACAAAGACCTGAAGGCATGGGTCGCCTGGACAGCCGGGCCATGGCAGGAATTCGACCCGGAACAGCTGGACATCAATGCCGTGAACAAAGAGCTCGCCCTGCTGTTCCCTGCTCCCTCTGCCAGCGAACACGGCCCCGGAAGTGAGTCACTGACCCAGGAACTCACGAATCGGATGCCTCCCGGGCTGCGACGTGAATTCCGTTCATACTTGCACGCCGCCGGCCTCGACGGCCCCGCAACGGTCGAAGCAGACGTCGTCGAGGCGATGACCGCGCCCTATCTCTGGCTCACCCGCCGCGTCGGGCTTGACGGTCTATCCCTCACCGCTGCCGGCTGGCTGCCGCCGGCCGTGGTCCGCGAGGCCATGACAGAGCTCGGGTGGGCCAAGGACTGGGTCGGCAAAGCCAACCGCGAGGACCAGACCCTGCCCGTTCTTCAGCTGCGCGAAAGCGCTCTACGACTCGGCCTGATCCGCAAAATCAAAGGCAGGCTCGTCCTCACCTCCGCCGCCAAGCGGCTGCTCGATGATCCCGCAGGCCTTTGGCTTTTCCTGGCCCGAGCCGTTGCCCACCGGCACCGTCATGACTCCGAGCGTGACGCGGCGCTGTTACTCCTACTCGAAGTCGCGGCAGGGAAACGAAGTGGTTGGGCCGACTATCTTGAAGCCGTCGCCTTCGGCCTCGAAGCACTCGGCTGGCGCAGCCACACCGGAGCCGAACTGGAACCGAACACCGTCCAAGCACTCCTCGTCGACGCCCACGAGGTCCTGCTGAACCTCGGCATCTTCGACGACCGTTTCGGGCTCAAAGCCAACACCGTCAAAGCTCCAAGGCAAGCCTTCGCCCGCGCGGCACTTCATTCATAACCACTCACAACCAGCAATCACCGACCCCACGGCGACCCACGTCCTGGGAGGCTAGGTCTTGCAATTGAAGCAACGGTATTCGCAGGTTCCGAATACGCAGGCTCACCAGCATACTGGCTCCAGCCCGTTAATGAGTACTTAGGCGGAAAGCGGCAGTGCATTAGCCTCTTAGTCGGTGCCTCCGCCCAGCACGTCCACGTGCACGTGGTCGAGGTGACGCAGTATTTCGTTGCCTGGGTCCGGTGCATCGTAGTCCCGCCATTGCCCTCGGGAGCTGTACACGCTCCAGAACCGGTCGTCGAAGATGACGTACTGGATGTGCAGGTCCTCGGCATGGGCGACGAGCCAGTGGGCCAGTATCCACCCCTTGCGCCGGTTCTCCTCGGTCACCGGGCGGAAGAAGATGTCCATTGCCCGGCCGTCGTAGTGCGTTGAGTCTTCCCCGTGTCCGTGGTCAATGCCGCCCGGGGCGAACCCGCCCAGGATTTGGTCGCCGAACACTTCAGTCATGGCTTCGCGCAACTGCTCGGCGCGCGGTGTCAGGCCGGTGGCAGTCAGCTGTTGTTCCTGCAAGTCACTGGCGGCCGCCCGGCAGCTCAGGCTAGGACCAGCGTCCCCGGGAGGTCCGTTGGCCAACCGCTGCAACACCGCCTCATCGATGTTGGAGGTGTCCGGTGCCTCCATCCCGCGGGCGAGGAGGGCGACGGCCGTGGTGGCCAACTGCGCCTCATCACGGTCGAGCCCCACTTCCCCCTCAGAGGTTTCGACAGTACATTCCGGGCGCAGCAGCAGCGAGCCGTTCTCAATACGCAAACTACTGAGCAGACCGGGCCCGAGGAGCACCAGCGCTAACGCGAGCACCCCGAGCAGATAAAGGGCTAAGCGCAGCCGAAGTGGGCCGCGCCGGCCCCCATGCCTCTCGTCGTTGGTCACCACGGGAGCACACGTGGATGCCGCACGGGGACCCGGTGGGTGCCTGTACGGGCTAGCGCTGATCCGGACACTCCAGTGCTGGTCACGGCTATTCTGTTCCCGATGATGTGTCCCTTTCATTGCGTCGCACTCATCCAGTCATAGCAGGGGATGGACGGCCCCGCATCGGCAAAGGCCGGGAATGCCGCCGTCAGCGTGATAGGCCTCGCAGCCGACTTTGAATGCCAGGCCCGCCTTGGGAGCTTCCACCCATTCGGGCTCGGCATCCGGGAACAACGGCGCGCCGGGGTACGTTGCAATGTAGTCAGAAATCAGAATCAGACAAAACCCTCGGAAAGAGAATCATCACGTGGCTACCGATTATGACGAAGTCCGCTCCGACGTCAAGGAATCCCAGGACAGTTCTCTGGAGGCATTGCAGTCTGCGAACGCCCCGGATGCCCGCAGCGTCATCACGGAACTGGACGAGGCCGACGCACTCGATGAGGGACTGACCCCCGGCGGGGAAATTGTCTCCGAAGAGCTCATGGTTCAGGTCATTCCTCAGGCGGCGGATGAGTTCACCTGCTATTCCTGTTTCCTGGTCCGGCACCGGTCCCAGATCGCGCGCGAGAGCAACGGCCACTCCTACTGCATCGAGTGCGAAGGCTAGGGGCGCACCTTTGAGGAATTCAAAGAGATCCAGGCACGTGGCCGAAGGGGCATCTCGATCGACACCTGCTCGGCGCACTTGACTGGGCAGCACGGTCACCGCCAGCAAATGCGGTAGGCAAGACCCCGGCCTGGCGGTTTGCTGGTCTTAGCCGCCTGCAAAGGTGGCACAGAAGGCGCTAACTTCCCCGGATGGGTGAAGCGGCGCGGTCTATTTGCCTTTACCTGGATCCGTTACGGCGAACTGAAACCAGTTGGATAGTGCTTTCTTAGGCCACTGCAGTCGCTGCTGCTGCATAACCGTCGAGTCCTGATCCAAGGCGGGAATGCAGTCAGTCCTCCTGAGGGCGGGACCTCGAAAGGGAACACTGATCGCTGATCAACCCGGTGGCGGCGCATTCACGCACGTCCCTTATGCCCTGAACAGCGGATTCCTTGCTTGGATACGGGCCGGACACCGCCACGACTGCCCCGTCGTGGGACTTGAGCCTGAACGCGTAGGACGCGTGCTCGTCAATAAAGAGTTCAAACTTTCCGGTCATGGTTTACCCCTAAACCCCCGGGGCCACCGACCTCGGGATTATCTTTCACCAAACGAAACGCATCGTTGCGTCCCGGCCCCCCAGCCGCCCGATGTTTCTACACTAGATGGAAAAATGGTTACCCGCGAGTACGTACCGGCGGTCGGGCAGCTTGGGCCCAACCGCCGGCGTCGGGTTGGCGTGTCCGGGTCAGTCAACGAGGCCTCCCGAGAGTCCCTTTCCGAGCCGCTTCCGCATGCGACCTCGTCACGGTCGGCGTATTCATCAACGAACACGCCGAGTTCCCCGGCATGAACGAGGTCTACGAAGAGTTCTTCGACAAGCCCTATCCGGCCCGCACCACAGTCTCCGCCGGGCTGGGACCCGGAATGAAGGTCGAGATCGACGGAATCGCCGTGCTATCGGACTGACCTGATGGGAAACCCTGGTACGGCTACGCTGTGCGATAACCGGCCCGACACTTCCTCTTCCGCGCTCCTGATCTTATGACAACCCCGAGGACGGCGTCCGACGTCAGGTTGGGGTGTGCCGCCCACGATTTGGGATGCTGATTGAATGGGCAGATGAGAGATCAGGTTGCTGAGCACTTGTCCACGCCGTTGGAGGAATACGCACTCCTGTCCGATATGGGCACAGGTCCGCTGGTGTCGCGCGAAGGCAGCATCGACTGGTTATGTTTCCCCCGCTTTGACTCGCCGTCCGTCTTCGCGGCTCTGCTGGGGAATCCGGAAGATGGACGGTGGAAGCTGTCGCCTGTGAACGGGGAGGTGATCTCCCGCCGGTATCTGCCGCGGACTTTCATCCTGGAAACCACCTGGCGTACAGCGACCGGGACGGTTGTCGTCACTGATTTCCTGCCGCCTGGTGATACGCAGTCAGATCTTGTGCGGCGGGTGGAATGCGTCTCGGGGACCGTTCAGGTTGAGCATGACCTGCGGATCCGCTTCGACTACGCCCGGGCCAAACCTTGGACCCGGCGGGTTGATCTCGACGGGACCGGCACCTATGGGTTGCTGTCGGTGGCCGGACCGGATGCGCTGTTGTTAGCCGGGCCGTTGCTGCATCCGTACGAGGATCAGCAGGTAGAGCCACAAGCCGGTATGGAGGAACGGCACGAGGCATCCCCGGAAGGCCACGCGGACGATTATCAGGGCGCTGTGTCCACCCGACTGACCGGACTTTTTCCGCTCTCCGCCGGTGAGTCCGCTGACTGGGTTCTCACCTGGTACCAGTCCCATGATGGACTTCCTACACCGGCAGACCCGGCCGCAGCCTTGGACGCAACCACCGCTTTCTGGATGGACTGGTCTTCCCGGGTGGAAGTCAACGATCAGCACGATCAGGCGGTGTTGCGCTCCCTGATGGTGTTGCGGGCGCTCACACACGGCAGGACTGGCGGCATCGTGGCTGCTCCCACCACGTCATTGCCCGAGGAGTTCGGTGGGTCCCGCAACTGGGACTACCGTTACACCTGGCTGCGGGACGCGGCTCTGACAATCGAGGCCCTCATAGCCCATGACTTCACCGACGGGGCCCTGCACTGGCGCAACTGGCTCCTGCGCGCGGTTGCCGGTGACCTCGATCAGGTGCAGATCATGTACGGCATCGCGGGCGAACGCCAACTGCCTGAGAGCGAACTGAACCACCTGGGCGGGTACGAGGGATCGAAACCGGTGCGGATTGGGAACGGGGCGGTGGGTCAGTACCAGGCCGATGTCATCGGCGAGGTAATGCTGGCGCTGGCTGCCCTTCGTGACGCGGGCGTGCCGGAGGGAGAGTACTCGTGGGGGCTGCAGAAGAACCTGTTGCGGTTCTGCGAGCAGAACCTCAACCGTAAAGGCCACGGGATATGGGAGATGCGAGGGGAAGCGGAATACTTCGTCCACGGACGGGTCATGATGTGGGCGGCCTTCAATCAGGGTGTGCGCGCGGTGGAGGAGCAAGGACTGGAAGGGCCTGCGGAACGATGGAGGGGCCTGCGCGATCGGCTGCGTGAGGAGATAATGGACCGCGGCTTCAACGACGAGCTCAACTCGTTCACGCAAACTTACTCGAACACCGAGGTGGACGCGTCGTTGCTGCAGCTGCCGCACACCGGTTTCGTGGCCTACGATGACCCGAAAATGCTCGGCACTGTTGCCCGGATAGAGGCCGATTTGCAGGAGGAACACGGCCTGCTGCACCGCTACCGCACGGCCTCGGGACTCGATGGGTTGGAAGGCCATGAATACCCGTTTCTCATCTGCACGTTCTGGTTGGTGGAACAATACGCATTCAGCGGCCGCATAGAGGACGCCACAGCCTTACTGGACCAGCTCACCAGCTACGCGAACGACGTCGGGCTTTACGCGGAGGAGTACGATCCCGTCAGCGCGCGGCTGGCCGGGAATTTCCCGCAGGCGTTCAGCCACCTGGGCTTCATTCGAGCAGCCGACGCCCTCACCGAGGCCAAACTCCACCTTCGAAGCCGCCCGGAATGAGCTCAGCCTTTTTCGCCATATGTGGCGCATCGGGTTCAGCGAAGCTGCCTGGCGCTGACCCGTGACATGGACAATGGCCTTGCCGGGATTTGACCACTGATAACAGCCTTATGTAAGCAGCACTGATGGGTCCGAAAAGAAAGCGCCTGCCGCCCCTTTTAATGAGAGGGCCGGCAGGCGCTTTTGGCGTGGGGCGGGTCAGTCGGCGTAGGGGTCGGCGATGCCGATGTATTGGGTGGTGGTGTATTCGGCGATGCCTTCGGTGCCGCCTTCGCGGCCGAGGCCTGATTGCTTGACGCCGCCGAAGGGTGCTGCGGCGTTGGAGATGACGCCGGCGTTGAAGCCGACCATGCCGAATTCGATCTGTTCGGCCACGCGCAGGAGCCGGTTGAGGTCGCGGCTGTAGAGGTAGGAGGCGAGTCCGTATTCGCTGGCGTTGGCCAGCCGGATGGCGTCTTCTTCGGTGGCGAAGGTGGTGACGGGGGCGACGGGTCCGAAGATTTCCTGGCCCAGGATCGCGGCGTTGTTGGGCACGCCGCCGAGGACGGTGGGCTGGTAGAAGTAGCCGGGCCCGTCCACCGGTGTCCCGCCGGTGATAGCGGTGGCTCCGGCGTCGACGGCGGCGGCCACGAGGGCGTGGACGTCATCGCGTGCTCCGGAATCGATGAGGGGGCCGACCTGGGTGGTGGGGTCGGTGCCGCGGCCGGTGGTCAGGGCGCCCATGGCGGCGGCGAACTTGGCGGTGAATTCCTGTGCGACGGATTCGTGGACGAGGAAGCGGTTGGCGGCGGTGCAGGCTTCGCCCATGTTGCGCATCTTGGCGGCCATGGCTCCTTCGACGGCTTTGTCCAGGTCTGCGTCCTCGAAGACGATGAACGGTGCGTTGCCGCCTAGTTCCATGGAGGTGCGGAGCACGTTCTGGGCGGCGTCGGCCATGAGCCGTTTGCCGACCGGGGTGGAGCCGGTGAAGGAGACCTTCCGCAGGCGGGAGTCTTTCAGCAGCGGCCCGGAGATCCCGGAGGCGGAGGCGGAGGAGACGACGTTGAGGACTCCGGCGGGCAGGCCGGCGTCGTGCATGGTTTGGGCGAAGTATTGGGCTGTGAGGGGGGTGAGTTTGGCTGGTTTGAGGACCATGGTGCAGCCGGCGGCCACGGCGGGAGCGACTTTGCGGGTGGCCATCGCGAGCGGGAAGTTCCAGGGCGTGATGAGCAGGCAGGGCCCGACGGGTTTGTGCTGGACCAGGATCTTGTTCTTTCCCTCGGGGGTGGTGAGGTAGCGGCCGTAGTCGCGGACCGTTTCTTCGGAGAACCAGCGCAGGAACTCGGCCCCGTAGGTGACCTCGCCGCGGGCTTCGGCCAGCGGTTTGCCCATTTCCAGGGTCATCAGCAGGGCAAAGTCCTCGACCCGCTCGGTCACCAGGTCAAAGGCGCGGCGCAGGATCTCAGCCCGCACCCGGGGCGCGGTCCGGGCCCAGGACGCCTGGGCGGCGTCTGCGGCGTCCAAAGCGGCGACCGCATCTTCGCTGGTTGCGGAGGCGAGGGTGGCAAGTACCTCCCCGGTGGCGGGGTCGTGTACGTCGAATGTGCCGCCGTCGGACGCGTCCCGCCACTGCCCATCGATCAACAGGCCGGTAGGGACGGACGCAAGCAGGGAGGCTTCACGCTCGGACGAGATGGCAGGGGATATTGCGGGGTAAGTGGTCATTCGAAGGTCTCCTTTGAAGAAACAATGTCGTGCTCAGGGGTCGTGGCCGCAGTGTCTGCGCGTTTCAGGCAGTATTCAGGCAAGAGCAGGAAGTTAACGCGGTGATGGCGGCGGGGTGCTCCCGCCGCCATCACCTGCCTTCAGTGGTGCTACGCCTCCGGTTTGAGGATGCGGCTGAGGTCGCGCTGGGTTAGTGCGCGTGTGCCATGGAATTGGGGGTCTTTCCTCAGCTCTACTACCAGGCCGTAGCCGAGGAGGGCGACGATCACGGTGAATGGCAGTGCCGACAGCATGGCCGCCTGCTGGAGTGCGCCCAGGCCGCCGACGATCAGGAGCACGACGGCGCACAGGCCGGTGAGCAGGCCCCAGGTTGTCAGGACTGGCTTGGTGGGTTTGAGTGTGCCGCGGGAGGACATCATGCTGAGGACGTAGGTGTTCGCGTCGGCGCCGGAGACGAAGTACATCACGACCAGGAAGATTGCTACCACCGAGGTCATGCCGGAAAGTGGGAGTTCGGCGAGGGTGGCGAAGAACGCCGAGTTGACGTTCTCCAGCGCTGCGGCCCCGATCTGGCCTCCGCCTTCCATGTCGAACTTGATTGCCGTGCCGCCGAAGATGGTGAACCAGGCGAAGAACACGATGCTGGGGACGATCATGACCCCTGCGATGAATTGGCGTACGGTGCGTCCCCTGGAGATTTTTGCGAGGAAGACACCGACGAAGGCACCCCAGCTGAGCCACCAGGCCATCATGAAGTAGGTCCACCACTGCATCCACTGGACGTCTTCGGGGGTGCTGGGGGTCAGCAGGCTCACCGCGAAGAATTCGGTGAAGTACTGGCCAAGGGACCGGAAGAACAGGTTTGAGATGAAGTTGGTTGGTCCCGTGAACAGCACGAAGAGGGCCAGCCCGGCAGAGAGGACCATGGTGCCTTGGCTCAGGTACTTGATGCCGCGGTGCACGCCGGAGAGCGCGGAGAGTGTGAAGATCACGGTGATGACGGCGATGATCAGGATTTGGCCTATAAGGCTGGAGGGAATGCCGAACACCCGATCGACTCCTTCACCGATCTGTGAAGCACCGAGCCCAAGTGACGTCGTTGTTCCGAAGAGGGTGGCGATGATGGCGAAGATGTCGATCATCTTGCCGAACCAGCCGTCAACCAGGTTGCCGAAGACCGGGCGCAGCATCGGTGACACCAGTCCGGCGTTGTTGCGGCGGTGTGTGGAGTAGGCGATGGCGAGGCCGAAGACCCCGAACACGGCCCAGGCGTGCGGACCCCAGTCAAAGTAGGAGAACTGCATGGCGCGGACCGCGGCTTCCATCGTGCCGGCCTCGGCCAGGCCGTGCGGAGGTGAAGCAAAATGCGAGATGGGCTCGGCGACACCGTAGCTGACGAGGCCGATTCCCATCACCGCGGACAGGATCATCGCAAGCCAGGACCAGGTGCTGAAGTCGGGCTTTGCGTCGTCGGCGCCGAGGCGGATAGTTCCGAACCTGCTGAGGGCAATGTAGATGAGCAGGCCGATGCAGCCGAGGGTCACAACCAGGTAGCTCCAGCCGACGCTCTCAGCGACCCAGTTCATTGCCGCGGTCATAACGCCGCTCAGGTTTTCGGGGGCCAGTGATGCCCAGGCGGTGAACGCGCCGATGAGGCCGACAGATGTCCAGAAGACTGCCCCGGGCCTGTGCCGGAGGCGGTCAGCTTGGGCCATGGCGGTTTCGGTTGTGTGCTCGGGGGCAGCGGGGGAGTTTGATGCCTTGCTGTTGTCGCCCATGCCGGGGGATGTTTCATCCATCAGGTCCTCGGCAGTTTTGATGTGGGTCATGGGTGCTCCAGGTTGCAGTGGGCTGCATAGGTTGGGGTTCGGGAGGCCTTCACGAATGAGGGACGTTGAGGGCCCGGACCAGTCCGTTGGGGGCCGGCAGATCCGGGCGGCTGTGCGGTGGTGCGCTCAGAGTTCCTCGAGGCGCGCGCCGTCAAAAAACTGCCCTGCCTTGTAGATCATGGGGGCTACGTCAGCTACCTCAGCGTGCCGGACCCGGCCGACGAAGATCGTGTGGGTCTTCGCCTGGAACCGTTCCTTGATCTCGGCCTCGAGGGAGGCGGCCGAGCCGTCGATCAGTGGCACACCTTTGGGCCCTGCATGCCATTCAATGTTGGCGAATTTGTCAGGAGTCTTTGAAGCGAACGTCCGTACCGTGTCGTGCTGTTCGTTGCTGAGGATGTTGATCCCGAAGTGTCCCGACCGGAACAGGGCCGGGTAGGTGGACGACGTCTTCTGGACAGACACGAGAACGAGCGGCGGGTCCAGCGAAATTGAAGCGTAGGAGTTGGCGGCAAGGCCGCGGGGCTTGCCGTCCTCGTCGATGGTGGTCACAACGGTGACACCTGTAATGAACTGCCGGTTGAAGCCCTTCATGACGTCCGGCGGAAGGTTCCCGGTCAATTCATCCACCACCACATTCGATGAATCGTCCTCGAATGCTGAGTGGAGGGACGGAACTCCGAGGTCGGCCAG